>NZ_FXBL01000004.1:3600000-4200000 GCF_900177325.1 Mesorhizobium australicum | reverse complement strand
CTTTGGTGAAAGGCTACCAGTCGGTGGAGCCGCTGCGGATCGGCGAGATCTGGGCGCTGCCCTCCTTCGTCCGCTTCGTCCTGGCGGAAAACCTTCGCCGGCTGGCGGTGCGGGTGGATCGCGCGCGGCTGATGCGGCGGACCGCGAACCAGACCGCCGACCAGCTGGCGCAGCAGGCCGACCCGGCGGCCCAGGAAGCGCTGCTGAGCGGCTACACCGCGCACGCCAGCGACGCCTCCTTTGCCACGCAACTGCTCTATCGCCTGCGCGACGGCTCGCGCAGCGCCGGCACCGCCCTGCAATGGCTGGAGCGGGAGCTCGAGAAACACGGCTCCGACGCCGAGGAGATCACGCGCACCGAGCACCGGACGCTCGCCAGCGGCAACGTCACCACCGGCAACATCATCCGCGGCTTCAGGACCGTCAACGACGTTGACTGGACCAGCTGGTTCGAGGGCGTCAGCCTGATCGACGCCATGCTGCGCGATGGGTCGAACTTCTCGGACCTCGACTTCGCCTCGCGCGACCAGTACCGCACCTCCATCGAGGACATGGCCCGACGCTCACGCCTTACCGAGCACGACGTGACGGAGAAGGCGCTGCAGATGGCGGCTGCGGCCGATGGATCGGACGAATCCGACATCGGCTTCTTTCTCGCGGGACCGCGCCGCGGCGAGCTCGAACGCGCCATAGGCTATCGGCCCAAGCCGATGGAACGGCTGATGCGGACGCTGCGTCGCGGCGGCTGGCTTTCCATCGCCGCGCCGGTCGCGGTGCTGACCGCGCTGTTCATCCTGACCGCCTGGACCGTGACGCGGGCGGCCGGGCTGTCCGGCGAATGGACGGCGCTGCTCCTGGTCCTGTTCGCCTTCCCGGCGATGGAAGGCGCGGTGGCGCTCTTCAACACGCTGATGCTGGTCTTCATGAAACCGACCCGGCTCGTCGGCTACGAATACCGAGACGGCGTGCCGGCCGAGGCGCGCACGCTGGTCGTCGTCCCGGCCCTGATCGGTTCGCGCGGCGACGTGGAGGAACTGATCAACCGCATCGAGGTGCACCACCTCGCCAACATGCGGGGCGAGCTCTACTTCGCGCTTCTGACCGACTGGCCGGACAGTCGCTTCGAGCAGTCGGACCAGGATCTCGAACTGCTCGCCCATGCGCGCGCCCAGATCGCCCAGCTCAACGAGCGCTATCCCGAGGGCGTGGCGAAGCGCTTCCACCTGCTGCATCGCCGCCGTCTCTACAACGAGGCGGAAGGCGTTTGGATGGGCTGGGAGCGCAAGCGAGGCAAGCTGGACGAGCTCAACCTCCTCCTGCGCGGCGATCCGGATACGACCTTCCTGCCGCTCGACCATCCGCTGCCGCCCGACGTCGTCCATGTTCTGACGCTCGACGCCGACACACGGATGACGCGCGATGCCGCCACCAAGATGGCCGGCAAGATGGCGCATCCGCTGAACAGGCCTGTCGTTGACGTGGCCGGCCGCAAGGTCGTGCGCGGCTATGGCATCCTCCAACCCCGCGTCACGCCGTCGCTCACCTCGGGCGAGGAGTCCTCGTTCTTCCAGCGGGTCTTCTCGGCCAATCGCGGCCTCGACCCCTATGTCTTCGCCGTGTCCGACCTCTATCAGGACGTATTCGGCGAGGGCACGTTCACGGGCAAGGGCCTCTACCACGTCGACGCCATGATCGCGGCGCTGAAGGACCGCATTGCCGAGAACGCCGTGCTCAGCCACGATCTCCTCGAAGGCGCTTTCGCGCGCGCCGCGCTGGCAACCGACGTCGAGGTCGTCGAGGATTATCCAGCGCATTATCCGGTCGATGCGTCGCGTCACCATCGCTGGGCGCGGGGCGACTGGCAGTTGCTGCCGTTCATCTTCGACCTGCGCGCGGGCATCAGCGGCGTCTCGCGCTGGAAGATGATCGACAACCTGCGTCGCACGCTCACGCCGATCTTCTGGATCATGGCCGCGGTGGCCGCCTGGGCTCTGATGCCGTTCACGATCGCCTCGCAGTGGATGGCGCTGCTCGTCATAGCCCTGTTCATTGGGCCGACCTTCGACATCATTCACGGCCTGACGCCGAAGAGCGCGGAGAACACGCTGAGGGGCCATTTCGCCGCCTTCGTGCGCGACTTCGTCTTCGCCTCGGCGCAGGTGGCGCTGAAGATCGTGCTGATTGCGCACTCAGCCTGGATGATGGGCGACGCGATCCTGCGCACGCTTCACCGCATGTTCGTGTCCCGCCGCAACCTGCTCGAATGGCGCACCGCCTCGCAGGTGCAGAAATCGCAATCGCAGGGCATCGCGCCCTATTACCGGCTGATGTTCGGATCGGTCGTGATTGGTGTCGCATCGGTGGTGATCGCGGCGTTCGGCGGCACGACCGGCTTCTACCTGGCGCTTGCCTACGCGGTGATCTGGATCGCCGCGCCGGCCATCGCATGGCTCGTCAGCCGCTCGGCCGAGATCGAGGACCAGATCGAGGTCACGCAGTCCGACCGCGAGAAGCTCCGCCGCGTCGCACGGCGGACATGGCTCTATTTCGAGACTTTCGTCACTGCGGAACACAATTTCCTGCCGCCGGACAATTTCCAGGAGACGCCGCACCCGGTCGAGGCGCCACGCACCTCGCCGACGAATATCGGCATGTATCTCCTGTCGACGATCGCCGCGCGCGATTTCGGCTGGATCTCGCTCAACGATGCGGCCGACCGCGTCGCCGCCACTCTCGATACGGTGGACAAGCTCGATAAGGATCGCGGCCACCTCTACAACTGGTACGACACGCGCACCCTCAACCCACTCTATCCGCGCTACATTTCGAGCGTCGACAGCGGCAATTTCGCCGGGCACCTGATCGCGGTAGCGCGGGCCTTCGAGGAATGGGCGGAGGCGCCGGCCGCTTACCTGCAGGGCGATCTGGAAGGGGTGCTCGACACGACCGGCATGTTCGACCTGACACTGTCTGCGCTTCCCGACGACAGGCGTCAGATCCGCCCGGTGCGTCAGCGCCTGGCGGAACGCGTCACCGGCATGCGGCGCGCGGTCGAATCGATCAGGAACGAGCCGGAGACCGCGGCGATCCGCACACTCAACCTCGCGGTGAACGCCGCCGAGATCCTGAAGCTCGCCCGTGCCCTGCACGAGGAGACCGGCACCGCCGGCTCGGACCTGCTGGTCACCTGGGCAGCCAAGCTCCAGGCCGTGTGCGAGGCGCATATCGCCGACGCGCATTTCGAGGAGGCGAAGCTCGCGGCGCTGCGCGCCAGGCTGTCGGAGATCTCGCGCCGCGCCCGCACCATTGCCTTCAAGATGGAATTCTCCTTCCTGTTGCGGCAGGACCGCAAGCTGTTGTCCATCGGCTACCGGGTCGACGACCGCCAGCTCGACGAGAGCTGCTACGACCTGCTCGCCTCGGAAGCGCGGCTCGCCAGCCTGTTCGCCATTGCCAAGGGCGACGTGCCGACCGAGCATTGGTTCCGGCTTGGCCGGCCGATCGTGGAGATCGGCTTCCGGGGAGCGCTGATCTCCTGGTCGGGATCGATGTTCGAATATCTGATGCCGCCGCTGGTGATGAACGAGCCGCCGGGCAGCATCCTCGAGCAGACGAGCCGCCAGGTCATCAAGCGCCAAATCGCCTACGGCCGTTCCAAGGGCATCCCGTGGGGCGTTTCGGAAGCGGCCTACAACGCCCGCGACCGCGAGATGACCTACCAGTACACCAATTTCGGCGTGCCGGGTCTCGGGCTGAAGCGCGGCCTCGGGCAGAACGTCGTCATCGCGCCTTATGCGACGGTGCTGGCGAGCCAGTTCATGCCGCATGTGGCCGTCGACAATCTCGACCGGCTGGCCTCCATTGGCGCGGTCGGCCGCTACGGCTTCTACGACGCCGTCGACTTCACGCCCACCCGCGTGCCTGAGGGGCATGAATGCGCGGTGGTGCGCAACTATTACGCCCACCACCAGGGCATGTGCATCGTCGCCATCTCCAACGTGATCCACGAGGGCCGGATGCGCGAGCGCTTCCACGCCGATCCGGTGATCGAGGCGGCGGAACTGCTGCTGCAGGAAAAGGCGCCGCGCGACATCCCGATCACGACGGTCCGCAGCGAGGCGCCGGAGCGCAGCAAGCTCGACCAGGTCGACGAGACGCCCGATATCCGCAAGATCGCGGACCCGATCCGGGCGCCGAAGGCGACCAACGTCCTGTCGAACGGCACCTATTCGCTGATGCTGTCGTCGACCGGTGCGGGCTATGCGCGGCTCGGCGACCTGTCGATCACGCGCTGGCAACCGGATCCGGTGGAGGACCGCGCGGGCTCCTTCATCTTCCTGCGCGACGTGGAGAGCGGGGAGTGGTGGTCCGCGACCGGCGAGCCGAAGGCCGCGGTCGAAGAGACGAGCGAGGTGATCTTCTCGGACGACAAGTCGACCTTCCTCAAGACCGTCGGCAACCTGCGCAGCGAGGTCGAGTGCATCGTCGCCTCGGAGGCCGACGGCGAGGGCAGGCAGGTCACCATCTTCAACCACTCGGGCAGCGAGCGGGTCATCGAGGTGACGTCCTTCGCGGAACTGGCGCTGGCGCCGGAGGCGAGCGACAGCGCGCACCCGGCCTTCTCCAAGATGTTCGTGAAGACGGAGATCGATTCCGCGCGCGGCGTGATCTTCGCGGAGCGGCGCAAGCGCGCGCCCTCCGACAAGGGCATCGCGGCGGCGCATTTCCTCACCATCGGCGCCAGCCACACCGGCGAGACCGAGGCCGAGACGGACCGGCGCGCCTTCATCGGGCGCGGCCGCGACATTCGCAATCCCGCCGCGTTCGACGACGGCGCGCGGCTCGGCGGCGGGCAGGGCTTTGTGCTCGATCCGATCTTCTCGCTGCGGCGCAGGATCCGCATTCCCGCCCACAAGAAGGTGAGCGTCACGTTCTGGACCATTGCCGCGGCCGACAGGGCGCAGCTTGAGGAAGCGATCGGCCGGATCGACCATCCGGAGAGCTTCGCCCGCCAGTCGATGCACGCCTGGACGCGCTCGCAGGTGCAGACGCGCCATGTCGGCTTCAGCCTCGCCGACGCGGCCAACGTGCAGAAGCTGGCCCGTTACCTGCTCTACCCGCATCCCGCGCTTCGCGCGGCGCCTGAGACCATCGCCACCGGCATGGGGTCGCAGGCGGCGCTCTGGCCGATGAGCATTTCGGGCGACTTCCCGATCTTCGCGCTGCGCATCGCCGACGTCGCCGACATCGAGATCGTCGCCAAGGCTCTACGAGTTCAGGAATATCTGCGCGCGCGCGGGTTGCTCGTGGATCTCGTCGTCGTCAATGAACAGTCCTCCTCCTATGTCCAGGACCTTCAGAACGCCATCGACTGGCTGTGCGAGAACGCGCGTCATCGCGGCACCGAGCTCGGCCCGCGCCAGCATATCTTCGCCGTGCGCCGCGACCTGATGGACGAGCGGTCCTACCGCACGCTCATCGCCTCCGCACTCATCGTGCTGCACACCCGCAACGGCAAGATCGAGGACCAGATCGACCGCGCCGAGGCGGAACAGCTGGCGGCGCCGCAGCCGCCTGCTCTGCCGGCTTCGCCTCCTGCACGCGCGGATCGGGCGCCGGCGGTGACGAGCGACGGGCTCGAATTCTGGAACGGCTACGGCGGCTTCGCCGATGGTGGGCGCACCTATGTGGTGCGGCTGGCTGCCGGCCGGGCCACGCCGCAGCCCTGGATCAACGTCATCGCCAATCCGGGCTTTGGCTTCCACGTCTCGGCCGAGGGCTCGACCTTCACCTGGAGCCGCAACAGCCGCGACTTCCAGCTCACGCCGTGGACCAACGATCCGGTGACGAACCGGCCGGGCGAGGGCCTCTATATCCGCGACTTGGACGGTGGGTCGGTGCTGTCGCCCTTCGCCTGCCTGGCACCAGACGCCGGCGCGCGCTACGAGGCGCGGCACGGGCAGGGCGTCAGCGTCTTTTCAGCCAGGACCGACGAGCTGTCGGTCCGTGCCGAGATGCTGGTCGACCCGTCCGAACCGGTGAAGGTGACCCGGCTGCGCGTCACCAACCGGGGAGACGCGACGAAGCGGCTGCGGGTCTACGGCTATGCCGAATGGGTGCTGGGCACCAGCCGAAGCCGCACCGCGCCGATGATCGTGCCCTCGCACGACGCCGAGACGGGCGCGCTTCTCGCGCGCAACGCCTACAGCCTCGACTATGGCGACCGCTTCGCGTTCCTAGCGTCGGACATCGCGCCGTCGCACCGCACCTCCGACCGGCTCGAATTCCTCGGCCAGGCCGGATCGGTGATACAGCCGGCCGCCGTCGCCTCTGGCAGCGCGCTGTCCGGCAAGGTGGAACCGGGCTTCGACGGCTGCGCGGCGCTGGCGCGTGACATCGAGCTCGCACCCGGCATGTCGTTCGACATGCTGTGGCTGATGGGCGACGCGACGTCTGAAGAGGAGGCCGTAAGCCTGGTGAAGCGCCACCGCGCACTTAGCTTCGACCAGCGCCTGGCCGAGAACGAGGCAAGCTGGCGCGGCTTCCTTGATACGGTCCAGGTCGAGACGCCCGATCCGGCGCTCGACGCGATGGTCAACCACTGGCTGCCCTACCAGGCGCTCGCCTGCCGCATCCGCGCGCGGGCCGGCTTCTACCAGGCGAGCGGTGCCTTCGGATTCCGCGATCAGCTGCAGGATACGATGGCGCTGCTGCTGCACGATCCGGAGCTGGCGCGTTCGCAGATCCTGAACGCGGCCTCGCGCCAGTTCCCGGACGGCGACGTGCAGCACTGGTGGCTGCCGCGCACCGGGGCCGGTGTGCGCACCATGATCTCGGACGACGTGGTGTGGCTCGGCTACGCGGCGGCGCATTTCATCAAGGTGACGGGTGACGCCTCGATCCTCGACCAGGAACTGCCTTTCATCCTCGGCGACCCGCTGAAGCCGGGCGAGCACGATTCCTTCTTCACGCCGGAAGTGTCGAAGGAGAAGGCGAGCGTCTACGAGCATGCCGCCCGCGCGCTCGATCTCGCCATCACGCGGACGGCCGAGACCGGCCTGCCGCTGATCCTCGGCGGCGACTGGAACGACGGCATGAACCGGGTGGGCGAGGGCGGCAAGGGCGACAGTGTCTGGCTCGGCTGGTTCCTGCTCAAGACGCTGAACGACTTCGCGCCGTTCGCGCAGAAGCGAGGCGACTCTGCGCGCTCCGAGAGGTGGCTCGCCCATGCGGCGCGGCTGAAGCAGGCACTCGAAGGCTCCGGTTGGGACGGCGAGTGGTACCGCCGCGGCTCGTTCGACGACGGGACGCCGCTCGGTTCGCATCTGGCCGACGAATGCCAGATCGATTCCATCGCCCAGTCGTGGAGCGTGCTCTCCGGCCAGGGCGACGCGGAACGCGCGCGCCTTGCGATGGCGTCGGCGCGGGAGCGGCTGGTCGAGCCCGAGATCGGGATCATCCGCCTGTTCAAGCCGCCCTTCGACAGGACGGACAAGGAGCCCGGCTACATCAAGGCCTACCCGCCGGGCGTGCGCGAGAACGGCGGGCAATATACACATGCGGCGGCCTGGTTCGTGCTGGCGCTGGCGGAGCTCGGCCTCGGCGACGAGGCGCATAACGGCTTCCGCATGCTCAATCCGGTCAACCACGCGCTCGATGCCGACGCGGCCGAGCGCTACCGGGTCGAACCCTATGTCGTGGCGGCGGACATCTATTCAGAAGGTCCGCTGGCCGGTCGCGGAGGGTGGACCTGGTATACCGGCTCGGCCGGATGGCTCTACCGCACGGCGGTGGAGGGCATCCTGGGGCTGAAGCGGGAAGGCGACAGGCTCGTCGTGAAACCGTCGCTGCCGTCCGGCTGGAACGGATTTGCCGCAACCCTCAAGCTCGACGGCAGGACGATCCGCATCCGCGTCGTGGCCGAAGAGGAAGCGGGGATCTCGGTGAACGGCCGGGCGAGCGATCACATTCCGCTGACGGAGGATGCGGAGGTGGTCGTGAAGGTTGTCCGGCCGCGCTGAGGCGCGGCCGGTTCCTCGCCGTCCCCCGACGCCGCCGCGGCCAAGGTGAAGAGCCTTTAACGTTAATGCAAAATTAGAAGGTCTCGTCGTATTTGACACATGCGAAGCTCTGGCCGGAGTGAGTTTTCAATCGGGCAGGGGAGTTTCGCGACGCACGTCCCGCACAGCCGGGACGGCCGCGTGAACAAGGTATCGGACGAGGAGCCGTCGGCTCCGGCAGCATGATGCGCTTCCGATCCCCGGGCTCCTGCAAGAGGGCCATGTTGCCTAGCTTGAAAGCGTCCAACGAGGCGCCGCCTGGGGGCTGCCATTGCCGGCCCGCCAAACGGACAACCTGTCAGTAGGCGCGGCAAATGCCTCCGGCTGCGTGGACCCTCGTCGAGATATCCCCCAGCCGCGTGGCGAAGCCATCATACCGGTAACGCGTATCTCTGGGGGCGCCGCTCATGACTTCCATCGTTTCTTCGCTGACCGTCAATCAGATCCGGTCGATGTCCGCGACGACCATCGCCAATCTCACCACCGAGGACATCGGGGCCCTCTCAACCGCCCAGGTCAACGCGCTCTCCGCGACGCAGATCGCGGCGATGGAGCAGGAAGATTTCGAGGCGCTGAGCGCGGACCAGTTCGGTGCGATCTCCGCCAACGGCATGAGGGGCCTCACCCTCGACCAGCTTGGCGCGCTGGACAGCACCAAGATCGAGAGCCTCAACAAGACCCAGGTGTCCGCGCTGACGGCGACGCAGATCGGGGCGCTGACGACCGATCAGGTCGAGGCTCTGACCGTTGAACAGGTCGGCGGGCTCAATTCGACGCAGCTCGCCGCACTCGGCGCCGACGACATCGCCGAGTTCTCGGCCGACGAGATCGCCGCCTTCAGCACCAAGGCGATCTCCGGCCTGTCCACCGCCGCCGTCGCGGCGCTGAGCGAAGATCAGGTCGGCGCGCTGACCACCGGCCAGATCGCTGCGATGAAGCCGGCGCAGATCTCCGCGCTGACCACGGACCAGATCGGCTATCTCTCGACCGACCAGATCGGCGCGATGACGGCTAGCCAGGTCGCGTCGCTGACGGCGGACCAGATCGGCGCGCTGAGCGAGGAGCAGGTCGGCGCGATCAACACCAAAGCGATCATCGGCTTGAGCGCCACGCAGATCGGCGCCTTGAGCACTGACCAGGTGGGTGCGTTGACGACGGCCCAGGTCGGCGTGCTGAGCGCGGCGCAGCTCGGGGGGCTGGGCGCTGACGACGTCGCCGAGCTGTCGACCGACGCGATCGCCGCCATCAGCACCAAGTCGATCTCGGGCCTGAAGAACGACGCGGTCGCAGCGCTCAGCACGGACCAGCTCGGCGCACTGACGACCGGTCAGATCGGCATGATGAAGGGCACGCAGGTCGCCGCGCTCACCACCGACCAGATCGGCGATCTGAGCACCGCGCAGGTCGGCGCATTCACCGCCACGCAGGTCGCGTCGCTGACCACCGATCAGATCGGTGCGCTGAGCGAAGAGCAGGTGGGCGCGATCAGCACCAAGGCCATCCTTGGCCTGACCGCAACGCAGGTGGGCGCGCTAAGCACGGATCAGGTGGGCGCTTTGACGACGGCGCAGGTCGGTGCGTTCAGCGCGCTGCAGCTCGGCGCACTCGGCGCTGACGACGTCGCCGAACTGTCGACCGACGCGGTTGCCGCCATCAGCACCAAGGCCATTTCGGGTCTCTCGAATGACGCCGTCGCCGCATTGAGCACCGACCAGCTCGGCGCGCTGACGACCGGCCAGATCGCGATGATGAAGGGCGCGCAAATCGCGGCGCTGACGACGGACCAGATCGGCGACCTCTCGACCGACCAGATCGGCGCGCTCAACGCCACGCAGGTCTCTGCCCTGACCAACGACCAGATCGGCGCGCTGAGCGAGGAGCAGGTGGGCGCCATCAGCACCAAGGCCATCCTCGGCCTGACCTCGGCCAAGGTTGCTCTCCTCTCGACGGATCAGGTCGCAGCCCTGACGACTGCACAGGTCGGCGCAATGACCGGCGCGCAGCTCGGCGGTCTCGGCGCTGACGACGTCGCCGAACTGTCGACCGACGCGATCGCCGCGATCAGCACGAAATCCATCTCCGGCCTGACCACTGACGCGGTCGCGGCGCTGAGCGAGGACCAGATCGGGGCCTTGACCAACGGCCAGGTCGCCGCGATGAAGCCGACGCAGATTTCGGCATTGACCACGGACCAGATCGGCTATCTCTCGACCGATCAGGTCGGCGCGCTGACGGCGACGCAGGTCGCGGCGTTGACCACCGACCAGATTGGCGCCATGAGCGAGGAGCAGATCGGCGCGATCAATTCGAAGTCGATCATCGGCCTGACCGCGACGCAGGTGGGCGCCCTGAGCGCGGACCAGGTCGCGGCCCTGACCACGGCGCAGGTCGGCGCGCTGAGCGCGACGCAGCTCGGGGCATTGGGCGCTGACGACGTGGCCGAACTCTCGACCGATGCAGTCGCGGCCATCAGCACGAAATCCATTTCCGGCCTCTCCGCTGACGCGGTCGCAGCACTCAGCACCGACCAGCTCGGCGCTCTCTCGACCGGTCAGATCGCGATGATGAAGGGCACGCAGGTCGCGGCACTGACGACGGACCAGATCGGCGATCTGTCGACCGACCAGATCGGCGCGCTGACGGCGACGCAGGTCGCCTCGCTGACCACCGACCAGATCGGTGCGCTGAGCGAGGATCAGGTCGGCGCGATCAATTCGAAATCGATCATCGGCATGACCGCCACGCAGGTGGGGGCGCTAAGCACTGACCAAGTGGGAGCCCTGACGACAGGGCAGGTCGGCGTGCTGAGCGCGGTGCAGCTGGGCGCGCCCGGCGCTGACGATGTCGCCGAACTGTCTACCGATGCAATCGCGGCCATCAGCACCAAGTCCATCTCGGGCCTGTCGAACGACGCCGTCGCGGCGCTGAGCGAGGATCAGGTCGGCGCGCTGACCACAGGTCAGATCGGCATGATGAAGGGTACGCAGATCGCAGCGCTGACCACGGACCAGATCGGCTATCTCTCGACCGACCAGGTCGGCGCGTTGACCGCGACCCAGGTCGCGTCGCTGACGGCTGACCAGATCGGCGCGCTGAGCGAGGAGCAGGTCGGTGCGATCAGCACCAAAGCCGTCCTCGGCCTGACCGCCACCCAGGTTGGCGCGCTGAGCACTGATCAAGTCGGAGCGCTGACGACCGCGCAGGTCGGCGTCCTGAGCGCAACGCAGCTCGGAGCGCTCGGCGCCGACGATGTCGCCGAGCTGACGACCGATGCGGTTGCCGCGATCAGCACCAAGTCGATCTCGGGCCTGTCGAACGACGCCGTCGCGGCCCTGAGCACCGACCAGGTCGGCGCACTGACCACGGGCCAGATCGGCATGATGAAGGGCTCGCAGATCGCGGCCTTGACCGTCGACCAGATCGGCGATCTCTCGGCCGAACAGGTCGGGGCGCTGACCGCGATCCAGGCGGCTTCGCTCACCGCGGACCAGATCGGCGCGTTGAGCGAGGACCAGGTCGGCGCGATCAGCACCAAGGCTATCATCGGGCTCAGCGCCACGCAGGTTGGTGCGTTGAGCACGGATCAGGTCGGGGCGCTGACGACGGCGCAGGTCGGCGCGCTGAGCGCGGTGCAGGTCGGCGCGCTCGGCGCTGACGATATCGCCGAGCTGTCGACCGACGCGATCGCCGCCATCAGTACAAAAGCCATCTCCGGCCTGAGCAACGATGCCGTCGCGGCGCTGAGCACGGACCAACTCGCGGCCGTCACGACCTCGCAGATCGCGCTGATGAAGCCGACGCAAATTGCCGCGCTGACCACCGACCAGATCGGCGATCTCTCGACCGACCAGGTCGGCGCGCTCACCGCCGGGCAGGTGGCCTCGCTGACGACGGACCAGATCGGCGCCTTGACCGAGGATCAGGTCGGCGCGCTGAGCGTCAAGGCTGTGGTCGGCCTCACGGCGTCGCAGATCACGGCCATGACCGCCGACCAGGTCGAGGCGTTCTCGGAAGCCCAGACCGCCGTATTGGGCTCCGGTCAGATCGCGGCCATGGAGTCCGAGGATTTCGAGCGCTTCTCCACCGGCGACATCGCCGCCATCAACACGGGCGCCATCTCCGGCCTTGCGGTCGAAGACATCGAGGCCCTGGACGAAGACCAGGTCCAGGCGCTGACGACCGCACAGATCCAGGTGATGAACTCCGATCAGGTCGCGGCCGTCATCGCCGCCTATCAGGAGATCTGACGAACCAGCGCGCGGCTTCAAGCTATGTCTTCCAGCTTCTGACCGGCCGCCTGCCGACCCGGGCGGCCGGTCAGCCGTTTTCGATCGTCAGCTCGATCCGATCCGCCGAAAAGCGCGTGCGGGAATACTGGATCGGCCTGCCGGCGGGGTCGACATTGACGCTCTCGGTCGCGAGCACGATGGCGCCGGGCGCGAGCTTCAGCCGCGCCAGATCATCGTCGCCGGCATGGGTCGCGGTGAGCACCGTCGAGCGGCGCGTGTAGTCGGCGACGCCGAGCGCGGCGAGCGCCGCGGTGATCGAGCCAGTACGCCGGAACGTGTCGGCGATCCCTCCCAAACTGTCCGCCGGAAACCAGCTCTCAGCCGTCGACACCGGCTCGCCGTCGGCCAGGCCTATCGTTCTCAGCCAGACCGTGTGCGCTTGCGGCGCCATGCCGAGCGCTTCCGCCACGCGGGTGTCGGCAGGAACGGTGGCGGAGTCCACCAGTACCGTCTGGAGCGTCGAGGTCTGGCCTTCGAGGCCGGCGGAGAAGCGCGTGCGTCGCCCGATCGGATAGGCAAGGCGCGGACGGCTGCGGAAGAAGGTGCCGCGCCCCTGCTCGGTGCGCAGCACGCCTTCCTGCACGAGATGCGAGATGGCGCTGCGGACGGTGTGGCGGTTCACGCCGAACTCTTCGGCGAGCCTGAATTCCGGCGGCAGGCGGCCATCCGCATCGAGTTGACCGTCCGTCTCCAGGCGGCGGATCCGGTCGGAGATCTGACGCCAGAGCGACACGCCGCTGTTGCGGCGGATCGAGCTGTCGGCGGAGGTTTCTGCAACTGTCGCTGTCATCAGATCGTCATGCGATGGGTCTAATCGAGGTCATCATATAGTTGTCTATAACACTAGACAAGTCGAGTTGCAGCATGCACGGCATCCGGACGGGCGCGAGGCCCGAAAGCGAATTGCGGCGGGAGATGATGGCGGTGCTCGCCCACGCCCCGGCGGCGCGGTTGTCGGAACTCTGGACCGCCGCGGCGTTCGACGCTGCGGCCGAGCCCGTGCGGGGGCCGGAGACGGGTCTCGTCACGGTGCGCGGCCGGATGGGCGGCGGCGGCGCGCCCTTCAATGCCGGCGAGGCGACGGTCACCCGCGCGACGGTACGGCTCGCAGGCGGCGAAGTCGGCCATTCCTATGCGCTCGGCCGCGACGCAGACAAGGCGCGGATCGCCGCGACGATTGACGCGCTGTGGCAGAAGCCGGAGCTGCGGTCGCGCCTTGAAGACCTGATCCTCTCACCGCTGCGGCTGGAACACGATGCTCATGCCGCGCGCCGCGCCGCCGAGGTCGCCGCGACGAAGGTCGACTTCTTCACCATGGTGAGAGGAGAGGACTGATGCCGACGACGGCCGTGATCCAGGGCGGCTTCCGGGCGCCTGTCTTCGATGCGCAATCCGTATTTCGCGCGGTAATGGATGCGATGGCGCGGCCGGGCAGCCGCCGCTCCGTTACTGCCCTGACCTTGCCTCCCGCGCCCATGTCGCCGCTCGCCGGAGCGGTCGCGCTGGCGCTCTGCGATCACGACACGCCGGTCTGGCTCGACCGGCAGCTTTTGAGCGTCGACGTGCGCAACTGGCTCGGCTTCCACAGCGGCGCACCGGTGACGTCGATCGCGACCGAGGCGCATTTCGCTTTCGCGGCTGCGCCGGACGAACTGGTGGCGCTGGAGAGTTTTGCTCAGGGCTCGCAGGACTATCCCGACCGGTCGACCACGATCGTGCTGCAGGTGGAAAGTTTCGACTCGGGCCCGCCTCTGGTGCTCACGGGACCGGGAATCCGGACGACCGCGACCGTCGCGCCGTCGCCCATGCCGCGCCATTTCAGTGCGCAGTGGCGGCAGAACGGGGCGCGGTTTCCACGCGGTGTCGACCTGATCCTGGTGTCGGGCGGCGAAATCGTCTGCCTGCCGCGCACGACGCGCATTGCCGACGGACAGGCGGGAGGCTGAGCCATGTATGTCGCAGTAAAGGGCGGCGAGGCCGCCATCCGGAATGCCCATTCGCTGCTGGCCGACCGCAGGCGCGGCGACCGCTCCGTGCCGGCGCTGCGCCTCGACCAGATCGTCGAGCAACTGGCGCTCGGAGTCGACCGCGTGATGGCGGAGGGCTCGCTCTACGACCGCGAACTTGCCGCGCTGGCGATGAAGCAGGCGCGGGGCGACATGATCGAGGCGATCTTCCTCGTACGCGCCTATCGCACGACGCTGCCGCGCTTCGGCTACACGCGGCCGCTCGACACGGCGGCCATGAAGGTCGAACGGCGCGTTTCGGCGACCTATAAGGACCTGCCGGGCGGCCAGCTTCTCGGACCGACCTTCGACTACACGCACCGCCTGCTCGATCCGGCGCTGGCAGGCGATGCGCCTCAGGACGAGCCGATGCAGCGCGAACCGGAGACCGCGTCGATGCCGCGTGTCTCGGACCTGCTGGGCGAGGAGGGACTGATCGAGGCCGATGGCGCGGTACCCGCCGGTGCGCCGGTCGCCGACATCACGCGCGAACCGCTCGAATTCCCGCTGGAGCGCGATGCCCGCCTGCAGGCGCTGGCACGCGGCGACGAGGGCTTTCTCCTCGCGCTCGCCTACTCCACCCAGCGCGGCTACGCGCGCACGCATCCTTTCGTGGGCGAGATCAGGATCGGCGAGGCCGAGCTGGAGCTCGACGTCCCGGAACTCGACTTTCCCGTCCCGCTGGGTTCGATCCGCGTGACCGAGTGTCAGATGGTCAACCAGTTCAAGGGCTCGTCCAAGGCGCCGCCGCAGTTCACGCGCGGCTACGGGCTGGTGTTCGGTCAATCGGAGCGCAAGGCGATGGCGATGGCGCTCTGCGACCGGGCGCTGCGCGCCGCCGAGTTCGGCGAGGATATCGTCGCTCCCGCGCAGGACGAGGAGTTCGTCATCTCGCATTCCGACAACGTCCAGGCGACCGGCTTCGTCGAGCACCTGAAGCTGCCGCACTATGTCGACTTCCAGGCCGAGCTCGAGCTTGTGCGGCGCATGCGAGCCGAATTCGAGGCGGGACAGCGCGACGATCTCCGGGAGGCCGCGGAATGAAAATGCAAGTGACAGACATCGCCGCCTACAACTTCGCCTATCTCGACGAACAGACGAAGCGGATGATCCGCCGCGCGATCCTGAAGGGGATCGCGATCCCCGGCTATCAGGTGCCGTTCGCATCCAGAGAGATGCCGATGCCCTATGGCTGGGGCACCGGCGGCGTGCAGGTGACGGCGTCGATCATCGGACCGGACGACACGCTGAAGGTGATCGACCAGGGCGCCGACGACACGACCAATGCGGTGTCGATCCGCGCCTTCTTCCAGAAGGTCGCCGATGTGGCGGTAACCACCTCGACGGCCGAGGCGACCATCATCCAGACGCGGCATCGCATCCCGGAGCATCCGCTGACCGAAGGCCAGGTGCTTGTCTACCAGGTGCCAATCCCCGAGCCGCTGCGCTTCCTCGAACCGCGCGAGACCGAGACGCGCAAGATGCACGCGCTGGAGGAATACGGCCTGATGCACGTCAAGCTCTACGAGGACATCGCCCGGCACGGGCGCATCGCAGCAACCTATGCCTATCCGGTGAAGGTCGAGGGGCGCTACGTGATGGACCCGTCGCCGACGCCGAAATTCGACAATCCGAAGATGCACATGTCGCCGGCGCTCCAGCTCTTCGGCGCGGGGCGCGAGAAGCGCATCTATGCCGTTCCGCCCTTCACCGAAGTGGTGAGCCTCGACTTCGAGGACCATCCCTTCGAGGTGCAGACCTTCGACCGGCCCTGTGCGCTCTGCGGCGCGGAGCATGTCTATCTCGATGAGGTGATCCTCGACGACCGCGGCGGACGGATGTTCGTCTGCTCCGACACGGATCATTGCGAGACGCGACGGGCGGAGGGGCATGTGGGCGATCTGGGGGAGAAGGCGGAGGCTGTGTCGTGACCGACGAACCCCTGCTCCGCGTCACCTCGCTGTCAAAATCCTACGGCGCGCGGCGGGGCTGCGAGAACGTTTCGTTCGAGCTGTGGCCCGGCGAGGTGCTGGCCGTGGTCGGCGAATCAGGTTCCGGCAAGACGACGCTGCTTAATTGCGTCTCGACGCGCCTGCCGCCGAGTTCTGGCCTCGTCTCCTATCGCATGCGCGACGGCCAGTGGCGCGACCTCTACCGGATGAGCGAAGCCGAGCGCCGCTTCTTGATGCGCACCGACTGGGGCTTCGTGCACCAGAACCCGGCCGATGGCCTGCGCATGTCTGTCTCGGCCGGCGCCAATGTCGGTGAGCGGTTGATGGCCGTTGGCGACCGGCACTATGGCCGCATCCGCGAGACGGCGATCGACTGGCTCGGCCGCGTGGAGATCTCCGCCGACCGGATCGACGACCAGCCGCGCGCCTTTTCGGGCGGCATGCGCCAGCGGCTGCAGATCGCGCGCAACCTCGTCACCGGACCGCGGCTGGTGTTCATGGACGAGCCGACTGGCGGGCTCGACGTGTCCGTCCAGGCGCGCCTGCTCGACCTGTTGCGCGGGCTGGTCAGCGACCTCGGGCTCGCGGCGGTCGTCGTCACGCACGACCTTGCGGTGGCGCGTCTGCTCTCGCACCGGATGATGGTGATGAAGGACGGCGTCGTGGTGGAGCACGGCCTGACCGACCGCGTGCTCGACGATCCGCGCGCGCCCTACACCCAGCTCCTCGTCTCCTCGATCCTGCAGGTGTGACATGCCCACCCCACTCGTCGTCTCCGACGTCGCCAAGAGCTTCGTCATGCATCTGCGCGGTGGCGTGGAGCTGCCCGTGGTGCGCAACGTCTCCTTCTCGCTCAAGGCGGGCGAGTGCGCCGTGCTCGGCGGCCCGTCCGGCGCGGGAAAGAGTTCGATCCTCAAGATGCTCTACGGCAATTACGGCGTCGACGCCGGCCAGGTGATCGTCTCCCACAACGGCCATCTGGTCGATCTGGCGGCCGCAGGGCCGCGCACCGTGCTGGCGATCCGCCGCGACACGATCGGCTATGTCAGCCAGTTCCTGCGCGCGGTGCCGCGCGTTTCGGCCGTCGACGTGGTCGCCGACCCGCTGCTGGCGCGAGGCGAGGACCGGGAAGAGGCTCGGGGCAGGGCGCGGGCGCTACTCGAGCGGCTGAACCTGCCGGGGCGCCTGTGGCAATTGCCGCCCGCCACCTTCTCCGGCGGCGAGCAGCAGCGCGTCAACATCGCGCGCGGCTTCATCACCGACCATCCGATCCTGCTGCTCGACGAGCCGACCGCCTCGCTCGACGCTGCCAACCGGCAGATCGTCATCGACATGATCGGCGAGAAAAAGCGGGCGGGCGTCGCCATGCTCGGCATCTTCCACGATCAGGACGTGCGCGAGGCGGTCGCCGACCACGTCATCGACGTCACCGCATTCGCACCGAAGAAAGCCGCCTGATGCCCAAGGGCCTGTCCGAAGAGCCGCTCGTCCATTCCTCTGCGCAGGTCAGCGACACCAGGCTCGGCCGCTACACGGAGATCGCGGAAGGCTGCCGCGTCGCGGAGGCCGAGATCGGCGACTATTCCTACCTGATGCAGGACTGCCATGTCTGGTGCGCCGAGATCGGCAAGTTCGCCAACATCGCGGCCTCCGTCCGGCTCAATGCGACCAACCACCCGGTCGACCGGCCGACGCTGCACCATTTCACCTACCGCGCCTCCGACTACTGGCCGGACGCCGAACACGAGGCGGATTTCTTTGCCGCGCGGCGGGCGCGCAAGGTGACGGTCGGCCACGACACCTGGCTCGGCCACGGCTCGACGGTGCTGCCCGGCGTGACCGTGGGTGACGGCGCGGCGGTCGGTGCCGGCGCGGTGGTGACGAAGGATGTCGCGCCCTACACGATCGTCGCCGGCGTTCCCGCCCGGCCGATCCGCGAGCGCTTCGACCGCAGGACGGCAGAACGCTACCAGGCGCTCGCCTGGTGGGACTGGGACCACCGGCGCCTGCGCGACGCACTGGGGGATTTCCGCTCCCTGAGCGCCGAGGCTTTCCTGGAAAAGCACGGCGGTTGAGGCCTGGTTCCGGCGGCCCGCGCCGCTGTGAATCGTAACAAAACCGTCATCCAACGGACATGCCGGTTTCATGTTGATCCCATAGCGCTTCTCGCAGATGCGAAGGGGACCCGCTCGGCGGGAAAGCGCTGCGGATGCTAAAGATCACCAATGTGACGCGCAGGTTCGGCAGGAACACCGCCGTCGACAGCGTCACGCTGGACATCGAGCCCGGGCAGATGGTCGGTGTCATCGGCCGCTCGGGCGCGGGCAAGTCTACCCTGCTGCGCATGATCAACCGGCTGATCGATCCGTCCGAAGGTTCGATTTCTTTCGGCGGCGCGACCGTCTCGACGCTGCGCGGGGCTCAGTTGCGCGGTTGGCAGCGCGACTGCGCCATGATCTTCCAGCAGTTCAACCTCGTGCCGCGTCTCGACGTCTTGACCAATGTGCTGCTCGGCCGGCTCAACCATCGCTCCACCATCCTCAACCTGCTCAGCATCTTCAGCCGCGACGAGCGGATCCTTGCGATCAACGCGCTGGAGCGGCTCGGGATCGCGCAGACCGCGCTGCAGGCCGCCGGCACGCTGTCGGGCGGCCAGCAGCAGCGTGTCGCGATCGCCCGCGCCCTGATGCAGCAGCCGAAGGTGATCCTCGCCGACGAGCCGATCGCCTCGCTCGATCCGCTGAATGCCAAGATCGTGATGGACGCGTTGCGCGACATCAACCGCCGCGAAGGCCTGACCGTCGTCACCAACCTCCACACGCTTGACACCGCCCGCAGCTATTGCGACCGCATCATCGGCATGTCCGGCGGCAAGGTCGTGTTCGACGGCGGGCCGGAGGACCTCGATCGCGAGGCCGTCGCGCGCGTCTATGGCGCCGATGCGGACGACATTCCCGAAGAGATCACGTCCACCAGCATCGCTTCGGAAAAGCCCCGAAAATTCCAATCCGCCGGTCCGCTCGAACCCGCCTTCGCCGGGCTGTGAGCGACCGGGATCGTATCGCCCTCGTGACGGGCCAGCATCAAGACTGAGTTCGGAAAGCTGCGGCAGCCGCCGCTTGCAACAGGAGAGACCACATGTTCAGGAAAGCACTTCTGGCCGCCGCCGCGCTCGGCGCGCTCGTCGCCCACTCCGCCCAGGCCGAGGACCTCAAGGAGTTCCGCATCGGCATCATCGGCGGCGAGAACGAGGCCGACCGCCTGCGCAACTTCCAGTGCATGGTCGACAAGCTGCCGGCCGCGATCGGCGTCGAGAAGGTCTCGCTCTTCCCGGCCGCCGACTATGACGGCACCATCCAGGGCCTGCTCGGCGGCACGCTCGACTATGCCGAGCTCGGCGCCTCCGGCTTCGCCAAGATCTATCTCGCAGATGCCAAGGCGGTCGAGCCGATCCTGACCACGGTTCAGACCGACGGCGCGACCGGCTACTATTCGATCATGGTCGCCCGCAAGGATTCCGGCATCAAGACGCTCGCCGACCTCAAGGGCAAGAAGCTCGGCTTCGCCGATCCGGACTCGACCTCCGGCTATCTGATCCCGTCGGTCACCCTGCCGAAGGATCTCGGCGGCGCGGCCGTCAAGGACTATTTCTCCGAGACCGGCTTCGGCGGCGGCCACGAGAACCTCGTGCTCGAAGTGCTCAAGGGCACCTTCGATGCCGGCACCACCTGGGGCTCGGGCGTCGGCGACTTCAGCGAGGGCTACACCTCGGGCAACCTGCGCAAGATGGTCGACAAGGGCATCCTCGATATGGACGACCTGACCGAGATCTGGAAGTCGCCGCTGATCCCGAACGGCCCGATCGTCGTCCGCACCTCGCTCGACGCCGACATCAAATCCAAGTTCAAGGACTTCATGATCAACCTGCCGAAGGCCGATCCGGCCTGCTTCTCGGCCATCCAGGGCGGCGACTTTACCGGCTATACCGAGGTCACCACCGAGTTCTACCAGCCGATCATCGACGCCCGTAAGGCCCAGATCGGCTCCTGATCGAAACAGGGACGAAGACGCCGCGGGGAAACCCCCGCGGCGTTTTTATTGCGGGGCACCCGATGAGCGCGATCACAGATACGACAAGAGCGCCGAAGCCGGCCCTGTCCGAAAGCGGCAGCTTGGTCGAGCGCCACTGGCGCGAGCTGGCCGGCCGTCGCCGGCTCTACACGTTCGGCGGCGTCGCCTTCCTCCTGATCGCCATGGCGGGATCGCTGTGGTTCGCCAACGAATCCAACGCCGGCAAGTTCTTCGACAGGCTTCCCTATTTCTTCGACTTCGTCTGGCAGCTCGTCCCGCGCGACGGGTGGGAAATCTGGCGCGCGTTGTTCGATCTGCCGTCGCCCTATGACGATGGCAGCCTCAAATTCGACTATCCGGAAGGGCGCGCCTACTTCACCCAGGCGCTCTACGTGCCGGAATATGTCTACCTGATGATCGAGACGCTCAACATCGCGCTGCTCTCGACGCTGATCGGCTTTTTCTTCGGCTTCCTGCTCTGCTTTCTCGCCGCGCGCAATCTCGTTGCGAACCGCTGGCTGCGCTTTTTCGTGCGCCGCTTCATGGAAATCCTGCGCGCCTTCCCGGAGATCGTCATCGCGGGCTTCTTCCTCGCCGTGTTTTCGCTCGGCGCGATTCCCGCCATCCTTGCCGTTTCGATCCACACCATCGGCGCGCTCGGCAAGATGTTCTTCGAGGTGGTCGAGAACGCGGACATGCGGCCGGACGAGGGATTGCGCGCCGTCGGCGGAAGCTGGATCGAGCGCGTCTGGTTCGGCATCGTGCCGCAGGTGATGCCGAATTTCGTCTCCTATGTGCTGCTGCGCTTCGAGATCAACGTGCGCGCCTCGACCATCATCGGCGCGGTGGGCGGCGGCGGCATCGGCGAGGCGCTGCGCCTCTCGATCAGCCGCACCCACGAGGCCAAGACGCTGGCGATCATCCTGTTGCTGTTCGTCACCATCGTCGCGGTCGACCAACTGTCCGCCTGGCTGCGCCGCCGCCTGGTCGGCGACCAGGCATTCGAATTCGGACGGGGCGCCTGACGATGCCGAATGTGGTCACCGCTGAAATGCGAGAAGTGGCGGCCCGCTATCCGGCCGCCCTCGAAGGCTCGGCGCGCAAGAGCCTGGTATCCTGGGCCGTTGCGGGCGGCTTCGTCCTCTATCTCGTTTTCGCCTGGTGGTTCTTCTCCATCGGCAGCGTGTTCGCCAACGCCAAGTGGGACATTGCCGGCACCTATCTCGCCGACTGGGTGTCTTATGAAGTGCGGCCGAACATCGACCTGCGGGACGGCCATCTCGACGTGAAGTTCACCCGTTTCGATCCGCTGGGTCCGAACGGCAACCCCGACTGGCTGGCGCGCGAGACCGCGATGGTCGTGAAGAAGGCCGACCAGATCGGCGGCGCGGGCGGTGGAGCATCGAGTTCCTCTGGCAGTTTCCTCGGGCCGGTCGGCGGCGCGCCTGCTCCCACCGGGTCGGCAGGCGCCGCGGCCACCCCATCCGTCCAGGCAGCACCAGCAGCGCCGACCGAGGAGGTCGTCCGCGCGACGGTCGACTTCAGCGGGGCTGGCACCGTCGATGTCCGCCCCGACCAGGTCACCGTCACGCGCGGCGACGAGACGCTGGTGCTCGATATCGTCCGGAATGAAGCCGTCAACGTGCGAGGCGCATTGCCGTCCTGGGCCAGCCAACGTTCACCCGGGGACAAGGTGATCGTCTATTTCGGCGTTCCCGGTCGCGCGGAGATCGAGAGCGACGAGGTGAAGATCCGCCACCGCTTCCTCGGCTGGGCGAATTTCGTCTTCGACATCAACTCGCCCTTCTGGGGAAAATCCGCAGGGGAGGTGTTCGACCTGATCGTGTCGGGCGAGCGGATCGATCCGTCACGCTCCAACCTGTCGCTCGCCTGGGACAACATCCTCTACAATGCCGATTGGCAGCATCTCGACGTCTGGACCAAGCTGCTGCAGACGATCGTGATGGCCTTTGCCGGCACGGTGCTGGCCTCGCTGATCGCCTTCCCTCTCGCCTTCGTCGCGGCGCGCAACATCATGCCGAACCGGCTGCTCAACCAGGTCGCCAAGCGCTTTTTCGACTTCCAGCGCTCGGTCGACATGCTGATCTGGGCGCTGTTCTTCACCCGCGCCTTCGGGCCGGGGCCGCTCGCCGGCATCTCGGCGATCTTCTTCACCGACACGGGCACGCTCGGAAAGCTCTATTCCGAGGCGCTGGAGAACATTGACGACAAGCAGCGCGAGGGCGTTCGCTCGGTGGGTGCCGCGCCGGCCGTCGTGCAGCGCTACGGCGTGGTGCCGCAGGTGCTGCCGGTGTTCCTGTCGCAATCGCTCTACTTCTGGGAATCGAACACGCGCTCGGCGACCATCATCGGCGCCGTCGGAGCCGGCGGCATCGGCCTCAAGCTCTGGGAGGCGATCCGCACCAATTCCGACTGGGAGAATGTCGCCTATATGGTGATCCTGATCCTGATCGTCGTGTTCATCTTCGACAACATTTCGACCGCGCTGAGACAGCGGCTGATCGCGCCGCCGGCCGGCCCGACCTGATCCCGCGGGCTTGCCCACCGGCCTTCGTCAAACTGTCATGCAAATCTCCTAAGCGACCGGCTACAGGCCCGCGACCGAAGGTTCGGCGGGTCGATCGCAATGGGAAGTCGTCCGCATGCCGCAGGAAGCCGTTCTTCGCAACGCCATGATCGTCCTTCGCGACGAGGTGAGGCCGGGCGCGGTGCTCATCCGCGACGGCAGCATCGCGGACATCTCGTCGTCGAGCACCGTGGGCGAGGACCTGGAGGGCGACTATCTCGTCCCGGGCCTGATCGAGCTCCATACCGACCATCTCGAAGGCCACTATTCGCCGCGACCCGGCGTGCGGTGGAACGCGGTCGCCGCCGTGCAGGCGCATGACGCGCAGATCGCGGCTTCCGGCATCACGACGGTGTTCGACTGCCTGCGCATGGGCTCGGACGAGGACGGCGGCTTCGATCCGCACGAGATGCGCCTCCTGGCCGACGCGATCGAGACGGCGCAGGGACACGGCAGGCTGCGCGCGGACCATCTGCTGCACCTGCGTTGCGAGGTTTCCTCGCCCGACGTGCTCGACGCGCTGGAACAGTTCAAGGCGGACAGCAACGTGCGGCTCGCCTCGCTGATGGATCATGCGCCCGGTCAGCGGCAGTTCCAGACGATGGAGCAGTATACGCTCTACTACAAGACGAAGCGGGGCCTGTCCGACGAAGCGTTCGAGCGCTATGTCGCGACCCGCAAGGAACAATCCGCGCGCTATTCGGCCGTCCATCGCAAGGCCGTCGCCGAGCACTGCCGCGCGGCGGGCGTGACGCTCGCCAGCCATGACGATGCGACGCTCGCCCATGTCGACGAGGCGATCGCGGACGGAGTGCGGCTGGCAGAGTTCCCGACCTCGCTCGAAGCGGCACGCGCCTCGCACGAGGCGGGAATGAGCGTCCTGATGGGAGCGCCCAACATCGTGCGCGGCGGCTCGCATTCCGGCAACATCGCGGCCCGGGACCTTGCCGATGCCGGCATCCTCGACGTGCTCTCCTCGGACTACATCCCGTCCTCGCTGATCCATGCGGCATTCCTGCTGGCCGAAGGTGAGGGGGCGATCTCGCTGCCCGAGGCTGTCGCGCTGGTGACCTCCACGCCCGCCCGGACCGTCAGGCTCGATGACCGCGGCGAGATCGCGCTGGAGAAGCGGGCCGACCTGGTGCGCGTGCGCCACCATCATGGCCTGCCGACGGTTCGTTCGGTCTGGCGTTGCGGCCAGCGGGTGAGCTGACCTCTCGTCCGATCACTTCCTCGGCCTGAAGCCGAGATTGGCGGAGATCTTGGCAGCCGCCGCCAGCAGATGGCGAACCTGGTCCGTCGTTGGTGTCTCGGGGATGTACTGCACCGAATCGGTCATGGCGATCGCGCCGACATAGCCGCCGAGCGCATCGAAGATCGGTGCTGCGAGCGCGTTGAGGCCGATCATCGATTCGTTGGGGCCAACCGCCCATCGGCGCTTGCGGATCGCTTCGACCTCGCGGCGGAGCTGCTCCGGGTCGGTGATGGTATAGGGCGTTCGCATTTCCAACGGTTCGGACAGGACGCGTGCAAAGACGAGTTCGTCGCCGAAGGCGAGCGAGATCTTGCCCTGTGAGCTGGAATTGTAGGCCAGCAGCGAGCCCGGCTTGACGAATATCTCGATGTTGGACCTGCTGGGCATCACCAAAAGGATGCGCATGCCGTCGCCCTCGGGCTGACTGATGGCGACGGCATGGCCGGTCTGGTCTCGCAGCTCGCGCGCGACGTCACGCGCGGCGGTGGCGAGTTCGAAGCTCTCGCTGACGGCCTGGCCGAGCGCCATCAGCCGGGCGCTGATCGAATAGCGCTCGGTCTCTTCATTACGAATCAGATAGCCGGCGGAGACGAGGGTCTGCAGGTGGCGATGGATCCGGCTCTTGGTGGTGTCGAAGGCGCGCGCCATTTCCGACACGCCGACGGATGTCTGGCCGCGTGCCACATATTCCAGGATCTCGAGTGCGAACTCGACAGCCTGGATCGACCCTCCGCGTGATGTCTCGCCGTTCGTGCCGTCCTTCACTGCGCCCTTATCCCTTCCGCGCCGCGTAACGACATCGGCACCATTGCCAGACTTATCGTTCCTGCTGCGAGGAGCAAGCCCGCTGAAGGGCGGCAAACCGCGCATGGTCAGTCTGCCAGATGGCTCGGCATCGGGTATTCGTCCGCGTTCAGCACCCAACCCTGCTTCGCGAAGTCGACGCGCGGCGGCGAGAATATGTCGACCAGCTGGTTGAGGCCCGGCTCCATGCCGCGCGAGGTGTGGATCGCCGGCGGCGGAATTACTGTCAACGAAGGCGATTGAACGAGGGCATGCTCGTCATCACGCCAGACGTTGAGGTTTGTCGTCCAGGGCCAGCGCAGGTGATGCGTGAAGGCGCCGTCGAGGGCCAGCGAACCCTGTTCGAAATCGTCGTGATGATGCGGCGACAGCTTGGTGATGTCCCTCGGCCCGTGCTGCGGGTCGAGATAGTTCACCATCAGGGTCGTGCAGCGGAAGATGCGGCCGAAACGACCCGGAGTCGGCGGCACGTCGAGGCTGTAGGCGCGGATGCGAAAACCGCCGATGGGATCGGGCCAGGGCTCCAGCAGCGCGACATTCGGATGCGGCTCGGCGTACGACTCGGCGTTCGAACAGAGAGCGTTCAGGTCGTCCGACCCCGTCGAGAAGATCCGTGTCGCACGGCCGCCCTTGGGCAGGGTGATGCCGCTGTCGCCCGGCGGGAGGATGACGAGCGAGAAGCCGTCGACATCGACGCGCTCGCCGTTGGCCTCGATAAGGGCGGGCGTGTCACGGTCGGGAAGCAGCAGCACGTATTCATCGGCCTGGCCGCTGCGCTGCAGCGATCCGCCCGCATCGACCTCACTCTGGGCGACCAGGAAGTTCTGTCCGCGGGTCAGCCAGGTCTTCGCGCCGTCGCCGACGACCTGCGGTGCGATCTCGTAGAAGAGCCCGTAGTCGGCGCCGGCGAAAGCCTGCGGCGCTGCGGCTTTCGGAGCGGCGGCGCTCGCGGCCATGCGGGATCTGGGATCGCTAGGGTCGTACATCGTCTCTCTCCCTGAATCGTTCTGTAGAGCAGAACGTTTGATCTAAAATTAGAAAGCCGTCTCCGCCGTTCTTGTCAAGACCGGTTGCAGAGATTGCACACATGCGGCAAAAATTGGCCGATCCCGCTTGACAGCATCATTTGATCAAGGAACTATTGGACGAAACAGTGTTCTGCATAACGAAACGGAGGAAACGTTCATGCTGACCCGCAGACAACTCATCGTGTCGACAGGCGCGATGGCCGCTACGCTTGCCATGCCCCACGTCTCGCGCGCCGCACCGATCAAGATGCGTCTCGCCCATGCCGCCAATGAAATTCATCCCGGCCATATCGCCGCGGTCGAATTCAAGAAGGCGCTCGAGGCACTTGTGCCCGGCGCGATCGACATCACCATCTTCCCGAACCGCCAGCTCGGCGAGGACAAGCAGAACCTCGAGTCGGCCATGGCCGGCACGAACGAGCTGTGCGGCTGCTCCGGCGTGCTGTTCCCGCTCGTGACGGGCCGTCAGGCGCTCGACGCCTACCAGCTGCCGTTCCTGATCAAGGACTACGACCACTTCGCCAAGATCGCGATGAGCGATATCGGGCAGAAGGTGCTGGACGACCTCGCGCCCGCCGGCCTTGTCGGCCTGCAGACCACCGACATCGGCCAGCGCCACTTCCTGTCGGCCACCAAGGTCGTCAAGTCCGTGCCCGATTTCGCCGGCCTCAAGACCCGCATCCTGCCCGTGCCCCTGCACAAGGCGATCTGGGAAGGCGTCGGCGTGTCGCCGGTGGGCATGCCCTACGGCGAAGTCTATGGCGCCCTCGAAACCAAGGTCATCGACGCGGTGGAGATCAACGTCTCCTCGATGCTCGGCGAGAACCTGTGGGAGGTCGGCAAGAACTTCACCCTGACCGGCCACTATCCGTGGCACAACGTCATCGCCATGAACAAGGCGGTGTTCGACGGGCTGCCGGAGGAGCTGCAGAAGGCAGTGCGCGAGGCCGGCCGCACGTCGGTGGCTCCGACGCTCGAATACACGAAGAACCAGGACCTGACCGGCCGCGATGAACTCAAGGCCAAGGGCGTGCAGATCCACAACCTGGAGAATCTTGCCGAAATGCAGGCCAAGGTCGCTCCGATCGTCGAGACCTGGAGCGCCAAGGATCCGCTGATCGCCGAATTCGTCACCGCCGCGCGCGGCATGGCCTGAGGTTCTCTTTGGGTGGCGGACGCAGGACCGCCCGCCACCACCTCGCGCAAAGATGACGAAGAGCAGAACTCATGCAGCATTCTGAAACTGCGGACGCGCGCGTCCGGGGGCCGATCGGCTGGTATGTCTCAACCCTGCGCTTTCTCGCAGGCGCGACCATGATGATGATCGTCGTGATCATGACGGCCCAGGTCACCGCCCGCTACATATTCGGCTCATCGCTCATCTGGGCCGAGGAACTCTGCCGCTACATCCTGATCTGGCAGACCTTCCTGTTCATCGGACTTGCCTACACGAAGGGTGAGCTTGTCGCCGTCGACATCGTGCCGCTCATGCTTTCTCCAAGGTGGCGGCTGGCGTTGAAGGCGCTGGTGTCGATCCCGATCCTCGTTTTCCTCTGGTTGATGATGGTGAACGGCTTCGACTATTCGACGCGGTTCGGCCATCAGATCGTACCCGCGGTCGACTTCATCTTCATGTCGCTGATCGGCCACGGCGTCGGCCTGTCGATCTTCTGGGTCTACGTCTCGGTTGCCGTCGGTTCGGCGCTTCTCGCCCTCCACATCATTGCATCGCTGGTGCTCGACTGGCGCCAGCTCCCCAACGCGCCAGAGAAACCGGCGCCGACCGAAGCGGAGGGCTGAGGCATGGGCGCGTTTTTTGGTTCGTTTCTACTGTTGCTCGCGACCGGCGTGCCGATCGCATTCGCGCTCGGCGTCGGCGGGATGTTCTACTTGTTCCTCTCGGGCAACGGCGCGGTCATTCTCGCCCTCCCGCAGCGGATGATGGCCGGCGTCGACCAGTTCATCCTGCTCACCATCCCGCTCTTCCTGCTCGCCGGCATGCTGATGAACGTCGGCGGCATCACGGATCGCATCGTCACCTTCGCTCGCGCCATGGTCGGTCACAGGCGCGGCGGCATGTCGTCGGTGACGGTGCTCTCATCGGGCTTCTTCGCGGGCATCTCGGGGAGCGCGACTGCGGAGGCCTCGGCGCTCGGTTCGATCCTGATCCCCGCGATGCAGAAGCAGGGCATTCCGCCGGCCTATGCGGCGGCGCTGGTCGGCGTCAGCTCGATCATGGGGCCGATCATCCCGCCGTCGATTACCATGATCATCTACGGGGTGCTGTCCGGCACATCCATCGGACAGCTCTTCCTCGCAGGCGTCGGACCGGGGCTGCTTCTTGCAGGCGGACTGCTCGCCTATGCCGGATATCGCGCCCGCCGCGACGGGTTTCCGGTAACGCCGAAAATGGGGTGGGGCGACAGGCGGGCGGCGACCATTCGCACGCTGCCAGCGCTGATCCTGCCGCTGATCATCGTGGTCGGTATCAAGGCCGGCATCTTTACGCCGACCGAGGCGGCAGCGGTGGCCGTGATCTACGCGCTCATCGTTGGCTTCGCCTATCGCGACCTCACGCTGGGCAGGGTCTGGGAGGCGATGATCGCTACAACGATCGTAAGTTCCTCCATTCTGTTCATCACGGCGATGGCGAACATTGTCGCCTTCGTCTTCACTCTCGAACAAGTTCCGACGACCATCGCGCAGGCGGTGCTGACGGTCAGCGACAATCCGATCGTCGTGCTGATCATGCTGAACCTCGTGCTGCTCGTCCTCGGCATGTTCCTGGAGCCGATCTCGATCCTGATCCTCACCATGCCGATCCTGATGCAGTTCCTGAAAATCATCGGCATGGACCCGGTGCAGTTCGGCACAATGGTCGTGCTCAACGTGGTGATCGGCATGGCTACGCCGCCGGTGGGCATCCTGCTCTTCATCGTCTGCGCCGCCTCCGGGCAATCGCTGACGGCGGTCTCGCGCGAGGCGCTGCCACTGCTTGCGGTCTGTCTGCTCGTGCTGGTCCTTGTCGCCGCGCTTCCTGCCGTCACGCTCTGGCTGCCGCACGCGATGCTCGTGGGCAACTGAGCGATCAATCCGGAGAATTCCCATGATACAGTCTTCCGCCGCTCGCAGTTTCCGCCAGCGCTTCATCGCCGGGGAGACCCTTGTCGGCACCTTCGTCAAGACGCCGGCGAGCCACCCCGTGGAGATCCTCGGCCAGGCCGGGTTCGAGTTCGTGGTGATCGACGAGGAGCACGCGCCGTGGGATCGCGTGACGATCGACCATGCGCTGCTGGCAGCGCGGGCGTCCGGCACCGCCGGCATCGTGCGGGTTGCCGAGCCGAGTGCGGCCAAGATCCTCGCGGTGCTCGACGACGGCGCGACCGGCGTGCTGGTGCCGCATGTGAGCTCGGTCACCAAGGCACAGGAGATCGCCAGGGCTTGCCGCTTCCGCGGCGGCCGGCGCGGCTTCTCCAACACGACGCGTGCCGGGAATTTCGGCGCTGTCGGCGTCTGGCCGCATGTCGACGCGCAGGACGCGTCGGTGACGTTCATCGCGATGATCGAGGACCCCGAAGCGCTGGACGAGATCGATGCGATCGTCGCCACCGAGGGGCTGGACGGCGTCTTCATCGGCCGCGGCGATCTGACGGTCGCGCTCGGCGCGCCTGCAATGGACGCGCCTGAGATCATGGCCACCTGCGAGAAGATCATCGCCGCCGCCAAGAAGGTAGGCAAGCCGGTGGCGATGATGGTCGCCAATGCCGACGACGCCAACCGCTTCCACAAGATGGGCGCGACGACGTTCATCGTCGCGTCCGACCAGGGTTTCATGCGCCAGGCGGCGCTGAAGGCCTATGCAGACATTTCCGCCGTGGGCGCCAAGAGCGCCTGACGCGAGCCAGCAAGGAGACAGACCATGGCCGACACCACGACGAACTATCCGATGATCGTGCCGCTTCCGGAAATGAGCGCGGCGCGCAAGGCCGAAGTCGCCGATCTGCTGGTCGGCGCGATCGACCTTCATTGCCATTCCGGTCCGGCCGCGATGCCACGTATCCTCGGGCATACCGAGGCGTTCCGGATGGCGGAGGAAGCGGGTTTCAAGGCGCTGCTCTACAAGGACCACTACTATGTCGGCATGCCGCACTGCGCGGTGCTGAAGGACATCTATCCGGATTCGAAGGTCGAGCTCTTCTCCGGCGTCGCGCTGAACAATGCGTCCGGCGGCATCAACCCGCACGCCGTTGACCACGCGATCAAGCTCGGCGGCAAGATCGTCTGGTTCCCGACCTTCGCGGCCAAGAACCACATCGAAGCCTATGCCGCGAAGTCGTTCCCGAAGACGGCGAAGCCGATGCTGCCGCCGATCCCGCTGACCGTGCTCGACGCCAATGGCAAGCTGACCGACGATACAAAGCAGATCTGCGACCTGATCGCGGAAGGCGACATCATCCTCGCCGGCGGCCACCTGCACGTCTCGGAACTGTTCATCCTGTTCGAGGAAGCGAAGAAGCGTGGCGTGAAGAAGATGATGGTCAACCATCCAAGCTACATCATCGGCTGCTCGGACGAGGACATCAGGGGCCTGGTGGCGCTTGGCGCCTATATGGAGCACTCGATCTGCATGTTCATTCCCGGTCGCGCCAAGCAGCACGAGACGGAGGACCTGATCCACATGATGGAGGTTGCGGGCGTCGACCGCACCATCCTCGGCTCCGACCTCGGACTGACCCAGGCGCCGAAGCCGGTCGACGGCTACCGGATGATCGTCTCCGACCTGCTCGACCATCAGGTGTCGAAGGCTGACATCAGGAAGATCACCTCGGCGAACGCCGCCGGCCTGCTGGGCCTCGCGGCCTGACGTCTGACAGATAAGGGAGTTCGCCGATGGCGCCTCGCAAGGTAATCATCACGTGTGCGGTGACGGGCTCGATCCACACGCCGTCGATGTCGGAGCATCTTCCGGTGACGGCGCAGGAGATCGCGGATGCCGCGATCGGGGCGGCGGAGGCGGGGGCGGCGATCGTGCACCTGCATGCGCGCGATCCGAAGAACGGCCTGCCCGACCAGTCGCCGGCGGCCTTCGAGCCGTTCCTCAAGGTGATCAAGCAGCGCTCCGACTGCGTGGTCAACATCACCACCGGCGGCGCCTCGACCATGACGATCGCCGAGCGGCTGCAGCCGGTGGCGACCTTCAAGCCGGAGGTCGCCTCGCTCAACATGGGCTCGATGAACTTCGGCCTCTACCCGATGCTCGCCCGCTTCAAGGAGTTCAAGCACGACTGGGAGCTGCCCTATCTCGAAGGCTCGCGCGACCGCATCTTCAAGAACACCTTCGCCGACATCGAGAACATCCTGACGACCTGCGCGGAGAACGGCACGCGCTTCGAGATCGAGTGCTACGACATCGGCCATCTCTACACGCTGGCGCATTTCGTCGACCGCGGCCTGGTGAAGCCGCCGTTCTTCGTGCAGTCGGTGTTCGGCATCCTGGGCGGCATCGGGGCGCATGCGGAGGATGTGGCGCACATGAAGCGGACGGCCGACCGTCTGTTCGGCGACAGCTATTCGTGGTCTGTGCTGGGAGCGGGCGCGAACCAGATGCGGATCGCCGCGCAGGCGGCCGCGATGGGCGGCAATGTCCGCGTCGGGCTGGAGGATTCGCTGTGGCTCGGGCCGGGGCGGATGGCGAAGACGAATGCCGAGCAGGTCGCCAAGGTGCGCTCCATCATCGAAGGCCTTGGGCTGGAGATCGCCACCCCCGCCGAGGCCCGCGATATCCTGCAGCTCAAGGGCGCAGACAAGGTGAATTTCTGAGGATGATGGTTTGATGTCAGCGCTTGCCAGGATCTTCCTCCGGCCATGAACGTCCTCATCGTCTACGCCCACCCTGAACCCGCCTCCTTTAACGCCGCGATGCGCGACCGCGCGCGGGATGCGCTGACCCGAGCCGGGCATGAGGTGGTGATTTCCGATCTTTATGGCGAAGGATTCAATCCGGTTGCCGGCCGTCACGATTTTCTTTCGGTCGCCGACGAACAGGTCTTCCACTACCAGACCGAACAGGCGCATGCGGCCCGCCACGGCAGCTATGCACCCGACATCACGCGCGAGCAGAAGCGCGTGGCCGATGCCGACCTCCTCATCCTGCAGTTCCCGCTCTGGTGGGGCGGCGTGCCGGCGATCCTCAAGGGCTGGGGCGAGCGCGTCTTCTCCTATGGCTTCGGCTATGCCGACGGGCTGCGCTTCGACACCGGCGTCTTCCGCGGCCGGCGTGCGATGGTCTCGCTGACGTCGGGCGGCACCACGGCCCGCTTCGGCGCGGGCGCGGCCTATGGCGAGCTGGAGAGGCAGGTGCTGTGGCAGATCCAGCATCTCGGCCTTGAATATATGGGCTATGAGCTGGAGCCGCCCTTCGTCGCCTATGGCGCGCCGCGCGTCGACGCTGCGGGACGCGCGGCCTATCTCGATGCACTGGAAGAACATGTGCTGAGGGCGGCCGAGAAGCCGGTCGACCGCAGCCTCAAGATCGAGAGCCCGCTCGACCTCGTGCCGGACGGCGCGTGGCGGCAGCAGAGGTAAGGAGGAGATCATGACCGGAAAGCTCGCAGGCAAGGTGGCGTTGGTCGTCGGCGGCTCACGCGGGATCGGCGCGGCCGTGGCGCGGCGGCTCGCGGCGGACGGCGCCGCGGTCGCAATCGGATACCGTTCGGCGACGGCCGAGGCCGAGACGATTGTGAACGAGATCGTCGCGTCGGGGGGCCGGGCACGCGCGGTCAAAGGCGATATCGGTGTCGATGGCGACGCTATGCGGATGGTCGAGGAAGCGCATCGGCATTTCGGTCGGCTCGACGCGCTGGTCAACGCGGCGGGGATAGGTCCGTACCGGCCGCTGGCCAAGGTCGACGAGGCTTATGTGCGGGCGATGTTCGACACCAACGTGCTCGGCTCGATCATGCTGACCAAGGCGGCGGCGGCCGCCATGGCGGGGCAGGGCGGGCGGATCGTGCATTTCTCTTCGCGCCTCGCCTACAGCCCGATCCCGACCAGCACCGTCTACGCCGCCTCGAAGGCGGCCGTCGTCGCGTTGGTGCAAGGCTATGCGAAGGAGCTGGGCCCGAGCGGCATCACCGTCAATGCCGTGGCGCCGGGCGTGATCGAGACCGACATGACGACGGCGATCATCGCCGAACGCGGCGACCAGATCCGTGCCGCGACGCCGCTCGGCCGCATCGGCCAGCCCGATGACATCGCCGGCATCGTCTCCTTCCTCGTCTCCGACGACGCGCGGTGGATCAGCGGCCGCACCATCCTGGCGGACGGCGGGCTGACGTGAGCATTATCGCGGCGCAGCCGCGTAGGGTCGGCCTGGAACCAGTGTCGCCAACCCTCGTTGTGGATGAACCGGTGCCGGCGCCACTATCTGCGCGCAAAGCGGACAAGGCGATCTACGATGCCGGAGGGCATATAATGATTCGAGGCTTGTCTTGGTCCTCGCGTTCTTTCCGCGTTGGCATGTCTGCTCTGCGGCGGCGCTGAGTTTCTGTGTTCTGACGCTGGCTGGCTGCGGCGGGCCTGCGGTGACGCGCCACGCGCTTAACGGCAGCGTGGAGCCGGCCAAGGCGTTCGCGCTGCCGCCGCCCGGTGGTCCCGCGGTCACCGGCGTTATCGAGCGCACCTACAGCAATGCCATCCAGCAGGAGATCGTGCTTGCATCCGACACGGCTGTGTCGGGGCAGAACATGATCCGGATACAGATTTTCGGACGCACGGGGCAGGGCGCCGGCACATCGCGCGCAGGCGATCCCTTTCTGGCCTCATCCGACATCGGCCGTGAGCTGAGGGCCTATTTTCCAGGTGTGGCGATGCGCCGGTCGCCGCTCTATGCGCAAAACAGCTACGGACCCTTTGGCTACGCCGTCGGCACGCATGGGTCGGGCGACATGTGCCTCTATGGCTGGCAGCGCATGACCAGCGCCAAGAATGCCGGCCCGTTTTCGCCTCAGGGGTCGATCCAGGTCAGAATGCGCATCTGCCAGCGCGGCGCCAGCGAGCGCTCGCTGCTCGCGATGATGTACGGCTACACCATCAACGCATCTCTGCCGGGCGGATGGAACCCTTACGGAAACGCGCCGGACCCGGATCCTCGTCTCGGCAGGACGGGGCAGACAGTCAATCCCGCCGACGGCTCCTGGGTCGACGGGGTAGCGGAACCTGCGCCGCAGCCGGCTGTGCGGCGGACTGTGCGCACCAGCGCGTCGCCGCCGCCGAAGCCGGCCGCCGAGGCGGTGCCTGCTCCTCCCGCGGGCGCGCCGGTGGTGCCTCCTCCTCCGGGCGAAGGATCGGTGCCGATCGTGCCCACTCCGCCGCCGGGCGGAGGATAGTTTTGGCGCTATCTGCCCGATGCCGTTAACGAAAAACTTACCGAACTCGGTCGTTTCACGGTGTGTTAAGACAATCTGCAGTGGCGCAGACGTTTAGATGATGCGCGGACTTGAGGGGTAGTCACGCGACACGAAACCGTTCAGCCGGGTGCGGTCGATGAGTAAGTTTCTCCTTGTCCTGGTCTGGGCCCTTTCGGCGGCGCTGGTCCTTCTGATCGTGTCGCTGCCGATCAACCTCCAGACGCATCTGATCGCCGGGACGGTCGTCCTCGTGCTGATGATGGCTCTCAAGCTGCTGCGGGCCGAGGGCAACTGGCGCCTCGTCGCGCTGGCGCTGGGAACCGCCATCGTGCTTCGCTACGCCTACTGGCGCACGACGAGCACGCTGCCGCCGGTGAGCCAGCTTGAAAATTTCATCCCCGGACTGCTGCTCTACCTCGCCGAGATGTACAGCGTGTTCATGCTGGGGCTGAGCCTGTTCATCGTCGCCAAGCCGCTGCCGTCGCGCCCGCCGAAGATCGTGACGGACGAATCCAACCTGCCGACCGTGGATGTCTTCGTGCCGAGCTACAACGAGGAGCCGCAGCTTCTGGCCGACACGATCGCGGCGGCACGTGCGATGGACTATCCCGCCGACAAGTTCACCGTCTGGCTGCTCGACGACGGCGGAACGGTGCAGAAGCGCAACGCTACCCATGTCGTGGAGGCCGAGACGGCGCTCGAGCGGCACAAGTCGCTGCAGCAGCTCTGCGCCGATCTCGGCGCCCGCTATCTGACGCGCGAACGCAACGAGCACGCCAAGGCCGGCAACATGAACAACGGCCTCGCCTATTCGCAAGGCGAGCTCATCGCCGTCTTCGATGCCGACCACGCGCCCACGCGCAGTTTTCTGCGGGAGACAGTCGGCTATTTTAACGAGGACCCGCGCCTGTTCCTCGTCCAGACGCCGCACTTCTTCCTCAATCCCGATCCGCTCGAAAGGAATCTCAGGACCTTCGAGAAGATGCCGTCCGAGAACGAGATGTTCTACGGCATCATCCAGCGCGGCCTCGACAAGTGGAACGGCGCCTTCTTCTGCGGCTCGGCGGCTGTCCTGCGCCGCGCGGCGCTGATGGAGGCGAACGGCTTCTCGGGCGTTTCGATCACCGAAGACTGCGAGACGGCGATCGAGTTGCATTCGCGAGGCTGGAACAGCGTCTATGTCGACAAGCCGCTGATCGCCGGCCTCCAGCCGACGACCTTCGCGAGCTTTATCGGACAGCGCAGCCGCTGGGCGCAGGGCATGATGCAGATCCTGCGGTTCCGCTTCCCGCTCCTCAAGCGCGGCTTAAGCTTTCCCCAACGCCTGTGCTACATGTCCTCGACGCTGTTCTGGCTGTTTCCCTTCCCGCGCACGATCTTTCTTCTCGCGCCGCTGTTCTATCTCTTCTTCGACCTGCAGATCTTTACGGCCTCGGGCGGCGAGTTCCTCGCCTACACGTTCAGCTACATGATCGTGAACCTGATGATGCAGAACTATCTCTATGGCAGCTTCCGCTGGCCGTGGATTTCGGAACTCTACGAATATATCCAGTCGGTCCACCTTTTGCCGGCCGTCATCTCGGTGATGCTCAATCCGCGCAAGCCGACCTTCAAGGTGACGGCCAAGGACGAATCCGTCGCGGTCAGCCGTCTTTCGGAGCTCAGCCGGCCGTTCTTTCTCATCTTCGCCCTCCTGGTGGTCGCGACGTTTGTCGCGGCCTGGCGGATCTATGCCGAGCCTTACAAGGCCGACGTGACGCTGGTTGTCGGAGGCTGGAACCTGCTCAACCTCATCATGGCGGGTTGCGCGCTCGGCGTGGTGTCGGAAAAGCGGGAGCGGGCCGCGACGCGCCGGATCAAAGTGAAGCGCCGCTGCGAATTCGGGCGCGAGGGCATCTGGTATCCGGGCACGATCGAGGATGTTTCGGTCAACGGGGCGCGGATCAAGGTCTATCGCGGCGACGCCCTCGACGCTTTGGGTGACGGCGAGGTCAATCTCCGCTTCGAGATGCTGTCCGGTGCAGGCACTGCGATCCTGCCGGTAGAGATTCGCAATTCGGAACGATCGGCGGACGGGCTCGCCATCGGCTGCAGATACGTCCGGTCCACAGCCGACCATCACCGCTACGTCGCCGATCTCGTCTTCGCGAGCGCGGATCAGTGGACGCAGTTCCAGAGTGCGCGACGCCGCAATCCCGGCGTCCTGATGGGAACGATCTGGTTCCTGCGGCTGGCGATGTTCCAGACCTATCGCGGTCTCGTCTATCTCTTCCGGAGCGCGCGCGGCGACAAGGACGAGGCGCGAAGCGGGGAGGTGTCCCGATGAGGCTTGCGTTGGTCGCCGTCCTGATGCTGGCCTGGGCCTGCGGCGCCTACGCGCAGGAAAACACGCCGTTCGACATGAGCCCGGAGCGTCCCGCACAGTCCGAGCCGGCCGACGATCCCGCAGTGCCGCCGGACGAGGAGGCTGCGCCGGTGCCTGTCGAACCCGCGCCGCCAGCGACGCCCGCACGGTTCCGGCGTTTCCTGCTGCCCGACTCCAAGCTGACGCTTGCCGGCGAGCAGGCCCGCCGCACCTGGGCGATCTATCTTTCTCCCCGCCAGGCCGCATCGCCTGCCACGCTGACCTTCGGCTATCAGAACGCTGTCGTCGTCGCGCCGGAAAGCTCGGAATTGAGCGTCATTGTGAACGGAACCGCGATCCATCAGGAACAGGTCGCAGCACCCGACGGGGTCGTCAGCAGGGAGGTCAAGATTCCGCCCGGCGTGCTGCGCGCCGGGCGCAACGAGATCGGCTTCTCGGCCCGCCACCGCCACCGGACGGACTGCACGATCGAATCGACGTACGAATTGTGGACTGAGATCGCAGCGAGCGGGACCTATCTCTCGTTCGAAGATCCGGCCGCGGCCGAACTCGCGACCGCCGAGGAGCTTTCCGCGGTCGGCGGCGATGCCGCAGGCAAAGTCCGCGTTGCAATCGTCGCCCCGGCCCTGGCGCGCCTCGATATCGCCAGCGAACTTATGCGGCTTTCCCAGGCGCTCGCGCGGCATATCAATACGCCGGACATCGAGATCAGCGTGAGTTCCCGCCCGCCTGCCGAGTCGGCGGCGGAGTTGGTGGTGCTGCTCGGAACGGCCGAAGATCTTTCCTCCCTTGGATATGCGCTGCCCGCGATCGATGGCCCCTTCAGCGCCTTCGCGCCGGCGAGGCAGGGGCAGGCTCCAGTCTACCTCGTCAGCGGCCGCGACAGGGCGCAGTGGAGTGCCGCGCTCGACAGCCTCGTCACTCCGGTCGACAGGTCCGTGGACTTGCAGCGGGACGTCTTCCTGACAGAAGCGTGGCGTACGCCCAACGCGCCGATGATCTTTGTCGGAGAGCAAGTGCCCTTCGCCGACATGGGGTTGCGTTCCGAGCAATTCTCCGGCCGCCGCTACACGGCCGAATTCGAGTTCGGCGTGCCGGCCGACTTCTATGCCGACGCCTATGGAGAGGCACGCATCCTGCTGGACGCCGCCTATTCCGACCGGGTCGAACCCGGCAGCCTCATCAACGTTTATGTCAACGGCAGCGTTGCGGCCTCGATGCCGATCACGGCCACGCAGGGTGCGGTGCTCAACCGCTTCCCTATCAACTTCACCATGCAGCATATCCGGCCCGGCCTGAACCGCATTGTCCTCGAGGCGGATCTGCGCACGGCGGCCGACGAAGTATGCAGCCCCGGCACGGCTGCGGACGATACGCCGCGCTTTGCGCTCTTCGACACTTCCCGCTTCGTTATGCCGACCTTCGCGCGTATCGCGCAGCGTCCAAACCTGTCGGCCCTGTCGGGTACGAGTTTTCCCTACGGCCGCGCGGTGGACCCGATCGCCGTCGTGGTGGACCGCTCGACGGATGACGGGCTTTCGAGCCTCGCGACCCTGCTTGCGCGCATGGCGAGATCAGCCGGCCGTATCCTGCCGATCGAATTCGTCGCATCGCAGGACGGGCTCGGCATGCGCGACGCGATTATCATGGGCGGCGCGGCCGACATTCCGCAGGAGATACTCCAGCAGGTTGGCGTTTCCGTCGAGAGCGATGCCGACTGGGAGGCCGGCGCGTCGGGCAGCCCTGCTCCCGCCGGACCAACGCTCGACGAGTGGCGTCAGCAGGTCACCGGATCTTGGTTCGGCAGGACTTGGCGCGATTTCCGTGAATGGCTGCAGCGCACCTTCAACATCACCTCCGACATGCTCCGTTTCGTGCCAGAGGAGGAGGCGGCCTATGTGCCGCCGCCCACGTCCGGCCTCGTGATCGCGCAGAGCAGCAACCCGGCGCGATCGGGAACGTGGACCGTCGTCGTCGCGCCTGATACGGCCGCCCTTCGCGAGAACCTGGCCGCGTTCACCGATCTTGGCAACTGGGGCAGGCTGGCAGGACATATTACCTCGTTCAATCCCGCGACGCGCGAAGTCGATGCGGTGCCGGTCGGGCAGTTCGAATTCGTCGAGACGGTGCCGCCGTCGATCTGGAATTACCGGCTCATCGCTGCCAACTGGCTTTCGGCGAACATTTTGTCCTACTCCCTTGCTCTGATCCTCGCCTGCGTTGTCCTCGGCGCGACGACGACGTTCCTGCTGAGCCGTCTCGGGAGGCGGCGGTGAGGCGCTTGCTCTGGGCAGCGGCGATCGCGATGTGCACCACCTCTCTTGCCGCGGCTTTGGAGTCGACGGTTCGGCCCGATGAATGGGAGAGCTATCGCGCGCGTTTCGTGATGCCCGACGGCCGCGTGGTGGACGACGGCAACGGAGGTATCTCGCACAGCGAAGGCCAGGGCTATGGTCTCATCCTCGCCTACCTCGCCGGAAACATGGCCGATTTCGATCAGGTCTGGACGTTCACCCGCACGGAGCTGCTGCTGCGCGATGACGGCCTGGCGGCATGGCGCTGGGAGGAGAATGCCAATCCGCATGTCACGGATCCCAACAACGCCTCGGATGGCGACATCCTGATCGCCTATGCGCTCGCGCTGGCGGGCGAGGCCTGGCAGCGGCCGGATCTCACCGCGGCGGCCAGGCAACTCGCGGAGGCGATCGGCAGGTCGGTCGTCTACGAATATGGCGGCGTGATGCTCCTGCGACCGGGCGTAGCTGGGTTCGACGCCGACGGCCGCAAGGACGGACCGGTGGTGAACCTGTCCTATTGGGTCTTCGAGGCCTTTCCGGTGCTGGCGTCGCTGGCGCCGGCCTATGACTGGCAGCGGCTTCGTAACGACGGCGTGAGGCTGGTCCGCGCCGCCAGGCTCGGCCCTCGACAGCTTCCGCCCGACTGGCTTGCACTTGGGGATGAACTGAAATCGGCTGAAGGCTTTCCCGCCGAGTTTGGCTATAATGCCCTCCGGATTCCGCTCTATCTTATTCGGGACGGAACGGACCAGGTGGAAGTCTTGAGGAGGCTGCGCGAGGGAATGGCGGGGACCGATACTACCCCCACGACTGTAAACCTGAGCAGTGGTGGCGTGCGCGACCGGCTGGACGATCCTGGCTACCGTATCCTGCCAGCGCTGATCGACTGCGTCGTCGAGGGCACGCCGATTCCCGAAGAGCTCCGGCGCTTCTCGCCCACCCTGTACTATCCCTCCACCCTCCACCTCCTGGCCCTGTCCCATCTGCGGAGCGGGGGCGGACGATGCCTGCCGTGAGAGGCGCGATCCGGCTGTTCGCTGTCGCCCTGCTTGGGGTCGGCACCTGCTTTCATGCGATCGCCGACGACATCGTGCCGCCATGGGATCCGCGCCCGACCGGAACCGTCCCGCCGCACAGGCTCAGGCTTCCCGCCGCCGATGTGATCGAGGTGCAGCAGGAGATGCCGCGGCCGCCGCTGGAAACGGCGCAGGCGCAGCCAGCCCCGGCTTCCCCGCCGGCTCCGGTTGTTTCCGCGCCTGATCAGGCCGGCCAGCGGCCGAAGGTGGACGAGTCGGCGCTGCGTTACTTCGCACGCCAGGGCGACACGAAGCGTCTGGAGGCCGAGATCGCCAGGCTCAAGGCGCTTTACCCCGACTGGACGCCGCCTGCCGATCCGCTCGCGGTTCCGGTCAATGTCGATGAGAAGCTGGAAGCTGTCTGGGCGCTCTATGCCGCCGGCAAATATGCCGAGGCGCGCCGTGCGATCGCACAGCGCCGGACGGACGAACCCGGCTGGACGCCGCCGCCTGACCTCTTGGAGCGGCTGGCCGTCGCCGAGGCACGCGAGCAACTCGTCAACGCTTCCAACCTTCACCAGTACGACACGGTGATCCGCATCGGCTCCGGACATCCGAGCCTGCTGACCTGCAGCGAGGTCGACGTGCTGTGGCGGGTTGCAGAGGCCTTTGCCGAGACGCAGCGGGCGAACCGGGCGCGCGACGCCTACCGCTACATCCTCACCAATTGCGACGACACGCAGGAACGCCTGGCAACGGCGCAGAACGCGGTGCGGCTGCTGCCGTCGGAGATGGCCGACGAGCTCCTGGCGCTCGAGCGCTTCGACGCGGCGGGCGTCGGCGAGTTCGGGCCGGTGCGCGACGATCTCGCGCGCAAGGGCGTGGCGGCCGGCGGCGCGGATCCGGCGGTGGACGCCTCGCCGGAGCAGCTGGCGCGGGTGGAGAAGCTGGCGACCGCCGAGGGCAAGGCATCCGACAGCCTGCTGCTGGGATGGTACAACCTGCGGCACGGCCAGAGCGAGGCCGCCGAGAAGTGGTTCCGGGCGGCGCGCGGGATCGAGGACAGCGCCGAGGCATCGCAGGGACTTTCCCTGGTCCTCGTCGCCCGCAAGGCCTTCGAGGAGGCCGAAAGCGTCCTCTATCCATGGCGCGACGCCAATGACGAGACGCGCTCCTCTTATCTCGCCGCGGTTGCCAACCTGCTCGGGGTCGAGCCGCGTGTCGACGTGCCTCCCGAGGTGCTGCAGCGCATGGCCGCGGCCGCCGCGAGCGCGCGCGACGTTGCCGCCGCGCAGCAGTTCGGCTGGTATGCGCGCGCCTTCAACCAGTTCGACACGGCCGGGAAATGGTTCTCGACCGCTCTGTCCTGGAACCCCGACGATGAGCCGTCCGCCTACGGGCTGGCATTGACGTACCATCAGCTCGGCAATGCGACGGGACTGGCCGAACTGAAGCGCATCTGGCGCGGACGTTCGGAGCGCATCCTCGCCGTTGGCGAGCGGACGCGCGGCCAACCGGCCGGCGGCACACCGACGTCGGTCGCGGTGGAGACGCCCGCCGCGCCCCCGTCGGCGCAATCCGTTGCAGTCGAGACCGCCCCGGTTCTCGCAGCGCCCCGGAACAATGCGGTGAGCGAGAGCGCCGCCGCGCCGGGTACGGCGAGCCGTCCGCGCGGCTGCGCCGACACGATCCATCCGTCGACGCTCTCGGCGCAGGGCGCGCTCGACCGCGGCTGGTGCCTGATGGAAGCGAACCGGCCGCTCGAAGCGGCCGAGGCGTTCGAACGCGCCCTGGCGACGACGGACGGCCATGCCCGCAGCGACGCGGCCTATGGCCAGAGCCTCGCTTATCTGCGCGCCGGCCTTGTCGACGACGCTGCGGTGGCGGCTGCGAAGGCACCGCAGCAGCGGCGCCGGGTGGCCGAGCTGCAGTCGAGCATCCTGGCGGAACGCGCGCTCGGCGCCTTCGAGAACGGTCGCTACGTCGAGGCCCTGATCGCCCTCGACCAGCGCGCGCAGATCGCCCCGGAGCGGATCGACCTGATGGTGCTGCGCGGCTACGCCTATCTCAACCTCAACCGCCGCGAAGACGCCCGCCGTATATTCGAAGCCGCCGCCGGCACCGGCAGCCGCGACGCACTCAAGGGCCTCGCGGCCGTGGACGAGAACGCATCCCAGCGGTGAGGGGCCGGGGTGAAGTCGAATTTTTCAACGAGGTCAGAGAGTTCGGATGGTGGGCGTGACAGGGATTGAACCTGTGACCCCTACGATGTCAACGTAGTGCTCTCCCGCTGAGCTACACGCCCATCCGACGCGGCGCATACATCATGCCTGACGCCGGGCGTCAATAGCCAAATGGCGGGGAAGTGAGTGCGCCCAGGGGAAGCCGGGGCAGGGCGGGGCGGCGGGTCTCAGGCCGCCTGCAGCATCTTCTCGACCTCGTTGACAAGATCGCGAAGGTGGAAGGGCTTCGACAGGACCTTGGCGTCGCGGGGCGCCTTCGAATCGGGGTTGAGGGCGACGGCGGCGAAGCCGGTGATGAACATCACCTTCAGGTCCGGGTCGATCTCGGTCGCGCGGCGGGCGAGTTCGATGCCGTCCATCTCCGGCATGACGATGTCGGTCAGGAGCAGCGAGAACGGCTCCTCGCGCAGGCGCTCGTAGGCGGATGCGCCATTGTCGAAATCGGAGACGTCGTAGCCCGCCCTCTCCAGCGCCTTCACGAGGAAGCGGCGCATGTCGTCATCGTCTTCCGCAAGGAGAATTCGTGCCATTGTCCCGTCCGAATCACATGTGCAGGCGGATGAAAACCCGCCCGTTAACCATGTTCTGTATATGAAAGGCGGCGGGTAAATATCAAGTGAACGCGCGCATCCGCCGCCGGCAGCCGCTCTGGACAGGAGGGCGTGCGGGTGGCACGGTGCGGGAACAGCCGGCATGGCCTATCCAACCGACCGAAGATTGATGAACGCAGGCGCGGACTTCGCTGAAACGACACCCTTTTTCGAGATCTCGCCCGCGGATCCTGTCGTTCCTTTCGTCTTCAACTCTCCCCACAGCGGCAGCCACTACCCGGAGCGCTTCCTCGGCATGATCCGCCTCGATGGCGAGGGCATCCGCCGTTCGGAGGACTGCTATGTAGACGAGCTCTTTGCCGGCGTCGCCTCGCTCGGCGCGCCGTTGCTCGCCGCCAACTTCCCGCGCGCCTATCTGGACGTGAACCGCGAGCCCTGGGAACTCGACCCGCGGATGTTCGCCGAACCGCTGCCGCCGTTCGCCAATGCGCGCTCGGCGCGCGTCGCGGGCGGGCTCGGCACGATCCCGCGCATCGTCGGCGAGGGGCAGGACATCTATTCGGGCCGGTTGCCGCTGGCAGAGGCGCTGTCGCGCATCGAGGCGTTCTACAAACCCTACCACCAGCGCCTGCGCAGCCTCCTGATGCGGGCGCATTCGCATTTCGGCCGCGCGATCCTGATCGACTGCCACTCGATGCCGGCCTCGATCCGGGTCGGGGAGGCGGGGCTGCGGCCGGATTTCATCCTCGGCGACCGGTTCGGCGCATCGGCCGCCGAACCGCTGTCGCAGCAGGCGATCGCGATCCTGACCTCGATGGGCTACACGGTTGCGCACAACAAGCCCTATGCCGGCGGGTTCATCACCGAGCATTACGGCCGGCCGGGCAAGGGCCTGCACGCCATGCAGATCGAGATCAACCGCGGCCTCTACATGAACGAGCGGACCTACGAGAAGTCGGCCGGCTTCGAGGCGCTGGCCGAGGACCTGACCGAGTTCTCCGCGCGGCTGATGGCGTTTGCCGACTTCTTTTTCGACCGCCCGGCGCTCGCCGCCGAATAGCGGCTTCCCCCCAGCCGGACCGAAAAAAAGACCGCATCGTTCGCACGACGCGGTCCAAGTCTAGGGAGGAAACGCCCAAGGAGGGCATAGACGGGCGAACCCGTCTGTCGTTACAATCTTGCTGCATTGCACAAATGTCAAGGCGAAACGCTTAAAAATAATTCACACTGATTTGCCTGCCTGCAAATGTGGCAGATAGGCAACGGAACAGGGGGATACATGACCGTCAGCGCCGATTTCATGCGCCGGCTGGCCGCCGTCGCGGCCGCGGAGACGCTGCCGCGCTTCCGGATGGAAGGTTCGATATCGAACAAGGAAGCGTCCGGGTTCGATCCGGTGACCGAGGCCGACCGCGAGGCCGAGCGCGCCATCCGGGCTCTGATCCTGTCCGAATATCCCGGCCACGGCATACTGGGCGAGGAGCACGGCGCCGAAAACATCACGTCGAGCCATGTCTGGGTGATCGATCCGATCGACGGCACCCGCGCCTTCATCTCCGGCCTGCCGGTATGGGGCACGCTGGTGGGCTTGACGGTCGACGGCGACGCCAAGGCGGGGCTGATGTCGCAGCCCTTCACCGGCGAGCTGTTCTATGCGCTCGGCGACGGCGCGCATTTCGAGGGGCCGGGCGGGCCGCGCAGGCTTGCGACGCGTGCGACAGCGGCTCTTTCCGACGCCACCCTGTTCACCACCACGCCGGCGCTGTTCAAGGGCGCGATGCGCGAGCGTTACGACCGGCTGGAAGCCTCGGTGCGCCTGCCGCGCTACGGCACCGACTGCTACGCCTTTGCCATGGTGGCCGCGGGGCATGCGGACATTGCGGTCGATGCGGGCCTGCAGGCCTACGACATCGTCGCGCTGATCCCGCTGATCGAGCAGGCGGGCGGCGTGGTGACGACCTGGACGGGCGGAGCGGCCGAAGGCGGCGGCGATATCCTCGCCAGCGCCAATCCGGTCCTGCACGAGAAGGCGCTCAAGCTGATCAACGGCTGAGCGCGGTCAGTCCTCGGCGTCTTCGCCGGGTATGAAGGCGTCGAAGGCCGCCCAGAACTGCTCCCGGTAGATGTCGGCTTCCTGCAGGATCTCGTGGCGGGCGCCGTCGATCGTGACGACCGACCCGGACCGCATCGTCCGCGACAGGGCCTCGATGGCCGGCGTCGACACGACCTCGTCGCCGCCGGCAGCGACGAACAGCGTCGGAATGTGCAGCCTTGCCGCGAAATCGGGATCGCGCACGCGTTCGGCCGCGATGCAGGCCGCGTGCACCCATGCGACCGTCGGCCCGCCCATCGCGAGATGCGGCGCCTGGTTGAACAAAGCAGTGTTGCGGGTGAAGCGGGCGAGGTCGGTCGTCAGCTTGTTCGCGGCGAAGGGGTAGCCACCCTTCGGGCGTGGACCGCCGGAGACGTAGAGGGTGCCGAGGCCGAGGCTGTAGAGGACCGCGGTCATGCGGCGCAGCGCCGTCATCGAGACGGGAAGGCCGACGAACTCCACCAGCGGCGCCACGAGGACCATGCGTCGCACGCGGTTGAAGAGACGCGGAGTGGCGAGCAGCCCGATCAGCGAGCCGGTCGAGTGTCCGAGGATATAGTAAGGTCCCCGGCAATCCGGCAGGACGACGTCGTCGAAGAATTTCTCCAGGTCGGAGACGTATTCGTCGAAACTCGTCACATAGCCGCGGGCGCGGTCGCGCAGCAGCCGTTCCGAATCGCCCTGGCCGCGCCAGTCCATGATGGCCGTGCCGAAGCCGCGCGCGGAGAGCTCCCGGATCGTCTCGAAATACTTCTCGATGCACTCGTTGCGCCCGGCGAGGATGACGACGGTGCCTCTCAGCGGCCGCGTCTGCGCAGGGAAGCGGGCATAGCGGATGGAGCGGCCGTCATGAGCGGAAAAGCGTTCGACCTCGCCCCAGTCCGGTGCGGGATTTTCGGGAATGTCGACCAGAGATTCGGTCATTGAAGAATCCGGTGGCACTGCGGTCCTTGATAGGGAGGCCGGCTGCAAAAGCAAAGCCTCCGAGGGCTCGGGCATGTCAAAATGGGTCGACGTAACCGCCGGATGTCGAGCAGCTCCACATTGTCGCGATCGCAAAAAAATGGCCGGAAGCGGACAAGCCGCCTCCGGCCGATTCAAGCCCGGGTGGAAGGGACGATACACCCGAACCGGGATCGCAGGCCCCGATCGACCGTTGATCCATGACCGAACTCTAGGCGTCGCGGCCTGAACGGCATCCGAAGCGGCGGTTCATCCTGCGTTCATCGAAGGTGGCGCGAAAAAGTCCTTGAAATCGCAAAATGCCGTTCCCAAATCATTGTCGTGGCCGCCTTGAAGGGGCCACTGACCGACAGGAAACGCCGCTACGGGTTTTCGAGAGTCGGTCATCACGCAAGACTTGTTGCTCAAGGGAGAACACCCATGCGTTCTGTTGATTTTTCGCCGCTCTATCGTTCCACTGTCGGCTTCGACCGTCTCTTCTCGATGCTGGACCAGATCGGCCAGCCCGACGGGGGCCAGACTTACCCGCCCTACAATATCGAGCGCACCGGCGAGGACGCCTACCGCGTCACGATGGCGGTTGCCGGCTTCGGCGAGAACGAGATCTCCATCGAGGCTCACCGCAACGTGCTGACCGTCAAGGGCGAGAAGTCCGAGGAAAGCGCCAATGAGGGTTCGGAGCTGCTCTACCGCGGCATCGCGTCCCGCGCGTTCGAGCGCCGCTTCCAGCTCGCCGACCATGTCGAGGTAACCGGCGCCACGCTGAAGAACGGCCTGCTGCATGTCGATCTCAAGCGGAACATTCCGGAAGAGATGAAGCCGCGCAAGATCGCGATTGCGACCGCGGCCAAGCCTTCGAAGCAGATCGAGGCCAAAGCGGCCGCGTAATCCAGTCTTCACGGCACATCATGGCGGCGCCTCCGGGCGCCGCTTCCGTTTTCTACTCCCGCAGGAAGTCGGCGTGGCGATGAACCAGCCGCCAGTCGCCGTCTTCCCGTCTGAACAGCTCGGTCACCCGCAGGTTCATCGGGACGGCCTTGCCATCCATCTCGACGATCGCCCGCTGGATGCCGCACCAATAGGCAATGTCGCCGCCCTCGGCGGACTGCATCACGTCCAGCCGGCTCTCTCCATCCGACCCGAACCGCGAAGCGCCAGCCTGGTAGGAGGCGACGATCGCAGACCTTCCGGCGAGCACCTTGCCGTCGGGACCGAAGAAGGTCGATGGTTCGGTTTCGGAGGCCATGGCCTCGACCTTGTCGGACCGGCCGCGCACATACGCTTCCGCCGCGGCTTCGCGCCGCTCCATGAATTCCGCGAATGAGGACATCGTGTGGCTCCTGTTCCGTCACTGGCGATCCGCCCGTGACACAGCTAGGAGGCCTGGGTCCGTCCGGCCAGCCGGGGCGGGCGGACCTCCTGACAATCGGGTCAGGATCTATTTCGACATCAGCAGCTTGCGGAACCCGTCGATATCCTCATCGCGCGTCGCGAAGCTCGTCACGAAGCGGCAGACCGTTTCGTCGTCGGCGACCGGCTCGTCATAGGACGCGGGCTTTGCCCAGGGATAGAAGCGGGCGCCCTGGGCGTTCAGCTCTTCCATCAGCGCCCGCGGCATCACGGCGAAGGCCTCGTTCGCATCCGGCGTCCAGGCAAGCCTGACGCGATTGGACGAGGCGAGCACGTCCGCCAGGCGCTTCGTCATCGCATTGGCGTGGCGCGCGGTGGCGAGCCACAGATCGTCGGCGAAATAGGCCTCGAACTGCGCCGCTATGAAGCGCGATTTCGAGAAGAGATGCGCCGACCGCTTGCGCAGGAAGGGAATCTCGGCGGCTTTCCCCGGATCGAGGACGACGAGCGCCTCCGCGCACCAGCAGCCATTCTTGGTGCCGCCGAAGGAAACCAGGTCGACGCCGCGCTTCCAGGTCATCTCGGCCGGCGTCGTCTCCAGCGCCACGAGCGCGTTCGCGAAGCGTGCGCCGTCCATGTGCAAGGGCAGTCCGTGGGCATGCGAAACCCCTGCCACCGCCTCGATCTCGTCCAGCGAATAGACGGTTCCGACTTCCGTCGCCTGGGTGATCGAGACTGCCATCGGCTGACCGGAATGGACGACCCGCGCCGAATAGCGACCGATCGCCGCGGAAAGCGCATCCGGGCCGATCTTGCCGAGCGCACCCGCCACGGGACAGAGGCGGATCCCTCCGGCGAGAAATTCCGGCGCGCCGCACTCGTCGACGATCATATGTGCGTCGGAATGGCAGAAGGCCACGCCGCCCGGCCTGTAGCAGGCGGCCATCGCAAGCGAATTCGCGGCCGTGCCGGTGCCGACGAAAAAGACGGCGACATCGCGTTCGAAGATCCGGCTAAATGTGGCGTCGACCGCCTTGTCGAGATCGCTCGTCCCATAGGCCGATGCGAAGCCCCGGGCGTGCCTGACGAGGCTTTCGGCGATGGATGGGTGGGCGCCTGCCCAGTTGTCGGAGGAAAAGATCATGCTGGGCCCCTGTTGCAGTGCGGCGGGACACTGTTCGTTCAGATCGTCTTGTGCAAGCATCTTTCAGCGGGCAACGGCCGGCGGCCGGCTTGCCGTCGGGCGCGCCGTTTTCGCCTGCCGGCTGGTGGCGAAAGAAAATTTCCGTCGACTGCATGCCCATGCATGAAAAATACGCAGCCCGACCTCAACCTTTGCAATTCGGTCTTGTGTGGCCGCCCGATTTCTGCCATACAAAATATAGGACAGCACTGCTGTCTTAATTATCGTCGTTACGATGGCCGGAATTGGCGTATCATCGCGCCATTCCGGCCTTGCGCGCGATGGGTGCGGGGACCGATTCCCCGATCGAACAGGAGGATGAAGCGATGACGGACATGACGCCATCTCTGACGACGGAGCTTGCTGCCCGTACGCAGGGCAATGCGCGCGCCGTCAAAACGCAGCCTGGCCGCGTCGGCCTCTATGATCCGCGCAACGAGCACGATGCCTGTGGCGTCGGCTTCATCGCGCAGATGAAGAACGTCAAGTCGCACCAGATCGTCAAGGACGGGCTGTTCATGCTCGAGAACCTGACGCATCGCGGCGCAGTCGGAGCTGACCCGCTGATGGGCGACGGCGCGGGCGTGCTCGTCCAGATTCCAGACAAGTTCTTCCGCCGCGAGATGGCGGCGCAGGGCGTCGAGCTTCCGCCGGTCGGCCAGTATGCCGTCGGTCACTGGTTCATGCCGCGGGACGAGACGAAGCGTCTGCACGTCGAGGAGCTGATTCGCGAGAGCGCGGCCTCGGAAGGCGTGCCCCTGCTCGGCTTCCGCGACGTGCCGGTGGACAACGAGTCACTGTCGAAGGCGCCCGACATCGCGGCCGCCGAACCGGTGCACCGGCAGGTCTTCTTCGGCCGGCCTGCCGAGGCCTCGTCCGACGACGAATACGAGCGGTGGCTCTATATCCTGCGCAAGGTGATCTCGGGGCGGCTCTACCACGAGCACGACAACAAGGACGTCGGCGCGTACTGCGTGTCGCTCTCGTCGCGCACCATCGTCTACAAGGGCATGTTCCTCGCCTACCAGGTCGGCTCCTACTACAAGGACCTCTCGGATCCGGATTTCGAATCCGCGCTGATCCTCGTCCACCAGCGCTTCTCGACCAACACCTTCCCGTCGTGGAAGCTGGCGCATCCGTACCGGATGGTCGCGCACAACGGCGAGATCAACACGGTGCGCGGCAACGTCAACTGGATGGCGGCGCGGCAGGCGTCGGTCGATTCGGAGCTGTTCGGCAACGACATCTCGAAGCTGTGGCCGATCTCCTATGAGGGGCAGTCGGACACGGCCTGCTTCGACAATGCGCTCGAGTTCCTGACGCAGGGCGGCTATTCGCTGGCCCATGCGATGATGATGCTCATCCCGGAAGCCTGGGCCGGCAACAAGCTGATGGGCGCCGACCGCAAGGCGTTCTACGAGTATCACGCCGCGCTCATGGAGCCGTGGGACGGGCCGGCGGCGGTCGCGTTCACCGACGGTCGTCAGATCGGCGCGACGCTGGACCGCAACGGCCTGCGCCCGGCGCGCTACATCGTCACCGACGACGACCGGGTGATCCTGGCATCCGAGGCCGGCGTGCTGCCGGTCGAGGAGAAGCACATCGTCAAGAAGTGGCGGCTGCAGCCCGGCCGCATGCTGCTGATCGACCTGCAGGAAGGCCGCATCGTCTCCGACGACGAGGTCAAGTCGCAGATTGCCGCGAAGCATCCCTATCGCGACTGGCTGAGGAACACGCAGATCATCCTCGAGGACCTGAAGCCGGTGGCGCCGCGCGAGCCGCGCCGCGACGTGACGCTGCTCGACCGCCAGCAGGCCTTCGGCTACACGCAGGAAGACACCAAGATCCTGATGTCGCCGATGGCCACCACCGGCCAGGAGGCCGTGGGCTCGATGGGCACCGACACGCCGATCTCGGCCATGTCGGACAAGTCGAAGCTGCTCTACACCTATTTCAAGCAGAACTTCGCCCAGGTCACCAACCCGCCGATCGACCCGATCCGCGAGGAACTGGTGATGAGCCTCGTCTCGTTCATCGGGCCGCGGCCGAACATCTTCGATCTCGTGGGGACGTCGCGCAAGAAGCGGCTCGAGGTGCGCCAGCCGATCCTGACCAATGGCGATCTGGAAAAGCTGCGCTCGGTCGGCCACACCGAAGACCGGTTCGACACCAAGACCATCGACATCACCTATTCGTCGTCCGAAGGGGCGGCGGGCATGCAGGGTGCGCTGGAGAGGCTGTGCGAGCGCTCGGAGGCAGCGGTCGCGGGCGGCTACAACATCATCATCCTGTCCGACCGCCAGGTCGGACCGGACCGCATCGCCATTCCCTCGCTGCTCGCGACGGCGGCCGTGCATCACCACCTGATCCGCAAGGGTCTGCGCACGTCTGTCGGCCTCGTCATCGAGACCGGCGAGCCGCGCGAGGTGCATCACTTCTGCTGTCTCGCCGGCTATGGCGCGGAGGCGATCAATCCGTATCTCGCCTTCGACACACTGCTCGACATGCACAAGCGCGGCGAGTTCCCGCCTGAGGTGGATGCGGGCGAGATCGTCGGCCGCTTCATCAAGTCGATCGGCAAGGGCATCCTGAAGGTCATGTCCAAGATGGGCATCTCGACCTATCAGTCCTATTGCGGCGCGCAGATCTTCGACGCGGTGGGTCTCAAGTCCGAGTTTGTCGACCGTTACTTCGCGGGCACCGCGACCACGATCGAGGGCGTCGGCCTGGACGAGATCGCCGAGGAGACGGTGCGTCGCCACTCGGACGCCTTCGGCGACAACCCCGTGCTGCGCAGCGCGCTCGACGTCGGCGGCGAATACATGTTCCGCATGCGCGGCGAGGCGCATATGTGGTCGCCCGACGCGGTCGCGACGCTGCAGCACGCGGTGCGCAAGAAGTCGTGGGAGACGTTCAAGGAATATTCTTCCGAGCTCGACAGCGCCGCGGCGCGGGCCAAGACCATTCGCGGCCTGTTCGAGATCAAGCTGGCGGAAGCTGCCGGCCGCAAGCCGGTGCCGCTGGAGAGCGTCGAGCCTGCGTCCGAGATCGTCAAGCGCTTCTCGACGGGCGCGATGTCGTTCGGCTCGATCTCGCGCGAGGCCCATACCACGCTCGCGATCGCAATGAACCGGATCGGCGGCAAGTCGAATACGGGAGAAGGGGGCGAGGAGCCTGACCGCTACAAGCCGCTGCCGGACGGCTCTCCGAACCCGGAGCGCTCGGCCATCAAGCAGGTGGCCTCGGGCCGTTTCGGCGTGACGGCGGAGTATCTCGTCAACTCCGACATGATGCAGATCAAGGTCGCGCAGGGCGCCAAGCCCGGCGAGGGTGGCCAGTTGCCCGGCCACAAGGTCGACGCGACCATCGCCAAGACCCGGCATTCGACGCCGGGCGTCGGCCTGATCTCGCCGCCGCCGCATCACGACATCTATTCGATCGAGGATCTCGCGCAGCTGATCTTCGACCTGAAGAACGTCAATCCGGCCGCAGGCGTGTCGGTCAAGCTCGTTTCGGAAGTCGGCGTCGGCACGGTCGCCGCCGGCGTCGCCAAGGCGCGCGCGGACCACATCACGGTCTCGGGCTATGACGGCGGCACCGGCGCTTCGCCGCTGACCTCCCTCAAGCATGCCGGCTCGCCCTGGGAGATGGGCCTTGCCGAGACGCACCAGACGCTGGTGCTGAACGGCCTGCGCAGCCGCGTGGCGCTTCAGGTCGACGGCGGGCTCCGCACCGGCCGCGACGTGATCGTCGGCGCGCTCCTCGGCGCCGACGAGTTCGGCTTCTCGACGGCGCCGCTGATCGCGGCCGGCTGCATCATGATGCGCAAGTGCCACCTCAACACCTGTCCGGTGGGCGTGGCGACGCAGGACCCGGTGCTGCGCAAGCGCTTCAAGGGCACGCCCGAAGACGTGATCAACTTCTTCTTCTACGTCGCCGATGAGGTGCGCGAGCTGCTCGCCCAGATGGGCTACACGCATCTCGACCAGATCATCGGCCAATCGGACCTGCTGGAGAAGCGGGCGGTGATCGATCACTGGAAGGCGAAGGGCCTCGACTTCACGCGCATGTTCTACAAGCCGGACGCGCTGAAGGAAGAGACCTACTGGACGCAGACCCAGAAGCATCCGATCGACGACGTCCTCGACCGCAGGCTGATCGCCGAGGCTGAGCCGGCGCTCGTCGCCCGGCAGCCCGTGACGATCGAGGCGACCATTCGCAACGTCGACCGTTCGGCCGGCGCGATGCTGTCGGGCGAGGTCGCCAAGCGCTTCGGTCACAAGGGGCTTCGTCCCGACACGATCAACGTCAAGCTGACCGGAACGGCCGGGCAGTCTTTCGCGGCTTTCCTGGCGCGTGGCGTCTCGTTCGAGCTGGTGGGCGACGGCAACGACTATGTCGGCAAGGGCCTGTCGGGCGGTCGCATCGTCATCCGCCCGGCGGATGATGCACGGATCGTGGCGGAGGACTCCATCATCGTCGGCAACACCGTGCTCTACGGTGCAACCGAGGGCGAGGCCTACTTCCGCGGCGTCGCCGGCGAACGCTTCGCCGTGCGTAACTCCGGCGCCGTCACCGTCGTCGAAGGCGTGGGCGACCACGGCTGCGAATACATGACCGGTGGCGTGGTGGTGGTTATCGGCAAGACCGGCCGCAACTTCGCGGCGGGCATGTCGGGCGGCATCGCCTATGTGCTCGACGAGGCCGGCGACTTCGCCGAACGCTGCAACATGGCGATGGTCGACCTGGAGCCGGTGCCGGAAGAGGACGAGCTGCTCGAGAAGCTGCATCACCATGGCGGCGACATTGCCCATATGGGCCGCGTCGACGTGACCGGTGACATGACGCGGCACGACGACGAGCGGCTCTACCAGCTCATCTCGAACCACCTGCACTATACGGGTTCGACGCGGGCCAAGCATATCCTCGACAACTGGGCTGAGTTCCGGCCGAAGTTCCGGAAGGTCATGCCGGTCGAGTACCGCCGTGCGCTGATCGAGATGGAGCGCTCTCGCATGGGGGTCGCGGCGGAGTAGGCTCCATTGAAATGGGGCGACTTATGGCATATGCTTTGTCATATGCCATAAGGAGAGGTTCGGTGAACGCACACGACAACAAAACGCGCACTGCCAGCCTTTTTCGCAATGGGCGGAGTCAGGCGGTGCGCATTCCTAAGGAATTCGAGCTTGAGGGAGATGAAGTCACGATCAGCAGAGAGGCCGATGGTAGCCTTACGATCTCACCGGGCAAGAAACGGATGTCTCCTCGCGAACTCATCGACTGGTTGCGGCAGCAGCCGCCGCTGACCGACGATGAGTTTCCGGAAATAGAGGACTTTCCGCCCGACCCGGTGGATCTGGACTTTCCGAAGTGAGGTATCTGCTCGACACAAATGTGATCTCGAACATCTACAGGTTTCCGAATGGTGCCGCCGCAAGTCGGGTGCGGAACTTGGAAGTGGGCGAGCTCGGCACCAGCATCATCGTCGCTGCCGAACTGAGGTTCGGTTACACGAAAGCGGATTCGCCCAAGCTGGAGCAGCTGATAGAGCAGACCCTGGCAAGTTTCGAGATCGCACCTTGGGATACGCCAGCCGACTTTGCATATGCGCGCATACGGACGTTGCTGGAACGCACAGGCAGGATAATTGGCCAGAACGACATGCTTATCGCCGCTCACACCGTGGCACTCGGGGTGACGCTGGTCACGGACAACGAACGAGAATTCGTTCGCGTTCCTGGACTGAAAGTAGAGAATTGGCTGCGGGATGCTCCCGTGGATCGTGAGTAGGAACTTCGATGGGCAAGGTAACAGGCTTTCTTGAGATCGACCGGCAGGTGCACAAGTACCAGCCGGCCTCCGACCGCATCAGGCACTTCCGCGAATTCACGCTGCCGATGTCGGACAAGGAGGTCGAGAAACAGGCCGCGCGCTGCATGGATTGCGGCGTGCCCTATTGTCATGGCCCGACGGGCTGCCCGGTCCACAACCAGATTCCGGACTGGAACGACCTCGTCTACAATGGCGACTGGGACAACGCGATCCGCAATCTCCATTCGACGAACAACTTCCCGGAGTGGACCGGCCGCATCTGCCCGGCGCCCTGCGAGGAGGCATGCACGCTGAATCTCGAGGACATTCCGGTCGCGATCAAGACGATCGAGCAGGCGATTGCCGACAAGGCCTATGACAGCGGCTATATCGTGCCGCAGCCGGCAGCCGCGAAGACGGGCAAGAAGGTCGCTATCATCGGTTCGGGGCCGGCCGGCATGGCGGCGGCGCAGCAGCTTGGCCGCACCGGGCACGAGGTGCATGTCTACGAGCGCGAGAGCCGTCCCGGTGGGCTGATGCGCTTTGGCATTCCCGACTTCAAGATCGAGAAGCACTATATCGACCGCCGCGTCGAGCAGATGCAGGGCGAGGGTGTCACCTTCTTCTGCAACGTCAATGTCGGCGTGGACAAGCCGCTCGACGAGCTGATCGCCGAGTATGACGCCGTCCTCTATTGCGGCGGCTCCGAGAAGCCGCGTCCGGCGGGCATCCCCGGGATCGAATTCTCCGGCGTGCACGATGCGATGCCGTATCTGGTGCAGCAGAACAAGCGTGTCGGCGGCGAGCCGATCACGTCGGTCGCCTGGGCGGCGGATCCGATCCTCGCCAACGGCAAGCATGTGGTCGTGGTCGGGGGCGGCGACACGGCGTCCGACTGCGTCGGTACTGCGTTCCGCCAGGGCGCCGTCCGCGTCACGCAGCTCGACATTCGCCCCCAGCCGCCCGCGAAGGAGGACAAGCTGACCGTCTGGCCGTACTGGGCGACCAAGATGCGCACTTCGTCCAGCCAGGCCGAGGGCGCAGAGCGCGAGTTCCAGGTCGCGACGCTGGAGTTCATCGGCGAGGACGGGGCGCTGACCGGCGTGAAGTGCTGCGAGGTCGACGAGAAGCGCAAGCCGATCGCCGGCACCGAATTCGTCATCCGCGCGGATCTCGCCTTCATCGCGATCGGCTTCGCCGGGCCGATGGAGGATGGGCTCGCATCGACCACCGAGGGGCTGAAGCTCAACCGCGATGCGCGCGGCTCGACCAATGTCGTGGCCAACGACAAGGACTACCGCACTTCCGTCGACAAGCTGTTCGCCGCCGGCGACGTGCGTCGCGGCCAGTCGCTGGTCGTCTGGGCGATCCGCGAGGGCCGGCAGGCCGCCCGCGCGGTCGACGAGCATCTGATGGGGTCTTCGGTCCTGCCGCGATAGGCCGGATCACCGGCGGCGACGTCAGTTCGCGATCGCCGTCGTCTTCTCCGCTGCCGCCGGGGGAGTTCCGGCTGCGGACTTCGCCGCGACGCCGTCGCCGAAATCGTCTGCCCGGCCGACGACCGGCCGCGGCGCGATGCCTTCCTTGGTGAGCTTTTCCGCCGCGGTCTGCGATTTTTCCACGCCGGGCTTGAATGTGGCGCCCAGCAGTTCCTGACCGCCGTTCAGTTCCGGATCGGACAGCGAAATCGGAACGGTGCGATCGATATCGACCGGGCCGACCGCGCCCGGCGGCTGCGGCAAGAGCCCGTTCGGGCCGATTGCCCCGATCTGCGCCGGCCTGGCCGTGCCGAGAATCTTCTCCAGCGGCTTCTCGGCGTAGAAGGCGACCTTGCGCTTGCCGGGCCGGGTCAGGTTGATGCCGTTCTCGCCCGACCGCAGCCTCACCGGGTTGCCGTTGATGTCCGGACCGGTCGAGACGAAGGCGCCGTTCTCGTCGACGAAACCGTCCCAGATGTCGACGAAGCTGCCGCCCGCGGCTTCCGCCGCCGAGCGGTAGACGTCGTTGTAGGCGAGCATGTCGGACGCCATGGTGGAATTCTTGAACGACGGCATGCCGACCCAGACGAGCGGGATCGTGCGATCGGTCACCGCCTTGGCGAGATTGGCGACGCGCCGTTCGTATTCCTTCATCCAGTTCTCGGAACGCTTCGGTTCACGCACGTCTCCGACGCGCATTTCCTGACGGTCGTTCGCGCCGAGCATGACCACCACCGCCGCAGGCTTTTCCTGTTCGATGATGCCGCCGATCTCAGCCGGCCAATCGTAGAAATCGTCGCGGACGATGCCGGAGGAGCCGTTCGCCCTCACCACGACGCGCACGTTGGGAAGCTCGGCGTAAGCGCTCTCAAGCCCCTCGGCCAGGCCGCTGGCCAGGAAGTCGCCGACGACGAGCACCACGCGGGCATCCTCCGCCTTGGCGACGGCCTCTGGCGCCGGCGCGCTGGGCTCGCTCGCGCTGGCGGACGTCTTGCGCTTGATCGTCGGGCGCGGCAGCTTCTCCGGAACCTCGACCTCCGGCCTCGGCCTGTTCGACCGGAACAGAAAGTCGAACAGCGAACGCGGGCGATCCTGCGCGAAGACGGGTGCGATCGACGACACGAAAAAAGTCGCGGCCACCGCGACCGTCAAGATCGCGATGGCCCTGGATGAGATGTTCCGGAACGCCGTGTGTCGCAAAACCCACCACTATCTCTGACGAAGCGTCGTCAGCACTTCCTTGCTCGGATGTCCGTCGGCCGCGAGACCTGCGCGCTGCTGGAACGCCTTGATCGCCTCGCGCGAGCCCGAGCCGATCTTGCCGTCCAACTCGCCGTCATAATAGCCGAGCGTGAGGAGACGCTTCTGCAGTTCCTGCTTCTCCGCGAAGGTCAGCTTCGTGAACGGCCGGTTCCAGTCGTTCACGAGTTCGCCATAGCCTGCAATCTGGTCGGCAAGGAGGCCGACCGCCAGGGCATATTTGTCCGCATTGTTGTAGGCCTTCAGCACGAAGAAGTTCTTCGTCGCCAGGAATGCCGGGCCGGAACGTCCGTCCGGAACCTTCAGCTCGGCCGACATGCCCGTCGAGCGGAACGGCTTGCCGCTTGCCCTCGTAATGCCCATGTCCACCCACTTCGCGATCGACGCTTTGCCGCCCGGGAACTTGCGGCCCTGCGGCAGGGCGACCTCGTAGCCCCACGTCTGCCCCGACTGCCAGCCGTTCTTGGCAAGCAGGTTGGCCGCGGTGGCGAGCGCATCGGGAACCGAATTCCAGATGTCGCGGCGGCCGTTGCCGTCGAAGTCGACGCCGTAGGCGATGAAGCTCGTCGGAATGAACTGCGTGTGCCCCATGGCGCCGGCCCACGAGCCGGTCAGATGGCTTTCGTCGATGTCGCCGCGTTGCAGGATCTTCAGCGCCGCGATCAGCTGGGTGCGGGCGAATTTGGCGCGCTTCTTGTCGGCATAGGCGAGCGTCGAGAGCGAGCGCACGACGTTGCGCATGACCTTGTCGTTCTCGAGGATTTCGCCGTAGTTCGATTCCATCGACCAGATGGCGAGCAGGATGTGGCGATCGACACCGAAGCGCGCCTCGATCTTGTCGAGGGTGGACTTGTATTTGCGCGCCATCTCGCGGCCGACGCGGACCGAATCCTCGTTCACCCGGTTGTCGAAATAGTCCCATACCGGAGCGGTGAATTCGGGCTGGTAGCGCGCCTTTTCGAGCACTTCCGGATCGGGATCGCTGACCCCCCGGAAGGCGCGGTCGAACGTGCTGCCGGAAATCCCGGCACCGGCGGCGACGCCGCGGAAATCGGCGATCCAGCGCTTGAAGCCGGCGTCGGCGAGGGCGGGCGCAGCCGCAACCATCGAGCCGAGCGTGAGCGCAAGAGCGGCAACCCCCGCGCGGATCGTCGTTCTGCGAATGAACATACTTGCCTCCATCGTCGTTTCGGAAGCCAATTCATCGGAGAAGAGGGTTAGGATTCAGTTTACCATAGAGACGATACGGAACCTGAACGTCAAGTACGCATTCCGTTTGGTCAGTTGCGGAAATGTTCAGTATTTCTAAATTCCGGCATGAAAGTGTCGGACCAACGCCGGTGAAACCGGCGCGGAGGAAAAGGTGTCCAAGAAGAAGATTCGCAAGGCAGTGTTTCCGGTCGCAGGGCTCGGAACACGGTTTCTCCCGGCGACGAAGGCTATCCCGAAGGAGATGCTCACCGTCGTCGACAAGCCGGTGATCCAGTATGTGGTGGATGAGGCACGCGCCGCCGGCATCGAGCATTTCATCTTCGTCACCGGCCGCAACAAGGCCGTGATCGAGGACCATTTCGACATCCAGTTCGAGCTCAACGCGACGCTGCGGGAGCGCAACAAGACGGAGCCGCTCAACAAGCTGTCGGCGATGCAGCCGGAGGCCGGCACGACCAGCTTCACACGCCAGCAGGTGCCGCTCGGCCTCGGGCATGCAGTATGGTGCGCGCGCGAACTCGTCGGCGACGAGCCGTTCGCGCTGCTGCTGCCGGACATGATCATGCAGTCGCAGAAGAGCTGCATGGCCTCGATGGTCGAGCTCTACGAGGAGGCGGGCGGCAACGTCGTCGCCGTGCAGGAATGCGATCCCGCCGAAGCGCACAAATACGGCATCGTCGGCAAGGGCAGGGATGTCCACACCGGCTTCGAGATCTCACAGATGGTCGAGAAGCCCAAGCCGGGCACCGCGCCGTCCAACCTGTTCATCAACGGGCGCTACATCCTGCAGCCGGAGATCTTCTCCATCCTCGCCACGCAGGAGCGCGGGGCGGGCAACGAGATCCAGCTTACCGACGCAATGCTGACGCTCGCCAAGGCACAGACTTTCCACGGCTTCCACTATCGCGGCCGCACCTTCGACTGCGGCTCGCCCGAAGGCTTCATCGAGGCGAACATTGCCTTCGGCCTCTGGCGGCCGGACATGCGCGGCCATGTCCAGTCGGCGATCGAACGGCTGTCTGCCGAGGTGACGCCCACGGAATAGCGGCCGGCACGGCCGCTACCGTTGCAGCGTGACGCCCAGGAAGACGTTGTGGACCGTCGTGTCGCTTTCCGTCTTCGTGCTGGTCAGATGCTCGAACCGGTAGCGCCCGGTCACCCCGGCATAGCGGTTGAGCCACCAGGTCAGCGAGGTTTCTCCGCGCCAGGTGAGATCGTGGTCCGGCGTCGAGGCATAATCGCGCCAGGACAGGCCGAGCGAGGCGTTTGCCGACAGGTTGGCGCGGATCTCGCGCTGCAACGAGACGGTTCCCGAATAGAGGACGGACCCGCTCTCGTTTGCAGTCGTCGTGCCTTCCACCTCGGTCGAGGCGTTGAAGCCGACGGTCGTGCCGCGTTGCGGCGACCAGGACAGGTCGGCGCTCGCCGACATGCCCGAAATGTCGGAGAGGGCGGCATCGTCGAAGTTTTCAGTCACATAGCCGAGCGCCAGCTCGCCGGACAGCTTTTCGCCGAGGTCGAGTTCCGTGCCGAGCCGCGCGGCCATGCGGTCGGAGGAGCGGTGGTTGCCGCCCTCGGGCGTGAAGTCGTAGCTGCGGCGGCCGTATTCGAGTTCCAAAAAGGGCGTGATCGCCGGCGAGATCTCATAGCCGGCGCGAAGAACGCCGGTGACCAGCGTCGAATTGCGCTCGCGCTGCGAGAGGGTTCCGCCCTCGCTGAGGTCGGCGTCGCTGTAGTCGAGGCGCAGCAGGTTGGCGGTCGCGGCAAAGCGCAGCTTGCCGACATCCTTCTCGAGCCCGAGGCTACCTGTGATCTCCTGGCGGATAGGTCGTGACGTGACTGTTTCCGGTTGTTCGACGGGCGAATCGGCGTCCTCGCGCTTCAGCACATAGCCGAGCTTGCCGATGCCGCGCAGGTCGTCGGCGAAGTCGAGGTTGAGCGTGGCGTCAATGCCCGCCGACGGATCGGTGACGGGCTCGCCGCTGATCGATTTGCGGTAGGTGCCGTACGCGTTGATGTTCGCCGAGTGTCGCGACCAGTCGGATGCCGCATTGAGGCGCAGCGTCGACTCGGAGAGCAATGCCGACTTCGGTTGTGGGCTGTAGGTCGCGTTGGAAGTCCAGGTCAGGCCCTGTTCCAGCGTGGTGATGACATTGAAGGTGCCGAGGCGCAGCCCGAGCGGCGCGTAGGGGTTCTCCTCCACCTCCGGCTCGGGGCTCTCGATGCCGGCGGTGCGGACGTTCTCGGGCTCAATGCGGATGTTGCGCTCTTCGTCCTCCGAATCGACCTTTTCCGCGCGCGGGTTGGCGGAAGCGGGCTCTTCCTCCTCCGCGGCGGGTTCTTCGGGAACGGCTTCTGTCTCGCTCTCGCGTTTGCGGACGCCAACGGGCCTCTCCGCCGCTTCGGGTTCTCCGAGTGCCGCGGCATCGCCTGCCGCATCGGAGAACAGGGTCGAGAGCGTTTCCGCCGGAACGGCCTCTTCCTCGGTCGCGCGGGGGCCTTCGGGAACGTAGGCGGGGTTGGCGGCGCGCTGCTCCTCCGGCGTCGGCGGCGTCACCGGATAGAGCGGCGAGGGGCGGGAGACGAGGTCCCTGCGGATATCGGCTTCGGTCACTTCGCCGCGCAGACCTGCTTCCTGCGAGAATGCCGGGGCGAGCGCGACGAGCACGACGCCAGCCGAGAGCAGCAGAGCCCGGCTGCGCAGCAGGCGCGACGAAGGGGTTCGAAGACGCGGCATGACCACTCGAATTTGCCACGGCGCTGCTTGCGCCATGCTTACCGAACCGTAAACGGCGATGGTTAATGGAGGGTTGAGAAGCGCCAGCCGCTCTGAAACAGCGTTGGACAGGAACGGGACGACGCGCTAATCCGGGCGCCATGCATGCAGGCCTGAAACGCAAGACCGTAGACCGCGCCGCCGCGATCCGCTCCGCGGTGCGGACAATCACGACGGAACAGGCCGGAATGGCTGCTCTCGCAGCCGCGCTCGACAACGGGCTCGCCGAGCCCTTCGCGGATGCGGTCTCGGCGATTTCGGGCATTTCCGGCCGCGTGATCGTCACCGGCGTCGGCAAGAGCGGCCATATCGGCTCGAAGCTCGCCGCGACGCTTGCCTCAACCGGTACGCCGGCTTTTTTCGTCCATCCAGCTGAAGCGAATCACGGCGATCTCGGCATGATCGCCAGCGATGACGTCGTCATCGCTATGTCGTGGTCGGGCGAGAGCGCCGAGCTCAAGGGCATCGTTTCCTATGCGCGGCGCTTCTCCATCCCGCTGATCGCGATCACCTCGAACGATGGCTCGATCCTGGCGCGGGAATCCGACGTCGTGCTCTGCCTTCCACGCGCGCCGGAAGCCTGCCCGCACGGGCTGGCGCCGACCACCTCGACGCTGCTGCAACTCGCCATCGGCGACGCGATCGCGGTGGCGCTGCTGGAGGCAAGGGGCTTCACGGCCGACCATTTCCGCACCTTCCACCCGGGCGGACAACTCGGCGCCAACCTCACGCTCATCGGCGACATCATGCATACCGGCGACCGCCTGCCGATCGTGCCGGCGGGCACGAGCATGCGCGAGGCGATCCTGGAGATCTCGCGCAAGCGCTTCGGCTGCGTCGGCATCGTCGACGGGGAGGGTGCGCTGACCGGGATCATCACCGACGGCGACCTGCGCCGTCACATCGACAGCGACCTGCTGTCGCTCAGCGTCGAGCAGGTGATGACGCGCAATCCCAAGACCATCTCGCCCGACATGCTCGCCGCCACCGCGCTGCAGCTGATCAACTCGTCCGCGATCACGACGCTGATGGTTGTCGAAGGCCCGAAGCCGGTCGGCATCGTCCACCTGCATGATCTTTTGAGGATCGGCGCGGCCTGAGTTCCGTCAGACCGTCTCGACGGTCAGCTCTCCGCCATGCGCGCTGACGACGCGGACGCGCGTGCCCGGCTGGGCGTCGGGGCCGATCACCTTCCAGACCGTGTCATCCAGCCTGATGCGACCGCGGCCCTCGCGGATCGGCTCCTCGAGCGTCGCGGTGCGCCCGACGAGCTGGGCGTCGCGACGGTTGAGCAAGGGTTCGTCGCTGTCGGTCTCGCGCGCCTTGTTGACGCGGTGGCCGACATAGGCGGCGACCAGCGACAAGGCGAGGAAAAGCAGCGTCTGCACCTGCCAGGTCCAGGCCGCCCAGTCCCAGAACTGCAGCGACAGCGCACCGACGATGATCGCCGCGATGCCGATCCAGAGCAGGAAGACACCCGGGACGAGAATTTCCAGCGCGAGCAGCACGAAGCCGAGAACCATCCAGTTCCAGGGTCCGAGCTCCAGGAATATCCGTTCGAGCATGCGTTACCTCCCTGCGCCTGGAACGAGGCGCGGCCTCAGTTCCCGCCTTCCGGCGGGACGCGTGGAGTGCGGCCGGCCAAGCGCTGCGCGCCCGCGGTGCCCTCCGCGCGGAACACTTCCTTGGCGATCTCGCCGATGCCCCCCAGCGTGCCGATCAGCGAGGAAGCCTCCATCGGCATCAACACCACCTTGCTGTTGGTGGCGGAACCGATCTTCGCCAGCGCCTCGGTGTATTTCTGTGCGACGAAGTAGTTGATGGCCTGGACATCACCCTTGGCGATCGCTTCGGACACGACCTGCGTGGCGCGGGCCTCGGCCTCGGCGGCGCGTTCGCGGGCCTCGGCATCGCGGAAGGCGGCTTCCTTGCGGCCTTCCGCCTCCAGCACCTGCGCCTGCTTCAAACCTTCCGCTTCGAGGATCTGGGCGCGCTTGTTGCGTTCGGCCATCATCTGGCGGGCCATGGATTCCACCAGGTTCGCGGGCGGATTGATGTCCTTGATCTCGACGCGGGTCATCTTGATGCCCCATGGGCTCGCCGCGTCATCGACGATCTTGAGCAGGCGCTCGTTGATCGCGTCGCGGTTGGACAGAAGCTCGTCGAGATCCATCGAGCCCATGACCGAGCGGATGTTGGTCATTGTCAGGTTGAGGATAGCATTCTGCAGGCCCGACACCTGATAGGCGGCCTGCGGCGCGTTCAGCACCTGAAAGAAGGCGACGCCGTCAACTGCGACGATCGCGTTGTCGCGCGTGATGACCTCCTGGGTCGGAACATCCAGAACCTGCTCCATCATGTTCATCTTCGCGCCGAGGCGGTCGATGAACGGGATGATCAGATTAAGGCCGGGGGTGAGCGTTCGGGTGTAACGGCCGAAGCGCTCGACCGTGTAGTTGAACCCCTGCGGGACGGTCTTGATACCTGCGAAGATGAGCAGAAGCACCAGGACCACGAGGACCGGTATCACGATATCGAGGCCAGAAAAGTCCATGGGAACCCCCGTTTCGGTGGACGGATGCCGCTTCGCATCGCCTGCGTCCAACGATTTAAGCGTGTTCCGTGCGCGTTACAATCTCGGCGCGCAACAATCCCCGGCCGGGTTGCTATTCGGGGAAGGCGAAGAGCGCGGCGTCGGCATCGCGGCCGCCGGCGAGGTCCGTGCGGATGATCTCGGCCGCCATGCGCGAGAAGGTGATGCCGTTGCCGCCATATCCCATGACGGAATGGATGCGTGGGTGGCGCGGGATTTTCGCGATGATCGGCAGGCCGGTTGCGGTCGTACCGAAAGAGCCGGTCCAGGCGAATTCCGGCGTGACGTCCAGGTGCGGCATCAGCCGGCCGAGCTTTTCAGCGATGCGTTTCGTCTTAGCGGCCATGAGGGCATCGCGCGCGTCCTCGTCTTGGAATTCCTCGTCCTCGCCGCCGCAAACGACGCGGCCGTCAGCCGTGGCGCGTAGATAGAGATACGGGTCCGACGCTTCCCAGATGAAGGCTTGCGAAGGCCAGAGGGCCTGCTTCTGCGGCCGCGTCGCGATCGCCCAGGTGGAGATGACGGAGTGGCCCTTGGCGGGGGCCACGGATGCGAGCTCGTAGCCGGTCGCAAGCACAACATGCTTCGCGGAGATGACCGGGCCCTGGCTCGTCTCTACCTCAACGCCGGAAGCGGACGAGCGGAAGGCGCTCGCCTCGGCGGGGGCGTGGTAGCGCGCACCCCTCGCGATCGCCGCCAGATGGAATCCCGCCGTCATCTTGCGCGGATCGAGCGCTAGGTTGTCGGGGCTGAGGATCGCGCCGTCCCGTTCTATGCCGAAACGATCTCGAAGCTGCCCTGCGGTGAGATATTCCGCGTAAAGCCCTGCCTCGCGCCGCGCATTGGCTTCGTCGCGCAGGCCAGACGCACCGAGCACATTGCCTGCGAGGAGGAGCGAGGGGCGTGGAGTCTTTGCGCAGGCGATGCCGAGTTCGTCCAGCCTGGCGGAGAGGTTGGCGACAGCGACGCGCGAACGGCGCCACGCGGCCTGCGCATGCGTCTTGCCGACCTTCCGCGACAGCAGGGTGAGGGGCTGGTCGATCTCATACTGGACGAGCGCTGTCGTCGCGGGCGTGGAGCCTTTCAGCGGACCGCGCCGGTCGATGACAATCACGTCCAGTCCGTCGGCAGTGAGCGCCTCGGCGATCATTGCGCCGGATATGCCCATGCCGACGACCAGCACGTCGGTCTTCATGTCGCGCGAGAGCGTCGCGACTGGTACGCGCGGCGCGCGATAGGCCATCCAGACCGGCGTTCCGGTCCTCAGGTCGAGTCTGCGGATCATTCGGCTATCCCCTCAGTCAGCCGAGGGAAACGCGCCGCCTGCAAGGACGTTCCGGCCGGTCAGATCCAGCCCTGGACTTCGCGCCGGACCAGGCTCTCGATCACGGTCATGCCTTCAGGGCTGTCGTTGAGGCAGGGGATGTGCGCAAAGCGCTCGCCGCCGGCATGCAGGAACACTTCGCGTACCTCGCCGTCGATCTCTTCCAGCGTTTCGATACAGTCGGCCGAGAAGCCGGGATTGAGGATGGCGATGCGCTTGACACCCTCCTTGGCCAGCCGCTCGACCGTCTTGTCGGTGTAGGGCTGCAGCCATTCCTGCGCGCCGAAGCGCGACTGGAAGGTGCTGATCAGCCGCTTCTCGTCCCAGCCCAGCCTTTCGCGCAGCAAACGCGTCGTCTTCAGGCAATGGCAATGATAGGGGTCGCCCTTCTCGAGATTGACCTTCGGCAGGCCGTGATAGGAAGCGAGAACAACCTCCGGCTCGAAGTCGAGCTTGGCGAGATGGCCTTTCAGTGAATCTGCCAGCGCGTCGATATAGACCGGCTCGTCGTAATAGGCCGGCACGGTGCGCACGGCCGGCGCGTTGCGGATCTCCATCAGGGCGCGGAAGAGCTGGTCGTTCGCGGTCGCCGTCGTGGTGGCGGAATACTGCGGATAGAGCGGGAAGGTCAGAATACGGTCGCAGCCCTGCTGGAGCAGGCGATCGAGCGCGCTGGCGGTCGACGGATTGCCGTAGCGCATGCCCCATTCGACCGAGATGTCCGGGTTGTCGGAGAGCGCGGCAGCAAGCTTCTCCGCCTGGCCGCGCGTGAAGGTGCGCAGCGGCGACTCGTCCAGCTCGGTGTTCCAGATCTTGCGGTAGTTGGCGCCGGTCTTCTGCGGCCGCGTCGTCAGGATGAAGAGATTGAGGATCGGCTGCCAGACGAGGGGAGGTATCTCGATGACGCGCCTGTCGGAGAGAAACTCCTTCAGATAGCGCCGAACCGACCCATAGTCCGTGCCGTCGGGCGTGCCGAGATTGACGAGGAGGACTCCAATGCGGCCCTTGCGTACGGGTGGGTGGCCGGCAGGCAAGGGCCCTATCGATTTTCGGTCGGCCTGTGGTGTCAGTTCCGTCGTGCCCATCGCCTGCTCCGTGTTGCGCCACACTTAGCCCGTGCGGGCACGAATTCAACAACAAGGCCGCCGGCAAGGCTGCGGCAAATGGAAACCGGGCCGCCCGAGGTTCGGACGGCCCGGCCGCATTTCGATGCGTCGGCGCGTCAGCCCTTCGGCGGGATGTTCAGGGTGCCGCCGATCGGCAGTTCCTTCGGCTTCAGGCCCGGATTGGCCTCCGAGATCTTCTTCCACAGGAAGCCGTCGCCGTAGATTTCCTTGGCGAGGTTCCAGAAGTTGTCACCGGCGACGATCGTGTGCGTGGCCGGGGATGCGGCCTGCGTCGCAGGAGCGGCAGCCGTCTGCGTGGCGGGGGCCGCGGCGGGCGCAGGCGCCGCGGGTGCTCCCTCGACCTTCGGCGCCTGGTTGGCGATCTCGTTGGACGCGGCAGGCAGCTCCGGCAGCTTGGCGGCAGGCTCCGCCGTCGCGGCCGGCGCAGGAGTCGCGGCGGGAGCCGGAGTGGCGGCAGGAGCGGGGGTTGCAGCCGGCGCCGGCTCGGCGGCCGGGGCAGCGGCTGCGGCAGGCGTCACCTCGGTGATGCGGCCGTCGAGCTTCGGCGTGTAGGGCCGGTTCTTCTCGAGGTAGTCGGCGACCACCTGCTCGAGGCTCGGGCCGAAGTCATAGGCGTTCTGCGCGTTGGAGGCGAAGAGCTTGTAGCCGTCACCGCCGGCGCGGACGAAGTTGTTGGTGGCGATCGTGTAGACCTTGGCCTCGTCGATCGGCTTCCATGCGCCGCCGTCCATGACCTCGAGCGACTTGAGGCGACCGCCGTTCGGCGCGACCGACTTGTCGAACGTATATTTCAGGCCCGCGACCTGCGGAAACTTGCCCTTGCCCTCTTCGATCTCGGAGAGGCCGGCTTCGATTGAATCCTTCAGGTCCTTGCCGGAGAGCTGGAAAGTGGCGAGCGTGTTCTGGAAGGGCAGGACGGTGAGGACCTCGCCCATGGTGATGACGCCCTGGTCGATCGAGGCACGGATGCCGCCGCCGTTCTGGATGGCGATGGTGACACCCTGGTCCTTGGTGCGGTCGAGCATCGCGTCGGCGATCAGGTTGCCCATCGTGCATTCGACGGCGCGGCAGGACTTGCGGTCGCCGTCGATCGCTGCGGCGGCTTCGGAGACTTCCTTCTTCTTCAGCTCCTCGATCGGCGCGCCGAGTTCCTTGATGCGGGCAAGAACCGCCTCGTCGGGGATGATCGACTTGTCGAGGTAGAGCGGGTCGCCCTTGGCTTCCTTGACGACGCCGTTGTCGTCGAAGGTGACGGTGAACTCGCCAAGATATTTCGAGTAGGATGCGGCCTGCGTCACCGGCACCTTGTAGCCGCCCGGATTGTCGATCATCGTCGGATACGGGCCTTCGGCCTTCGCATCGGTGTTCGACAGCAGCGAGTGCGAATGGCCGCCGACCACGACGTCGACGCCCGGGATCTTCGCGATCAGTTCCTTGTCGCGCGGGTAGCCGACATGCGTCAGCGCGATGATCTTGTTGACGCCCTCGGCCTCGAGCTTCTTCACCTCGGCCGTGATGGTGGCGATGTCGTCCTCGATGGTGATGTTCGGTCCGGGCGAGGCGATCTCGGGCGTGTCGGTCGTCACAGCGCCGACGATGCCGATCTTCTGGCCGCCGACGTCGAGCACCAGCGACGGCTTGATGCGGTCGACGATGGTGGAGGCGGAAGCCGCCTTGACGTTGGCGCTCAGCACCGGGAACTTCACCAGGTCGAGGAAGGTCTTGAGAGCCGGTTCGCCATCGTCGAACTCATGGTTGCCGACGGTCATGGCGTCGAACTTCATCAGGTTGAGGAACTCGGCCTCGGCCGCACCCTTGTAGGTCGCGTAGAACAGCGAGCCCTGGAAGTTGTCGCCGCCGTTGAGCAGCAGCACGTTCTGGCCTTCGAGCGCCTTGCGGCGGTCGGCGATCGCGGTGACAAGGCGCGCGGCGCCGCCGATGCACTCGCCCTTGCCTTCTTCCTCGGCCGAGCAGGTGGATTCGTATTTGTTGTTGCTCTCGATGCGGCTGTGCCAGTCGTTGATGTGCAGGATGTTCAGCGTGTAGTCGGCAAAGGACGCCGCGGTGGACATCGCAAGAACCGATGCCGACAGCGCTCCGATCAGGGCGGTTTTCCGCATGTTTTCGTCTCCCATGTTTCGCGACGGCACCTTCCTAAAGGGGCGAGGTGTCAGCGATATTGCAAACCCGGTAGGGGCAATCTTCCACCGGCTCGTTAGCGATGCAAGCGGATTCCGGCCGGGCTCAGGCGCGGTAGTCGCGCTCGTCCGCAATCACCTTGCCGTCGTTGGGAAGGCTGCCGGCCGGCGCGATCAGCACCGAGCCACCCAGCTTGGTCACGTCGCGGAGCGTTGCCTCGACCGCCGCGGCGTCCGTCGTAGCGCCGGCCGTGGCCTCGACGTGCAGCGCCATCGCGTCGCGTTCGCCGTCCCGGGTGACGACCAGCCGGCCTTTGGCGATCTCCGGATGGCGCGAGAGGACCGCCGCGACCTGCTTCGGATCGACGAACATGCCCTTGATTTTCGTGCGCTGGTCGGCGCGGCCCAGCCAGCCACGGATGCGGGTGTTGGTGCGCCCGCAGGGCGAAGGCTCGCTGATGATGGCGGACAGGTCGCCGGTGCCGAGCCGCACCAGGGGATAGGCGGAATTGAACGACGTCACCACGACTTCACCGACCTCGCCGTCGGGAACCGGCTCGTCCGTGCCGGGGCGGACGATCTCCAGGATCAGCCCCTCGTTCACCATCATGCCGGGCAGGGGGGTTCCGTCGGCCTGCGCGGTCTCGTAGGCGATGACGCCGAACTCTGCGGTGGCGTAACACTGCAGCACCGAAACACCGCGGGAGCGGTATTCCTCGCGCAGCGAGGGGAACAACGCGCCGCCCGAGACGAGGCCCCTTCTGATCGACGAGAGATCCCGGCCCATCTCGGCAGCCTTGTCGAGCATCACCTTGAGGAAGTCCGGTGTGCCCGCATAGACCGACGGCTTGACGCTCGCGGCGGCGTCGACCTGCATCTCGGTATTGCCAGTGCCGGCAGCGAAGACCGTGCAGCCCATGGCGCGCGCGCCCTCATCGAGGATGAAGCCGCCGGGCGTCATGTGATAGGCGAAGGCGTTGTGGACGATTTCGCCCTGGCGCACGCCGGCGGCATGGAAGGCGCGCGCGGCCTGCCAGGGGTCGACGCCGGCCGCCTGCGGCTCCCACAGCGGACCGGGCGACAGGAAGACGCGCCCGCCCTTCAGCTGCGAAGTGTTCGCGAAGCCCCCGAAAGGCGGATCCTTCTGCTGGAATTCCATCAGCTCGGACTTGCGCAGCACCGGAAGCCTGGCCAGCGCGCGCCGGTCGGTGACCGTTGCGGGGTCGTGCCCGGAAAGCCACGCCGCCAGTCCCGGCGCGTTCGCCATCGCCTGGCTCAGGAAAACTGGAAGCCGCGAGAAATGGTCCGCCTCGCGCTCGGCGGGCGCACGTGTCTCGAGCGCGTCGAAATGGTCCGGCATGTGTCCTCCCGATGGTTTTTCCGCACTATCGCAACAGGCTGATCCAACGCGCAAGGTTGACCATCGAGATAAGCGCACCGGCGACATAGGTCAGCGCGGCCGCGGCGAGCACGCTGCGGATGCGCGGCAGGTCGCCTTCGTCGAGATACCGTCCCTGTTTCAGGATCGGCAGCGCCTTGCCGAAGCTCGCGTCGAACTCGACCGGCAGCGTGACCAGGTTGACGAGGACGCGGACCCCGAGCAGGGCGACGCCAAGTCCGAGCACGGCGGCGAAGGCAAGCGGGGTGCGGGCGAGGATGCCGAAGAACGGAGCGGCGAGGAAGAACCAGAACGCGATCCGGTCGGTCTGCATCGCCAGCTTTGCCAGCGACTGACGCGCCTGGAGCGCGCGCTCGCCGCGCCCGTCCTGGATGGCGTGGCCGACCTCGTGCGCGGCGATCGCGACTGCCGAGAGCGAGCGGCCGTCATGGTGCTGCCTCAAGAGCCGCACCGCCTTGTCGTCCGGATCGTAGTGATCGCCCTTGTCGGTGATCTCGACCTTCACATGGGCAAGGTCGAAGCGGTTGAGCAGATGACGCGCCAGCTCGCCGCCCGTGCCGGGATAGTCCGCCCTGTCCGCGGCATGCCGGTTGATCGTCCAGCGGACCCAAAGCTGCGGAAGGATCGCAACCGAGAGGAATGCGACCGCGAGGAGGGCGATCACGTACCGCCCTCCGACATCAGTCCGCTAGCGTCCGGCGCTCATGCACCGGCTTGCTTGCGCACCAGCACGAACTGCTGGCCGGCGGAGCTGGTGCAGTTGAGCTGTTGCATGGTCACCAGGGCGCAGTTCACGCTGGAGGTCGTCTGGCGAATGATCGAGGTGACGGAAATCTCGATCGTGCGCTGGTCGGCATAGCGGTACGAGCCCGTCGCGAGCTTGTTCCCGGTATCGACCGCGAGCGTCTCGAACGAGCCGCCGGTGAAGCGCGACATCGCCACCCCGTCCGTGCTCAGCCATTCGCCCTCGACGCCGGAGGGGCGCGAGGCGGTTGTCCCGGAACCTCCCGGGCCGGGGCCGGTTGCCTGACATCCGGCGAGCGCCAGAAGCGCGACAAGCGGTGTGGCCGATAAGAGCGTGCGCGCATTCGGCATCGGCGATTCTCCTGTAGTGAGTCCCCCTACATGGTTTGCATCGCGCGTTATCCGCGCGAAAGCAAGACCTTGCACGTGGAGTTACCGCACCAGAATGTTGCGGAACTGCCAGGGATCCTTCTCGTCGATATCCTCCGGGAAAAGGCCGGGACGATCGGCGAGCGGGGTCCATTCGGTGTAGTAGCCCTTCACCGGTCCGAGGTAGGGCATCTGGACCTCGAGGCAGCGCTGGAAATCCATCTCGTCGGCCTCGACGATGCCCGAATTCGGGTTCTCGAGCGCCCAGACCATGCCTGCGAGCACCGCCGAGGTGACCTGCAGGCCGGTCGCGTTCTGGTTGGGAGCCAGCTTGCGCGCCTCCGCGAGCGAGAGCTGCGAGCCGTACCAGTAGGCGTTGAGGTCATGGCCGTAGAGCAGAACGCCCAGCTCGTCCGAGCCGTCGACCAGCTCGTTTTCGTCCAGCACGTGATGGACGGGCTGCGCCTTGCCGGCTGCGCCGAACATCTCATGCAGCGACAGCACGGCATCGTTGCAGGGATGGTAGGCGTAGTGGCAGGTCGGCCGGTAGGTCACCTTGCCCTTCTTGTTGGTGACGGTGAAGAAATCGGCGATCGAAATTGCCTCGTTATGGGTGACGAGGAAGCCGTATTGCGGCCCCGGCGTCGGGCACCAGGTGCGCACGCGTGTGTTGGCGCCGGGTTGCTCGAGGAAGATCGCCGCCTTGGACCCGTGCTTGTGTTGACGCGCGTTCTTCGGCATCCATTTCTCGTGGGTCCCCCAGCCGAGCTCGGCCGGCTGCAGGCCCTCGGAGATGAACCCCTCGACCGACCAGGTGTTCCAGAACACGTTGAGAGGCTTGGGCTTTTTGGTGCGCTGCGTGTCGCGTTCGGCGATATGGACGCCCTTGACGCCGACCTTCTTCATCAGCTTGGCCCAGCCTTCGCGATCCGAAGTCGCGGGCTCCTCGAAGTCGAGGCCGATGTCCTTGCCGAGATTGACCAGCGCCTGCTTGACGAACCACGACACCATGCCGGGATTGGCGCCGCAGGTGGAAACCGCCGTCGGACCGCCGGGATGCTTGCGCTTCTCCTCCAGCAGCGTTTCGCGCAGCGCATAGTTGGTGCGGCTCGCATTGTCGGCTTCCGCGTCGAAGTAGAAGCCGAGCCAGGGCTCCACAACGGTGTCGATGTAGAGAACGCCGAGCTTGCGGCAGAGACGCATGAGGTCGACCGAGCCAGTGTCGACGGAGAGATTGACGCAGAAGCCCTGGCCGCCGCCCTTGGTCAGCAGCGGCGTCAACAGCTTCTTGTAGTTGTCCTTAGTGACGTGTTCGTTCACGACGGCGATGCCTCGCTCGTCGAGCAGCTTGCGGTTCTCCCCCGACGGGTCGACAACCGTCATGCGCGCCTTGTCGAACTTGAAATGGCGCTCGATCAGCGGCAGCGTGCCGCGGCCGATCGATCCGAAGCCGATCATCACCACGGGCCCGCTGATTTCGCCGTAGATCGGCCAGTTCTTTTCCGCCATTCTTTAAAAACTCCTTCAATATCCGGCCTTTTTGAACGGCCGCACCCCGGTCAAACCATATTAGCCTGTCACAATAAAGCGGAAAGCGGTTTGCCAGAACACGGTTACCCGGCAGCGACTTGTTGCAGATCCGCAATCAGACGGTCGCGATCGGCGCCGAAACCCTTGTAATCGACCTGTGCACTGTCGAGCGCCGCAAGCTGCGCGGCGAGGCCCGCCGCCAGGCGTGCGCCGTCCGGATGCGTCTTCAACGCTGACATCGGGTCGAGGTCGATGCGGATCGTGAAGACGATGTCGCCCGATACCGGCAGCTTGCGCAGCGTCTGGCGTTCGACCCGGATGAAGGCGGAGGCTGCGCCGTCTGCAAAGCGCGGCGGTCGGGCCGCGGCGCGCTCGTCGCGCTGGACCGAGGAGAGCGGCTTGTAGAGCGCGCGGTCGGCCTGCAGCGACCAGTTCCAGCGGATTACGGGCTGGCCCGGCTGGAGGTTGTCGAAGATGCGCTGGATCACGTCTGCCATGCGCGTGCCCTCGCCGAAGCCGGGGACGGGCGTGTGGATCTGCTGCAGAGGCCGGCCGAATTTTTCCGACAGGGTCCAGGAGGAAGGAAAGCACAGCGAGGCGGCGACGAGCCTCCAGCCGCTGTCGTCCTTGCGCATCAGCACCAGGTCGTCCGCAACGAGACCGGCGGCGGCGAGCAGCGGCGCACGGTCTGCATCGGCCAGTTCCACCGTCCGGACACCGCCGACCGAGATCGCGTTTCCGTCGCGCCGATACAGCACGGGCTGGCATTCGAGGAGATGCGCCGCCAGCAGGTCGCGCAATTCCGCCTGCGCGCCGCGCGTGCCCGGCTCCTCGACGAAGACGAGATCCGGAATCTCGCGGTTCAGCCGGTCCTTCTCGGCAAGCATCGCTTCGAGGTTGTCCGCAGGCACGATCCACTCGGCCGGATCGATCGGCTTCAAACCGATGGTGAACGGACGCGACGAGCCGTCATAGGGGGTGGGGAAAGAGGATTTCAGATCATATCCTCGATCATACGCTGCCAATCGCGGTGGCCTTCGGTCACCATGACGATGCTGACTGTGTCGGGGTTATGGGTCGTGCGGTAAATCGCAACATATCGGCCGACAACGGTATAGCGGTATTTCCCGATTGCCGGACCGCCAGCGGGAAACACCGACAGCTTAGCCTCTAGCCGAGATCGCAGCTCGGCAACGAAAGAACGGGCACGCGTCGGATTTTCCAAGGCGATATGTTCGGCGATGTTTCGCAGATCTTCCCGCGCGTTTTCGGTGAAAACGATCCGGGCGGTCATGCTTTCCGAGTTGCTTCTATCCGGTCGATCCTCTCATCGATCTCGTTCCAGAATGCATCGTTGGCCACCACAACGCGGCCGTCGCGGATGTCCTCTTCGGACCGGCGCAGCTTTTCGCGCAATTCTTCCCTGGCCGCGGCCCAGTCAGCCTCGTCTTCGCGCATCTTAGCCGTGATGGCGTCCTCGATCGCTTCGAGTTCATCGCGGTAGCGACCGGAACTCACTTGTTCGGCGATCCACTGTGCCTGCTGCTTCTTGAGCGGGATGTTCATCGCTTGGCTCCTCAATCCCGAATCTAGCGCGAACGGGCAGAGCCGCCAAGCGGCTCACCCCATCGCTTCGAGCTCGTCGATCAGCCCGGCGATCACCGACAGCCCCCTGGCCCAGAACTGCGGATCGGAGGCGTCGAGGCCGAAGGGCGCCAGAAGCTCCGAATGATGCTTTGTGCCGCCGGCCCTCAGCATGTCGAAATACTTCTCCTGGAAGCCGGATTCGGCATTCTGGTAGACCGCGTAGAGCGAGTTCACCAGGCAGTCCCCGAATGCATAGGCGTAGACGTAGAAGGGCGAGTGGATGAAATGGGGGATATAGGTCCAGAAGGTCTCGTAGCCCGGCTGCAGCGCGATCGCCGGGCCGAGGCTCTCCGACTGCACTTCCAGCCAGAGCTCGCCGATCCGGTCGGAGGTCAGCTCGCCGTTGCGCCGCTCGGTGTGCACCTTTCGCTCGAACTCGTAGAAGGCGATCTGGCGCACGACCGTGTTGATCATGTCCTCGACCTTCTGCGCCAGCATCGCCTTGCGCTCGCGCGGCTCACGGGTCTGGTCGAGCAGCGAGCGGAAGGTGAGCATCTCGCCGAAGACCGACGCCGTCTCCGCAAGCGTCAGCGGCGTCGACGCCATCAGCGCGCCCTGCGCGCCTGCAAGCACCTGATGCACGCCATGGCCGAGCTCGTGCGCCAGCGTCATCACGTCGCGCGGCTTGCCCATGTAGTTGACGAGGACGTAGGGGTGGACCGATGGCACGGTGGGGTGCGCGAAGGCGCCCGGCGCCTTGCCCGGGCGGACCGCGGCGTCGATCCAGCTCCTGTCGAAGAACGTGCGGGCGATCTCGGCCATGTCGGGCGAGAACAGCTGGTAGGCCGACAGCACCGTGTGCTTGGCCTCGTCCCAGCCGATCACGGCCTGTGGCGTGTCGGGCAGCGGCGCGTTGCGGTCCCAGTTGTTGAGCTTCTCGAGGCCCAGCCACTTCGCCTTCATCGCGTAGTAGCGATGCGAGAGGCTCGGATAGGCCTCGCGCACGGCGGTCGCCAGCGCGTCGACGACACTGCGCTCGACGCGGTTGGCGAGGTGGCGCGAGTCCGCGATATCCTCGAAGCCGCGCCAGCGGTCGGAGATTTCCTTGTCCTTCGCCAGTGTGTTGGTGATCAGCGTGAAAGTGCGCAGGTTGGCCTTGAAGGTCGCTGCCAGCGCCTCCGACGCCTTGCGGCGGGTCTCCGGGTCGGCGTCCTGCAGCTTGTTGAGCGTCGGCTCCAGCGTCAGTTCCTCGCCGTCGACCGTGAAGCGCAGGCTGGTCATCGTCTCGTCGAAGAGGCGGTTCCAGGCGCCGCGGCCGGTCACGGACTTCTCGTGGAAGAGCTGTTCGACACGATCCTCGAGCTGGTAGGGCTTTTCCTTTCGGAGATCGACGATCCAGGGCTTGTAGTGCGCAAAGCCTTTATCGTGATCGAACGCGGCTTCGATCGCCTCGTCGCCGATCTTGTTCAGTTCGAGCGCGAAGAAGAGCGTATGCGCGCTCGCATCTGTCATCTTTTCCTGGACGTCGCCGTAGAGCTTCGCGCGCTTGGGATCGGACGTGTCGCCGGAATAGACGAGACCCGCATAGGAGACGATGCGGCCGATCAACTCCTCCAGCGCCTCATATTCCGCCATCGCCGCGCCGAGCCCGCCCTTCGCGGCCTCGTCTGCGAGCTTGCCCTTCCACCGGTTCTCGAAGGTGGCCGATTCCGACAGGGCGCGGGCGATGTCGCCTGCGAGCTCCGGCCCGTCCATCGACGGATAGAGATCGGACAGGTTCCATTCGGGCAGGGCGCCTGTCGTCGGCGCCTTTGCCGCGGCGCTTTGCGGCGCAAGATGGGTGCGGGCGATAAAGTCGTTCAACATTCCGGATCCTGTCGAAGTGTACGGCATTCCTAAACCGGCCGTAAGCATTCGTATACCGGCTTTGTTGAGCCGTTGTTTAGGAGCCTGTGCCAAGTTGATGCACCATGAATCAACTCACGTCCCCGCGAGCACAGGAGACTGTCGCAGGCGGCGCCGTCCTCGTCATCGATGACGACCCGGTGCAGCGCCGTCTCGTCGACGCGGCGCTGACCAAGTTCGGCTATCGCACGATTCTCGCCGAAGGCGGGGAAGCGGGGCTGGTCGCCTTCGATGGGCCGAGCGGCGCGGACATCGTCGCGGTCGTGCTCGACCTCGTCATGCCCGGCGTCGGCGGGCTCGACGTGCTCCGCCGGCTGCGCCAGCGCGGCATCGCCGCGCCGGTCATTGTCCAGACGTCGCAGGGCGGCATCGAATCGGTTGTCGGCGCGATGCGCGAGGGCGCTTTCGACTTCGTGGTGAAGCCGGTCTCGCCGGAGCGCCTGCGCACCGCGATCGCCAATGCGATGAAGGTCGAGGCGATGGAAGGCGAGGCGCGCCAGACGCGACGCCGGCCCGCCGGAACGCTCACCTTCCGCGACATCGTCACCTCCAGTCCTGCGATGGATCGCGTCATGCGGCTCGGGCAGAAGGCCGCCGCCTCCAACATTCCGATCCTGATCGAGGGCGAATCCGGCACCGGCAAGGAACTTGTCGCGCGCGCCATCCAGGGCAGCAGCGACCGCAAGGGCAAGCCGTTCGTGACGGTAAACTGCGGCGCGATCCCGGAAAACCTGGTCGAGAGCATCCTCTTCGGCCACGAGAAAGGCGCCTTCACCGGCGCGACCGAGAAACATTCCGGCAAGTTCGTCGAGGCCAATGGCGGCACGCTGTTCCTCGACGAGATCGGCGACCTGCCGCTCGACGTGCAGGTGAAGCTGCTCAGGGCCGTGCAGGAGGGCGAGATCGAGACGGTCGGCGCCCGCGGCACACAGAAGGTCGACATCCGCCTGATCTCGGCGACGCACCGCGATCTGCTGCAGAGGGTCAAGGACGGGCTGTTCCGGGAGGATCTCTTCTACCGGCTGAACGTCTTTCCGATCTCCGTGCCGCCGCTGCGCGACCGCCGCGACGATATTCCGGCGCTGGTGTCGCATTTCATCCGCCAGATCCAGGTGAAGGAACATCGCGGCCGCGTGCACGGCATCATGCCGCAGGCGCTCGCCATGCTGATGGCCTACGACTGGCCGGGCAACATCCGCCAGCTGGAGAACGCGGTGTTCCGCGCCGTGGTGCTCGCCGACGGCGACATGCTGACGGTGGACGATTTCCCGCAGATCAGACTCGAGGTGGACGGCGTCGACCTCGACGCCTATGCCGACGCACCCGCCGCCGCGGCGGCAGTCTCGATACCGGTAGAGCGGCCCGTTGCCACGGAGGCTGCCGATCGGGCCTATTCAGGCCGCTTCGGCCTGGTGCGCGCGCTGGACGACGGCGGCAATGTGCGGACGCTGGCCGATGTCGAGCTGGAAATGATCCTGTTCGCGATCGAGCACTACAAAGGCCAGATGAGCGAAGTTGCACGCCGACTCGGCATCGGCCGCTCGACGCTCTACAGGAAGCTCAAGGAATACGGGATCGATCCGGACGAGGGGCGCCCGATGTCGGCGCAGGGCTGAAATTTCCCCGTTATCCCCTCTCGGAAGGCGTTCGTTTACCATGCCGGGACGCCTCACGCGCTTGCCAACATGCTGCCATTGTGTCACCGCATTTGAGCTTCACTAAGCTGTGATTAACCATTAGGCACGATGATCGTGGGTAGCTTTGCCTGCGAATCATCCCGCGGGGACCAACCATCAGCCGACAAGGCGAGACGTTTTGACGAGCATCGGACGACCCCAAAGTGGACGGGACGCGGGATCTGTTTCTTGGCAACGCTGGTGTGCCAGCCTGTTGCTGGCGTTGGGCTGTGTCCTCGCCGCAGGCTCTTCGGCCAGTGCCGAGACGCGCTCCCTGAAGCTCTACTACATCCACACCGGCGAAAAGGCGGAGATCACGTTCAAGAAGAACGGCAAGTATCTTCCGTCCGGCCTGAAGCAGCTCAACAATTTCCTACGCGACTGGCGGCGCAACGAGCCGACCAAGATGGACCCGCGGCTCTTCGACGTCGTGTGGCAGGTCTACAAGAATGTCGGCGCGAGCGGCTACATCCACGTCGTCTCGGCCTATCGGTCGCCGGCGACGAACTCCATGCTGCGCAAGCGCGGCCGCGGCGTTGCCGAAAAGAGCCAGCACATGCTCGGCAAGGCGATGGACTTCTTCATCCCCGGCGTGAAGCTGAAGGAACTGCGCTATGCGGGCCTGCGCCTCCAGGGTGGCGGCGTCGGCTACTACCCGACCTCCGGCTCGCCCTTCGTTCATCTCGACGTCGGCAATGTCCGTCACTGGCCGAAGATGAACCGTACCGAGCTCGCTGCCGTGTTCCCGAAGGGTGGCACGATGCATGTGCCGACCGATGGCAAGCCGCTGCCGGGCTACGATCAGGCGGTTGCCGCCTACCAGAAGCGCAAGGGCGCCGCGGTGGCTTATGCCAGCGCCGACGAGCCTGCGGGCAAGAAGCGCGGTTTCCTGGCGTCGCTGTTTGGTGGTGGCGCCGACGAGGAAGAGGAGACCGGCGGGGTCGACGATTCGGTGGCCAAGGCCCCGGTCGCAGTCGCGTCCGCACCGGCGGCTGCGCCGGCGGTGGAGATCCCGGTCCAGGCCGCCCAGCCCGAGCCGGAGACGCCCGCGACGATCATCGCGGCGCTGCCGCTGCGTGATGTGCCGGCGCCGGTGTTCGCGCCGCGTCCGTCCGTGGATGTCGGCGCGGCGGAGGTGGCTCCCGCTGTGGCGGCTGCGCAGGACCTGACCGTCGGCGATGCGGTACAGGCAGTAGCCGAGAACGTGCCGGTTCCGATGCCTCGCCCTGCCTACACCGCGCCCGAGACGGCAGTTGCCGCTGCGGCGACAGCCACGCCCGCTGTGACGGCGATCGCCGGCAAGCCGACGACAACCGCGGGCGAGCTTGCCATCGAAACCGTCCTGGCGAGGGAGAATCGTCCGGCCGAGTTGAATGGAATTCCAGTCCCGCACGCCCGTCCGGATGCGCCGGTCGTTCTCGCGGCACTGGTGCCGCAGACGCGTCCTACGGTGACCGATGCCGTCGAGCAGCAGGAAGTGGGCCAGGTCGCTGCTGTCGGCGAGCGTCCGGCCAGCCCGCGCGATGCGTTGCGTGGTGGCGGCGATCCGGTCGCGGCGCTCAACGCCGGTCCGGCGACCACGCCCAAATCCGCGCGCCCCGTGTCCGCCGACAGCAAGCCGGACCCGAAGCCCGTTCAGGTTCCGATCAAGACCGGTTTGGTCGACCGCACCCTTGCGCCGGAGCCGACAGTCCGGAAGCCGGTGCGGCCCGACGGCAAGGCATTCGCCGTCTCGTCGATCCGCCAGGCGCCGAGGGAGGTCTACACGGCCGGCTTCCAGCAGGTGGCGCGTGCGCCCGATCCGCAGCGCTTCACCGGCAAGGCGGTGACCTTCATGTCGGTGGCCAAGTTCAGCACAAACTGAGCCGACCCTTCACGTGCGATATTTCCGGGGCCTTGAGGCCCCGGTTTCGTTTAGGATTCAGGATTACGTCAGCGCGGCTTCGACAGCGTCGCCGCCTGTCGGGCCAGATCCTCGATCTGCGCCCACTTGCCGTCGGCGACCAGTTCGTCCGGTGCGACCCAGGAACCGCCGACGCACAGCACGTTGGGCAGGCCGAGATAGGTCGGGGCGTTCTTTTCGGTCACGCCGCCGGTTGGGCAGAAGCGCACGCCTGCCAGCGGCGACGACAGCGACTTCAGATAGGCCGCGCCCCCGGCCTGCTCGGCAGGGAAGAACTTGAGCAGCGAATAGCCCGCCTCCAGCGCCGTCATGATCTCGCTCGACGTCACCGCCCCCGGCAGCAGCGGCACGTTGCTTTCGTCGGCGGCCGCGACCAGTTGCGGCGTGAGCCCTGGGCTCACGATGAAGCGCGAACCGGCCTCGACGGCGCCCTCGAAGTGCTTGCGGTTGAGGATGGTGCCGGCGCCCGTCACCGCCTCTTCGACCTCGTTCGCCACCAGCTTGATGGCGTCGAGCGCGACGGGCGTGCGCAGCGTGATCTCGATCGCCTTCAACCCGCCACGCGCCAGCGCCCGCGCCAGCGGAACGGCATCCGCCAGCCTGGCGATCTTTATGACGGGGATGACCGGCTGACCGGTCATGACGGGAAGAAGGAGGTCGGTCTTCTGAGCCATTCCAGGCGCATCCCCTGACACGATCGATGTTGCACCGCCTAACAGATGGCGACCGCCAAGTCCATCAATCGCGCCAGAGACCGCGCAGCCAGAGCAGGAACCACGGCCAGAAAGATCGAGCCGGCGACGAAGCCTCGGATGTATTCGAGGGCGGAGCCTCGATCGCCGGTCCCTTCAGCGCTTCCAGCGTCTTCGGGCCGGCTATACCATCGACGTCCAGAGAACGCGCTCTTTGAACGTCTCGCACGGCGGCTTCCGTCTGGGGGCCGAAGATGCCGTCCGACGAGACCCAGTAGCCGGCGGCTGCGAGAAGGTCCTGCAACTCCCGCACGGCCTTGCCCGCGGACCTGCGCCGCAGCGGGGCGTTGGCCGTGGTCGGCGACGCGGCTGCGATCTCGTCGGCATATTTCGCATAGGCCGTGGCGATCTTGCGGTCGTAGCCGTGGCGCCTGTAGTCGGGGCCGTTGTAGCCGCGCGCGAAGGCGGTCCAGTCGCGTCGGCGGATCGCGCCGGCGAGCCCGGCCTTCTCAATGAAGCGCGCCATCAGCGCGACCTGCCCGCCCGCGCCGGCGCGTGCCTCGGCAACCAGTGCGTCGATGCTGGCATAGTCCAGCCATTCCCAATGCGCGCCCATCACCTGGCCGAGCCCCCAGGAGACGGATTCGTGCGCGGCCTTGTGGTCGATCGCGGCCGCCTTCGCGAGCATCGCCCAGCGCGCCGCCTGCGAGGCCGGGTTCTTCACCGCGCCGGCCTTCGGGTTCGCAAGACCTGCCGCCCGCGCGGCGGCGCGCTTGCCGGCGGGCAGCCGGCGGTCGAAATAGTGCCCTTCGAAGCGGATCAGCGGCTCGCGCCGGCCGTCGACATTGGCGAAGGCCTTGCCGGCCGATTCGACCTCCGCGATCGCGAGCAGCGCGGCCGGCTCCAGGCCGCTGCGCACGGCGATCGTCTCGATCTCGCTGTTGCTGAACATGATTGCCTCTCCCGTGCTGGTTCTGCGCAAGAGTGGGGCAGTCCTGGGGAGGCGGGGATCGATTTTTCGGTTGCGGCGGTCCGGCGATGACCTTCCGTGCCGGCAAAGGCCTGGAAATCCGGGCGTACTTGAAATCGCCGCATCGAGGGTCTAGGCGCAGCGGTCATGGATCGATCCACCCCCAACAGGCCTTTCCGGGTCGCCGCGCTCTACAGGTTCGTGCCGGTCGCGGACCCCGCGGCGCTGCGTGCCGATCTCGCGCCGTTCTGCTGCGGACAGGGGATCAAGGGCACGCTGCTCATTGCGCGCGAGGGCATCAACGGTACCGTGGCGGGCAGCGAAGAGGCGATCGAAGCGCTTGTCGAGCGCCTTGCCGCGCACGGACTTTCCGATCTGGAGATCAAGTTCAGCCGCGCCTCGGAGATGCCGTTCCACCGGCTCAAGGTGCGGCTGAAGGCCGAGATCGTCACCATGGGCAGGCCCGAGATCGACCCGGCGCTCGCGGCGGGCGCCTATGTCCCGGCCGGCGAATGGAACGCGCTGATCAGCGATCCGGACACGGTCGTCATCGACACGCGCAATGACTATGAGGTGGCGATCGGCACCTTTCGCGGCGCTGTCGACCCGGCGACGAAGTCGTTCCGCGAGTTCCCCGCCTGGGCGGAAGCGAACCGCGACCTGCTCGAAGGCCGCAAGGTGGCAATGTTCTGCACCGGCGGCATACGCTGCGAGAAGGCGACGGCCTATGTCCGTTCGCTCGGCATCGAGGACGTCTACCACCTCAAGGGCGGCATCCTGAAATATCTCGAGGATGTTCCCGCGTCGGACAGCCTGTGGGAAGGCGAATGCTTCGTCTTCGACGAGCGCGTGGCCGTGAGGCACGGGCTGGAGGAGGGGGAGGCGGAGCTGTGTCGCGCCTGCCGGATGCCGCTCACCGCCGCCGATCGCGCCGCGCCGCACTACCATCCCGGCGTGTCCTGCCCGCACTGCCACGAGGTGCGCAGCGATGCCGACCGGGACCGGTACGCCGAACGCCAGCGTCAGGTCGACCTGGCCCAGCGGCGCGGCGAGGAGCACATCGGCCGCCGCAGCTAGCAAGCCGCCTCATCGTCATTGCAATGTCGCCGTCGCCTGCCTACCTCTGGCTCGGCGGAAGCGACCGGCCGTGTCAGGCCCTATCGAAGGAGAACGCATGTTCGATCCCAAGAAACTGCTTGATGATCTTCTCGGAACCCAGATTCCGGGCGGTCAGGGAACCGTCCGCGACAAGGCGGGCCAGGCCGTCCAGCTCGCCAAGGACAATCCGATCGCCACGGGCGCGATTGCCGCGATCCTTCTTGGCACCGGAACCGGCCGCGCCGTCACCGGCACGGCGCTGAAGGCGGGTGGTCTCGCGGCCATCGCCGGCCTCGCCTACAAGGCCTACCAGAACTACCAGAACGGCAACCAGCCCGCAGAAGCCGCCAAGCAAGGGCCGGAACTGCTTCCTCCTCCCTCCGACACGAGTTTCCATCCGTCGCAGGCGCCGCAGGGCGAGGCGGAGTTCACGCTGAGCCTGGTGCGGGCGATGATCCTGGCCGCCCGTGCGGACGGGCATATCGACGACGAGGAGCGGGCGAAGATCGCCGACAGGCTGAAGCTCTCCGGCATCGGCGAGGAGGCCGAGCAGTTCCTCACCGCCGAACTGGAGCGGCCGTTCAACCTCGACGAACTGGTCGCCGCCGCGCAGACCGATGCACAGAAGGTCGAACTCTACACCGCCTCGCGCCTCGCGATCGAGCCCGAGACCCGCGCCGAGCGCGGCTATCTCGATATGCTCGCCGGCCGGCTCAAGCTGCCCGATGCGCTGGTCGACCACGTCGAGGCGACAGTGTCGGCGGCGAAGGTCCCGGCCTGACGAGCATACCAATGGGGCGGCGGCTCAATCGCTGCCCACCGGCCGGTCCGGCACGGACCGGCTGACGATGTCGGCGTAGAGACGTTCGGGCGCGCCGTCCGAAATCTCGGCCATGAACCTGATCCGGTCCGACAGGAGCAGGTCCGCCAGTCCGTGTGCGGTTGCCCAGGCGGCGGCGACGTCGCGCATCGCCGATTTGCTGATGCGCGGATCGATGCCTCGCAGCTCTCCGACGCTTTCCACCAGAACGTTGAAAGCGTCGCTGGCCTCGCTCATCAGGCTTGCCGTCTCGAAGTTCGGGCGGAAGGAGGAGAACATCAGGCGGAACAGCGCCGGGTTCTCCTGTGCGAAGTCGATATAGCCAAGGCCCACGCCCACCAGCCGTGCGCGGGGCGTGTCCTCAGCCGCGTCGCGGCGGGCGCGCATCGTTTGCACGAACCGGCCGAAACCGACCGCCGCCAGTTCCGTCAGCAGCGCGTTCGCGTCGCGGAAGTGGTGCTTCGGCGCGGCATGCGACACGCCCGCGCGCTTGGCGCAGCCACGCAGCGTGAAGCCTTCCATGCCCTTTTCCGTCAGCTCGGCCTCGGCGGCCCGCAAAAGCGCTTCCCGCAGGTCGCCGTGATGATACGGCGTTTTCGGGGTCGGCGATCCGGTTTCCTGTCCGCTCTTGCCCAAGCGATCGTCCTTACAATCTATGTTCGCCTGCGGTGTAGTCGCCCGCCCGCCGCCCCGCAATCTTTACGTCGTAAAGCGCCCGCGCCGAAAAGGTCGGCTATTCGCAAACGGTTCAGTTTCGCCGCGTCGGTGCCCGATATGAACGTTAACCTTTGGTTAAGATTCGTATCGTAATTTTAACCATCGGATTTGCTCTCATCCTCCCAAGCAGATCCAGTCACTGGGCGGCCACCAATGGCCGCCTTTTTTTGCCGCTGTCCGGCCGCTTGCCTCTCACCCCCGCTTCTGCAAGGTTCGCCGCGCCAACACGCGGAGGATCTTCATGGCCAAGGGAGTAGCGCTCGTCACCGGGGCAGGCACCGGCATAGGCGCGGCAGTGGCCGCTGCGCTGCTGAGGGACGGATGGGACACGGTTCTCACCGGCCGCCGCAAGGAGAAGCTGGACGAGACGGTTGCGCGCGCCGGCGCCACGCCGGGCAGGGCGCTCGCCGTCGCCTGTGACGTGACAAAACCTGCAGAGGTCGACGCGCTCTTCGCCGCGATCAAGTCCGAGTTCGGACGGCTGGACCTGCTCTTCAACAATGCCGGCATGGGTTCGAAGGGCGCGCCGATCGACGAGATCCCGGTCGAGACCTGGCTGGACGTGGTGAACGTCAATCTCACCGGCTCGTTCCTGTGCGCGCGAGCTGCCTTCGGCATGATGCGGCACCAGACGCCGATGGGTGGGCGCATCATCAACAACGGCTCGATCTCGGCCTACGCACCGCGTCCAGGCTCCGTGCCTTATACGGCGACAAAGCACGCGATCACGGGGTTGACCAAGACGATCGCGCTCGACGGCCGGCCGTTCGACATCGCCTGCGGCCAGATCGACGTCGGCAACGCGCTGACCGAGATGGCGGTACCGATGACAAAGGGCGTGCCGCAGGCCAATGGCGAGATCGCCGTCGAGGCGACGATGGACCCGCAGCACGTCGCGGACGCTGTCCTGCACATGGCCAACCTGCCGCTCGCCTCGAACGTGTTGTTCATGACGGTGATGGCCACCAAGATGCCGTTCGTGGGGCGCGGATAAGCAAGATCAGTCTCCGGCTTGCAGAAAGCCATATATCTGACTAAAGTCAGACAATGCATCGGACGCAGATCGATCAGGTCAGACGGTTCAACCGCGCCTTCACAAAGCGCATCGGCGTGCTCGACGAGACCTATCTTGCGCGCGGTCGCCCGCTCGGCGAGGCGCGGGTCCTGTTCGAGATCGGTCTCGCCGGTAGGATCGGCCTGCAGTCGCTGCGCGAGCGGCTCGGTCTCGACTCAGGCTATCTCAGCAGGCTCATTCGATCGCTGGAAACTCAGGGAATGGTCGAGCTCGTCCGGGATGAACGGGACGCTCGTGCGCGTCAGGCACGGTTGACGGCGAACGGGCAGGTCGAGTTCGAAGCTTACGATCGTCTGTCCGACGTTGCGGCGGAGGGGTTTTTAGGGTCGCTGCGCGAGCCGGACCGCAAACTGGTCGTGGAGGCGATGGCGCAGATCGAACACCTGCTGCGCGCGGCTTCTGTAGCGGTGGCGGTGGAGCCGGCAGACAGTCCGGATGCCCGGTCCTGTCTGGAGCAGTATTACGCCGAACTCGCCCGCCGCTTTCCTTCCGGCTTCGATCCGCTGGCCGGCAACAATTTCGATCCGGCCGAAATGACGCCGCCGAAAGGCTGGTTCGTTCTCGCGCGCCTCGACGGAGAGCCCGTCGGATGCGGTGCATTGAAGGCGCTGGACGACGGAATTGGCGAGGTCAAGCGCGTCTGGACTTCACCCTCCGCCCGCGGTCTCGGCGTCGCGAGCCGGATCATGGACCGGCTGGAAGCGCTTGCCGCGGGGGCGGGCTTCGAACTGCTGCGGCTCGATACGAACGGGACCTTGAAGGAAGCGCAGGCGATGTACGCCAAGCGCGGATACCGCGCAATCCCGCGCTACAACGACAATCCCTATGCGGAACACTGGTTCGAGAAGGCTGTGTAGCGGGTTCTCTCGATGCTATCGACGGATGAATTCGTCCGGTTGGGATTGAACAAAGGCAGCGTCAGGCATGATTCCCTGCCATAGCCAGTGACGAGCAAAGGTCGGCGTTGCGATTACGAGCGTCTGGCCAGCGAACGGATAGAGAGCGACATCAGGGCGAGCGAGACGAATGACAGGGCCGCGGAGGAAGTCGCGTATATTCGCGGTTATCAGGATGTCGGCCCGGCCTGCCAGCGCGGTGGTCAGCACATGCCGGTCGTCTTCGATCTCGTCGAACAAAGGCATATCGCGTCGGGACAGGCGGTTGGCCATGGCCTTGGCGATCTCCTGCTCGTCGGCGAATGGGATGAAGCCCGCTGCCAGCGCGATGAGCGGGGGCGTGGGAATTGGTCCTTCGATGGCATAGGCAGCGACGGTGTCGACCAGCCGCGCGGCATCGTCGAATGGAAAAGCCAGCCGCCGCACAAGCACGTCGGAGAGTGCTTCCAACATCGGAATCGATACCACGAGCTGAACTGGTCCGGCTGGGCAGGTGCCGTCGCGCACGGCTTCCACGAGCATTGATGCCGCCGTCGCCTTCACACGGCGTTCGGTGGCAATCAGATCAGCTACGAAGACATTGAGGTCGATCGTGAGACGGATGACCCGTTCCTCGATCAGCGGCAAAGTTCGACTGCCTCTGCCTCGATGGCGGTCTCGTTGTCCAGTATCTCATTGGTTGCCGGCTGACGGTCCGGATCGGTGTGGCGCGCGACGATGAGGCGTTCGTGGGCCTTCAGTGCGCTGCGGCCGACGATGCGCATCGCAAGCTGCCGCTCGTCTTCAGAGGCGGCTCCGTCTATCGCAAACAGCGCACGTCGAGCAGCGGGCGACAAGCTCAGCATGGTCTTCACCGCGACGCCCATGATCTGCGAAGGCGAACGGCTTTCGCTGTCGGCAGTGTTCCTGAGCCGCTCGCGCGTCTTCTCGTCGATATGCGCTGCAACTGTTCCAGCCATGGAAAACATCCTTTAGGTTCCAAAGAACCTACAGCAATCGGTGATCCTGTGCAAACTACCGCTTCAGAAACTCCTCGATCCTCTCCAGCGCCCTCAGGATGTTCTCCTCCGAATTGGCGTAGGACAGCCGCATGTAGCCTTCGCCGAGCACGCCGAAGTCCGGTCCGCCGATCAGCGCCACGCCGGTTTCTTCCAGCAGGGCAGAGGCGAGCTTCTTCGCCTTCCAGCCGGTGCCTGAGACATTCGGGAAGGCGTAGAACGCGCCCTTGGGCGTGATGCAGGAGACGCCGGGCAGGGCGTTCAGTCCCTCCACCACGACCTTCCGGCGCCGGTCGAAGGCGCGCATCATCTTGTCGACATCGTCCTGCGGCCCGTCGATCGCGGCGATGCCGGCATATTGCGACGGGGCGTTGACGCAGGACCAGCAGTTGACCGCGAGCTTGCGCACGAGGTTGTAGAGCCTGTCCGGCCATATCGACCAGCCCATGCGCCAGCCGGTCATCGCCCAGGTCTTGGACCAGCCGTTGAGCACGATCAGCCGGTCGCGGATCGAGGGGAAGGTGAGCAGCGAGGTGTGCACCTCGCCGTCATAGGTCATCACGTCGTAGATCTCGTCGGACAGGATCGCGACGTCGGGATGCTTCTCCAGCCCCTTCACCAGCTTCTCGATCTCGGCCTTCGGCGTCACGCCTCCGGTCGGGTTGGCGGGCGAATTGAGGATGATCAGCCGCGTCTTCGGCGTGATCAGCGCCAGCGTCTCCTCGGCCGAGAAGGCGAAGCCGTTCTCCTCGCGCACCGGAATCGGCACGGGCGTCGCGCCGGTGAACTCGATCATCGAGCGATAGATCGGGAAGCCGGGGTCCGGATACATGATCTCGGCGCCCGGCTCGCCGAACATGACGATTGCCGCATACATCGTCGGCTTGCCGCCGGGCAGGATCATCACGTTTTCCGGCGACACCTCGACGCCGGTGGTCGCCAGCGTTCGCCGCGCCACTGCCTCGCGGCAGGCGAGCAGGCCGGTGGCGGGCGTGTAGCCGTGATGGCCGTCGCGCAGGGCCTTGATGGCGGCCTCGACAATGTGGTCGGGCGTGCGGAAATCCGGCTGGCCAATGCCGAGATTAATGATGTCCTTGCCCGACTGGGCAAGTACCGTGGCGCGGGCAAGCACCGCAAAGGCGTTCTCCTCGCCGATGCGGTCGAAGGCGGGGACTGTGTGGAGCGTCATGTTTCCTCGGTGTTCCGAACGGTATTTCGCTCTGGACCAATCAATTGACCCAGAATTCTGACCTAGTATGGAAGTCAAATCGGCGGGGAGCATATTCCGGCGTCCGCCTTCAAGGGAAGACCCATGCAAGATCTCTCGAACTGGACCCCGCGACCGCGTCCGCAACGCACAGTGCTGGAGGGACGGTATGTCCGGCTGGAGCCCTTAAGCGTGGCGAAACATGGCGATGGTCTCTACAGGGCCGCGACCGAGGACGAAGCCGACGCCCGGTTCCGCTGGCTGTTCGAGACCACCCCGTCCGACCGCGCGAGCTTCGATGCCTGGCTCTCCAAGGTCGAGGCAAGCGAGGACCCGCTGTTCTTCGCCGTCATCGACAAGGCGACCGGCGAGGCGGTGGGCCGGCAGACCCTGATGCGGATCGACCCGACCTATGGCGTGATCGAGATCGGCAACATCCACTGGGGGCCGAAGATGCAGCGCTCGCGTCTGTCGACAGAGGCGCAGTATCTGTTCGCGAAATACGTCTTCGACGACCTCGGCTATCGCCGCTACGAGTGGAAGTGCAACAACCGCAACGAGCCGTCGAAGCGGGCGGCCAAGCGCTTCGGCTTTTCCTTCGAGGGCATCTTCCGCCAGCACCTGATCGTCAAAGGCGAAAACCGCGATACTGCCTGGTATTCGATCATCGACACGGAGTGGCCGGATCTGAAACGCGCCTACGAGGCCTGGCTCGACCCGGCGAACTTCGACGCGGCGGGACATCAGAAGCGGCGACTGGAAGATTTCCGATCGCGGCCGGTGGAATAGCATAACGTCGCCGGGCTGGCGTAAGCCGTCCGCAAAAGACGGAGCTTTGCCATGTCAGGCCATCACGACCACCACGATCATCACGACCATGCGCACGGGCACGAAGGCCATTCGCACGGCGGACATTCCCACGATCATGCCGAAGGTGCCGACAAGACGCGTGTGTTCATCGCGGCGCTGCTCACCGGCGGCTTCATGGTCGCCGAGGCCATCGGCGGACTGGTGACGGGATCGTTGGCGCTGATCGCGGACGCCGGCCATATGCTGACCGATTCGATCGCACTCTGGCTCGCCTGGTTCGCGTTCAGGCTGGCGGAACGGCCAGCGACGATGCGCATGACCTACGGCTTCGGACGGGTGAAGACGCTTGTCGCCTATACCAACGGCATCACCATCTTCGCGATCGCGGTGTGGATCTGCTACGAGGCGGTGCTCCGTTTCATGAACCCGCCCCCGGTTCTGGCAGGGCCGATGTTCTGGGTTGCGGTTCTCGGTCTGGTCGTCAACATCGCCGGTTTCCTCGTGCTGCACGGCGGCGACCGCAACAGCCTCAACATGCGCGGCGCGCTGGTCCATGTCATCGGCGATATGCTGGGCTCTGTCGCGGCCATCGCCGCGGCCATCATCATCCTTTTGACCGGCTGGACGCCGATCGACCCGATCCTCTCGGTGCTGGTGGCGCTGCTGATCCTGTCGACCGCCTGGCGGCTGATGAAGGAGGCCGCCCATGTCCTTCTGGAAGGGGTCCCCGCAAACGTCGACCGGGATGCCGTGGCCAAGGACATTGAGAGCGGCGTGAAGGGGGTGCGGGAAGTGCACCACATGCATGTCTGGTCGATGGACGGATCGCGCAACATGGCGACCCTGCACGCCTGCCTCAACGACGGTGCGGACGCCTTCGGCGTTGTGACGGCGATCAAGCAGCGGCTTGCATCGCGCCACGGCATCGGCCATGCCACTGTCGAGGTGGAGTATGGCGCCTGCGCCGACGGGAGTGCGGCGCACCGGCACTGACGGGAGGAACTCGATGGCGGGCAGGCTGAAGGGAAAGATCGCGGTCGTCACGGCCGCCGGCCAGGGGATCGGCCGCGCGATCGCGGAGGCGTTCATTGCCGAAGGTGCAACGGTCTTCGCCTCCGACATCGCGCGCGACAAGCTGGATGGGCTGGCGCGGGCGAAGAAGGCGAAGCTCGACGTCCTGTCGACAAAGGCGGTCGAGGCCTATGCCGCCAAGGTCGGCGAGGTCGACATCCTGGTGAACGTGGCGGGCTTCGTGCATCACGGCACCGTGCTCGACGCGAGCGACAGGGATTTCGACTTCTCCTTCGATCTCAACGTCAAATCGATGCACCGGACGATCCGCGCCTTCCTGCCGGGTATGCTGGCGCGGGCGAAGGCAAATGGAAGCTCCGGCTCGATCATCAATCTATCCTCCGGCGCTTCCTCGCTCAAAGGTGCGCCGAACCGTTACGTCTACGGCGCGACGAAGGCGGCCGTGATCGGCCTCACCAAATCCGTCGCGGTCGACTTCATCCGCCAGGGCATCCGCTGCAACGCGATCTGTCCCGGCACGGTCCGCTCGCCGTCTTGGGAGGGGCGGGTGGAAGATCTCGGCAAATCGGTCGGCGGCAAGGACAAGGCGATGGAAATGTTCGTGTCGCGCCAGCCGATGGGCCGCGTCGGCGAGGCCTCGGAGATCGCGGCGCTGGCCGTCTACCTCGCCGCGGCCGAGTCCGCCTTCACCACCGGAACCGCCATTCCAATCGACGGAGGCTGGACGCTCTGATGGACCCGCGCACCCGCAATTCGGCGATCGCCGCCTTGGTCATCCTGCTCGGCTTTGGCATCGTCGCCTTCTACCTGCCGAAGATCATGCTCTTCGTCGGCGAGCGCTCGCCCGTCGCAGCCGGCGGCGTCGCCGTCCTCTTCGTGCTCGCCTTCTTCCTGGTGTTCTGGCTGCGCGGCCGCGCGCAGGGTGGGGGACGCTGATGCGCATCCTGGTAACCGGTGCGGCCGGCATGATCGGCCGCAAGCTGGTCGCCCGGCTCGCAAGAGACGGCGAGGTCGCCGGCAAGCCGATCGCCGCGCTCGACCTGCACGACATCGTCGCGGCCGATCTCGTTTCCATTGCCGACGCAGAGACTTCGGTCTTCGTCGGCGACATCGCCAGCCCCGACACTGTCGACATGCTGGTCTCGCGCCGGCCGGACGTCATCTTCCATCTCGCCGGCGTCGTGTCCGGCGAGGCGGAAGCCAATTTCGACCTTGGCTACCGGGTCAACCTCGACGGCACGCGGATGCTGTTCGACGCGATCCGGCTGGCGGACTACCGTCCGCGCGTCGTCTTCACCTCCTCCATCGCGGTGTTCGGGGCGCCGTTCCCGGATGTCATCCCCGACGATTTCCACCCGACGCCGATGACCTCCTACGGCACGCAGAAGCTGATCGGCGAGGCGCTCCTGTCCGACTACACGCGCCGCGGCTTCATGGACGGCATCGGCATCAGGCTACCCACCATCTGCGTGCGGCCGGGCAAGCCCAACAAGGCGGCCTCGGGCTTCTTCTCCGGCATCATCCGCGAGCCGCTCAACGGGCAGGAGGCGATCCTGCCGGTGCCGCGCTCCGTGGTGCACACGCATGCGAGCCCCCGCTCGGCGGTAGGCTTCCTGATCCGCGCGGCCGGCATCGACGGCGATCTCGTCGGGCCGAGGCGCAACCTCAACATGCCGGGCGTGGGCGTGACGGTCGGCGAGCAGATCGAGGCGCTGGAGCGGGTCGCGGGCTCGAACGTGGTCAGCCTCATCCGCGAGGCGCCCGACGAGGCCGTGTGGTCGATCGTCAGAAACTGGCCGACCCGCTTCGAGGCGCGGCGGGCGCGCGAACTCGGCTTCGAGGCGGAGACCAGCTTCGACGAGATCGTGAAGGTCTATGTCGAGGAGGAACTCGCCTGATGGATTGGCTCCTCGCTGGCCTGATCGATCTTCCCAGTTGGGTGATCCATGGTCTCGTGGGGGCGATCCTGGGAGGGCTCGGCGGCCTGATCGGGGGAGCACTGCAGAGGGTTTTGCGGATTCCCCACCTGGCGTCCGTCCTTGCGGTCGTCGGAGCTGTCGCAAGCACTCAGGTCACCAAGTCGGTCGTCATTCCGCGTATCATCACAGCCAGCCTTAACGCTGACCTGCCGAAAAAGGGCGACGAGGTGACGACCATCGTGCGGATCGACTACGACGGCCGGCGCTATGTCTATCATTACGAATTGGACGACAGCCTTCCGAATGTCACCGCTGAAACGATGAAGACCGGCCTTCTGTCCGATCTATGCGCGCATTGGAAACCGGAATTCGCCGCCGGCAGGGTCAACGGCGCGGACTACAACTACCGGCTTCGCGGCGAAGTCATCTCATTCACGATCGAGCCGAGCGACTGCCCCTAGCCGATCGTTTGGCCCTCGCGAGAGATAACTCAAACCGTCGCCATCAGCAGCGTCAGGCCGATCAGAAAGACCAAGGCGGCGCCTGCGATTTCGACTGCGACGTGAATACGGTTGCCGATACGGCCGTCGCCGGCAATCGTCACCGCCACGTTCTTCGCCGTCACCGCGAGCGTCGCGAGCGCCGAAACGGTGATGGCGGTGCCAACGGCCATGGCCAACACCGAGGCGATGCCGGCGACCCAGAGGCCGTTCAGGAAAGCGAAGGTCAGCACGATCAGCGCGCCGGAGCAGGGACGGATGCCGACGGATGCAACGGCGGCCCAGGCGGCGCGCCAGTCGAACCGCTCCGACGACAGCAGAGCCGGGTCGGGCGCATGGCTGTGTCCGCAGCTCTCGCAGACCTCGCCCGGGCCGTGAGCATGATGCGCGTGATCATGATGGTGGTGTGCATGGGAGTGCGCGTGATGGTCGTGCCCGTCATGGCCATGCCCATGATGGTCGTGACCATGCGAGTGGGCATGTGCGGTCGCGTGCGAATGGCTATGGTCATGGCCATGGTGATGGCCGGCATGCGCATGGGCGACGGCGGCGGAAAGGCTGTGGGCCGGGCGGCCGGACAGGCGCGAGACCAGCCGCGCCCCGGCCTTCTTCCACAGCAGCCAGGCGCCGAAGGCGGTGACCAGCACATAGCTCGACACTTCGAGGAACCAGGTCGCGTCGGTCATCGAGACGCTGGTGCCGCGCAACAGGAAATAGACCAGCGTCATCACCACGATCGCGGTCGCGGCCTGCAGGAAGGCGGAAATGAAGGAGAGCAGGATGCCGCGCCGCAGCGCCACCTCGTTGGCCAGCATATAGGAGGAGATAACCGCCTTGCCGTGTCCGGGGCCGGCGGCGTGGAAGATGCCGTAGGCAAAGGACAGGCCGACCAGCAGCCAGGCCCCGCCACCGCCGTCGCGCATCGACTTCATCGCCGTGGTGAGCTGGCGGTAGAAGCCCTGCTGCTGGGCGTTGATCCAGTTGAGCACGCCAGAGAAGAAGCCGGTGGAGGGCAGCACGGCCTCGTTGGTGCCGATGCCGAGCGAACTCGCAGCGTGGGCGTGGGCGGCGAAATGCGTCAGTACGTAAGCCGCCGCCAGTGTTGCAAATGCGATCCGCACCGTCTTCTGCTGCATGTCGTTCAACCCTGTGCCTGGCAGGTGATCTCCAGCTTGGTCGCGAAGATCTTGCTCATGTCAGTGCCCGCCGGATCGTTGAAGAACTCGTCGGTCAGCGTCGCCTGGTTCTGCGAGATCGCCTCGTCGGGGTCGGGACGGATCACCTGGCGCTTGCAGGAGGTGGGCAGCGCGTCGACCTTCATGTTGTCGTCTTCCGTGAAGTCGATTGCCGTGTAGAAGGTCGGGTCGTAGACGCCGAAATCGATCTTGCCGGAGAGCGGGAACGGCGCTTTCGGCTTCGATTCGAACAGGACGATGAGCTGGTTGTCCTCGAGCGTGGCGATCAGATGGTCGGGCGCGTTCATCGCCACATCCTTGCCGTCCGCCTCGACCAGCTGGAAGTAGTTGTATTCGGCGAGCGACTCGAAGATCGTCTTCGACACTTCCGCCAGCTCCGCCTCGTCGAGCTTCAGGTCCTTGTTGGTGTCGAACTCGACCAGAACGGTCGAGGAGAACAGGTCGTCGAAGCGCCAGACATGGCGGAGCGACGAGACGTTGTGCGAGTGGTCGAGCTTCACCTCGAGGCTGGCCTCGGCGAAGACGTGCGGATGGACCCAGGCGGGCGCCGACCACAGCAGGGCGGCCGACAGGGTCGTCGCCGCCACGATCCATCGCTTCGATTCAGGAAATGGCATCCGTCCCCTCGTGTCCGCGAGCCCCGCGACAAATGCCTTCCAATGGGGGCGAAATTGGGACATCAGGCGGCGTCGTACTTCTTGAACCACTGGGCGAGGTAGTCGACGAAGACCCTGACCTTGGCCGGCAGGTAGCGCCGGTGCGGATAGACGGCGAAGATGCCGCCGCCGGTCGGCACGAACTCGTCGAGGACCGAGACCAGCGTCCCGTCCTCCAGCGCCGGCCGGGCAATGAAGTCGGGCATGGTGGCGAAGCCGAGCCCGGCGACCGCCGCCGCGCGCACGGATTGCGGGCTGTTGACCTCCAGCCTTCCGGTCACCGGCACGGTGATCGGCTCGCCTGCCTCGTTGACGAAGGGCCAGTTGGACAGCCAGCGCCCGTTGGTGTCGATCACGCAGGGCATGCGCGTCAGGTCCTGCGGCCGCATCGGCCGGCCGACTTTCTCGATCAGCTCCGGCGCGCCACAGATCCTGATGCCGAAGGGGGCGAGCTTGCGGGCGATCAAAGAGGAGCTTTCGAGCCGGGTGATGCGGATGGCGAGGTCGTAGCCTTCCTCCACCAGGTCGACGAAGCGGTCGTCCAGATGGATGTCCAGAACGATGTCCGGGTGCTCCTTGGCGAAGTCGATCATCGACTGGCCGATCGGCGCGTCGGCGAAGGTGCGCGGCGCGGTGAGCTTGATGCGGCCGCGCACGTCGCCGGACGAATCGCGCACCGTGTCCGCTAGGCTGTCGATCTCACGCAGTATCTCCGAGGCGCGCTTGTAATAGGTGTGGCCTGCCTCGGTGAGCGAGAACTGGCGCGTGGTGCGGTTGAGCAGCAGCGCGCCGAGCTCGTCCTCCAGCTCGCGAACATATTTCGACAGCAACGCCTTGGAGCGGCCGATCTTGCGCGCGGCGGCGGAGAAGCCCTCGGCCTCCACCACGTCGATGAAAGCGCGCATGCGGGTGAGCGTGTCCATGTTCGCACCGTCGTTTACGAATCGGGAACGGCAGAAGCCGGATCGTTCGAGATTTATGGCAGGAGCGAAGGCGGGAGGGAAGTAAGAGAGCGGCGGGCGGAGGGTGCTTGCCGCCTGGGTTTCGGTCACAAGGAAGCGGCGGCGCTTTCCGCTTGCGGGGAGGAGGGCATCGGGACTAGGCGGGAGTCGAACAGAATCGCCGGGACGCCTTCATGACCAACACCGAAAGACTCCGCATCGCCGTCCTGTTCGGCGGCCGCTCCTCCGAACACGAGGTTTCGGTGATGTCGGCGACGAACGTCATGGCGGCTCTCGATCCGGCGAAATATGACGCCGTCCCCGTCTACATCACGCGCGAGGGCCGTTGGCTGGCGAGCAGCTTCGCCGACGGAGCGCTGGCCAGGCCGGACAGTGGCACGGAGCTTTGCCTGACCGCGGGCGGGCAGGGCCGGCTGCTGGCGATCGAGGCGGGTGCTGCGCGCGACTTGCCTCCGGTCGACATCGTCTTCCCGGTGCTGCATGGCCTCAACGGCGAGGACGGATCGGTGCAAGGGCTGGCGCAGGCGGCGCGCGTGCCGCTTGCCGGCTGCGGCATCCTCGGCTCGGCGGTGGCGCTCGACAAGGACATCGCCAAGCAGCTGCTGCTCCAGGCCGGCGTGCCCGTCGCGCGGTCGCTGACGGTCATCGAGGGCTCTGCTCCGTCCTTCGCCGAGGTGAAGGCGGCGCTCGGTCTGCCGGTGTTCGTCAAGCCGGCCCGGCACGGCTCCTCGGTCGGCGTCAGCAAGGTGTCCGACGAGGCGGGCTACACGGCAGCGCTGGATCTCGGCTTCCGCCATGACGACAAGCTGCTGGTGGAAGAGTTCATCAAGGGCCGGGAGATCGAGCTCGCCGTGCTCGAGGCCCCCGAGGGCGGATTGTTCGTCTCGCGGCCGGGCGAGATCGCGCCGGCGGAAAGCCACGGCTTCTACAGCTACGACGCGAAATATATCGACGCCGACGGGGCGAAGATCATCGTTCCGGCTCAGCTTCCGGCGGAGGTTGAGGAGCGGCTGAAAGAGTTGGCGGCACAGGCGTTTAGGGCGACGGGCTGCGATGCGATGGCGCGCGTCGACTTCTTCGTCACGGAGGATTTCGGCATCCGCCTCAACGAGCTCAACACCATCCCCGGCTTCACCAACATCTCGATGTATCCGAAGGCAATGGCCGCGAGCGGTATCGACTACCCCACGCTCATCGACCGGCTCGTGGCGCACGGGCTGGCGCGGGCGGCTCGCACAGGCTGACGGCTGCCATGAGGCGGAAAGGGTTGCGCGATGCCACGCAAGAAGACCGCCAGTGACGACGACGTCCTCGATGCAGCGAATGCAGTGCTCGCGGAGGCGGGGTCCACGAACTTCACGTTGGCCGACGTCGCCCGGAAAGTGGCGCTTTCGCGTGCGGCGCTGATCCAGCGCTTCGACAATCGCGAGACGATCCTGCGCATGATGGCGGAACGCGAGGTCGTCGCGACGAAGGCCTATCTGGCATCGATCCCGATAGAGCAAGGCCTCGACGGGCTTTGGCGTTTCCTTCGCGAGATCATCGACAGCATGGGCTCGGGCGAAGGGTTTTCCGTCCGCATCCTCATCGCCTTCATGGAGAGCCGCGAAGCCGCCCTGCGCGCCTGCGCCGCGGAACGCTACCGGTTGGTGCAGGAGGCTATCGCGCTCCGGCTGCCAGATGTCGCCGACCGGGATGAGCTGGCGCTGCACCTGCACGCGGTGATTGCCGGCGCCACGATGCAGTGGGTTGCCACGCAAGAAGGTGACCTGTCGGCCTATGTCCGCCGGCGCGCTGCGGAGGCGATCATGATCCGCTTCCCGGACTTCGTCGCAGCTTGACACGCCTTGGCATTATTTATAACTGACGCGTTAGTTATAAATGAGGGGGCGATGATGAGCGCTGGTCCTTTGCCCGACATTCCGAAGCCCTCCGCGTCCGGCTGCCCGGCGGTCGTCCGCTCCGGCGAGGTGCTTCTGGCCGCCGAGACGTTCGGTTCGCCCAGCGACCCGGCGCTCGTCCTCGTCATGGGAGCCACCGCGTCGATGATGTGGTGGCCCGAGGAGCTGTGTCGCGCGCTGGCCGCTCGTGGGTTTCACGTCGTCCGATACGATCACAGAGACACGGGACGCTCGACCAATGGCATGCCGGATTATTCCGTCGAGGAAATGATGCAGGATCTGGTGGCCGTCCTTGACCACTACCGGATCGAGCGAGTGCATCTCATCGGCACGTCCTTGGGCGCGTTGATCTGCCAGATGGTGGCGTTGTCGTTCCCGCAGAGGGTGAGGTCGTTGACCCTGATCGCCGCCGAACCGCTCGGATGGACGGGACCGGACCTGCCTGGAATGGCACCGGAGGTGTCGGCCCATTTCGGCCGTCTGGCCACACTCGACTGGACCTCGCGCACGGCGGTGGCCGATTTCATGCTCGGCGTGGCGCGGCTCTGCGCCGCGACGAGTTCAGCCTTCGACGAGAAGCGCGAGCGGTTGCGGATCGAAGCCGAGATGGATCGGGCGCGAGAGATGCGAAGCGCCTTCAACCACAGCAGGATCGGGCTGCGCGGCGATTGGAGCGGCGCGATCGGGCGGATCGGACAGCCCGTCCTCGTGATCCATGGCGCCGAGGATCCGGTTGTGCCGATCGACAACGGCCGGGCAATCGCCTCGACCGCCCGCAATGCGCGGCTCCTCGAACTGAGCGGCGTAGGACATGAGCTGCCGGAGCGGGCGATCGTCCCGATCGTCGAGGCGATCGCCGACTTCGTAGCGCTCACCGACCCGTCCAACTGAGCTTCAGCTTCTCAAGCCGGGCGCTTCCTGACCGGTACGCTGAACGTATTCCGTGTAGCCGCCGCCATAGGCCTCGATGCCGTCCGGCGTCAGCTCAAGCACGCGGTTCGACAGCGCGGCGAGGAAATGGCGGTCGTGGCTGACGAACAGCATCGCGCCCTCGTACCGCGACAAGGCCTCGATCAGCATCTGTTTTGTCGCGATGTCGAGGTGGTTGGTCGGCTCGTCCAGCACCAGGAAGTTCGGCGGGTCGAACAGCATCTTGGCCATCACCAGCCGCGCCTTTTCGCCGCCCGACAGTACGCGGCACTTCTTCTCGATCTCGTCGCCATGGAAGCCGAAGCAGCCGGCGAGCGCGCGCAGCGGCGCCTGGCCCGCTTGCGGGAAGGAATCCTCCAGCGACTGCAGCACCGTATGGTCGCCGTCGAGCAGGTCCATCGCGTGCTGGGCGAAATAGCCCATCTTGACGCTCGGTCCCCGCGCCACCGTGCCGGCATCCGGCTCCGACGCGCCGGCGATGAGCTTCAGCAGCGTCGACTTGCCCGCGCCGTTGACGCCCATGACGCACCAGCGCTCGCGGCGGCGGACCTGGAAGTCGAGGCCGTCATAGATCGTGCGGCTGCCATAGCTCTTCGAGACGTTCTTCAGCGTCGCGACGTCCTCGCCCGAGCGGGGTGCTGCCTGGAACTCGAAGCGGACGGTCTGCTGGCGCTTGGGCGGCTCGACCTTCTCGATCTTGTCCAGCTTCTTGACGCGGCTCTGCACCTGCGCGGCGTGGCTGGCGCGCGCCTTGAAGCGCTCGATGAAGGCGATCTCCTTGGCGAGCATCGCCTGCTGGCGCTCGAACTGCGCCTGCTGCTGCACGTCGGCCAGCGCGCGCTGCTCGCGGTAGAACTCGTAGTCGCCGGAATAGGAGGTCAGCGTGCCGCCGTCGATCTCGATGATCTTGCCGACGATCCGGTTCATGAACTCGCGGTCGTGCGAGGTCATCAGGATCGCGCCGTCGAAGCCCTTCAGATAGGATTCCAGCCAGATCAGGCTTTCGAGGTCGAGATGGTTCGACGGCTCGTCCAGCAGCATCATGTCGGGCCGCATCAACAGGATCTTGGCGAGCGCGACGCGCATCTTCCAGCCGCCCGACAGCTTGGCCACGTCGCCGTTCATCATCTCGTCCGAGAAGCCGAGGCCGCCCAGCACCTCGCGCGCGCGGCCGTCGAGCGCATAGCCGTCGAGCTCGTCGAACTTGGCCTGCACCTCGCCGTAGCGGGCGATGATCTCGTCCATCCGGTCAGCCTGGTCCGGATCGCCCATCGCGGCCTCCAGCTCGGCCATCTCGGCCGCCAGCGCGCTGACGGGGCCGACGCCGTCCATGACCTCGACCACCGCGCTGCGGCCGGACATCTCGCCGACGTCCTGGCTGAAATAGCCGATGCGGACGCCCTTATCGATCGAGACCTGGCCTTCGTCCGGCTGCTCCTCGCCGTTGATCATGCGGAACAGCGTCGTCTTGCCGGCGCCGTTGGGGCCGACGAGACCGACCTTCTCGCCGCGCTGCACCGTGGCCGACGCCTCGATGAAGACGATCTGCTTGCCGTTCTGCTTGGAGATGGATTCGAGACGGATCATGCGTGCCCAGCCGAGAGGAATCCGGCCGTCGCGACCGTCAGGAAGCGGTGCCTAAACCATTCCGGGCGATCGAGCGCAAGAGGCTGATGCCGTATCGGGGTCGGGCGGGACGCATGGTCGCGGCGTGATGCACATGCCATGCGCCGACCCCTTGCCCGCGCCTTCCTGCGCCGCGCAGCGGCCGCCACCGCCGGCGCGTGGCGGGAACCTGACGTGAGCGCAGCCTATGCGGCCAGGGCCACGGCATCCGCTCCGGCATACAGGCGCATCGGACAGTTTGGGTCGGTCGCGGCACGCCAGACGGCATCTACAACGTCGCGCGCCTGTGTCAGGTCGGCCGTGTCTCCGGCCCATCCGGCGAACACGTTCCGGGCCAGTTCGCCATAGGCATCGGGAATGCCGCCGGAGGCCTGCATCCGCGTCCGCGCATTTTCGCCAAAGCGGGTGACGGGCGCGCGGCCGGGCAGGACGATCCGCACCCGGATGTTGAACGGTTCGAGCTCAAGGGCAACGGATTCGGTGAACGCGTTCACCGCCGCCTTGCTCGCCGTGTAGACCGACAGAAGCGGGAGCGGCTTCAGCGTCACGCTGGACGAGACATTAACGACGACGCCGCCCTTGCGCGCCCGGAACCCAGGCAGCACCGCCTGCATCATCGCCATGGTTCCGAGCGTGTTGGTCTCGAACACGTCGTGCGCCGTGTCCAGGCTGGTCCCTTCCAGCGCGTTCAGCCAGCCGATGCCGGCATTGTTGACCAGGACATCGATGTCGCCCGCGGCCTCGACGGCGCTGCGGATGCTGTCCGGATCCCTGACGTCTAGGCCGACGACCTGGAGATTTTTAGAGGCAGGCAAAAGGTCGGCGCGCGGCGTGCGCATCGTCGCGATTACCCTCCAGCCCTCCTGCAGGAAATGCCGCGCGATCTCCAGGCCGAAGCCGGACGAGCAACCAGTGATGAGAACGGTCTTCATGAAACACTCCTTTTTGTGAGTGCCCGAAGCCTAGATCGAGGGGGCGATACTTGATATAATGGAAAGTCCATATCTCATTATCGAAAGTGTCGAATGTCAGAGCCCCTGTCGGACGTTGTCGCCTTGCTGCAGCCCTGCGCGCGCGTGGCGAAGGTGGTGAGCGGTGTGGGCGCCTGGCGGGTTCGCCGGGATGCCACGGGCCAGCCCTTCTATTGCCTGCTGCTCGACGGATCGTCCCGCCTTTCAGTAGACGGCCGCGACCTGGTCATCCTCCACGCCGGCGACTTCGTCCTGATCCCGGCGGCGCGGGGGTTCACGATGTCGAGCATGCAGGAAATGGGTCCAGGGGACGTCGATGCGCCGACCGTCGTCTCGGGGTCGAACGAGATCCGGCATGGGGATCCGAATGTGCCGGCCGACGTGCGCTTGCTCGTCGGCCACTTCGGCTTCGGGTCGCCGGATGCGGATCTGCTGGTGTCGCTGCTGCCCGAACTCGTCCATGTCCGCGGCGACAGGCGACTGTCGGCCATCGTCGAACTGGTGACGGACGAGGCCCGCTCCGACCGGCCGGCGCGAGACGCGATCCTGCAGCGGCTGCTGGAAGCCTTGCTCCTGGAGGCGTTGCGCTCCGGCGCGCGAACATCGATGCCTGCCGGCCTGCTGCGCGGACTTGGCGACGAGCGCCTCGCTTCGGCGCTTCGACGGCTGCACGAGGATCCGACAAAGGGCTGGACCGTCGAATCGCTGGCGCGAGAGGCCTCGCTGTCCCGGTCGGCCTTTTTCATCAGGTTCCGCAATGCCATGGGGGTCGCCCCCATGGAATATGTTCTGTCCTGGCGCATGGCGCTCGCCAAGAATCTCCTGCGGCAGAGCGGCATCGGGATGCAGGAGATTGCCGAGCGCGTCGGATATGGCTCCGCAAGCGCCTTCAGCACCGCCTTCACCCGGTTCGTGGGTGTGCCGCCGTCGCGATATGTCGGGCAGGGGACCGCCTAGGCGCATGTCGTGCGGACGTGCTCCTTACCTGTCTGAAAAGCGCTGCGCCGGAAACGCCGGAATCCTCCGGCGAAACAACCCGTTAACATCTGCCGCGACCTCACGAAAAAAATCCGCCCCGCCCCTACTTTTTCCTTGATTGTGACACCCTCTCTCATTACATCCGCGCTTGCCCAAAGTCGCACGTGCCTGTGGGCGTCCCCCGAACCTCGGAATGGCGAGGCGAGGGCAGGTAACTGGGGAGTAACGAACCCGGTCGGTTCAGCGGCCAACCGCCGATCCGAGGACGCCTTGAAGCAACGACGGTGCGGGCCTTGTTGGAAGCCGGTTGTCCACATGCCGGTCTCCTCTGAGGCACACCCTCATTGCCGGCAGTGCGGACGGGTCTCCCCTCCAAGCCAAGGCAGACAAAGCGAACCGAGGTCGGGCTGACCAAGGTTCATCGCCGCGAGACGGCTTTCGATGGTTCCGGGGTCTCCACCGGCTGGTTCCATCGGATACGCGTCCCGCCTTTGTTTGACCGCGACAGCGAGGCTGCGTGCCCGCTCGCTCGCAGCAATGGCGCGCATCCGCGCGACGGAGAGACCGATGGCCACTCAGCGCATCCTCGACTTCCTCGCCACCCGACGTCCGTCCGGCCCCTGCCTGGTGGTCGACCTCGACGTCGTGGCCGACAATTTCCGTGCCTTCGAGAAGGCGCTGCCGGAAAGCAAGATCTACTACGCGGTGAAGGCAAACCCGGCGCCGGAGATCCTGCGCCTGCTTGCCTCGATGGGATCGTCCTTCGACACCGCGAGCGTTGCCGAAGTCGAGATGGCGATGGATGCGGGCGCGCCCGCGGACCGCATCTCCTTCGGCAACACCATCAAGAAGGAGCGCGACATTGCGCGCGCCTACGAGCTCGGCATCCGCCTCTTCGCGGTCGACTGCGTCGAGGAAGTGGAGAAGATCGCGCGTGTCGCTCCCGAGGCCCGTGTGTTCTGCCGCGTGCTCACCGACGGCGAGGGCGCCGAGTGGCCGCTGTCGCGCAAGTTCGGCTGCGTGCCGGCGATGGCGGTCGACGTGCTGCGCCATGCGAAGTCGCTCGGCCTCGACGCCTATGGCGTGTCGTTCCACGTCGGCTCGCAGCAGACCAACCTCGACGCCTGGGACAAGGCGCTGGGCGATGCCAAGCGCGTGTTCTCGACGCTCGCCGAGGAAGGCATCGCGCTGAAGATGGTCAACATGGGCGGCGGCTTCCCGACGCGCTACCTGAAGGACGTGCCGACCGCGCAGGCCTATGGTCAGTCGATCTTCGAGGCGCTGTCGAAGCATTTCGGCAACCAGATCCCGGAGACGATCATCGAGCCGGGCCGCGGCATGGTCGGCAATGCGGGCGTCATCAAGTCGGAGGTCGTGCTGATCTCGCGGAAGTCGGCGAACGACAACGTGCGCTGGGTCTATCTCGACATCGGCAAGTTCGGCGGTCTCGCCGAGACGATGGACGAGGCGATCCGCTATCCGATCTCGACCGCGCATGACGGCACCGAGACGGCGCCCTGCGTGCTCGCCGGCCCGACCTGCGATTCGGCCGACGTGATGTACGAGAAGACGCCGTATCCGATGCCGCTGTCGCTGACGATCGGCGACGAGGTGCTGATCGAGGGCACGGGCGCCTACACGACCACCTATTCGGCGGTGGCGTTCAACGGCTTCGAGCCGCTCCGGGCCTACGTCATCTGACGAGCCCGGCCCGGCTTCCGGGCTGCACAGAAATGCGACAGGCGAGGCGTTCTGCCTCGCCTGGGACAATCGACCAGATCCACCGATTCTCCTGCAACTCTCGCTTTGGGGGTGCGTTGACGCACACCTGAGGACAGAAAAAATGAACGCAGTGCCTGCCCCTTCCATCGCTTTCGCCTTCACGATCGAGACCGAATCCGCCCGTGACATCGCCGCTCGCGAGGCGTTGCTGGACCGCGCCATGGGCCCGGGCCGCAAGCGTAAGTCGTCGGAGAAGATCCGCCGCGGCCGCCTGCCCGCCGAAGGCCTCGCCTTCGTCGCGCGCAACGAGGACGGGCGCGTGATGGGCACGGTCAGGCTGTGGGATGTCGAGGCGGGCGACAGGCGCGCCCTCCTGCTCGGCCCGCTGGCGGTCGACCCGTCGCTGAAGTCGGCCGGCATCGGCTCGGCGCTCATGAAGCACGCGATCGCGGAAGCCGCGCGTCTCGGGCACGGCGCCGTCCTGCTGGTCGGCGACGCGCCGTACTACGCGCGCTTCGGCTTCTCGGCTGAAAAGACCGATACGCTTGCCATGCCCGGCCCCTACGAGAAGCACCGCTTCCTCGCGCTGGAACTGCGGGACGGCTCGCTCGATGGCGCGCACGGGGTGCTGAAGGCCGCGGGGCGCAGGAGCGAGGCGACAAAGGTGGCCGTGGCGGCCTGAGTTCTGATTCATGAAGGCCACGGGGCGGGTGGTCGCTAGCGGACGCGCCACGTTCCGGCTGTCTCTCCGCTCCGTCATCCTCGGCCTTGAGCCGAGGATCTATTGACGCCGGTGATTACGAGAAATGGCGAAGCAAACGTGCCGGCGGCAGCAGATCCTCAGCTCAAGGCCGAGGATGACGCCGCACTGCCGGCTGCTTGACGCCCCACTCCATACGCATTTATATTACTGATTATATAACTGCCTATGGAGATCCCGATGGTCGAGGACGTCGTACGCGCGCTGGGCTATCTGTGCCTCGGTACCCGGTTTCGCCGCATTGGCGAGCGGCTGCAGGCGGACACGCAGAAGATCATCGACGAGCATGACGGACCGGTGCAGCCGGCGCTCCATCCGCTGCTCGCCGCGCTCGACAGGCTGGGGCCGCTCGGCATTGGCGAGATCGCCGAGGCGCTGGGGATCACGCAGCCCGGTGCGACGCGGTCGGTGTCGGAACTGACCAAGATGGGCCTGGTCGCGGCCGACGCGCCGCCGGACGACCAGCGTCGACGGGTCATCACGCTGACAGAGGCCGGGAGGGAGGCGGTCCATCAAGGCAAGACCGTCATCTGGCCGCGCATCGAGGCGGCGGTGGCCGAGCTCTGCCGCGACCTGCCGGGAGATTTCCTGCAGCAACTCACGACGATCGAGGACAGGCTGGCCGACATGCCGCTGGCGCGAAGGGGCGGGGAGGGTGGTCATGGCGCATCTTCTCGATAGGCCGATCTGGACATCGCTCCTGTGGCGTCACGCGGCGCTGGCCGAGGGCGGGGCGCTGGCGAAGCGCTATCCCGCCGACATGTCCGCCTTCGCGGCGACGGGCGACGAGACGGAGGAGAGCATCGCGGCGCTCGGTGAGCTCGGCGGGACGTTGCTGCTCGTGCAGAAAGATCCGCTCGTCTTCCCCGCCGGCTTCGAGCCGGTCTCGCAGGCGACGCTGGTGCAGATGGTGGCGGACGCGCCCGTCGCCTTCGCCGACGATGCGCGCATCCGGCCGCTCGCTCTTGGCGACGCGGCTGACATGCTGGAACTGGCGATGCTGACCAAGCCCGGGCCGTTCTCGCTCAGGGCACAGGATTTCGGCCCGTTCTGGGGCATCCGCCAGAATGGCCGGCTGATCGCCATGGCCGGCCAGCGGCTCGGGCCGAAAGGACTGCGGGAACTCAGCGGCGTCTGCGTGCATCCGGACGCGCAGGGCCAAGGGCTCGGGCGGCTGATGTCGCTCTATGGAGCACGCAAGATCCAGGAGGCGGGGGAAACCGCCTTCCTGCACGCCTATGCGACCAACATGCCCGCGATCAGGCTCTACGAGTCCATCGGGTTCCAGCTGCGCGAGACGATGAACATGGCGCTCATCCGCAGGGAGGGGTGATCACGACGCCTTTCGATCTTGACATCGGCGGCTCGTCCCGGCGACGACAGGCACCGTTCGAGCGCGGATTGCCGTCTCGCAGCCAGGGATCTGAGGATGTCGATTTCCGGCAGAAAGTTCGCCATCACCGGCGCAAGCCGTGGGCTGGGCGCGGCGTTGGCCATCGTCATGGCCGATCGCGGAGCACGGCTGGTTCTGCTGGCGCGCGATAGTCGAATGCTGAAAGGAATTGCGGACACGATCCACGCCCGCACGGGCCACAGTGTCGATGTCCAGCAATGCGACCTGTCGAATACCGAGAGCTGCGCTGAGGCCGGTCGCGTGCTCGCACGCGATCATGCTGATCTGGACGGCTTGATACACAACGGGGCGATGTGGTTGCCCGGATCGCTTGCCGACATCGTAGATGCCGAGATTCAGGCCTGCATCTCTTCGGCGGCGATCGGCTCGCTGATTCTGACGCGCCATGTGCTGCCAGTGCTGAGGGCTCGGCCATTTGCCGACATTCACACCGTCGTCTCGACCAGCGGCCTGGCAAACGCCCCACTGTCGGGGACATCGATCGCCTTCCGCGCAGCGAAGGCAGCTCAGGATGCGATGGTCCACGGATTGTCGGAGGAGTTGAAGCAGACGCGGATCCGAGTAACCGCGGTCTATCCGGGAGACTTCGAGGACCTGTCGCCCCTGTCCGAGGCATGGGACGCGGTCAGAGAGAACCTGACCAATCGTGAGGTCGTGGACAGTATCCTGTTCACCCTCGACCTGCCGCGAAACGCGAGGGTCAGGGCGCTCGTCGTCGAGTAAGCTGGAAACCGAGGGACTTTCGAATCCCTCGGCATTTGGTCGGCGACCTGTAGGCCCGCCGGCTGATCACACGATCTGGCTGAGCGCCATGGCGACCGACATGTCGCCGGCAACCTTGATCTTGCCGGTCATGAAGGCCGCGGTGGGGTTCAGCTCGCCGGCGATCAGATCCTTGAAGTCGTCCATCGACATGGTGATCGTGCAGTCGGCGGGGGCGTCGGTGGTCGACACGGTGGTGCCGTCGATGACGATGACGCCTTCGCCCTTGAGGTCGAACTTGACCGAGCGGTCGAAACCGCTGGCGGCGACCTTGTCCTTCATCTTGGCGGCGATGTCTTCCACGCTCATGGCGTCCTCCTGAGTGCGGGCGGGCATGCGCGCCAGCCGGCGATTGATGGGCGGCCCGGACCGTTCCGGGGCTGTCGAGTCATTACCAGTCGTTTGACGTTTACGTCAACGTAGTCTAGCGTCCGGTCACCTCGGGGAGGAGGCCGATGACGTATCGCAGCATACTGCGACAGGACTGTTTCAACGGACAGACGATCGTGGTGACGGGCGGCGGATCGGGCATCGGCCGCTGCGTCGCGCACGAGCTCGCGAGCCTCGGCGCGCATGTCGTCATCACCGGGCGCAAGCAGGACAAGCTGGACAGGGTGCTGGCCGAAATCGCCGAGGACGGCGGCTCGGCGGAGGCGCGCGCGTTCGACATCCGCGACGAGGAGGCGGTGAAAGAGGCGATCGCCTCGATCATCTCCGCGCGCGGGCGGATCGACGGTCTGGTCAACAATGCCGGCGGGCAGTTTCCCGCACCCATGCAATCGATCTCGAAAAAGGGTTTCGACGCTGTCGTCGCCAACAACCTGACCGGCGGCTTCCTGGTCATGCGGGAGGTCTACGTCCAGGCGATGGAGGCGGCCGGCGGCGCCATCGTCAACATGGCGGCCGACATGTGGCGCGGCATGCCCGGCATGGCGCATTCGGGGGCCGCGCGGGCCGGCATGGTCAACCTCACCAAGACGGCCGCCTATGAATGGGGGCCGGCCGGCGTTCGCGTCAACTGCGTCGCGCCCGGCTGGATCGCCTCCTCCGGCATGGACACCTATGACGGCATGACACGGGCGCTGATCCCGCAGCTGAAAAGGCACGTGCCGGTGGGGCGGATCGGTGTGGAGGCGGAGGTCTCCGCCGTGATCTGCTTCCTGCTGTCGCCGGCCGCGTCTTTCGTCACCGGCGTTACTGTCCCGATCGATGGCGGGTCGCCGCTCGGCTCGGCGCTGTTCCCGATCGGCAAGGGAAGGGGAACCGAACCGTTCGACGGTTTCCACCGCGCCGTCATGCCTGAGGTCCTGTCCGGAAAGGACACTGGCTGATGCCGGTGCTGTCCTCCTCTGTCGATCCTCAGTCCCCCGCCTTCAAGGCCAATGCCGAGGCAATGGCGGCGAAGCTCGCCAAGGTGCGCGAACTGGAGGAGCGGGTGCGGCAGAACTCGGCCGCGCGCCGCGAGACCTTCGAGAAGCGCGGCCAGATCCTGCCGCGCGAGCGGGTGGAGCGGCTGCTCGACCGCGGTGCGCCTTTCCTCGAAATCTCGACGCTCGCCGGCTATCGCATGCACGACGACGACGGCGGCAGGAACATCATGGGCGGCGGCTCGATCGCCGGCATCGGCGTGGTCGCCGGCAAGCGCGTCGTCGTCACGGCGAACGACAGCGGCATCAAGGGCGGGACGATCCCGCCGATGGGGCTCAAGAAGGCGCTTCGCTGCCAAGAGATCGCGCTGGAGAACCGGCTGCCGATTGTCTCGCTGGTCGAGAGCGGCGGCGCGAACCTGCTCTACCAGGCAGAAATGTTCGTCGAGGGCGGACGCTCCTTTGCCAACCAGGCGCGGCTCTCCGCCGCCGGCATCCCGCAGATCGCCATCGTGCATGGTTCGTCTACGGCGGGCGGAGCCTATCTGCCCGGCCTGTCGGACTATGTCGTTCTGGTGAAGGGACGCTCGAAGATCTTCCTCGCCGGCCCGCCGCTGGTAAAGGCCGCGATCGGCGAAGACGCGAGCGACGAGGAGCTGGGCGGCGCCGACGTGCACGGCCGCGTCACGGGGCTCGGCGAATATGTCGCCGACGACGACGTGCAGGCGCTGGCGATCGGCCGGCAGATCCTGCGCCATCTCGCCTGGGACAAGGTGGAGGGCGCTCCGCGAAGCGTCTCCGCGCCGGTTTACGATCCCGACGAACTGCTTGGCATCGTGCCTGCCGACGACCGGACACCTTTCGAGATGCGCGAGGTGATCGCGCGGATCGTCGATCGCTCGGAATTCCTGGAGTTCAAGGCGGCCTACGGGGCGGAGACTGTATGCGGCCATGCCTTCGTGGACGGCCGTCCCGTCGGCATCCTCGGCAACAACGGGCCGATCATGCCGGACGGCTCGACCAAGGCGGCGCAGTTCATCCAGCTCTGCGACCAGTCCGGCACGCCGCTGGTCTTCCTGCAGAACACGACCGGCTACATGGTTGGAAAACAGGCCGAGGCCGACGGCGCGATCAAGCACGGGTCGAAGATGATCCAGGCGGTGGCCAACGCGCGGGTGCCGAAGTTCACTTTCGTCATCGGCGGGTCGTACGGCGCCGGCAATTACGGCATGTGCGGCCGGGGTTTTGCGCCGCGCTTCATCTTCTCCTGGCCGTCGGCGCGCACCGCCGTCATGGGCGGCGAGCAGGCGGCGCGGGTGATGGAGATCGTGGCGCGCGGCAAGGCCGCACGGGAGGGTGGCGCAGTCGACGAGGAGGCTTTGGCAAAACAGAGCGCGATGATCCGCGGTGGCATCGAGGCGCAGTCGGACGCGCTGTTTGCCACCGCACGGCTCTGGGACGACGGCATCATCGACCCGCGCGACACGCGGGCGGTGCTGGCGCTGTGCCTGTCGGTCGCGGCGGAGGGCGAGCGGCGGGAGTTGCGGGCGAACACGTTCGGCGTGGCGAGGATGTAAGGCGTTCCTCTCCCCGTTCACGGGGAGAGGATGCCGGCAGGCAGGTGAGGGGCAGCGACAACATTGCAGGACGAAGGCGCCGCCCCTCATCCGGCCCTTCGGGCCACCTTCTCCCCGTGAACGGGGAGAAGGAAAGGGAGAAACCACATGCACTTCACACCCGAACACGAGAACCTCCGCCGCACGGTGGCGAAGTTCGTCGACACCGAGGTCAATCCGCATGTCGACGCATGGGAGGCGGCGGAGGAATTTCCGTCGCACGAGCTGTTCAAGAAGCTCGGCGATCTTGGCCTGCTCGGCATCAAATACGATACCGAATATGGCGGTCTCGGGCTCGACTTCTCCTATTCGATGGTGATGGCGGAGGAGCTCGGCCTGTGCCATGCCGGCGGCGTGCCGATGGCGATCGGGGTGCACACCGACATGTGCACGCCGGCGCTGAACCGCTTCGGCTCCGACCACGTGAAGAAGAATTTCCTCGCGCCGTCGATCGCGGGCGATGTCGTCGGCTGCCTCGGCGTCTCCGAGCCCGGCGCCGGCTCGGACGTCTCGGCGGCGAAGACGTCGGCGCGCAAGGACGGCGGCGACTATGTCATCACGGGCCAGAAGATGTGGATCACCAACGGGCTGAAGGCCGACTGGTGCTGCCTGCTCGCCAACACCTCGGACGGGCCCGCGCACAAGAACAAGTCGCTGATCTGCGTGCCGATGGATGCCAAGGGCATCACCAGGCAGAAGATCCACAAGATCGGCATGCACTCCTCCGACACCGCCCAACTCTTCTTCGACGAGGTGCGTGTGCCGCAGGCGAACCTGATCGGCCAGGAGGGGATGGGCTTCACCTATCAGATGCTGCAGTTCCAGGAGGAGCGGCTCTATTCGGCGGCAAGCTCGATCAAGGGGTTCGACCGGTTGATCGATCTCACCATCGACTACGCGCGCGACCGGCAGGCATTCGGCAAGTCCATCCTCGACAATCAGGTGGTTCACTACCGGCTGGCCGAGTTGCGCACCGAGGTAGAGCTCTTGCGGGCACTGACCTGGAGCGCGGTGGAACAGTATGTCGCCGGCGGCGACGTGACCCGGCTCGCCTCGATGGCGAAGCTGAAGACCGGGCGGCTGGCGCGTGAACTCACCGACGCCTGTCTGCAATACTGGGGCGGAATGGGCTTCACGGCCGACAATCCCGTCAGCCGCGCCTATCGCGACACGCGGCTGGTCTCGATCGGCGCCGGTGCGGACGAGGTGATGCTGTCGATCATCTGCAAGCTGGAGGGCACCTTGCCCGGAACGAGCAACAAGGCGGCAAAGACCCACTGATGGCGGATTACGAGACCATCCTCGCCGAGGAGAGCGACGGCGTTCTGTCGCTGACGTTGAACCGCCCGGCGGTGAAGAACGCCATGTCGTTGGCGATGGTGCGCGAGTTGCGTGCGGCCCTTGCGGCGGCCGAGGCGGGCGGGAGCGTGCGCGTGATCGTGCTGCGCGGCGCCGGCGGCACGTTCTGCGCCGGCGGCGACATCGCCGACATGGCGAAGGCGCGCGCAGAGCCGCTGGTGGAAGGGCGGCCCGATCCGTTCGCGGCCGTCAACCGCGCCTTCGGCGAAATGCTGGCCGAGTTCGCGCGCACGGGCCTCGCCGTCGTCGCAGCGGTCGAGGGCGCGGCCCTCGGCGGCGGCTTCGGGCTCGCCTGCGTGTCGGACGTGACGATCACGTCGCGCGGGGCGAAGTTCGGCCTGCCCGAAACCGGTCTCGGCATCCTGCCGGCGCAGATCCTGCCGCCGCTGATCGAACGGATCGGCTACGGCCAGACCAGGCGGCTCGCCGTCATCGGCGGCTTCATCGACATCGACGAGGCGCTGTCGCTCGGTCTGGTGCACGAGGTGGCCGACGATCTCGATGCGGCGGTCGAAGCCTGCGTGCGAAAAATCCTGCGCTGCGCGCCCGGCGCGCTTGCCGCCGCCAAGGGTCTGCTCGCCGAGGCGCGGCTGGCGCCGACCGGCGGCATCATCGACCGCGCGGCGGAACTGTCCGCAATCGCGCTGCGCAGCGCCGAGGGGGCGGAGGGCACGGCGGCGTTTCTGGAAAAGCGCCGGCCGATCTGGGCTCCTCCTTCTCCCCGCTTGCGGGGAGAAGGTGCCCGAAGGGCGGATGAGGGGCCGGACCGCACGGCGCACAAGGCGCAAGAATCATGAACGAAAGTGCCGCCCCTCATCCGGCTGCCGCCACCTTCTCCCCGCAAGCGGGGAGAAGAACGAACATCCGCTCCCTCCTCGTCGCCAATCGCGGCGAGATCGCCTGCCGGATCATGCGGACGGCGAAGCGTATGGGGATCGCCACGGTCGCGGTCTACAGCGACGCGGATGCGGACGCCCCACACGTGCGGCTGGCCGATCAAGCGGTCAGGATCGGCGGAGCGCTCCCGGCGGAGTCCTATCTGAACGCGAGCGCGGTGATCGACGCGGCGCGCACCGCTGGTGCCGACGCGGTCCATCCGGGCTACGGTTTCCTATCCGAGAATGCGGCATTCGCGGAAGCCTGCGCGGCGGCCGGGCTGGTCTTCGTCGGCCCGCCGCCGGCGGCGATCCACGCCATGGGCGACAAGGCGCGCGCCAAGCGATTGATGGCCGAGGCCGGCGTGCCGGTGGTGCCGGGCTACGAAGGCGAGGACCAGTCTCCCCAGGCGCTGGCGCGGGAGGCGGAGCGGATCGGCTTCTCGGTCCTGATTAAGGCCGCCGCGGGCGGCGGCGGGCGCGGCATGCGCCGGGTCGACCGGGCAGGGGATTTCGCGGCAGCCCTCGAAAGCGCCCGGCGCGAGGCGGAGAACGCATTAGGCGACCCGTCGGTGCTGATCGAGAAACTCGTCATCGAGGCCCGGCACATCGAGATCCAGGTCTTCGCCGACCGCCACGGCAATGCGATTCATCTCGGCGAGCGCGACTGTTCGGCGCAGCGCCGGCACCAGAAGATCGTCGAGGAAGCGCCGTCGCCCTTTGTCACGCCGGCGCTGAGACTCGCCATGGGCGCGGACGCCGTGCGCGCGGCCAAGGCGGTCGGCTATGAGGGCGCCGGGACGGTAGAGTTCATCGTCGCGCAGGATGGCACCTACCATTTCCTCGAGATGAACACCCGCCTGCAGGTCGAGCATCCGGTGACCGAGATGGTGACCGGCTTCGATCTTGTCGAATGGCAGCTGCGCGTGGCGGCGGGCGAGGCCCTGCCGGCCACGCAGGACGAGGTAGGCCTCACCGGCCATGCGATCGAGGCGCGGCTCTATGCCGAGGACCCCTATGACGGCTTCCGCCCGCAAAGCGGCAGGGTCCTGCGCTGGCGGCCGGACAAAGGCGTGCGCATCGACAGTGGCGTGGCGGAAGGCGGCGTCGTGACGCCCTTCTACGACCCGATGATCGCCAAGGTGATTGCGCACGGGCCGGACCGGGCGCAGGCGATCGACCGGCTGGTCGCCGCGCTGCGCGGCTCGGCTCTTCTCGGCATCGCAACCAACCGCCGGTTCCTGGTCGAGCTGCTGTCGAGCGAGGCATTCCGCAAGGGCGACATGACCACCGGGCTGATCGACCGCTGGATCGGCGAGGGCGCTGCCATTCTCGACGCGTCGCAGCCCGCCGGGCTCGACTTCGCGGTCGCCGCGGTGGCGCTGGCGATGCGGGACGGCGGCAGCTGGTTCCGTTCCACCGGCACCGCCAATTGTCCGATCACGCTTTCCTGCGGGATGGATCGGCGGGAGACGGAAGTGCGCTTCGAGCGCGGGCGGCTTTCCGGCGTGAGCGTTGGCGGAGAAGCGGTCGCGATCGAGGCGGCGCGGCTCGGCGATGGCGAAATCGTCTTCACGGTGGACGGCGTGTCGCGCCGAGCTGGTCTCCTGTTCGACGGCCGCGACGTCCATCTCGACCGGGACGGCACGGTCTTCGTCTTCCACGAGCCCGACCCTCTGGTGCGACCTCCGGCGCCGAAGGACCCGCGTCGCATCGTGGCGCCCGTTTCCGGCGTGGTGCGCGCGCTGGGCGTCGTCGCGGGGCAGGCGGTGGCGGCGGGCGACATGGTGGCGATGGTGGAGGCGATGAAGATGGAGAACGCGCTCAACGCGGCCATCGACGGGATTGTCGCCGCGCTGCACGTGGCCGAAGGCGCGCAGGTAGCAGCGGGCCAGCTCATCGCGGAGATCGAGCCCGGCCATGGATAGAGCCATCCTCACCTGTGCGCTGAACGGCGTGCTGACCGACCCGTTGCAGAACGCTATCCCTGTCACGCCTGAGCAATGCGCGGCCTCGGCGCGCGAGGCCTATGACGCCGGTGCATCCATCATCCATGTGCACTTCCGCCAGCAAGGTGCCGGCAGGGGCCACCTGCCAAGCTGGGAGCCGGAGGTCGCGGTGGCCGTCTGCGAGGCGATCCGGCACGCCTGCCCGGGCATCGTCATCAATCAGACGACCGGCACTGTCGGCACGGACATATCGGGTCCGCTCGCCTGCATCCGCGCGGCGCGGCCGGAGATCGCGGCGTGCAATGCGGGCAGCCTGAACTACCTCAAGATCAAGGTGGACGGATCGTGGGCCTGGCCGCCGATGCTGTTCGACAATCCGGTGGCGAAGGTGAAAGCCTTCCTCGATGGGATGGCCGAGGCAGGTGCGCTGCCCGAGTTCGAGTGCTTCGACACCGGCATCGTCCGCTCGGTCGGCATGTACGTGGCGAACGGCATGGCGCGGACGGCGCAGTACAATTTCGTCATGGGCGTCGCCTCGGGCATGCCGGTCGACGCCGCGCTGCTGGAGCTGTTGCTGAACTACCGGATCACGGGTGCGCGCTGGCAGGCGACGCTGATCGGCCGGGCGGAGATCTGGCCGGTGCACCAGCGCGCGGCGGAGCTGGGCGGCATGCTGCGCACGGGGCTCGAAGACACGTTCTACCTGCCTGACGGCACGCGCGCGACCGGGAACGGCCAGCTGATCGAGGCGCTCGCCGGCTGCGCGCGCAAGGCAGGCCGCGAGATCGCCTCGCCCGCCGAGACGCGGGCGATGTTGGGCCTGCGGCAGTAGGGCTCGGCTCCTCGCCGGGTGGGAAGCACGGGTGCAGGGTGGCCGGCTCTGGCCAGGTGCGGCCGCAGGCAGCAATGCGCCCTTGAACCATTGCCCCAAGATTGTTATACAAGATAACAGTATCTGGGAGGAGTAGGATGCCGCTGGTCGACGTGCCCGGCATGCGGCCGGTGCGGATGGGCGATCTCGCTGCGGAGCTGGAGAAGCGCGCGGATGGGACGCTGCTGATCCGCCCGCGCGCGCGGCTGGACGCCTATCCCCGCTCGATGATCGACTTCCTTCGCCACTGGGCGCGGACGGAGCCGGATCGTGTCTTCCTCGCCGATCGGGGCCCGCAGGGCGAGTGGCGGCGCGTTACCTACGCGCAGGCGCTGGCGAAGGCGCGGTCGCTGGCGCAGTTCCTCATCGACAGCGGCCTGTCGGCCGAGCGTCCGCTGATGATCCTGTCTGGCAATTCGGTCGAGCACGGCCTGCTGGCGCTCGGCGCGATGATGGCGGGCATTCCCTTTGCGCCGCTGTCGCCCGCCTATTCACTGGTCTCCACCGACCACCAGAAGCTGCGCTATCTGGTGAAGCTGCTGACGCCGGGAATGGTCTTCGTCGCCGAGGGCGAGCCATTCGACAGGGCGCTACGCGCGATCTGGTCCGAAGACATTTCTCTTCTCGTCGCCCGAAACGCCGTGCCCGACCTGCCGGCGACCATGTTCGACTGCGCGGCGGCGACCGAAGCCACCGAAGTCGTGGAGGCGGCCGACGCGGCGGTCACGCCGGACACGGTGTCGAAGTTCCTGTTCACCTCCGGCTCGACCGGCATGCCGAAGGCGGTCATCAACACGCAGCGCATGATGACCTGTAACCAGGCGATGATCGCCTCCGCGCTCGCCTTCCTTAAGGACGAGCCGCCGGTGATGGTCGACTGGCTGCCGTGGAACCACACGGCGGGCGGCAACCACAATTTCGGCATCACGCTCGCCAATGGCGGCACGCTCCACATCGACGACGGCGCGCCGACGCCGGCCGGCATCCTGAAGACAGTGCGCAACCTCGAAGAGGTGTCGCCGACGCTCTACTTCAACGTGCCCAAGGGCTACGAGATGCTGCTCGGACACCTGGAGGGTAACGACCGGCTGCGTGAGAGCTTCTTCGCCCGGCTGAACCTGATGCAATATGCCGGCGCCGGCCTTGCCCAGCATGTGTGGGACGGGCTGGAGCGGATTGCACGCCAGGCCACCGGCGGCCGGGTCATGATCATCACCGGCTACGGCTCGACCGAGACCGCGCCGTTCGCGTCGACCACGACCTGGGCCGTCGAGCGGCCCGGCGAGGTTGGCTTGCCGGCGCCTGGCGTCGAGCTGAAGCTGGTGCCGGACGGCGATAAGCTGGAACTCAGGCTGCGCGGTCCGAACGTCACGCCCGGCTACTGGCGCCAGCCGGACAAGACGGCCGAATGCTTCGACGAGGAAGGGTTCTACCGGATCGGCGATGCGCTGAAATTCGTCGATCCCGCCGACGTCAACAAGGGGCTGCTCTTCGACGGGCGCGTCTCCGAGGACTTCAAGCTGTCGACCGGCACCTGGGTCAACCTCGCGGCGGTCAAGGGCGCGGTCATCCGCGCCTTCGCGCCCTACGTGCGCGAGGCGGTGCTGACGGGCCTCGACCGCAACCACATCGGCGCGATGCTGTTCCTTGACGTGGACGCCGCGCGCCGGATCGCGCCGGAGCTCGCCACGGCGAGCGAGCGCGACCTTGCGCATAGCCCGGTGCTGCGGAACCTCTTCCAGGAAAGGCTCGACGCGTTGGCGAAGACGTCCACCGGCAGTGCCAACCTCGTCGCCCGAGCGGTGATACTGGATACGCCGCCGTCGATGGACCGCAGCGAGATCACCGACAAGGGCTCGATCAACCAGCGCGCCGTGATCACCACGCGTGCCGCGCTGGTCGAGGATCTCTACGCCGAACCGCCGCCACCTCACATTCTCGTCGCAAGGAAGACCGCATGACCGCCGAAAAGGGCCTCCGCTACCGCTTCGAGGACGCCTGGCTGATCGAGGGCGTGCGCACGCCCTTCGTCGACTACACCGGCGCTTTCGCCGACATCTCGCCGATCGACCTCGGCATCAAGGCCGCGCGTGCGGTGCTGGACAAAGCGGGCATCGATCCGAAGGAGATCGGCACGACCATCGCCGGCTTGATGGCGCAGGCATCGTTCGACGCCTACATGACGCCGCGCCATATCGGCCTTTATGCAGGCGTGCCCTATGAGCGCCCGGCGCATCTGGTGCAGCGCATCTGCGGCACCGGCATCGAGGTGCTCGTGCAGGCAGCCGACATGGTCGATCAAGAGCGCGTCGGCCTCGCGCTCTGCGTCGGCACCGAATCGATGAGCCGCAACCCTGTCGCCGCCTACACCCACCGCAACGGCTTCAAGATGGGGCAGGTGGCCTTCAAGGATTTCCTGTGGGAGGCGCTGCTCGATCCGGCCGTCTCCTGCACCATGGGCGATACGGCCGAAAACCTGGCGCGGGAATACCAGATCAGCCGCGAGGAGGTGGACCGCTTCGCGGAGCGCTCCTTCAATCGTGCGCTGAAGGCCCAGGCCGACGGCTTCATCGACGGCGAGATCGTCGCGGTGACGAGCGAGGCTTTCGAGCAGGACGGTTACAACGCACGTGGCATCCGGCTGCCGCGCGGCGTGGAGAGCGTGGCGAAGGACAGCCACGTCCGTCCCTCGCCCTACGAGGCGCTGGCGAAGATCCGCCCGGCCTTCGGCGGCGTGCAGACCGGCGGCAATTCATCGGCCGTGGTGGATGGCGCCGCAGCGGCGATCGTCGGCTCGCGCGCTGCGGCCGAGCGCGCCGGCACCGCGCCGCTCGCGCGCATCGTCGCGGCGGCGACCGTCGGCGTGCCGCCGCACATCATGGGCATCGGACCGGTGCCCGCGATCCGCGCGCTGCTCGACGAGACGGGGCTCTCGCTCGACCAAATCGACCGGATCGAGATAAACGAAGCCTTCGGCGCGCAGATCCTCGCCTGCATCCGCGAACTGGGGCTCGACGAGGACAAGACGAACGTCAACGGCGGCGCGATCGCCATCGGCCATCCGCTCGGCGCGACCGGCGTGCGCATCACGACGACCGTGGCGCGCGAGCTGAAGCGTTCAGGCCTGCGCTACGGCATCGCATCCGCCTGCATCGGCGGCGGGCAGGGGATCGCGGTGCTGGTGGAAGTTGATCATTCGGGATGAAGACGCGGGCTGTCGAAGCTTGGTCGATGCAATCCTGGCGTCGCAGAGCTCGCCGGTACGCTCCTAATCGCAAGGTTTCAGGCGTCGCTACATCGCAAGGAGGACGACGCCTGTCGCTCAGGCAAGCAGAGTGCTTGCGCTATCCGCTTACAGCGGGTTCACGTAGTCGCCCGCGACGGATGTGCAATTCAACAGGCCGAGCGCCGTGCCCAGCAGGCCGGTCCCCAGGATGGTGTTGTCGCGCGACGCGCCGTTGAGGATGAGACCGTCGCCGCAGCGCAGCGCCGCCTCACCTACGATCAGGTTGCCGTCCATCACGATGGTGTTTCCAAAGAGGGTATTGTGGGCGCCGTTCTGGTTCCAGATGCCGCGCCGGGCGCCGCTTCCGGCCTTTGCGAGGTTGCGCACGATGTTGCTGCCGATCGTGCTCGCGCTCGAATTCTCGGTGCGAATGCCATAAGCGTTGCCGTTGGTGGTCGCGGTAGCGGTGACGCCGTCGACCAGATTGCCGTTGATGTCGACGTCGCCGCTGACATTGATGCCGTGGAAATCCGTCAGGGCCGGAATCGTGCTGCCGCCTGTCGCGATGACTTCATTGTTGCGGACGGACGAGCCGTCGCCACTGACGAAGATACCGGTCTGTCTGTTGAAGTCCAGCACGTTGCTTTCGACCCGGTAGGCGCCGTCCGAGAGCTGAACGCCGGTGCGCCAGCCGCGGATACCACAGTTGCGAACTATGACATTGTTCCGTCCGGTCGCAATTATCCCGACGGCGGTGTTGCTCGCGCCGGCCGCGAGATTGCCGAGCTTGAAGTTGTTGCAGTCGATGGTGACGTTGTTGACGGTGACGGTGATGCCGGCGCCCGACGCGAGGTTCGTGGGCAGGTGCTGCTTCATGCAATACACGCCTTGGGTGCTGATGGTCGCCGGAACCGACGTAATGTTGGTACACTCGGTAATCTCAGCCGCCGCAGGGGAGGCGTAGATGACACCAACAAAAGCGCTGATTGTGCCAGCAAAAAGGCCAAGACCGACCGCATTTCGTATGTATGCAAACAAATTCACTTTATATCTCCTTCATAAAATAAGTCCATGAATACCAATTAGTACTCACCGTCGCTCGATTATCATCGATAATATTCTGACACGAGTCATGTCTGCTTGGAGCCAGCGGTTAACGGGCATTAATATTAATATGTCTTTAACCTTCAGAGTATCTATTCTGACGTGTGCAAACAGATGTAGGTCAGTCCTGACCTTCGTCGGCTTTCAGCCGCCCGGCCTGATGTCGACGGCGCCCTGCAGAGGCTCGGTAAGTGGGAATTTCAGTCCGGCATCTCAGTGCGAAGGAGAGTGCCGGCATCGGGCGCCGTCCCCTAGGCGGCAACAGGAGAACTGCACATGCTGGTGAACAGCCGCGACGTCGAGATCGAATGGGGCGACTGCGATGCAGCCGGCATCGTCTTCTATCCGCGCTATTTCGCGATGTTCGACGCCTCCACGGCCTATCTCCTGGAGAAGGCCACCGGCATGAAGAAGATCGCCTGGACGAAGCATTACGGCATCGTCGGCATCCCGATGGTGGACACCGGCGCGAAGTTCATCATCCCGTCGCGCTACGGCGACGTGATCCGCATCGAGACGCAGGCGAGCGGGATCAGGCGTTCGTCCTTCGACATTCTGCACAAGGTCTACAAAAGCGAGGCGCTGGCGATCGAGGCGCGCGAGACGCGGGTCTGGGCGGGCGTCGATCCGGACAATCCGGACAGGATCAAGGGATATGCGATCCCCGACGAAGTCGCAGCGGCGCTGAGGGGCTAGTCCTCCTTCGCCGCCTCCTGTCCCGCGAGCAGGCGGTCCAGCAGTTCGATCAGGCGGTCGCGCTCCTGCGGGCCGCCGAGCCTGTCGACCATGCGGTCCTCGTGCTCGTGCCAGACGGCGACCATCTTCCTGACGAAACGCTCGCCTTCGGGCGTCAGGTGAAGCGCGTGCGAGCGGCGGTCTGCGCCGCCCTTGCGCCGGTCGGCGAGGCCGCGCGCTTCCAGCCCATCCATCAGGGCGACGAAGTTGGCGCGCTTGATGCCCAGCGCCTCGGCGATCTCGGTCTGCTTGAGGCCGGGGGTGCGGGCAATCATCGACAGCACGGAAAATTCCGCCGGCCGGATCTTCATCCGGGCGAAGGTCTGCAGGAAATCGTGGAACACGACGAGTTGGGCACGGCGCAGCTTGTAGCCGACGATGCCTTCCTTGTCGGGCATCTCGGTGGCTGGGGCATCGCGGCGGCGAGGACCTGGCTTCGTATCGACCGTCATGGCGCCTCTTCTAATCGGCTCCGGTGAAGGCCGGAAGCCGCGGGATGACAGGAGGTCCGAAGTCGGCCGGACCGCATCCACCGGCCGCGAATCGCACCTGATCTGCACATGAATAGTGCAGGACGGCTGCAAAATCGGCCAGCGGCGATCGACGGCGGCTATGTGTCGATTGAATCGGCTGATATTGTTATGATATAGAACAATGCAATCGACGCCAGCGGAATTGCAGCAGTCATGAGCCTCACCACCAGCCCCCAGACACGCCTGCCGGACGGGGCAGGCCATGTGCTGGTCGAAGTGCGCGACGATATCGCGATCCTCACCTTCGATCGGGCGGAGAAGCGCAACGCGATCTCCGACGCGCTCGCGGACGGGCTGCGCGCCTTCTTCGACGCGCCGCCCAAGAGCGTGCGCGCGGTGGTCGTGACCGGGGCGGGCGGACATTTCTCGGCGGGCCTCGACCTTGGCGAACAGTCGCGGCGCGAGCCGGCGGACGTCATGAAGCATTCGCGCCGCTGGCACCAGCTCATGGACACGATCCAGTTCGGCGGGCTCCCGGTGGTGGCGGCGATGTCGGGTTCGGTGATCGGCGGAGGGCTGGAGATCGCCGCGTCCTGCCATGTGCGCGTCGCGGAGCCCAGCACGCGGTTCCAGCTTCCCGAGGGCAAGCGGGGCATCTTCGTCGGCGGTGGCGCCACGGTGCGGATCGGCCGCATCCTGGGACCCGACCGGATGACAGAGATGATGCTGACTGGGCGGGTCTACGATGCCGCGGAAGGCTACCGGCTCGGTCTGGCACACTATCTCGTCGGCGAGGGCGAAGGGCTCGACAGGGCCATTGCGCTGGCGCGCGACATCGCCTCCAACGCCTCGTTGGTCAACTATCTCGTCATCCACTCGATCGCCCGCATCGACGACATGAGCCGCGGCGACGGGCTCTATGCGGAAAGCCTCAGCGCGGCGCTGTCGCAAACCGGACCGGATGCCCTGGAAGGGCTGCGGGCGTTCCTCGAAAAGCGCAAGCCGAACTTCAGCTGACCCCTCAATGCCCGCTGGACGGCTTGGGGGCTTCCGGCAGTTGCTTGGCCTTGGGCGGCAAGCGCCGTTTCATGGCGTTGTCGCGGATTTCCTGCTTTGACAGGTAGTCCACCTGCTCCATCATCACCTCGTGGACGAAGTCCTCTCCGAGCCGCTTGTTCAGGTTGTCGCGCAGGCCGGCGCGGAACGCGTCGATGTCGATGCGGTCGCCACGGGTGAAGTCCATCAGCGGGTTGGAATAGAGGTAGGTGAAGAACTCGTCGGTGATGATCGCCTGCATCGGCACGCTCATCTTGGCGATGCGCGCCGGCTCGGCGGTGAACACGAAGCGGGCGATGAAGTAGCCCGCCACTTCGCCGTTCTTCACCACCGGAACCGAAATCACATCGGTCTTCACATAATCGAGCCCGCCGAAGAACGGGGCGGGCTTCTCGACCTCCCCCGGCTTGTCTCTGGTCGAGGAGAAGGCGAAGAAGATCGAGCCCACCGTGACGGCGACGATCCAGACGGCCGCGACGATGAATTTCACCATGCCCGTCAGATCCGCTGGAATGCGCTGGTGGAATAGGTGCCGTCTGTCTCGGCGCGCTCGATGGCGGTCTGGATCAGGCCCGCCACCTCTGCCACGGCGGCGAGATGGGCGCGGATGACTGCTTCGTTGGCGACGAGTTTTTCGCGCAGCCGCACGATCGCGTCGCGATGTTTCTCGGCGAAGTCGCTCATAGAAATGCCCTTCACGGCGCGGTTCAGCTCGTAGAGGTAGCGGCTCTTCTTGGCGTTGGAGGCGTGGATGTCGAACTTCGGATCCGACCTGATGGACGCGGTCTCGCTCTCGATCGCCTCCTCGATGCGGCCGATGATGGCGGAGATCGAACCGACGCTGCCCTGTGGCGTCCGCTCGGACGCGCCGGAGACGAGCTGTGGCAGGTTGGGGCTGTAGAATGTCGTGTCGCTCATCGTCTTACCCGTCAGTCCGCGCTTGATCGGCCGGTGGCCGCCAGGTCCTCGCCGAGCGATTTCATCATCGTACGCTGCATTTCCTGCACGAGGCTGGAGGACAGGAGCCGCTGGTCGGCGAGGCCGGACTTCTCCGCTGTACCGGGCAGGCCGGAGATCGCGACCTTCTTCTCACCATCCATGTAGTGCTGGCCGAGCACCCGTTCGGCAATGCCGATGCCGCCGGCCTTCGCCATCTGGTTGGCGATCTCGGTGGCAAGAAACGACTTCCACATGTCGCCGGCCAGCCCGCTGCCGTACACCGCCTCGCTTTCCTGCGGCAGCATCGACTGGATGAAGGTCTGCAGCACCATGCCTTCGAACTTCTGAAAGGTCTCTGGAACCTTGCCGGCGGCGGCGCGCGGCGAGGCAAGTGCAGCGGCGCTGCGGGCATCGGACACGGCGGCGAGGCGCGCGAGACGTTCGACGCGGCTCTCGGACGCGTCCACGGAAGGCTGCCCGATCGCGGTGCCGCCGAGCGCGTCGATGACGGCATTGGTCAAGGTGCTCTCCCTTGCTGTTTCGTCGTGACTAATCTGGACGAGAAAACTTGTGGCAGGCTTGAGCCGCTATTTCAGCGCCAGCCGCTGTTCCACTGCGTCGAGTGCCGCGCGCTCCTCGGCCTTGCGTTCCTCGTCGCGCAGCGCCTCGCGCCAGGTTCGTTCCACGATGTTGGTGCGGGCGGTTTCGGCGGCCACCTTCAGGCCCTCGGCCTGTGCCAGCGCCTCGTTGTCGCGGGCGCGCGCGACAGCCTTCTCGACGAAGCGCGAATAGACATCCGGAAAAAGGTTCGACATCGAGCCTTCGTTGCGAGCCTCCAGAATCTCCTTCGCCTCGCGCTCGGCCGCCGCGGCCTGCGCGAGGAAGTTGGCGCGGCGCATCTCGTGGATCTCCGTCACCTTCTTCTGGAGCTTTACGATCTGCTTCAGGCGGTCGCTTCGGTTCGTCATGGTCAGCGCCCGACTGTCACGCTGGCGAAGCTGCCGGCGAAGAGGGAGAGGAAGATCGGCATGCCGAGATAGAGCAGGATGAAGCCGCCGGTAATCACGAAGGGCAGCGAGATGAAGTAGACCGGGATCTGCGGCGTCAGCTTGTTGACGAAGCCGATGGCGAGGTTGACCAGCAGCGAATAGGCGAGGAACGGGCTGCCGAGTCTCAGCATGACCATGAAGGCCTCGGACAACGTGTCGGTCAGATCGACGAGGCTGGACTGCGGGTTGAAGAACGCGTTCAGCGGCGCCAGCTGGTACGACAGCACGAGCGCCTTCACGATCTCGTGGTGGAAGTCGAGGACGAACAGCAGCATCAAGCCGGCGAACGAGATCAGCGCGGCGAGCGTCGATTCCGGCTCCGATTCCGCGATCGAATGGCCCATGCCGCCGTTGAAGCCAACCATCATCGAGATCGCGCTGGCGATGAACTGCAGCGCGAGCACGTAGAAGCGGGCCATCAGCCCGATCAGGCCGCCGATCAGGCTTTCGGAGATGACGATGAGCGCGAGTTCGGCCGGCTGTCGGCGCACATAGGGGATCACCTGGTCCGACATGTTCATCAGCAGCGCTAGCGTCGCGGCGACGGCAACGAACAGCCTGATCTGCAACGGCACGCGCGCGCTCGACAGGCCCGGCATCACCATGAAGCAGGCGCCGACGCGGCAGAAGGTAATGAACGCCGCGATGACGAGGTCGGGCAAGGTGGCGGTCACGAGACCGAGCCCAGCACCCTGATTTCGACGCCCTTGGCGATCTCGACGTGGCTGAGCACCGGAAGCGTCGGATAAAGCCGCTCGATGATCATGCGCACGTAGGGCCGCGCGTCCGGCGCGGTGACGATGGCGAAACGCTCGCCGCCGTCGATCAGCTTGCGGATCGCCTTGCCCGCCTCCTGGCCGAACTCCTCCAGCAGGCGCGGGTCGATGTCGAATTCACGGATCTCGCCCTTGGCGTCGCGCTTCAGGCTCTGGTGCAGCACCAGATCCCAGCGGTTGCCGAGGCGCAGCACCTTGAGCACGCCGCCTTCCGACAGGTCGCCGCAGATCTGCTGCGACATGCGGATGCGCACATGCTCGACGATCTGCTCGGTGCGGCGCACATGCGGCGCGATCTCGGCGATCGCCTCGATGATCAGGTGCAGGTTGCGGATCGAGACGCGCTCAGCGAGCAAGAGCTTCAGCACGGCCTGCAGGCCGGGATAGGAGATGTGCGACGTGCAGATGTCGTCGGCGAGCTTCTTGTATTCCGGGTCCTGCCGGTCGAGCAGCGCCTTCATGTCCTTGTAGGACAGAAGCTGCGGCAGGTTGTTGCGGATCACTTCCGACAGGTGGGTGAGCAGCACCGACAGGTTGTCGGCAAAGGCGTAGCCGTCGCGCTTCAGGTCGTCCGCGAACATCTCGGGCACGGAGAAGGCGCGCATGCCGAAGGCCGGCTCGCGAACCTCCTCGCCCGGCATATCGGGCGGCTCCTTGGCGCCGAGCAGCACCATCAGCTCGCCGACGCGCATCTGGTTCTCGGCCACGACGGTGCCGTGCATGCGGATCTGGTAGGCCTTGCCGGGAATGGCGAAATCGTCGGTGAGTTTCACCTCCGGCACCACGAAGCCGTATTGCTGGGCGAACTTCTTGCGCATCTTGCCCATGCGGAACGCCAGTTCCTGGTGGACGACAACCAGCTTGGTGGAGAGCTGCTTGCCGATCAGGAGCTCGATCTCGGCGGTCTTGAGCGATTCCTTGACCGAGTTGCGCTCGTCTTCTTCCTTCTGCGCCTGCTTGTGCTTCTCGGCGGTCTCCGCCTCCGCCGCCCTTCTGTTCTGGCGCATCGGAATCACGTAGCCGACGACGGCCATCAGGATCGCAAGCGACAGGAAGGGCAGCATCGGCAGGCCGGGCAGCAGCGACAGGATGGTCAGCAGCATGGCAGCGACATAGAGCGCGCGCGGATAGGCAGAGAGCTGTCCCATGACCGCCTGGTCGGCCGAGCCGCGCGTACCGCCCTTGGAGACCAGCAGGCCGGCGGCCAGCGAGACGATCAGCGCAGGGATCTGGGTGACGAGACCGTCGCCGACTGACAGCTTGACGAAGACCTCCGCCGCCTCGCCGAGATCCATGTCGTGCCGCGCATAGCCGATGACGATGCCGCCGACGACGTTGACGCCGGTGATGATCAGGCCGGCGATGGCGTCGCCGCGGACGAATTTGGAGGCGCCGTCCATGGAGCCGAAGAAGGAGCTTTCCTCTTCGAGTTCGCGCCGGCGCAGCTGCGCTTCCTTCTCGTTGATCAGGCCGGCCGAGAGGTCGGCGTCGATCGACATCTGCTTGCCGGGAATGGCGTCGAGGGTGAAGCGTGCGCCGACCTCGGCGATACGGGTCGAACCCTTGGTGATGACGATGAAGTTCACCACAAGCAGGATCGAGAAGACGATGATGCCGATGACGAAGTCGCCGCTCATCACCAGGCTGGAGAAGCCGCCGATGACGTAGCCGGCGGCATTGGTGCCCTCGTTGCCGTGCGAGAGGATCACGCGCGTCGTGGCGATATTGAGCGAGAGCCGCAGCATCGTTGCGATCAGCAGGATCGTCGGGAAGGACGAGAAGTCGAGCGGCCGCTGGATCCACAGCGCCACCATCAGGATCAGCACCGAGAGCGCGATCGAGAAGGCGAGCCCGATGTCGATGACAAAGGGCGGAATCGGCAGGAAGAGGATGCACAGGATCGCGACGATGCCGATGGCGAATCCGACGTCGCGCCCGTTGCGGGCGCCCGCCATCCTCGGAAGCGTCTCGATCAGTGCCAAGGCAATCCTCGCGGAATCACACGCCGACGCGTGGCGCTCCGCTCAGACTAGGGGGCCAAACTTGTGCGAGGGTGGGCTTGGAGACTCTCAGAACCCGGTCTGGATGCGCTGGAACACCACTTCCGAGAAGGCATAGATCTGCGCGCCGACGAAAGGGCCGGTCAGCACCAGAGCGAGAAGGATCGCCACGATCTTGGGCACGAAGGTCAGCGTGATTTCCTGCACCTGCGTCAGGGCCTGCAGCAGCGCAATGCCGATGCCGACCAGCATGGCCGCCACGACGGCGGGCGCGGAGGCAACCAGCACGGTCCAGATGGCGGCCTGGACGATATCGAGCGCGTCGGCCTCGTTCATGGGGCGTCCTAGCTGATCTTGACGCCGGGAAGCATAGGAACCTCTTTGCCGTTGTCGAGCACGGCGATGATGCCGTCGCTGTACAGCTTCACCTCCTTGACCGTGCCGGTCATCGAACCGTCGGCCGACGTCACGGTCTTGCCGATCAGTGATCCCGCCTGGGACAGGACCGAGGCCTGGAGGATGTTGTCGAGCTTCGTGTTCATCTGCACCGACTGCTCGACCTGGCTGAAGGTCGCGAGCTGGGCGACGTAGTCCGTCGATTCCATCGGGCTCGTCGGGTCCTGGTTCTTCATCTCGGCGACGAGCAGCTTGAGGAAGGACTGGTAGTCGACCATGCTTCCGGACGTCGCGGTCGACGTGGAAGATGAGGACGTGTTCTGCGAGGCGTAGGTGGATACGTACATCAACGTGCTCCCACGGCGGCGAAGGTTTCCTGCTGGACCGGCCGGCGCGGGGCGTCTTTGTCGAGGATCATGGCCTCGATTGGATACAGCGCGCGGATCGCCTTCAAGGCATCGTAGACCTGATCCTCTCCGACGAGCTGGTCGACTTCCTTCAGCCCGGCCAGAATTCCGTCATCGGTGAAGTTGGCGAGAAGCAGCGACAGCGATTTCCTGAACATCGCGCGCGCCTCTTCGGCCGCGCCGGGTGTCATCAGGATGATCTGGGCGATGAAATAGAGCTGCCGCAGCGGCGTCGACGCCTTCTCCGGCTGCATGACGTGGTTCTCGAGCAGGAACTGCACGTCGTTGAGGAACTCGATCGACACTTTGCGGTCGACCCTTACCACGGCGCCGTTGATGTAGATCTTCTCGTTCGGCTTGAGCGAGATCTTCAGGGTGTTTTTCATTGCAGCCCGTCCCTGATGATCTGCGAGATCTCGATCAGGCCGTCGAAATTGTTCGAAGTGCCCTGGCGGATGTTCTCGGCCTCGCGCAGGACCCACAGGCCGATCGAGATGAGGTTGGCCCGGAGTTCCTTCGGCAGCTCGTTGTCGGGATTTGCGAGGTCCTCGAGCAGGGTGGTCCAGACCTTGTGCGAGAAATGGATCGCCTCGATCGACTTGAAGGAATCGACCCCCGCGGTCCGGGCTTCGATCAGAAGTTCGATCGAGCGATCAAGCACCTGCCGCTCACGATCCTTCGCGTCGGCGATCGAGTCCGTCTGGATGTCGGCGTAGGAGAATTGATACATGCCTGGTCGTGTCCCGAAATGGTCTCGTCCGAATTCAGTTTCAGCTCATGTATTTGAGCAGGCTCAGGTTCTGGATGCGCGCGGTCAGCGCGTAGGCGGTCTCGATCTGCGACACGAGCGCGGAGACGCGCGTGGCGGCCTCGTAGGGGTCGACGCTCTCCATATCGCTGATCGTGGATTCGAAGACGCCGATCTGGGTGTCGATGCGCTCGGAAGCGTTGGTCACGCGCTGCTGGGTCACGCCGATCAGCGCCTGCCGGTCGGTGATGTCCGATATGCTTTCGACCGTCAGGGCAAGTGCGCGTTCGGTGACTGCCTTGGTGGCGGCCTCGCTGAAATTGCCTTGCATCATGCTGGAGGTGATCGCCGACACCATTGCGAGCTTGCGCAGTCCGGTGATGTTGGCGCTGACCGAAGTCTCGGCCGTCTCGTTGAGCGCGATGCGCGAGACGATGCCCTCGTCCGTCGCGCTCGACCAGTTGGTCTCCCAGCCCGCGCCCAGGAACTGCGGCTCGACCACATTGGTGAGGAAGTCCTCCATCTCGGCCGACGTGATGTCGGCGGCGTCGGCGTCTGTCTGGCTGAAGCCGAAATAGGTCTGGAAGGCGGTGTCGAAGGCGGCCCTCGCGGGGGAGGAGGGATCCGAGAAATCGGAGATGGGCCTCACGTCGGTGTTGATGCCCGCGAACAGGTACTGGCCGTTAATGCTGGTGTTCAGCGAAGAGGTCAGCAGGTCCATCATCGCCGCGCCGCCGGCCTGGACCACGCCGCGGTCGGAGGAGCCGGACACGGCCGCCGACAGGGTCGAGCGCAATTCCTCGGCCTGCGCGGTCAGCTGGCCCAGCACGTCCTGCGTAGAGGTCAGCCGCGAGGAGACGAGCGCATTGGAATCGATGATGCCGTTGAGGCGGCTGACGTCGCGGGCGAGCGACACCGTCTCGCTGGTGCGCGAGCCGAGCGCCAGGCCGACGTCGGCGACGCGCAGCGTCGTGCTTTCCTTTTGCGCCGACACGAGGTCGGTCTGCATCTTCATCATCGAATAGCGCAGCGCCTGGCTGATCGCGTTCGAGGAGACGTAGGAGGATTTCATCGCCCGTTACCCCACCATCGAAATGAGGTTGGCCAGCATCTCGTCGACGGCCTTGAGCAGGCGGGCGGATGCGTCGTAAGAGTGTTCCAGCTCGATCAGGAGCGACATTTCCTGGTCCATGTTCACCCCGGTATCGTTCGACAGCGTCTCGGCCGTGCGCGAGACCAGCGCGCCCTTGGTCTCCTCGGCGGCCGTGGCCTGCTGGCGAAGGTTCTCCAGCCAGCCGATGATGCTGGAGGAGTATTCCATCACGCTGGCGCTGGTGCCGACGCCCGCGGATGCGTCGAAGGGGATCGTCTCGTCCAGTTTGCTCGAATAGCCGATCAGCAGGGACGAGAACGATGCGTTCCCGGCGGTGTTCGCGACGTAGTCCGCGCCGTTGGCGCCGCCATCGCGCAGCACGGTCGGATTGCCGCCCTGCCGCGAATCCATCGCCGCGTTGACCGCGATCGAGCCTGCGATACCGGGCGCCAGCGTGCCGTCCGCGGGGAGTGTCGGTCCGCCGCTCCAGGTGAACAGGCCGGCGAGGTCCGGATCGGTTCCGGTCTGGTCCGTCTCGGCGAAGGCCATGACGAGTCCGCGCGCGACTTCGTCGAGCTGGGCCTGGACCGCGGGCGCGACCGTGTCGCGGAGCTGCAGGTAGGCGGCGATCTTGCCCGCCGCATTGGTGTCGCCGCCGGTGCCGGCCTGCAGCGGCACGCCGTCGATGTAGACGGCGTTGCCCATGGTCGAGGCGTCGTAACCGGGCTTCGGCTCGAAGGTCACCGTGCGCGGCGTCGTCTCGAACAGGATCGCGCCCGACGAGGTGGTGAGCACCATGTCGTTGTTTTCGCGCGTGATGGTCGAGATCGGCACATATTGCGCGATCTTCTTCAACAGCGCGTCGCGCTGGTCGAGCTGGTCGGAGACGTCGCGGCCGGTCTGCGTGCCGGCCACGACCGCGCTGTTGGCGGTCTGGAAGTCGGCCAGCAGGCCGTTCAGTTCGCCGACGGCGACCGAGATCTGCATGTCGGCATTGGTGCGCTGGGCGCTGACGGCCGCCGTGCCATCGTTCAGCGAACGCACCACCTGGCGCGCCGCCTCGATGGCGTTCTCGCCGAGCGAGGCGTTGGCCGGATTGTTCGAATAGAGCTGGATCGCCTCGTAGAGCGATCCGAGCGCGGTCGCGGCCGAGTTTGCGTTGTCGACACCGTTCACCGCGAGCGCCAGCGAATCTATGCTTGTGCGCAGCGTCCCCTGGCCTTCGTAGGAGGAGACCGCGGAGAGGTTGGCGCGGAACAGCGCCTCGTTGGCCGCGCGCTGGATGAGGACGACGCGCGCGCCCGGCGCCTCGCTGGAGACGACGGCGTTGCGCCTCACATAGTCCGAATTGCTCGCGTTCGAGATGTTCTGCGAGACGACCGCAGTCTGGCGCGATGTCGACTGAAGCGACTGTTTCGCGATGTTGAGTGCGGTCGTAAGCGACATCCTTTGGCCCTGCCCCCCGGCAGACCTTCAGCTAGCGCTTCAGATTCACAAGGATGTCCATCAGGTCTGCACCCGTCTGGAAAACCTTGGAATTGGCGGTATAGCTGCGCTGCGCCTCGATCATGCTGGTGAGCTCTTCGGCGATGTCGACATTGGAATTCTCCAAGGCGCCCGACACCACCGAGCCGAACGTGCCGTCCTCGGGGAAGCCGACCAGCACCGAACCGGATTCGTTGCTCGGCCGGTACACGTTGCCCGGCAGCACCGTCAGCATGTCGTCGCTTCGGGTGGTGGCCAGCGGAATGCGGTAGAGCGCCTTGGTCGTGCCGTCGCCGTACTGAGCGTACAGGATGCCGTCGCCATCGATGGTGATCTGCTCGATCGAACTCGGCGCGTTGCCGTTCGACCAGGAATCGAACAGCGTGTAGTCGGCCTTGAGCTGCGTCGCGTTCTCCAGGTCGATCTTGAACGGCTGGCCGCCCGGGATCGTCAGCGACACCGATGTCGGGCTGGTCGAGGTGTAATCGCCCGTGGTCGGATCGAAGGTCAGCGTCTCGGTTGCAAGCGCCGCCGACGAGTAGGGGAAGCCGCCGTTCGCGCCGGCGTCGGCCTTGTTGTAGACGGCCACTTCCCAGGTGTCGGCGCCCGTCTTGGTGAAGTAGATGTCGAGGACGATCTGGCCGCCGAGGTCGTCATAGACCTGCATCGACGATTTCGCGGTGTATTTGGAGGTGGCCAGGTTGTCCGAGGGCACGTCTCCGGTCGAGAGGTCCTCTGCCAGAGCGGGCAGGTTCAGCGACAACGAGCCCTCTGTGGAGGGTGTGGCATTGAGCTCGTTCTGCGACAGGCTCACCGGGACCAGCCCTTCAAAGCCGTTGGTGGTGGCGGTCGGGACGCCGCTCGAGGCGTCGTAACCCATCAGGATGAAGCCGGCCGCGTTGACGAGCTCGCCCTTGCCGTTGGGCACGAACGATCCCGCGCGGGTCATGAAGGAGTTCCCGGCCGAGTCCTGGACGACGAACATGCCGTTGCCGTTGACCGCGAGGTCGGAGATCGAGGTGGTGTACTGCAGCGCGCCCTGGTCGGTGATGGCGTAGCGTATCGAGGTGGTCACGCCACCGGAATTGTAGGCACCGGGTGTGCTCGGCAGCACCAGGCTGGAAAACTCCGCCTTGGCGCGCTTGTAGCCGTTGGTGCTGGAATTGGCGATGTTGTCGGCGGTTGTCGACAGGCGGTTCGACTGGGCGTTCATGCCCGAGACGCCTGTCCGCATCATTCCGTAAAGACTCATTCCGTTACTCCTCGGATGTGGTGCCGCTGAGGATGAGCCTACAGCCCGGGACTTGCGCGGGGCTGTCGGATCGAGGTCAGGCAGCCTGCGTGGCGAGGCGATAGCCCAGGAAGCGCTTGGACTCGATCGGATCGAAGCCCATCTTGTCCCGCAGCTTCTTGCGCAGCTTCGAGATGTGGCTCTCGACGACGTTCTCCTCGACGTCCTCGTCGAAGACGCCGTAGATCGCGTTGAAGACCTGCGCCTTGGTGACGCGGCGGCCGGAATTGGTCGCCAGATATTCGAGGATGCGGCGCTCGCGGCGCGGCAATGGAAGCGGCGCGCCGTCGATCTCCGGATCGCGGCCATCCATGTAGATGCGCATGGAGCCGACCTCGGCATAGTTCGCCTCGTCGGCACCGCGGCGGCGGATGGCGCAGACGCGGGCGAGGATCTCGCGGATGTGGACGGGCTTGCGGATGACGTCGTCGACGCCGGCCTCGAACAACTTGAGCGTGTTCTCCAGCGAGTGCTGTTCGCTGAGCGCGATGACCGGAGCTGCGGTGCGGTCGCGGATGCGGCGCGGCGACAGATCGTGCTCGCCGCACTCGCCGATCAGCACCGCTGAAACCGCCTTCAGGTCAGGCTGCGCGGCGGTGTCGATCCATTCGTCGAACTCGCCAGGAAGAAAACCCGCGCTGGCCACGCCTTCACGACTGAAAAGCGAACTGAATCCGCCTTTTACGAGCTCGCGCTCGTCCACGATAACGATCATTGCCCCGCCCCACGAATCAGAAGCCCCACTTCTGTCAAAAGGGGTAGCCCCGGGCCGGAATCGCGAACATCCGTGAATTCTTGTTAACCATAATTAGGGTATCGCCCGCAGCCCTGTCGGGCGCGGTCGTTAACCACTCGTTAACCATATTTTCGGGAGCAATCGCCGATTGATTCGAACGGCTGTCCGGACCTCGTTTCGAGGGAGGTCGAACGGGCCGTCCGGCTAGATGTATCGTGCGGATGAGCTCCTGTTCGAAGAGGCCGCGGAGGGACCCGATGCCGAGGCGGCGGGATCCCCGGACTGCCGCTGCTGCTCGCGGCGCGAGCCGCCGTCCTGCTCGCGCGCGTTGCCCGCGCCGCCATCGGCGGCAAAACCCTGCTGGCGCGGCTGGCCCGAGGCATCCGTCTGCGGCTGCGCATCCGCGCGGGCGGTGAGCTGCACGGTTACGCGATCGACGTCGATGCCGAGCGCGCGCAGCGATTTCGCGATCGTGTCGGCGTCGGTGGCGAGCTGACGCTGGGCGTCTGCCGTCTCCGCCGTCAACTCGACCGAGACCGCGTCGTCCTTGATCTGAAGGTGGGCGGTCACGTTGCCGAGTTCGAGCGGGTTGAGCTGGATCTTCAGCGAGTTGACCTGAGCGCCGGTCCCCGGCTGGGTATCGCGGAAATAAGCGGCCCACGAGGCGTCGGCGCGGACAGTGGCGATCACGGCAGCCGCCGGCGCGGCGGGGGCGGTGGGCTGGGTCTGCACGGAGACCGCCGTCACCGCAGCGGGCGCGGGACGGACTGTATCGGCCTGGCGCACGTCGCCGGAAACGGCCGGCTTCGCGTCATCGCCGGAATCGCTGCGAACCGGCTCCTTCTCGGCCGGTTCCGTCCCGGATTGGAAGCGCTCGTTTGCCGGTGCGGACGGCGATCCTGGATGCACGGCGGCATCCGCGGCCCGGGCTGGGCGAGAAGCAGGCGCAGGCGTTGTGGCCGTTGAGGCAGGTTTTGCTGCTGTAGAGGTAGCGCGGGCGGACGTGGCGCGCTCGGAAACCATGCGCTCGCCGCTAGCGTTCCCGCTCCCATTCGGCGCCGACTGCGCCTGGGCGGCTGCACTCATGGAGACCTCGGCCTGATCCGACGCGGTGCCGGGGGCCGGGCGGGAAACCCTCCGACGCTCGATGCCATCGTCCCCCGATGCCACGGCCTGCGCCTGCTTGCTGGTCAGGCCAATCGCGACGTCGGCGGCCGGCTGGGGCTGCCGCGCCTGCGCATCGGTCACGGTGGCGGCTGGCTTGACGGAGGCCGCCCCTGCGTCGGCGGGCGCTGAGCGGAGCGCATCCGAGGCGGTGGCATCGTCGCGCGGAGCACGCGACGCCGGAATTGTCTTTGCGTCCGAGGCAGCCTTGGCGACCGTCTCTGCCGGCATGTCGTCAGTCGGCTTCTGCTTCGGCGCCGCTGGGCGGGTATCCTGCAACGGCAACCACGTCGCCGCCGCCTCCGGCTGTTTCGACATCGTGTCCGTCTTCGCGACCGCGGTGTCGGGGCTCTCCGGTTCCGACGCCGGTTCAAGCGTGTCTATCGTGTCAGAGGCTTCCGCGGCTTCCGTATCGAGCTCGACCGGTGCGGACCGCATACCCGCCATCGGCGCCGGCCCGGCCTTCTCGTCGACATGCGCAGGGGAAGGGGGCGTACGATGTGCGTCTGCTTTGCCTGTTTCATCCACTTCGGCGCGCCCGATCCTGTCATTCGCCAGCGGCGCGTTCGCGTCAAAGGAGACATCGGGATCGGTGACCTGTTCGGCCTGCACGCCCGCATCTTCCTCAAACGTCTGCGCAAGCTTCGGCTTGGCGTCGCCGGCGCCCGTGGTTCCGTAGCCTGCCCTGGCATTCGTCACGGAGCCCGCTTCGCCGAAGGGCGAACGGCCGGCGACCGCCTGTGCGACTGGTGCCTTCGTTTGCTCAACGGTGCGCTGCGGTGATTCGGCCGCATCTCCTGTCGGCGTATGGTCCGCGAGGTTTTCGCTCTTCGCGAACGTGTTCAGCTGTTGCGCCTGCCCCCGTGACGGCGCAGGCGATGACTGGTCCGCCGCTTCCGTGATCTGCGCATGCGCTTGTTCGCCGGCGCGCTGCGGAACGTCGCTCACACCCCCCGCTGATGTCTCTGCCGCAAGCCCCGCGACCTTCTCGAACGCGTCCAGCCGCTGCGCCAGTCCCTGCATCGGCGAAGGCGAAGATGGAGTGGCGGGCGCGCGGACGGCCGGGCTGCCGTGCCGCTCGGCGCCAGATGCACGGACGGCGTCCTGAAAGCCAGGGTGGCCTTTCGATCCGTCCTTGCGGGCCTGCTGGCGCGGTTCGGCGAGCGCCAGTTTGGACGCGGACACGAGACTTGTCATTTGGCCCCTTCGAGCATCTTGTCGATTTCCTCCAGCTTGCGCCGCGTCTCGCTGACGAGGGGCAAGGGTTCTTCCGCCGAGGCGCTGGCATCGACGGGCAGGACGGGCGGGTCCGGCCGCCGGTCGACGCGTTGCACGGCCAATGGCGGCGGCTCGGCGGAGGCGTGCGCCGGACGCGCGGCGGCAATGTCCATCGCCTGCGGCGGCTCCGGCTGTTCAGGCGCCGGCGCATGTGCGACGGGCTGCGGCTCCGGTTCAGGCTCGGCCGCCGCGACCGGCGCCGGCGGGGCCGGATCGTTCGGCGAGGTCATGATGCCGGTGGCGACGGAGATCGCCGCGTCCAGCAATTGCCGGTCGGGTCCGGCGAGCTTGTCGCGGTCGATCGACCTCAGCCGTTCGAGGATTTCCGGCCCTTTCTCCGACGCGATCTCCGACAGGCTCGAATAGAGCAGCGCGCGCGGGTCGTCCTCGCCGGCCGCGACGCTTTCGAAATCTGCCGCCTTCTTCGCGGCGAAATCGGAAAGCTCGCGCAGGCCCTCGATCGCGGCGGTGCGGGCGAGCCGCAGATAGATCACCTTCTGGTGCTCCCGGCTCATCTCCGCGATGGTGCTCTCGATCACATGCAGGTCGAGCGAGGCGTAGAGGGCGACGATGCCCTTCACCAGTTCGTCCGCATATTGCGTCGCATAGGGCGAGCGCAGGAACCGGCGCACATACTGGCTGGAGGCGCGCAGGAAGCGCTCGGTGTCGCCGAGCCGTGCGGCGAGAGGCAGCGAGCGGCGCAGCGCCGCCTCCTCCACCAGGGTCCCCGGCGCCAGCAGCCGGGCGGTGTCGAGCAGGGCGATCGCCGGCTTTGGCTCGTCGGCCGCCGTCATCGAGCCCTTGATCAAGGCGAGGAACGATCCGAGGTCGCTGTTGAGCGTGCGCGGGTCGATCGACTGCAACGTCGTGATGGCCGATTTTGCATCGCCGCGGATGTAGAAGCGCACTCCATCCGTGAGCGGCTTTGTCGCCTCGTCGGGCTTCAGCCGCGCGATGGCGACGTCGACGGTGACCGGATTGCCGCCGCTCATGGCATAGATCAGCAGCGCCTCGATGTTCTTGCGCTCGCGGAAGTCGTCGGGGCCTGCCTCCCGCAGCTTCTTGTCGATCATCTGCAGGATCTTCTGCTGCATCGGCAGGGCGGCGTGATCGCCGCCCGCGATACGGTCCTGCACGAGCTGGAGGGAGCGGACCATCTGGAACGTGTCCAGCGCGGCATCTGCCGGCCCGGTCGCGAAGGCCGCGGCCGAGAGCGAAGCGCCGAACGCCATGGCCCGGCACAGCCGCTTCATCCGGCGGTCTCCAGCAGGATCTCGATGCGGCGGTTGGAGGCCGCGAGCGGATCGGACTGGACCTTGAGCTTGCGGTCGGCAAAGCCCGCCACTTCGGTCAGGCGCTTCTCGTCCAGGCCGGAGCGCACCAGCATGTAATAGGCGGAATGGGCGCGCGCGGTGGAGAGCCGCCAGTTGTCATACTGTCCGCCGGCGAAGGGACGGCCGTCGGTGTGGCCGTAGATGTGCAGGCTGCCGCTGCGCTCCGAAAGGATCTTGCCGATCTTCTCCATCGCCAGCACGAGATCGCGCCGGGGCACGGCGGAACCGATCTCGAACATGCCGAAGTCGAGCTGGTCGGTGACGGAGATCATCACGCCCTGCGGCGTCGCCTCGACCGTCAGGCCTTCGGCGAGCTTGCCGTTCGCGCCGAGCGCCTGCGCAATCTCCTTGCGGATTTCGGCGGCCTGTTTCTCGACCGCCTCGGATGGCTTGGCCGGATCGACAGGTTCAGCGGGCGCGCGTTCCGCCTGCGCGGCCGGCGTCTCGGCTTCGGCGCCCTTCGCGCCCTCCGGCGTCTTCTCCTCGCCCGCTTCCGACAACGTGTTGTCCTCGGTGGGCGGCGAGTCCACGCCCGGGATGATCTGCTGCGACCAGAAATCGGGCGCGAACGGGTCGCGGAAGGATTCCCCCCCCGAAGCCCCCGTCGCGGGACCGGAAAGCTGTGCGCCGCCTTCGCCCTTCTCGCTCAGGTTCTGCAGGTTCCCGGTCTCTGCCGCGATTTCGGCGAGCACCGCATAGGGGTTCGAGAACAGGTGTTCGTCGGTGTATTTCTCGGCGTCGGCCGATTCGCTCGCGCTCTCCTGCTTCATGTTGCCGGTCTCGGCCGCGCCGACGCCAGCGATCGACGCCGCCGGGTCCGTTTCGCTCTGGGCCTGGGTCTGGGCGGCGGTGGAGCCTTGCCCTTCCTCGTCGAGCCCGCGCCGGCTGGCGTTCTTGTCGGTCAGCTTGATCGGGTTGAAATAGCTGGCGACCGCGGCCTTCGTTTCCTCGTTGGCGGCGTTGATCAGCCACATCACCAGGAAGAAGCACATCATCGCCGTCATGAAGTCGGCAAAGGCGATCTTCCACGCGCCGCCATGGTGGTCGTCGTGGTCGTCATGCCCGCCGTGGCGGATGATCAGGATCTCTTGATGCGGTTCCGCGTGATTGGCAGTGCTCAACCGACTGCTCCCGTGAGTGCGGACGACCATTCGCCGAGCCTGGTCTCAAACAGCGTCTCGTCCAGCGAGACGGTCAGGTCGCAGGCGTCCGTCTCGACGAATTCGAGATGGCGCGCATGGTCTCCCATCGCTGCTGCGAAGGGCATGAACAGGGATTGCGGCCCGCTGACCCGCACACGGATCGCGTCGGCGTCACCGACCGCATTGCTGACGGCAGCTGCGAGTGCCGCCACCGCGCGGTCGCGCACCTTCTCGTCGACGATCTGTCCCAGGATCCGCGCGCAGATCGAGGTCGCTTCCTCGATCGCCCTGCGTTCGAGCTCGGAAAGTGCCGCGGCCGCTTTCGAGGCCAGCTCGACCGAGAGCGTGGTGCGCAGCGCCGCCATCTCCTCCTCGTGCCGGGCGCGATCCTCCGCCGCACGCTCCTCGTAAAGCGCCTCGAGCCGCTGCGCGGCATCGGCCTCGGCCTTCGCGACAGCCTCGGCGACGATCCTGTCGACGTCGACAGGTTCGGGTTCCGGTTGCGGGGCAGGGCGGACCAGCTCGACGCGGGAAGGAACCGCCGCGACCGGCGCCGGGCGCGGGGGCGGTGGCGCGAAGTCGGGCAGGTAGTCGGCGATCGCCAGCGCCATCAGCTCGCCTCCTGATGCGCCCATTTGCGCAGGATCTGCGCCGTGCGCTCTTCGTTCAGCTCAAGCATCCGCGCGAGGCGGTCCTGCGGGGCGGGTTTCAGCTTGTTGCGCAGCTCGTCGATCGGGTTGACGTTGGAGCGCGCCAGCTGGGCGGTCGTCGCCTCGCCTTCTCCGCCCGGTGCGCCGCCGCCGGCGGCGATCTGCAGATTTTCCGCCGCGCCCGGAAGCGAGCGCTGGATCTCGTCGAAGCTGGGGGCTGCGGCCGGTCCCGCCTGGAGCGCGGCGGTGAGCGGGCGCAGGCCGAACCATACCACCAGGAAGACGACGAGCACGAAGGCGCCCGAATTTATGATCGTGCCGGTGTGACGGCCGGCCGTTTCGAGGAAGCTCGGCCCGCTGATCGCCTCGCCGTCGATGCCGTCGATGAACTCGACCGCGTTGACGCTGATCGCGTCACCGCGGCTTTCGGTCAGGCCGGCGGCCGTCGCGACCATCTCGCGGATGGCGGCAAGACGCTCCTGCACCTTCTCCGGCGTCGCGCCTTCGCCGAGCACGGCCTTGATGCGGGCCTCGTTGACCACGACCGCGATCGACAGGCGCGTCACCGAATAACCGTTGCTGACGGTCGCGATGCGCTTCGAGTTGATCTCGTAATTGGTGATCTCTTCCTTGCGGTCGTTCTTCTCGCTTGATGTCGGACCGCCCGCGCCGGGTGCGCCTTCGTTGGGGAGATTCTGGTCGACCGAGGTGGGAGTGGTCGACTGGCTCTGGTTGTTCTGGTTGTTTTCCTTGACGACCTGGATCGACCGCTCGACGCGGGATTCCGGATCGAAGATCGTCTCCTCGATCTGCTTGCTGTCGGTGTTCACGACCGCGTTGACGCTGGTGCGGAAGTTGTCCGGCCCGAGATAGGGCGACAGCGCCCGGTGGATCGAGTCCTGGATCTGGTTCTCGACCGTGCGCTCCACGCCCATCGAGCGGGTCGCGGTGTTGTTGGCCGGGTCGTCGCCGGCGGCGAGCAGGGTTCCGTCGGAATCGAGGATCGTCACGTTCTCGGCCGCCAGCCCCGGCACGGCCGCCGCGACGAGGTAGCGGATCGAGGCAGCGCTGCGGGAAGCGTCGAGGCCGGCGGTGCGGATCACCACCGAGGCCGACGGCTGGCGCTGCGCCTGGCGGAAACTGCCCTGTTCGCCGGTGACGATGTGGACGCGCGCGGCCTTGATGCCGGCGATCGACTGGATGGTGCGGGCGATCTCGCCTTCCAGCGCACGGACCTTGGTCACTTCCTGCATGAAGGAGGTCAGGCCGAGCGAGCCGACATTGTCGAACAGCTCGTAGCCGGCATTCGTGCTGGTCGGCAGGCCTTTTTCCGCGAGCAGCATGCGCGCCTGCCCGGTGCGGCCCACGGGCACCATCACCGACGTTCCGTCCGAAGAGACGTCGAAGGGAATGCCGACCTCGCCGAGCACGATGCCGATCTGGTTGACGTCGGAGCGGTCGAGGCCGACATAGAGCGTCTCGAAGGACGGGCGGTTGAGCCACAGCGAACCGACCACGATCACCGACACGACGAGCGCGGCCACCGCGCCCATGATCGAAAGCCGGCGACCACCCATGGCCTGGAGGTTGTCAAGGATTCGCTGAATCTGCTCGGGCACGGATTATCGGCTCCTCGGAACAATGTCTTGCGGCAGCCTAGAGATCGAAGCTTGTGCGAAAATTGAAAGGCCGCGTTCGAGACGCGGCCTTTTGAAATCAGTTTGGTAAGTAGCGATTTTCGATTGCTACTTGAAGAGAGACAGAACGTTCTGCGCGTTGCTGTTGGCGATCGAGAGCGCCTGGATGCCGAGCTGCTGCTGCACCTGCAAGGCCTGCAGCCTGGTCGACTCCTCGTTCATGTCCGCGTCGACCAGCTGGCCGACGCCGCGCTCGATCGAGTCCATCAGGCTGGCGGTGAAGCTCTGCTGCATGTCGATACGGGTCTTGGCCGCACCGATGACGGTTGCCGCGTCGGTCAGGTCCGCCAGCGTCTGGTCGGCGACGGTCAGCATCTGCTCGATCTGCGTGTCGAGGAAGCCTTCGACGGTGAGCGTGTAGACCGAATAGCCGTCGGTTGCGTTGTAGGTTCCCGCCGTGGCCGTGGTGGCGCTGTCGTCACGCAGGCCGGTGGTGCTCGACCGCAGACCCTCGACGATGCCCTGGTTCTCGGCGGTGGTTGCCGCCGCATCGAAGAGCTTGATGGACTGGACGTTGATGTCGATGGTGCCGAGCGTGACGTCGCCGGCCGAACTGCGGTTGAAGGCGGCGACGATCTTGGCGTCGGCATGTTCGCCGTCGGCCGGGTTGCCGTTGGCGACGCTCGAATCGACCGACAGCCAGTTGGCGCCGCTGAAGGTCGCCGCGTCGGCGGCGAATTTCAGCTGCTTCTGAAGTTCCGTGATCTCGGACTGGATCTTCGCCTTGTCGCTCTCCGACGCGCCGATCGCCGACACCAGCTTCTGCTTGATGTCGTCGACCAGCCCGACCACGCTGTTGATAGCGGTGTAGGCGGTGTCGATGCGGCTGGCGCCCAGGCCCAGGGAGTCCTGGATGGAGGAGAGCGCCTTGTTGTCCGATTTCATCGTGGTCGCGATCGACCAGTAGGCCGCGTTGTCCGCCGCCTCGGCGACCCGGAGACCCGTCGAGATGCGCGACTGGGTGGTTTCCAGGGCCTTGTTGGTGGCCTGCAACGACTGAAGCGCCGTCATGGCGGACGCGTTGGTCAGAATTGATGTCACCTCTAAGCCCCCTTAAAAATCCACTACGCTGTCGGCTACGGTTAATCATTGGTAGTGGCTTATGGTTAACGCCCGGTTAAGCGCGGAAAACCAACGTTTTTCAGGGGTGTGGGACGCGCGGAAGCGCTCGCGGAAGCTGTGACAGCCCGGCGGTTTCAAGGTGATTCGCGATGTGGGAAGAGGGGCCGCGGGCGGCGCGGAAACGGAATTATGCCGGAAAGGCAAAGGCCGCGCTCCTTGCGGAGCGCGGCCCGTGTTCAGAACAGTCGCTGTTCGGCTTAGCGGAAGAGCGAGAGGATGTTCTGCGAGTTGGAGTTGGCGATCGACAGCGCCTGGATGCCGAGCTGCTGCTGGGTCTGCAGGGCAGACAGGCGAGCCGATTCGGCGTTCATGTCGGCATCGACGAGCTGACCGACGCCGCGCTCGATCGAGTCCTTGAGGGCCGAGACGAACTCGGTCTGCATGTCGACGCGGGTCTTGGCCGCACCCAGGTTCGACGCGCCGGTCGCCATCGAGCTCAGTGCCGTCTCAACGTCGGCCAGGAAGCCTTCGATCGTGGTGTCGTCGGCGCCGGTCACATCGATCGCCATCGTGTCGTCGAGCAGGCCGCCGTCGGTGCCGTCGGCTGCGAACAGAACCACGTTCGACAGGTCGACCGAGATACGGTTGACGGTCGTCGTGCCGTCGCTGGCGCGGTCATAGGAGGCGACGATCTGCAGCGGCGTTGCGCTGTCGTCGTTGGCGAGCAGGTTCGAACCGGCATAGTTCGCGGCAAGCGCCGTGCTCTTCAGCTGCTCCTGCAGCTGGCCGATTTCGGTCTGGATCTTGGCCTTGTCCTCATCCGAGGCGCCGAGCGCAGACACCAGCTTCTGCTTGATGTCGTCCACGACTTCGATCGCCTTGTTCATGCCGGTATAGGCGGTGTCGATCTTGGCGGAGCCGAGGCCGAGCGCGTCCTGGACGGACGAGAATGCCTTGTTGTCGGAGCGCATGGTCGTGGCGATCGACCAGTAGGCGGCGTTGTCGGATGCTTCGGCGACGCGATAGCCCGTCGAAATGCGCGACTGGGTGGTGTCGAGAGCCTTGTTGGTCGCAGCCAGAGACTGCAGCGCAAGCATGGCGGAGGAATTGGTATTGATACTGGACATGGGAATACGCCCCTAGACTTGTTACAAACAGGGACATACCGGGCTTTACCGGTATGACGGGGCGGCATCATGCCTGGGATCGTCGTTGCGATGATCAGTCCGTCATGCGTGGGACCGTCATAGCGCCCGCTCCTCTACCAAACCGGTAAGGAGCATGGTTAATAATTAGGAAAACGATCGAACGAGGCTGCCGACGAGCAGATTCCAGCCGTCGATCAGCACGAAGAACAGGATCTTGAACGGCAGCGAGATCACGGTCGGCGGCAGCATCATCATGCCCATCGACATGGTGATGGTGGCGACGATCAGGTCGATCACCAGGAAGGGCAGCACGATCAGGAAGCCGATCTCGAAGCCGCGGCGGATCTCCGAGATCATGAAGGCGGGGACGAGGATTCGCAGGTCCACCGCCTGGCCCTCGACCACGTTCTGGCCGCGCTCCCGGGCGAGGTCGGCGAAGAGGTCGAAATCCTTCTCACGGACATTGTCGAGCATGAAGGCCCGGAAGGGCTCGGCGATGCGCTCGAAGGCTTGCTGCTCGTTGATCTCGTTGTTCATCAGCGGCCTGACGCCGTCCTGCCACGCACGATCGAAGGTTGGTGCCATGACGTAGAAGGTCATGAACAGCGCCAGGCTGATCAGGATGAAGTTGGCCGGCGTCGTCTGCAGGCCGATGCCGGTGCGCAGGATCGAGAAGGCGATGACGAAGCGCGTGAAGCTCGTCACCATGATCAGGATGCCCGGCGCGACCGAAAGGACGGTCAGCAGGCCGAAGAGCTGGATGATCGTGCCGACGGTCTGACCGTCCGCGCCGCGCGTGATCTGGCCGAGGTCGATCGTCTGCGCGGCGGCTCCGGCGGTGAGCATCGCAAGGGCGGCGAGGGTGACGGCGGCTCGTTTCATTCGAAGACGATGGTCCTGATGAGAACCGACGACATCTTCCCTTCGCTGCGGATGCGGGCGCGCTCGTCCATGTCGTCCTTGAGGTGAAGGAAGCCGCTGGCTCCCTCGACCTGGTGCAGTTTCACGGTGCGCAGATAGGCGAGGATGTCCTGGTGCACGGCATCGGCGACGGTCGGATCCGGCTCGCCCTCGAAGACGCCTGCCAGCTCCACCCGTATCCAGGTGTCGGTTGGCGCGGCAAGGTTGGTGGTGATCGCCGGCAGATTGTAGATGCCGCGCTTCAGGTCCGCCGCGGCCAGGTCCTCGGGTGCTGCGGCGCCATGATCGGCTTCCTTCTTGGCCCCATGGCCGTCCTCGGATGCCGCGGCGCTCTCTTCCGGCGCCGTCTCGCCCTTCAGCATCCCGCCGGAAAAATAGCCCGCGCCGGCCGCGACCAGCGTCAGCACGAGCAGCACCGCCAGCTGGACGACCAGCGAGGGCCCCTTGGACGGGGCGCCTTCCTGTGGTGCGGGGAGTGCGGCGGCCTTGGCCATGATCTCTTCCTAGAAAGGCATGACCTGATCGAGGATCTGGTGCCCGTAGGGCGGCTGCTGCACTTCGGTCAGACGGCCGCGGCCGCCATACGAGATGCGCGCCTCCGCGATCCGCTCGTAGGAAATCGTGTTGTTCGCACCGATGTCGGCGGGCCTGACGATGCCGGCGATTGTCAGCACGCGCAGCTCGGCATTGACGCGCACCTCCTGGGTGCCGCTGACGATCAGGTTGCCATTCGGCAGCACGTCGGTGACGACGGCGGCGACCGACAGGCTCAGCGCCTCGGATCGCGCCGTCTGGCCGTTTCCGGTGCTGGACGAGGTGGAGCCGATGTCGAAGCCGGCATCCGCCGCCTGTCCGGCGCCATTGATGTTGTAGTCGCCCGAGATGCCGAAGTTGCGCGAGGCGGAGCGCTTGCGCTCGGACTCGTTGGAGAACTTGGCCTTGTCGTTGATCGAGATGTAGACGGTCAGCACGTCGCCCACCGACAGCGCGCGCGCGTCGGTGAACAGGTTGCTCTGGCGGTCGTCCCACAGCGAGTTGCGCGCCACCGGCTTCGCGGGCGCCTTGGGATAATAGTAGTTCGAGCGCGGATTGGCATCGAGCCCGGTGCCCACTGCCGACATGACCGGGGGCTTGCCCACCTCGGCCAGGTTGGCGCCGCAGCCGGCCAGTCCGAAAGCAAGCGCGCCCGTCAGGAGGATATGCTTCATGTCGGGTCTTCCTTTCGCGCCGCGCTCGACATGATGCTGGTCAGCTTCGCGGCCGTGGCGCGTTCCATCTCGTTCATGATCTGGCCCGACTGCTTGACCTGCAGCTTGAGCATGATGGCCGCGGCGAGCCTGGGGTCCATCTCGGCCAGCCGTTCGGCGGCGGCGTCCGGGCGCATGCGGGCATAGATCGAGACGACGTTCTCGGTCGCTTGGTCCATGAACTCCTGGCGCAGCTTCATCCATTTCTCGTATTCGGCGCGCTTTTCCTCCAGCTGCTTCACGCGCTGGTCGATGTCGGCCTTCAGCGCCTCCAGCTCGCGGGTCTGGATGGCATAGCGGCGGTCGCGCGCGGCGTCGGCGATGTTGCCGCAGAACTTCTCGATCTCCTCAGCCGAGTTGAAGGTCTGCGTCGTCTGGTCCTGCGTCGCGCCGGGCACGCCCGAGACCGCCACCGCGATCGCCGCGCAGGCGAGCACGGACGCTGCCAGCCTCGGAACCCTGATTTCGATCGTTCGCGCGTTCATCCCTGCATCCTTATTGCAGCACCAGGTCGGCCTGGAGCGCGCCGGCCGACTTGATGCCCTGGAGAATGGCGATGATGCCGTCGGGTTTGACGCCGATGCGGTTGAGGCCCGCGACCAGCGTCTCCAGGTCCGGCCCGTCGAGCGTGGCGACATCGCCGCCCTCCTGGGTGGCATCGATCGTCGTCGACGGCTCCACCGCCGTCTCGCCGTTCGAGAACGGCTCCGGCTGAACGACCGTCGGCATCTCGGTGATGCGCACGGTGAGCGCGCCGTAGCTGATCGCGACCTTGGAGATCTTCACCGCCTGGCCGATCACGATCGTGCCGGTCCGCTCGTCGATGACCACCTTGGCCGGCGAATCCGTCGCGACGAGGATGTTCTCCAGTTCGGCGACGAAGCGGGCGGAGGAGATGTTGTCCGGCCGCTTGATCATGACGGTGCGGGCATCCTGCTCGCTGGCGACGCGCTTGCCGAAGCGGTTCATGCCGTATTCGTTGATCGCGTCGGTGATGCGGATCGCGGTCGAGAAGTCAGGATTGCGCAGTTGCAGCGTCAGCACCGCGTCCTCTCGGAACTGCGACGGCACCTCGCGCTCCACGATCGCGCCGCCGGGCACGCGGCCGGAGGTCGGCACGCCCTTGGAGACGGTCTCGGCCTGGCCCTGCGCGGCGAAGCCGGAGACGATCACCGGTCCCTGCGCGACGGCGTAGATCTCGCCGTCCGGCGCGCGCAGCGGCGTCATCACCAGCGTGCCGCCGGTGAGCGAGGTCGCGTCGCCGAGCGAGGAAACGGTGACGTCGATGCGGGCGCCCGACTGGACGAAGGCGGGCATGTTCGCCGTGACGATGACGGCCGCGACATTCTTGGCGCGCGCCTGGCCGCCCTGCAGCGAGATGCCGAGGTTCTGCAGCATGGCGCGGATCGACTGGTCGGTGAAGGGCGCGCTGCGCAGATTGTCGCCGGAACCCTGGAGGCCGATGACCAGGCCGTAGCCGATCAGCTGGTTGTCGCGCGAGCTCTGCAGCGTCGCGATGTCCTTGATGCGCGACGGCGCCCCCAACGAAGGCAGCGAGGAAGGTCCGCCATTGGCGGAGAAGCGCACGGTCTTCGCCGCCGGCGTGTCGTGGATGTATCCGCCGCCGCCATAGACCGCCGGTGCGCCGGTGCCGGGCCCGATCACGATCGGCTCCGCCAGGTCGGCCGAAGCGGCCGGCGCCGCGAGCTGGGCGGCGAACAGGAGAGCGAGGAGGACGCGTTTCATCCGCCGACCCTGACCGTGCCGTCGGCCATCACGATGCCGGTGAAGATCTTGCCGCTGTCGGCGTTGCGAAGCCGCAGCACGTCGCCGAGGCTGCCGGGCTGGAGCGGGACCGCGGTCGCCTGGATCGTCAGGCCGCCCTGCTTGAAGACGACCGTCACCGGCTCTCCCGCCTCGACGATATAGGGATCGCGCAGCGAGCTGACCGGGATGAGCTTGCCCGGCAGGAGGGTGCGTTTCGCCACCTTGCCGTCGGCCTGGTCGAGGTCCTGCACGAAGGGCGCGGTGGTGCGCGCACTGGGCCGCAGCGCCACCTGGTCCAGCGTGTCGGCGGTCACGGTCTCGCCCGGATAGACAATGCGCGTGACGACGACCGCCATTTCCGCGGCAGGTGCTGCCGACAGCCACAGCGTGGCCGCCATGGCACCTGCGAGGAATGTCGCCAGCCGCCGCATCGCACTCATCACCGCTGCGAGATGGTCGCGGCCATCTCCTCGGCGGCCTTGATGACCTTGGAGTTCATCTCGTAGGCGCGCTGGGCCGAGATCATGTCGGTGATCTCCTTGACCGGGTCGACGTTGGAGTTCTCCAGATAGCCCTGCTCGATCGTGCCGAAACCCGGATCGCCGGCCACGCCGACGACCGCCGGACCGGAGGCTTCGGTCTCGGCGAACAGGTTGTCGCCCAGCGGCGTGAGCCCCGCTTCGTTGGCGAAGGTCGCAAGCGTGAGCTGGCCGAGCTCCTGCAGCGCGGTCTGGCCGTCGATCCGGGCGAAGACCTGTCCCGACTTGTTGACGATGACCTCGGTCGCGTCGGTCGGCACGGTGATCGCGGGCATCACCGCATTGCCGTCGATGGTGACGAGCTGCCCCGTGGCATTGGTGTTGAAGGCGCCGGCGCGGGTGTAGAAGGTCTCGCCGTTCGGGCCCTCGATCTGGAACATGCCGGCGCCGACCAGCGCGAGGTCGTATTTGTTGCCGGTGCTGGTGAGCGAACCCTGGACGTGCAGGTTGCGCACCGCCGAGGTCTTCACGCCCAGGCCGATATGCGCGCCTTCCGGCACGACGGAGGCGTTCGCCTGGTTGGGCACGCCGGCCAATCGCTCGACCTGGTAGAGCAGGTCCGAGAATTCGGCGCGGGCGCGCTTGAAGCCGGTCGTGTTGATGTTGGCGATGTTGTTCGCGATGACCTCGAGATTGGTCTGCTGGGCGTTCATGCCCGTCGCGGCGATGGCGAGTGCTCTCATGATACTATGTCCTCAGATCGCCATGCGGCTGACTTCGAGATAGGCGGTGACAATCTTGTCGCGGATGGCGATCGCCGCCTGGAGCGAGCGCTCGGCGCTCATGACCGAATCCACCACCTCGCGGGCGGTCACGTCGCCGCCCTGCAGCGCCTTCATCGACACCTGGTCCGCGCTCTGGAGGGTGGTCACGGTGTTGCTCGCCGCGTTGGAGAGCGCTTTTGCGAGCGAAGCGCCGAAGTCCGCCCCCGTTGCCGTTTCGCCCGCGCCGGACAGGTTCTCGAGGAGACTGCGGGCGCCGATGCTGCCTACGGGGGAAATGCCGCCGATCATGACTGGCTCCTCAACAGGTCGATGGTCATCGAGATGAGCTCGCGCGCCTGCTTGATGGTCTGGAGGTTCGCCTCGTAGGACCGGTTCGCCTCGCGCATGTCGGCCATCTCGACCAGCATGTTGACGTTCGGCATCTTGACGTAGCCGTTCTCGTCGGCCGCCTGGTGCCCGGGCATATATTCGGTCGGGAACTCGGCCGGATCGGTCGAGCGCGATGCCACGCTGACGAAGGAGACGCCGCTCTGCCGGTCGACGAGCGAGCCGAAGGAGATGGTCTTGCGCGTATAGGGGGCTTCCTGCGCGCTGTTGGCGGTCGACTGCGCGTTCGCCATGTTCTCGGCCACGACGCGGAGCCGCTCCGACTGGGCGGTGAGCCCGGAGGCAGCGACGCGGAGCGAGGTTGTCAGCGGATCCATCTGTCCCTCACTTCGCCGTCATCATGAACATGCGGTGGAAGGACTTGACGATCGCGGTGTTCAGTTCGAACGCCTGGCGGACTTCGTTCGACTTGATCAGTTCGTCCTCGACCTGCACCGTGTTGCCGGAGGGGAGTCTCGACGTCTGGGCGCGCGCCTGCGTGCCGAACGTGGCGTCGGAGCCGCCGATCGGGATATGGCCCGGGCTGGTGACCGAGACGGCGGAAGTCGAGTTCTTCAGCACCTTCTCGAAGGAGGTGACGTCGACGGCGCGGTATCCCGGCGTGTTGGCATTGGCGATGTTGCTGGTCAGCGCCGCCTGGCGGGCCGACAGCCAGTCCGCCTGGAAGGAGGCGAGCTGGAACAGTTGCACTGACTGAACCATCAACGGTTCCTTGCGACGTTTCTCTGGCGAGTGAAACGACGATAGGCACCGTGACTTGCGCGGACCTTGCGGGGGAGGGGAGGTGCGGCGGGGCTAGTTGGTGATTTCGAGCACGCGGTCGGCCGTCGTCACCAGCACCCAGTGGCCGTCGCGCTTCTCGATCTTGGCCACGCGGCTGTTGTCGGGCAGGAGCGAGCCGCGCTGCACGACGTAAAGGCCCTGGTCGTCCTGGATCATTGCGCGCCCGTTGGCGACATGGACGAGCTCGAATTCGGGCGTGGCGACCGGGAAGGGCTGGTCGGCGATCCGCGGAAGGTCCTTTTCCTCTTCCTCGGCGGGCGTGGTGCCCGTCGTGAAGGTGTCGAGGTCGGTCTCCCGGTTGTCCTTCGTCGCCGTCTCCGAAGCGATGCGGTTGGCAGCGATCCCGCTGCGGGGCGAGGGACCGCTCGAAGGAATGTTCTCCAGCTTCACCGCGCGGATGCCGAACTGGTCCTGGTTCAGGAACACGTACCAGGGGAAGAAGGCGCAGAAGCCTGCCAGCACGGTGCCCGATGCGAACAGGAGGATGTCGTCGCGCGAATAGCTGCTGGACAGGCCGAGCCGCGTGCGCCAGCCGGCGGCCTTCGCCGGCGCCGCGCCCTTGCGGGGCTCCGGTGCCTTGGGCGTTTTCTGCCGTTTCGACCTGTCGCGTTTCCACCAGCCCTTTTTCGGCTCGCCGACCGGGGCCACGATGGGGATGTCCTTCCACTCAGGCAGCTTGCTGGCCATTCTGCGCCTCCCTTGCCTTGAGGTGACGTGCGAGGTCCGCGAACGGATCCTTGGTGCGCGGGTCGCCGGGCGACTGGCCGAGCGCTTCGTAGATCAAGGGGACCTGCCGGACTGCGAGGTCGAGTTCGGGATCGGAGCCGGGCGCATAGGCGCCGAGCAGGCGGATGTCGCGCGTCTCCTCGAAGCGCGAGATCATCGCCTTGAGGCGAGCGACCAGCGTCTTCTCGTCGCCGCTCCAGGCGCGTCCCGACAGGCGCGAGATCGAGGCGAGGGGATTGACCGCCGGGAACCGGCCCTGCTCGGCGATCGAGCGGTCGAGCACGACGTGGCCGTCGAGAATGCCGCGCACGCTGTCGGCGATCGGGTCGTTGTGGTCGTCGCCGTCCACCAGCACCGAGATGATCGCCGTGATCGAGCCCGTCTCTCCCGCGGTGCCGGGTCCGGCGCGTTCGAGCAGCTTCGGCAGTTCGGTGAACACCGAGGCCGGATAGCCGCGCGCGATCGGCGGTTCGCCAGCGGCGGTCGCGACTTCGCGCAGCGCATGGGCGAAGCGGGTGACGGAATCGACGATCAGCAGCACCCGGTCGCCGCGGTCGCGGAAATATTCTGCCACGCTCATCGCGGTCGCCGGCGCGCGGCGGCGCATCATCGCGCTCTCGTCGCTGGTCGAGACCACCGCCACGGTCTTGGCCATGTTCTTCGGCCCGACCGTATCTTCGAGGAATTCGCGCACCTCGCGGCCGCGCTCGCCCACCAGCGAGATGACCGCCGTGTCGAAGGAATCGGCCGCTGCCAGCATGGCGAGCAGCGTCGACTTGCCGACACCGGAGCCGGCGAAAACGCCCATGCGCTGGCCGAAGCAGAGCGGGGTGAAGATGTCGATCACCCGCACGCCCGTCTTGAAGGCGGCTTCGACACGCTGGCGGCTCATCGCGCTCACCGCATGTCCGCCCGCCTGCTCGCCGTGGCCGACGGGCGGGCCGCCGTCGATCGGATGGCCGAGCGCGTTGACGACGCGGCCGCGCCAGGTGTGATCGGGCCGCACTGCAAGCGGGCCGCTGTTGAACACCGGGGTGTCGATGGCGAGGTCCGCTGTCGTCTCGAAGGGCGAGACCAGCACGTCGTCCGGCGTGACGCGCACGATCTCGCCGGCGCGCCGCCCCTTTGGCCCCTCATGCTCGACCACGTCGCCGATACAGGCCTTCCGCGACAGGCCGCGCACCCGGTAATGCGTCGCCGAGACCTCGACCACGCGTCCGCCCGTGCGCATGAGCGCGTCTGGAGCCGTGAAGCGCGCCATGGCGCTTTCCAGCGCGGCGAGCCGGTTCTGTCCGGAAGTGGCGGAGGAGTCCGAGGTCACCGTTCAGGCCTCAGCGGCTGCCAAGCGTCTTGACGGCGTCGGTGAAGGTCTGCTCGGTCTGCTTGATCGCGGAGCCCGCGCTCTCGAAGGCGCGCTGCACCATGATCAGCCGTGTCATCTCCATGACGGGATTGACATTGGAATCCTCGACATAGCCCTGAAGCACGCCGGTGTCGGCGCGGTCGACAACCGGCTGCTGCGTGCCGTTGGCGATAACGCCGGAATTGCCGTAGCGGGTGAAGTTCTCGCCTGGGTCGAAGCTGAACAGGCCGAAGGCGCCGACCTGCTGGCCGTTCTGCCGGATAAAGCCGTCGGCGCTGACCACTGGCGCCCCAGAGGCGGGATCGAGCTGCAGCGGCGTTCCGGCGGCGTCCAGCACCGGATAGCCCTCGACCGAGACGATCTGGCCGGTCTGGAGCATGGAGAAGCGGCCGTCGCGCGTCATCACCTGGCCGGCGGGCGTGGCGAGCGCGAACCATGCGTCGCCGCGCACCGCGAGGTCGAACGGGTTCTCCGTGGCGCGGAACGCGCCCTTGGCCTGCGACAGGAAGGTGCCGCCGGTGGAGACGAAGGCTGTCTCGTTGGCGCCGGAGCCGGTCAGCACGTCCTCGAACTTGATCTGCGTCGCCCGGAAGCCGACCGTGCCCGCATTGGCGACGTTGTCGGCGATCGTGTTGAGACGCCTTTCGAGCGCGATCTGCGACGACAGGGCGACGTAGAGCGAATCCTGCATCTCAGTAGGCTTTCATCGACTGCATGGTCAGCAGCAGATTCGTCGAGATGCCGTATTCGGGCTGGGTGAACAGCGTCGTAACGAGGGACGCCGCGGACACCGTCGGATTGTTGATTTCCCAGAGCGTGGTGAAGCGGTTGATGAACTTGCTAAGCAGTTCAGGATCCTTGAAATCCTCGAGGTCGATCCGCTCCTCGATCAGCTTCGCCTGCTTGTCGATGTCGGCATTGCCGAAAGAATCGGGCAGGCCAAGCGCCGTGAAGGCGACCTGTTTCAGCGCGGGATCGGCCAGGATCTCGTAGGCATTGGTGATGGACGAAGCCTTGCGCTCGAAATAGAGCGCCAGGCGGACGCCCTCGTTCTGGTCGCCGGCGTTCTCCTCCAGCGTCTGGCGCAGATATTTGTCGACCGTTCCCTGCTGGGCCTTGGTGAACAGCGTCGCGGTGTCGCCATAGGCCTCGAAGTTGAACGTGTTGACGAATTCCTTGTAGCGCTTGTCGCTGAGCTTGTTTGCGAAGGAGTCCTTGTCCTCGACGCCGCCTTCCAGCGCCTTCACCATGAAGGCCTTGGCATAGGCCATGTCCTCCAGCCCATGCGCTTTCATGGCGTAGCGGAAGAGCCGGTCGTCGGCGACGAACTCCTTGATCGACTTAACCTTCGTGATGTTTTCGAGATAATACTCGGTCTCGCGCTCGACGACCGGCTGGTTCTGGACGCGGTCCAGCGACTTGCCGATATCCTTCGCGATCAGCTGATAGCTCACATAGGTGTTGATCAAGCGTCCGATCCTTCGCGTGGCTCGCCAGCGTCAAGGAATAGCGCAACTTCCTTGCGTGAAGCTGAATCGCCGCTGTCCGGCTCCGCCGTCGATTCAAGCCCCACGCAAGGCAGGGGGGGTACGCATCGTCTGCTGAAACAGCGAAGGCAGGTCGCCGTGGGAATCATCATCGGACTGGTCGTGACGCTCGGTTGCGTGCTTGGCGGCTTCATGGCCATGGGCGGCCACATCGAAGTGCTCATCCAGCCATGGGAAGTGGTGATCATCTGCGGAGCGGCCTTCGGCACGTTCCTCGTCGCCAATCCGATGAAGACGGTGAAGGACACCGGCAAGGGCGTCCTCGAAGCATTCAAGCAGGCCGTTCCCAAGGAAACCGAATATCTCGAAGTGCTCGGCGTCCTGCACAGCCTGATGCGCGAGCTCAGGACCAAGTCGCGCAACGAGGTCGAGGCGCATATCGACAATCCGGAAGAATCTGCCCTGTTCCAGGCCTATCCGACGATCCTGAAGAACAAGAGCCTGTTGTATTTCATCTGCGACTACTGCCGCCTCATCATCATCGGCAACGCAAAGAGCCATGAGATCGAGGCGCTGATGGACGAGGAGATCCAGACCATCAAGCACGACCGGCTGAAGGCCTACCAGGCGCTCAACCAGATGAGCGACGGCTTTCCGGCCATCGGCATCTGCGCGGCGGTGCTGGGCGTGGTGAAGGCGATGGGTGCGCTCGACCAGTCGCCGGAAATCCTCGGCGGCCTGATCGGCGCCGCCCTCGTCGGCACTTTCCTCGGCATCTTCATGTCCTATTGCGTCGCCGGCCCGATCGCGACCAAGATCAAGACGGTGCGCGAAAAGAACCTGCGCCTCTATACGATCGTGAAGCAGACGCTGATCGCCTACATGAACGGCTCGCTGCCGCAGGTCGCCATCGAGTTCGGTCGCAAGACCATCTCCTCTTACGACCGGCCGTCGATCGACGCCGTCGAGCAGAGCACGCTGAACGGCGGCGCCGAGAAGAAGGCGGCATGATCCGATGAATTCGCTCGGCGTCACCCCCGGATCTCCCGCCGCCCTGCGCAACCTGCTCGTCGAGCGGTTGATCGGCGACACGGCGGAACCGGACAAGGTGACCGCCGCTGCGCGGGCGCTCGGCGAACGCGCGCTGCCGCCGATCGCGAAGGCGCTGTCGCAACTGGTCCCCTCGCTGCTCCAGATCGAGCTCGAAAGCGTCGAGCTCGGCCGCATCTCCCAGGTCTTCCTGACAGAGAGCGACAACGAGCCGCTCACGGTCGCGCCCTCGACGAACTCGCCCGACGCGCTGATCCTGTCGATGGACGCCGCGGCCGTGTCGCTGTTCACCGGGCTCCTCTTCGGCGCTGCGTCCGATGCGTCCCTCGCTCCGATCGAGCGGCCCCTGTCGGCGATAGAACTCGACATCGGCGGGATGGTCTTCCAGGGCATCGCCGAGGCGCTCAACGGTTCGGGCGCGCGAGCGCTCAATGTGCGCTTCCCGCTGCCGCGTCCGATCGCCGGCGAAGACCGGCGCAAGCAGGTGCACCGCGACGGACCCTCGGCGCGGCTGATCTTCCGTATCTTCAACGAAGGCGGCTCGGGCCTGTTCTGCGTGACCATGCCGCAGCGGATCGTCCTGTCCACGCGCGGCGTCGACGATGCCGGGCAGGCGGGCTCCGGCGAATGGCAGGCGCGCCTCGGCGGCGAGGTCATGCGCTCGAAGGTGGCGGTCGAGGCGACCGTGTCGATGGGCACGCTGACGCTCGGCCAGGTGGCGTCGCTGTTCGAGGGACAGGTGCTGGAGATGCCGGCCGAGGCGCCGGGCGAGACGCGGCTGTCCTCGAAGGACAAGACGCTCTTCATCTGCGAATTCGGCAGGCTCGGCGGACATTACACCGTCCGGGTCAAGCAGCCTTTCGATCCGGAAGCGGATCTGATGAACAACCTCGTTCCGCACTGAGAGCAGGGCGAGGCTACGGAGACGGATAATGAAAGAAGCAACGGCCAAGACGCTGACGGAAGGCGAAGACGATCTGACCAGGGCGATCGAGGAGCTTCGCGGCGTGCTGAAGGAAGAGCCGGCAGCGCCCGCGCAACCGGCGGCCCCGCGCCCCGCTGCTACGGCTGCGGCGACCCCGGGCGCGGCTCCCGCCTCGAACCCGAACATCATCATGAACATCCCCGTGGAGGTCCAGATCGTGCTCGGCGGCGCCGAGATGCCGGTGTCTGATCTCCTGGCGCTGCAGAAAGGCTCCACCGTCGCGCTCAACCGCCGCATCGGCGAGCCGGTCGATGTGGTGGTCAACGGGCGCAAGATCGCCCGCGGCGAGATAACGGTGCTGGAGAGCGATCCGTCGCGCTTCGGCGTCAAGCTGACCGAGATCATCGCGGCGGCCAAGTCCTAAGACCGAAGAATGACCGCGACGTCCGACCTCCCCAGTCTCACCCGCACCCAGAAGGCCGCTGCGATCCTCGTGGCGCTGGGCAAGCCGGCTGCCGGCCGCCTGCTCAAGTTCTTCAAGCAGGACGAACTGAGGGCGCTGATGGACGGCGCACGCGAATTGCGCACCATTCCGCAGGCGGAGCTGGAGCGGATCGTCGCCGAGTTCGAGGCCGAGTTCGCCGAGGGTGCGGGCCTGCTGGATTCCGCCGACACGATGGGCACGATCTTCAGCGAAACGCTGACGCCCGAGGAAATGACGGCGCTGATGAACGACGGGCCCATCGAGACGGCGACGGACGAGCCGAAGCCCATCTGGCCGCAGCTCGAGCAGATCGAGCCCGCGCGCGTCGGCGCGTTCCTGACCAACGAGCATCCGCAGGCGGCCGCCTTCGCACTCTCCAAACTCGCGCCGTCCTTCGCCGCGCAGGTGATGATCGTGCTGGACAAGGCGGTGCGCGGCGAGATCGTCAAGCGGATGCTGGCGCTCAACCCGGCCTCGCCGACCGCGGTGGCGATGATGGAGGCGCATGTCCGCGCCGCCCTGATCGAAGACGATTCCGGCAAGGCGGCCTCAGGCGCCCAGATGCGGGTAGCGAGCGTCCTCAACGAACTCGACAAGTCGCAGCTCGACGAAGTGATGGATGATCTCGCCTCGGCCGGCGCGGTCAATCTCGACGCCATCCGCGCACAGCTCTTCGCCTTCGAGGACATCGTCTTCCTCGACCAGAAGGCGAGGGTCACTTTGTTCGACGGCATCGCGGCCGACATCGTCACGCTCGCCCTGCGCAATGCGGGCGCGGAACTGACGGAAGCGATCCTCTCCGCCCAAGGCGCGCGTGCGCGGCGCATGATCGAGGCCGAACTGAAGGCTGATCCGGGCAACGTATCCGCCAACGACATCAACAAGGCCCGCAAGCAGATCGCCTCCACCGCGATCCGCCTGGCCGGCGAGGGCGCCCTGCAGCTTCCTCAGACGCAGGAAGCGGCCTGAGCCGCGCCGCGAGCGTGCCCCTGCCGGGGCGGTCAACCTGATCGGAGTTCGCTCGCGTGGCGGATACGGACGACAAGGAAAGCAAAACAGAAGAAGCCACGGAGAAGAAGATCCGTGACAGCGTCGAGAAGGGCCAGACGCCCTTTTCGAAGGAGACGCCGCTCTTCGCCTCCTTCGTCGCCATCCTGCTCTTCGTCTTCTTCTTCGCCTACAGCACCGCCATACGGCTCGGCGAGTTCCTGGCGACCTTCCTCGAAAGGCCGAACGACTGGCTGCTCGACAACAATGCCGACGCGATCGGCCTGTCGCAGATGGTGTTCATGGAGATCGCGCGCGCACTGGTCGTCATCTTCGCGATGATGATGGTCTTCGGCCTGGCGGGCGCTCTCCTCCAGCATCCGCCGCAGTTCGCCGTCGATCGCATCACGCCGAAATTCTCCCGCATCTCGCCGATGGAGGGCTGGAAGCGCATGTTCGGCGCGCAGGGCCTGTCGGAATTCGTCAAGTCGGTCGCAAAGGTCGTGTTCGCAGGGGCCTTCGTGGTGTTTGCGCTCCGCAACGCGCCGGCGCGCCTTCTCGACGGCATGGGAACCAGCCCGACCTCCTTCTTGCCGGTGATGCTCGACATCGCCACCGACATGCTCACCACGATCACGCTCATCATGGCGCTGATCGCCGCCGCCGACCTGATCTGGTCGCGCTTCCAGTGGCGGACGAACCTGCGCATGACCCGGCAGGAAGTGAAGGACGAGCTGAAGCAGCAGGAAGGCGATCCGATCGTCAAGGCGCGCATGCGCTCGCTGCAGCGCGACAGGGCGCGCAATCGCATGATCGCGGCCGTGCCGCAGGCGACGCTCGTCATCGCCAACCCGACGCACTTCTCGATCGCGCTGCGCTACGAGCGGGGCAGGGACAATGCGCCCGTGGTGGTGGCGAAGGGCCAGGACCTCGTCGCTCTCAAGATCCGCGAGATCGCCAAGGAGCACAACATTCCGGTGTTCGAGGAGGTGGCGCTTGCCCGCTCCATGTACAGTCAAGTTTCGGTCGATAGTGTGATACCGCCCCAGTTCTACCAGGCTGTGGCCGAACTGATCCGTATCATTTACGCGAACGGCGCGAAGAAATCGCCCAGCCCAAGGCCAGCATGATCCGACAGCCTCATACGACCTCGCGGGAAGCCCTGGTCGCCAACGCGATCCAGGAGGTAGTGAGCGAGCTGCGCATGGTCGACGTCGTCGACTACATCGCCTTCATCCGGATGGAGCGCTTCGGCAACATCTCCGACCTCGTGGAGTCGGCCGCGGAACTGTATTTCATGCCGGGCACATTGAAGCTCGGCCACGGCGGCGAAGCGCAGGTCGCGTGGTCGTCGCCGCCGAAGATCGTGCTCGACCTCGAACTGCGGCCCAGCGGTGCGACGGTCTATTTCTCGCTGACCCTCACCGATGAATATGCGGGCATCGAGGTCAACTACGTCTCCTTCGATATGCCCGATCCCGATCCCGGTGTGAACACCCGCAGGCTTGAGGACGGGCTTGAACGGGCCCGAATCCGCAAGACGGTCGCCCCCGAACAGGAGCGGCGCGTCGCCTGACGCGCCTATTCGATCAGGCCGAGCCTGATCGCCTTGGTAACGGCATGGGTGCGGTTCACCGCGTCGAGCTTCGAAGCAGCCGTCGTCAGGTACTGGTTCGCGGTGTGGACCGAGAGGCCGAGGATGCGGGCGATGTCCTCGCTGGTGCGCCCCGCGGCCGTGAGGCGCAGGCATTCGAGCTCGCGCTTGGAGATCGAGGACGCGCTTGATGTGCTGCTCGACTTGAGCTGGGCGATCCGGAGGAACATCTCGAAGCACTGCCTGTGCAGGTCGAGCAGCTCGTCCCGGTCGAAGCGCAGCTCGGGACCGGTAAAGACGAAGATGCCGGAATAGACCGAGTCCGCGGACACCGGCAGGACAAGGCCGGCCCTGTCGCTCAAAATGGCGGGAAGCCGGACACAAAGCGGATCGCCGGAGGCCGCGGCCGCGCCGGGCATCGTCCAGAAGCCCGGCACGCAGGAGGCGCCCGCGTGCCGGCTGAGCGCGTCGGCGCCCTCGGCGATCAGCGCTGAAGTGACCGGCGAGCGGCCCGGGAAGGCTTCGTCGAAGCATGGCGTGAGCCTCGCCTTGCCGACGCCGCGTCCGGCGAAACAGAGCGCGAAGCCGGAGGCGCCGAAGCTGGACGACAGCCGGCGGCAGCGGCGGATCGCCTCCGGGATGACGCCGCTCGACGCCATTCGCGCCAGGCGGGAGATCTCGGCCAGCGGGCGCGGCTCGTCCGCGCCGATTGCCGGCCTTGCGAGGTCGATCGGCTCGACGCTCATCAGATGACCCCGTTGCGGATCGCGACCGCGACCGCCATCGTCCGGTTGCCGGCCGAGAGCTTCTGGATCGAGCTGACGATGTACTTGTTGACCGTGTTGCCCGACACGCCGAGGATCAGCGCGATCTCGTCCGTTGTCTTGCCCTCGGAGACCCAGAACAGGCATTCTCGCTCGCGCTCGGACAGTGGGTCGCTCGCCGCGTCTCCCACCGCCTCGCAATAGCGCGACATCAGGTAGTTCGCGAGCAGATGCGCCTTCGGCAGCGCCTCGCGCCGTATCCTGCCCTGCACGGAGGCCGAAAACAGGCATATGCCGCGGCGCAGGCCGGCGCGCAGCCTGAGCAGGAACAGTTCGGCATGGCCGAATTCGATCAGGCGCAACGCCACCGTCTCGTCGACGACACGCGGCGTCCGCTCCGGAAAGGCAGTCTCGAAAGCATGCGGCGTCTCGCCGGGCGAGGCGGCGAACGGGCTCTGGTGCAGAAGCTCGATCGAAGCGGTGCCGATGATCTCGACCGCGTCATAGGACCAGTTCGAGGACAGGACGCGCGGCGGCTCCTCGGCATGGCTGCGCGACATGTCGGCGAGGCAGAACTGTTCTGCCCCGACGGCTGCGCACAATTCGCGCAGCGAGCGCGACAGCGAGCCTCGCGTGAGGGGGCCGCTCAGATGGTCGAGAGAAGGCATCGACCAGTTGCGCGGCTGCTCCGGATTCGCTCCTTGCGGATGGCGGATCGCGCCATCCCGAATTGCTATCGTCATTCCCCCGGCCGTTCCCGGCGCGTACCAATCCCGTTCCCCTCCGGCTCTTCCGGCCTGAAGGAGATGGATGCCGTGCCCCGCCGCGCACGACTTCCCATTCGCGCCGGTCGCCCGGCGCGTTGCCCAACTCGTTGAACACACGCTATTTGCGGCTATGCGGACAGACGCCCGCGTCTCGCCTACTGGTCAGCGAAGCAGCAGTGCCTCGCTGATTTGCAGAGATTTCATGACTGACGACTCACGTCAAGCGACGGACTCCAAAAAGTCTTTGAGTCAATCTTAGGCGACCGTTTTCAACCCGATAATTCCCGCAGCGATCAGGCCGATGCAGGCGAGGCGGGCGAAGGTCGCGGGTTCGGCGAACAGCGCGATGCCGAGGATGGCGGTGCCGATCGTGCCGATGCCGGTCCAGACCGCATAGGCGGTGCCGACGGGCAGCGATTTCAGCGCAAGGCCGAGCAGGCCGAGGCTGACCACCATCGAGGCGACGGTCAGCACGGTCGGCAGCGGGCGGGTGAATCCGTCGGTGTATTTGAGGCCGATCGCCCAGCCGATCTCGAACAGGCCGGCGAAGAACAGATAGGTCCAGTGCATGGGAAACTCCTTGCCGGATGGGTCGTCCCATCCATGTGAATTTTGCAAGGGGCCGTCCCCTGGCCCCTTCTATCCGATCGGGACGGGCTTGAAAACCTGGCCCCTCCTATGCCAGCCATGCGCGGCCGCCGCCAGCGCGGACCTTGGAGGAAGCAGCATGACCCCCTTCGTCTTCAACACAACGCCGTCGATCGTCTTCGAGGCCGGTTCCTCGCGTCGCTTCGGCGAGATCGCGGGCAAGAGGCTCGGGCCGAAGGTGCTGGTGGTAACCGATCCCGGCCTGCGCAGGCTCGGCCTTGCCGACCCGGCGATTGCTTCGCTGGAGGCGACGGGCGCCACCGTCACCGTATTCGACCAGGTGGAAGCCGACCCGTCGCGCGCGACGCTGATGAAGGCGGTGGAAGCGGGCAGGGCGGCCGGGGTGACAGGCGTCGCCGGCTTCGGCGGCGGCTCGTCGCTCGACGTGGCGAAGCTCGTCGCGCTGCTCCTCGGCTCTGGCGAGGATCTCGATGGCGCCTGGGGTGTCGCCCAGGCCAAGGGGCCGCGCCTGCCGCTGGCGCTGGTGCCGACCACGGCCGGAACCGGATCGGAGGTCACTCCCGTCTCCATCATCACCGTCGGCGAGGAGGAAAAACGCGGCGTGTCGTCGCCGGTCATCCTGCCCGATGTCGCGATCCTCGACGCTGAACTCACGCTCGGCCTGCCGGCCGCCATTACCGCCGCCACCGGCGTGGACGCGATGGTGCATGCGATCGAGTCCTATGCGTCGAAGAACGCAAACAACAATCCGCTGTCGAGGATGCTGGCGAAGCAGGCGCTGCAACTCCTCGGCGCCAATATCGAGACCGCCGTCTTTAACGGCAAGGACGTCGCCGCGCGTGGCGCGATGCTGCTCGGCTCGATGCTCGCCGGCCAGGCCTTCGCCAATTCGCCGGTCGCGGCCGTGCACGCGCTCGCCTATCCGATCGGCGGCACGTTCCACGTTCCGCACGGTCTCTCCAACGCGCTCGTCCTGCCGCATGTGCTGCGCTACAACGCGCCGGATGCCGCGCATCTCTATGCCGAGATCGCAGCCGACGCCTTCCCGCACCTTGCGAAGGAGGAGGGGACGCAAGGGCGCTGCGCCGCCTTCATCGAGGAACTCGCCGGCCTGTCGAAGAAGCTCGGCATGCAGACGAAGCTGCGCGAGGTCGGCATCGGCGAGGAACATCTGCCCAAGATGGCCTCCGACGCGATGAAACAGCAGCGCCTGCTGGTCAACAATCCGCGCGAGGTGCAGGAGGCCGACGCGCTGACGATCTACCGGGCGGCCTGGTGATGGCGCGGCCCGTTCCCTCCGAGCGCAGCGCCTACCGCGCCTTCCGCACGCTCACCACGCGCTGGATGGACAACGACATCTACGGCCACATGAACAACGTGGTCCACTACGCGCTGTTCGACGCGGCGGTGAACGGCTGGCTGATCGAGAACAAGGTGCTCGACATCCATGGCGGCGACCAGATCGGTCTCGTGGTCGAGACCGGCTGCCGGTATTTTGGCGAGCTCGCCTTCCCTGATGTCGTGACCGCCGGCATACGCGTCGCGCAGATCGGCTCGTCCTCGGTGCGCTACGAGGTCGGCCTGTTCCGCAACGAGGAGGACGTCGCGGCGGCAGAAGGCTTCTTCGTCCACGTCTATGTCGACCGCCAGACCCGTCGACCGAAACCGCTCAATCCCGCCTTGCGCGCGGCGCTGGAAACGATTTCGGTCGCATAGCGAACCTCTGCATCTTTCACATGCCCTGCGGCGGTCTCGCGGCGTGAGACAATGTCACGCGCCCATGAATGCGGCATTTCGTTTGACATTCGTTTGTGGTTCGAAATAATCCGAACAGCTTTCGAAACCCGCAAGAACGGCTTCCCGCGAAAGCGCTGGAGGAACCCATGAGCGGCGTGATCCACGACATCTTCGTCATCGGCGGCGGCATCAACGGTTGCGGCATCGCGCGCGACGCGGTCGGGCGCGGCTATTCGGTCTATCTCGCCGAGATGAACGACCTCGCCAGCGGCACCTCGTCGGGCTCCACCAAACTGATCCACGGCGGCCTGCGCTATCTCGAATTCTACGAATTCCGTCTCGTGCGCGAGGCGCTGATGGAGCGCGAGGTGCTGTGGCAGATGGCGCCGCACATCATCTGGCCGATGCGCTTCGTGCTGCCCTACGCCAAGGGCATTCGCCCCGCCTGGATGATCCGGCTCGGCCTGTTCCTCTACGACCATATCGGCGGGCGCAAGCTGCTCCCTGCCACTCGCACGCTCGACATGCGCACCGACGCCGCCGGCAAGCCGTTGAAGCCGCTGTTCACCAAGGCGTTCGAATATTCCGACGGCTGGGTCAACGACGCCCGCCTCGTCGTGCTCAACGCCCGCGATGCAGCCGATCGCGGCGCGACGATCCGCACCCGCGCCAAGGTCACCAGCGCGCGGCGCGACGGCGGCCTGTGGCGCATCACGGTCGAGGACACGCGCTCGGGCGCGATCGAGGAAGTCCATGCGAAGCTCCTGGTCAACGCCGCCGGCCCGTGGGTCGACAAGGTGCTTGCCGGGTCCGTCGGCCAGAACGATGTCCACAACGTTCGCCTCGTCCAGGGCAGCCACATCGTCGTCCGGAAGAAGTTCTCCGATCCGCGCGCCTATTTCTTCCAGAACCGCGACGGACGTATCATCTTTTCAATTCCCTACGAGGAAGACTTCACCCTCATCGGCACCACCGATCAGGACTATCAGGGCGATCTCGCCAAGGTGGCGATCACCGACAAGGAGATCGACTACCTTTGCGCCGCGGCCAGCGAGTATTTCGCCGAGCCGGTGCGGCGCGACGATATCGTCTGGACCTATTCGGCCGTGCGCCCGCTCTATGACGACGGCGCATCCAAGGCGCAGGAGGCGACGCGCGACTATGTGCTCAAGGCCGAGGGCGGCCACGGCGAGCCGCCGCTCATCAACGCTTTCGGCGGCAAGATCACGACCTACCGCCGGCTCGCCGAGTCCATGCTGGAGAAGGTGGAGCATTTCCTCGGGAAGAAGGGCAAGCCATGGACCGCCGCCGCGCCGCTGCCCGGCGGCGATTTCCCGGCGACCGGCTTCGACGCGCAGGTCTCGGCGCTCAGGCGCGACTATCCGTTCCTCGACGCCCGCCTCGCGCGGCGGCTGACGCGGCTTTACGGCACGCGGGCAAGCGCGCTGCTGGGCGATGCCCTCTCTATCGCCGATCTCGGCCAGAATTTCGGCGCCGATCTCACCGAAGCCGAGGTGCGCTACCTCATCGCCAACGAATGGGCGGTAACGGCCGAGGACGTGCTGTGGCGCCGCACCAAACGGGGCCTGCATCTGGACGCCGCGCAGAAGGCGGCGCTGGAGGCCTGGATGCGCGCGGAAGTTCCTGCTGCCGCCTGACTGGCTCTTTGCGGGAGATTTCGGCGCGACGTCATCCCGGTGACCGGAGGTCAGCCGGGACCGATTGGCGGTCGCAACTATGGCTCGAAGGCGAACTCGATCGCGAAGAAGAATGGATACCGGGTCGCCCCCGGCGCGGTATGACGGCGGACAGTGTGCGGCCAGGCAACCGAGCCGCGAACCTCGAAGGCCCTCACCCCTTCCCACCATACCCCGTCAGGAACGAGGTCAGGTTGTCGCCCAGCTCGTCGCAGAGATAACCACCCTCCTGGACGATCACGGTCGGCAGGCCGAGCCCGGCGATCTTCTCCGCGATGCGGGCAAAGCCGGGCGTCGAGACCGACAGGCCACCGAACGGGTCGCCTTCGAACGCGTCCAGTCCGAGCGCCACCACCAGCGCCTCCGGTGCGAAGGCGCGGATGCGCTTCAGGCCGGCGTCGAGTGCTTCGAGGAAGCCGGCGTCGGCCGTCTTACGCGGAAGCGGCAGGTTGAGGTTGTAGCCGAGCCCCGCATCCTTGCCGCGCTCGTCGGCATGGCCCCAGAAGAAGGGATAGAAGCGCACCGGATCGACATGCAGCGACACCGTCAGCACGTCGGCGCGGGCATAGAAGATGCCCTGCGTGCCGTTGCCGTGGTGAAGGTCCACGTCGAGGATCGCCACCCGGGCGGCATCCCGGCGCAGATGCTGCGCCACCACCGCCGAATTGTTGATGAAGCAGAAGCCGCCGGCGACATCGGCGAAGGCATGGTGGCCCGGCGGACGGCAGAGCGCATAGGCGACGCGTTCGCCGCCCCGCACGGCGTCGGCCGCCTCGACCGCGCTCCAGGCGCTCCACTGCGCGCTCTCCCAGGTCTCGGCCGAGATGGGGCAGGACGTGTCGGCCATGTGATAGCCTGCCTGGCCGATCGCCGAAGCGGGGTAGGTGCCGTCGCGGGCGATCGGGTGGATGCTCGGCACCACCTCTTCCGGCGCGCCCTCCACCCGCCGCCAGCGCGGATGGATATGTTCGAGGAAATCGAGATATTCCGGCGTGTGGACGGCCGCGATCGGGCCCATGCCATGATTGTTCGGCCGTACGACCGTGCATCCCGCCGCCTTCGCGCCCGCCAGCAGGCGTTCGACGCGTTCCGGCGTCTCCGGATTGCTGGCGACGCCCCCCGACGTGCGGAATGCCTTCGGGTCGTGCCGCTTCTGCTCGGCGGCGTAGAATGCCTTCATGTCACGTCCTCTTCGCTCAGTCTCTCGAACGCCTCGCCATAGGCGGCGTGGATGTAGTCGTCGGCATAGCGCGTCACGCCGATGCGTTCGTAGAAGCGTTGCGCTCTCTCGTTGTCGAAATCGACCGCGAGCCTGAGATGGCTCGCACCTCGCGCGCGGCCGATGCGGGCGACGCGCCGGATCAGCGCCTCGCCGATCTTCATGCCTCGGTATCGCTCGTCGACAAACAGGTCCTGCACATAGACGCCCGGCCTGCCGAGCCAGGTCGAGAACACCGGGAGATAGAGGCACATGCCGGCAAAGGTGCCGTCGACCTCGGCGATCAGTCCCTCGAAGGCCCGGCCGGGCGCGAGACCCTCGCGTGCAAAGATCTCCGGCGTGCTGGTGATCTTCTTCGCCGTGCCGAGCACTTCGCCCATCGCAAGGATGGCGCGGTGGATCGCCTCGGCGTCAGCGGGCGTGGCGTCGCGGATGAGGAGAGTCATGCGGATCGTCCGCGCTCTGTCGCGCCCCCCTCTGACCTGCCGGCCATCTCCCCCTCAAGGGGGGAGATCGGCAGTTTCGATGACACCGCCTTTCCTGCGGCGATGAAGATTGGCGAAACCCTATGCGATAGCTGATCTCCCCCCTTGAGGGGGAGATGGCCGGCAGGCCAGAGGGCGGCGCGAAGGATCACAACGTCTCTCAACTCGCCACCGGCAGCCCGAACTCCCGCGCCGCCGCGGCGATCGCATCTCCTAGGATCGACACGATCTCCCCGATCTCCTCCCGCGTCACGATCAGCGGCGGCGCCACCATCACGCAGTCGCCCTGCACACCGCCTTTCACCCGGCGGAAGTAGACGATCAGCCCGCGCTCATAGGCAAGATCCAGCACCCGCTGGCCGATGTTCACCTCCAGCGGCAGGTTCCGCATCGTCTCCTTGTCGGCAACGAACTCGATCGCCGTCATCAGCCCCTTGCCGCGCACGTCGCCGATGAAGGGGAAGCGGTCGGCGAGAGACTGCAACCCCGCGATCAGGTCCGCGCCACGCGCCGCCGCATTGTCGGCGAGCTTCAGCCGGTCGACCTCCTGCAGCACCGTCAGCCCGGCCGCGCAGGCGAGCGGGTTGCCGGCATAGGTGTGGCCGTGCGCGAAGCCGCCCATGTCGAGCACCGGCTTGACGATGCGCATCGGCGCGCACATGGCGCCCAGCGGCATATAGCCGGAGCCGATGCCCTTCGACAGCGACACGATGTCCGGCTTGCCCTCCCAGTGATCGCCGCCGAGGAACTTTCCAGTGCGCGCCACGCCGCTCATCACCTCGTCGTGGATGAGCAGGATGCCGTACCGGTCGCAGATCTCACGGATGCGCGGATAATAACTGTCGGGCGCGACGAGCGCATTGGTGGCCGCCCCGCCGATCGGCTCCATGATGAAGGCGACGACCGTTTCCGGCCCTTCGGCCAGGATCTTCTCCTCCAGCATGTCGGCATATTTCAGCCCGCGCTGTTCCATGGTGAGGTTGTCCCGGTCGCGATAGGCCGTCGGCGCCGGGATCGACGGCATCGCCTTCATCTGCGCCTCGAATGGGCCGGTGAGCTGGCCGTCATGTGTCACGGTCAGCGCGCCCAGCGTCCCGCCGTGGTAGGAAGGCATACGGCCGATCACCTTCCAGCGGCCCGGCTGGCCGGTCGCGACGGCCCATTGCCGCGCAAGCTTGACGCAGGATTCCACCGCCTCCGAGCCGCCTGAGACGAAGAAGATCCGGTCGAGTCCGTTCGGCATCCGTCCCGCGATGTCGCGGGCGAGGTCCTCGGCCGGGTCGTTCTCGAAATGCAGCCGGTAGGCGAAGGTCGTCTTCTCCATCTGCGCCTTCATCGCATCCAGCACATGCCGGTTTGAGTAGCCGAGATTGACCGCGACCGGACCCGATGAGCCGTCGATGAAGCGGCGTCCGTCCTGCGTCCAGAGGTAGATGCCTTCCGCCCGGTCGACGAGAGGCCGGCGCAGGCGGGTGACGTAGAAGAGGTGGGAGGGGCGGGGGTCAGTTGCGGTCATGTCAGGCGTGATACCTCTTGATGGTATGAGAGGTCAGCGTTCTGTCACGCCCCCCTCTGTCCTGCCGGACATCTCCCCCACAAGGGGGGAGATCGGCAGCTTGAATGTCTTCGCTCGTCCTGCGGCGCTGGCGATTAGCGAACTCAGCGGCGACAGCCAATCTCCCCCCTTGTGGGGGAGATGTCCGGCAGGACAGAGGGGGGCGCCGTAGAGCGCAAACGCTGAACGAAATCACGCCCCACCCCTCAAATACCTGTCCAGCACATTCGCCGTCACCTTCTCCACCATCGCGTCCTTGCGCAACAGGCCGGCGACCCATTCGCAGGAGCCGGCATGAAAGACCTCGCCGTCGCCCTTGGGAAAGTTGACGATCATGCCGTTGGAGCGCTTCACCTTGTCGAGGTTCTCGTCGCTTGGCCGTCCGTAGAGCGTCTCGGCGATAAAGCGGCCGTCCTCGTCGGCGAGGAAGCGGGCGCTGGCCGGCAGGTCGCCGCTCTCCTCGACCTGGCTCGCCATGCCGACGGCGAGGATGGACAGCCGCTCCGGTGCGCCGCTGTCGGCCGTCGGCCATGGCAGGCCGCCGCGGATCTCGTGGTCGAGCCCGTCGACCTCGTAGCCGTAGACGCCGCCCTCGGCGCCCAGCAGGTCGCCATAGTAGATGCCCGTCCCCCTGAACGCCCAGTGCTCCGGCCGGTAGACCGGAAAGCCGCGCACGCCGCGCGGCGCGCAGCCGCCCCAGCCGGCATAGACGCCCTTGGCAGCGTTGAGGCCGAAGGTGGAAGCCCCCGGCCGGCCGATCTCCGGCGCCTCCCAGGAATTCGTCGCGCGCGTCACGTCGCCACCGGGGCGGTAGGCTGGGTCTTCGGCGCGCGCCTTGTATTTGTAGCACACCTGCTTGCGCCCCTCGTCCTCGAGGCGCGTCTGCCACATGAAGTTGCCGGCGAAGCGGGCCGCACCCCCGCCGCACGCCACCCAGGCGTCGACCGTGTCGCGCATTTCCCAGGTCCAGTATTCGTCATGGCCGACGAAGACGGCGCAGTCGTAGCCGTCGAGGATTTCCGGCTCGTCGTGCAACTCGTGCTGGCCGATCAGGTCGACCTGATAGCCGGCCCGCTCGGCCCAGCGGAAGAAATGGCCGTCATAGCTCGCCCATCCGGCCGAGGCGTATTTTTTGGAATGGCCGGTTGCGAAGGCCCATTCCATATGCGGATAGCGCGGCACGGTGGCGATCGGCGTCGCGAAGTCGAGCGGCACGCGCGGCGCCTCCTTCGGCAGCACGACGAAGCCGCGGCACCACGGCCGCTGGTTCGAGACGGTGGTGGCGAACTGGTCCCGGGTCGGCCCGGTGATGCCCTGATAGTGGTTCGAGCCGCCCCAGGTGTTGTAGGCGTGCCAGGTGCCGGTGGCGGCGACCTGCAGCACGCGCCCCGGCCGCTTGGCCGGCCTCGGCTTGACGATGAACAGATGGTGCGAGGCGATCGGCCTGCCGTCGCGGCCCTCGGCCGTCAGCGTCGCGCGGTAGGCGCCCGACGGCCAGTCCTCGGGGATGCGAAACGAAAACGTCGTCTCCCAGCCGCAGCCCTCGACCGAGCACTGGTCGGGTGTGTCCTGCCAGCGCGCCGCAATGTTTCCATGCGACAAGACCGGCGTCTCCTCACCGCCGTCGCGGACGATGTCGAGGTAGAAGCGCGGCGCGGTGGAACTGACATGCAGGTCGACTTCGTCGCCGGGGAAGTAGGCGTAGTGGCCGGTGTAGCCCCAGATCTCGCCGCGCTCCCCGTCCATGCCCGGCCACTCGTAGTAGTGCCCCAGCACCGCCTGGCGCCGCTCATCCTCGGTCAGGCCGAAATCGGGAAAATCGCCGCTCGCCGCGCGCATGGTGATGAACTCCTCGCCGGTCAGGTGACCACGCCGACAGTGCCGGCCGCAAGGCCGGACAGCCGCGATTTCCGTTGGTCCATCGCGCCAGGTTCAGTTCGTGAAGCTGTCCTTGTAGCTCTCGCGCAACTGCGATTTCTGTACTTTTCCCATCGTGTTGCGGGGAAGCTCTGCGACGATCTCGTAGCGGCGCGGATGCTTGAAGCGGGCGAGTTTCTCGCCGACGGTGGCCTTCACCGCCTCCAGGTCGAGGCCGGGCTTCGCGACGATCACCGCGACCGCCGCCTCGCCCATGTCCGGATGCGGCACGCCGACGACGGCCGTCTCGATCACACCCTGAATCGCATCAATGACTTCCTCGATCTCCTTCGGGTAGATATTCAGCCCGCCGGCGATGATCAGGTCCTTCTGCCGGCCGACGATGTGGACGTAGCCGTCGGCGTCGATCATCGACATGTCGCCGGTGATGAACCAGCCGCCGGGGCGGAACTCGGCCGCCGTCTTCTCGGGCAGGTTCCAGTAGCCCTTGAACACGTTCGGCCCCTTGACCTCCAGGATGCCGATCTCGCCCTGCGGCAGCACCTTGCCCTCGGTGCTGGCCACCCGGACGCTCACGCCCGGCAGCGGGAAGCCGACCGCGCCCGGCCGGCGCTCGCCGTCATAGGGGTTCGACGCCGTCATCGAGGTCTCGGTCATGCCGTAGCGCTCGAGGATGCGATGGCCTGTCCTCTCCTCGAATTCGACATGCGTCTCGGCCAGCAGCGGCGCGCTGCCGGAGATGAACAGCCGCATGTTCGCGACATGCTCTTTCGTCAGCCGGGGCGAAGCGAGCAGCCGCGTGTAGAAGGTCGGCACGCCCATCAATGCCGTGGCGCGCGGGATCGCGTCGAGCACGGCGTCGGGGTTGAAGGCGGCATGGAAGATCATCGTGCCACCGACCCTGAGCATGATGTTGCACGCCACGAACAGCCCGTGCGTGTGGTAGATCGGCAGCGCGTGCACCAGCACGTCATCGCCGGTGAAACGCCAGATGTCGGTGAGCGCCAGCGTGTTCGACAGCAGGTTGTCGTGCGACAGCATGGCCCCCTTGGAGCGGCCGGTCGTGCCCGACGTATAGAGGATCGCTGCAAGATCGTCCGGCGCCCGCTCGACCACCTCCGCCATCGGCTGCGCCTTCGCCGCCGCCGCCGGCAGGCTGCCGCCCCGGTCGGCCGCGATGGTCAGCAGCCCGACGCCGAGCTTCTGCGCCAGTCCCGCATAGCCTTCCTTCGCGGCTTCGTCGCAGACGAACAGGCGAGGGGCCGCGTCTGTCAGGAAGAACTCGACCTCGGAGGGGGTGTAGGCGGTGTTGAGCGGCAGGAACACCGCGCCAGCCTGCTGGCAGGCGAGGTAGACGGCCAGTGTCTCCGGCGTCTTCGGCGCCTGCACCGCCACCCGGTCGCCCGGCTTCACACCGTTCTCGACCAGCACCGTCGCGATCCGCGCGACGAGGTCGGCGAAATCGCCAAAGCTGATCCGCCCCTTGCCGTCGAGATCGAGAAACGTCTTTTCCCCGCCGCGATGCGGCAGGACCAGGGCGTCGTAGAGCGGATTGGTCATGATGTCCTCCTCGCCGGCTTTTGGCACAAAGTGGGGCAGGGGAGCCAGAGACATCAGGTCGAGCGCGAGTCGATTGTCCTTTGCCAATTCCCGCTCACCGTCTCGGGCTTCGCCCGATCCACCTCTCCCTTATTTCATGGGGGCGAGGAGTGGCAGTTTCGGCGACTGGCGTCGAAAACTCTCGCGTCACACCCGCTCGATGGCCAGCGCGATACCCTGACCCCCGCCGATGCACATGGTGACGAGGCCGTAGCGGCCGCCCGTGCGCTGCAGGTAGTAGAGCGCCTTGACCGTTAGGATCGCGCCGGTGGCGCCGACGGGATGGCCGAGCGCGATCGCGCCGCCGTCGGGGTTGACCTTCGCCGGGTCGAGGCCGAGCTCGCGGTTGACGGCCAGCGCCTGCGAGGCAAAGGCTTCGTTGGATTCGATCACGTCGAAATCCGTGAGCTTCATGCCGGCGCGGGCGAGCAGCGTCCTGACCGCCGGGATCGGCCCGACGCCCATGATGCCCGGCTCGACGCCGGAGTGGGCGTAGGCGACGATGCGGCCGATCGGCTTCGCACCGGTGCGCTTGACGTAGGTCTCGGAGGCCAGCACCACCGCGGCCGCGCCGTCATTGATTCCCGACGCGTTGCCGGGCGTCACCACGCCATCCTTCTTGAAGGCCGGCTTCAGGGTCGCCAGCGTCTCCAGCGTCGTGTCGGGCTTCGGATGCTCGTCCGTGTCGAAGGTCACCGTCTTGCGGCCGGCCTGGATCTCCAGCGGCAGGATCTGCGTCGTGAAGTGGCCGGCGGCGATGGCGGCGGCGGCGCGCTTCTGGCTCTCGACGGCGAAGGCGTCCTGCTCGGCGCGGGTGATCTGGTATTTCTCGGCGACGTTCTCGGCGGTCACGCCCATGATGCCGTTGCCGAACGGGTCGGTCAGAACGCCGGTCAGCCCGTCGACCATCTTCACGTCGCCCATCTTCTGGCCGAAGCGGGCGGACTGGACGTAGTGCGGCGCGCGGCTCATCACCTCCGCGCCGCCGGCCAGCGCCACCTCCGCGTCACCCAGCATGACGTTCTGCGCCGCCGAGATGATCGCCTGCGTGCCCGAGCCGCAGAGCCGGTTCAGCGTCATCGCCGGCGTCTCCTTGGGGATGCCGGCATTGATCGCCGCGACGCGTGCCAGATAGGCGTCCTTGGGTCCGGTCGGGATCACGTTGCCGTAGACGACATGGCCGATCACGGCCGGATCGACGCCCGCGCGCTTCATCGCTTCGACCGCGACCGCCGCGCCGAGGGAGGCCGGCTCCTCGCCGGACAGGGAGCCGCCGAAGGTGCCGATCGCGGTGCGCGCGCCGGAAAGAATGTAAGTGGTTTCAGTCATCTGTCAGCCAATCGTGTTGCAAGGAATCAGGTGGTCGGGCGGCCGGCCCGTTCGTCGTCCAGGTGCGCCAGCATGCGGGCGTGGTGGGTGCGCATCGCGTCGGCGAAGCCGTCATAGGGCATGTCGTCGAATTCGCCGATGAAGTCCACATACTCCATGTGGGGGCGGCCCGCCTGGTCGAAGGGCTGGAAGATCGAGTCCTCGCGCCCGTCGAAATCGAGCGGCGTCACGCCGTGCTTCTCGCACAGCCGGATGTCGAAGGCGGGCGTCGCCTTCACCCATTTCCCGTCGAGGAACAGCGAGGTGTAGGCGTGCCAGTAGAAGACGTCGTCGTCCATCAGCGCCAGGATCTTCGGCGAGGCGAGGTGGTTGCGGACATTGGCGAAGCCGATGCGCGAGGGAATGCCGACCGCGCGGGCAAGTGCGGCCAGCGCCACCGCCTTCGGCACGCAGAAGGCGGCCGGCGACTGCAGCACGGTGGAGGCGACGAACTGGTCTTCGTCCAGCCCGAAGGTACGCATGTCGTAGGACACCGCGTCGCGCAACGCATAGTAGAGGTTCACCGCCTTCGAAACGTCGTCGCCCGTTCCCGCATGGGCTGCGGCGAAGTCGCGGACGACCTCGCTGTCGGCGTCGACGAAGCGCGTTGTCTTCAGTGTCGCGTCCATCCGATCCTCACCAGGGGCTTTTGTTCGCCACCCGCTTCCAGGTGCCGCTCGCGGAAGCAATGACGCGGTCGCCGACCCGGCAGTCGCCGCGAATGAACATCAGCGTTCTCGTGGCGCTGATCACCTGCGTCTCGGCGACGACGAGGTCGCCGATCACGCTGCCGCCGATGAGCTGGCAATCGAATCCGATGGTGAAGAAGGTCTCCTGCGGACGGACGAAATGAGCGGAAAGGCCGAGCGCCTCGTCGAGGAAGGACAGGATCATGCCGCCATGCGGCCGCCCTTGCGTGTTGTCGTGCTTGGGTTGGACGCGAAAGCAGAACCGTGTCCGGCCCTCGTCGCGCCGCTGGTAGAAAGGGCCGATCAGGTCGACGAACGCGGATGGCCGGACCAACTGCCAGCCATCGGCAATCAGGTCCGTGTCGTCGGCTGCGTCCACCGCCATCCGTTCATCCTTTCCGCTTGGCGAAGAAGGCGGCGATCTGCGCCTTCATCGCGGGCGTCCGTCCCGCCTCGCCCTGCAGGTCGCGTTCGAGCGCCAGCTGCTCGTCGATGCCGAATTCCGCGGCACGATCGATCAGGCGCTTGGTGCCGGCCAGCGCCGCGGCGTCGAGTTTTGCAAGCCGGGCGCAGATCGCCTCGGCCGTTGGCGCGAGCTCGGCATCGTCCACCACGTCCCACAGCAGGCCCCAGGCCAGCGCCTTCTCGGCCGGGATGCGGTCGCCCAGCAGCATCATGCCCGAGGCCCGTACACGGCCCAGCATACGCGACAGGAACTGCGTATTGCCGGCGTCCGGCACCAGCGCGATGCCGACGAACGGCTCGTAGAAATAGGCCGAGCGCGCCGCGATCACGATGTCGGCCGCGAGCGCGATGCCAACGGCGGCGCCCGCGCAGGGGCCATTGACCGCGGCCACGACCGGCAGGCGCGACTGGCGCATGGCGATGACCAGCGGATTGAAATGGCGCTGCAGCACGTCGTCCAGCGCCGGCGTTTCGTTCGGGTCGACGGTGGCGAGGTCATAGCCGGCGCCGAAGGCGCGGCCTTCGCCCGTCAGCAGGATCGAGCGTGCCGACGGGTCGCTGCCGGCACGCAGCACGGCGTCGCGCAGCTGGTCGGCCGTCTCGTTGCGATAGGCGTTCAGCTTGTCGGGCCGGTTGACCACGATGCGCGCGCGGCCGTTCTCGACCGAATAGCTGATGTCGTCATACGCGATCACGTCCGCCCTCCTCCAAGGAACCAGCGCAGTTGCGGCAGCCTGTCTGCACCGAAAAGACCTTCGCCGTCGACCAGGAAATAGGGCGAGCCGACGACACCCGCTGTGACCGCGTCCGCTACCGCCGCTTCCAGGCCGGCGCGGCCGACGGGCCCCTGCAACGCTTCGGCCGTCATTTCGGGTGCGATCCCGACCTCCGCCGCCAGCTCCGTCAGGGTCGCCGCGTCCGAGATGTCCCACTGCTCGGCGAAGAAGGCCGGCAGCAGGCGGCGGGCAAGCGCCGATGCCTTGTCCGGGTCCTGCTCGCGCACCGCGTAAAACAGCCGCCCGGCCAGGTGCGAAGAAAGCGGCAGCTTCACCGGCCTGCGATAGGGCATGCCGAAGAACGCCGCCGAACGCTCCATGTCGTTCAGCATGTAGGCGCGCTTCACCGGCACATCCATCGGGGCTGCGATGCCGTGCGCCTTCAGCACCGCCCACATCAGGATCGGCCGCCACTCGACCGCGCGCCCGAACTCCGCCCCGATTTCGTCGACCTGCCGCGCCGCGAAGTAGGCGTAGGGCGAGGCGAAATCGAAGTAGAAGCGGATCGGGTCGGGCATGGCTAAAGCGCGTCTCGCCTTGGTGGTTTCATATCAAAGTCGTCATCCTCGGGCTTGTCCCGAGGATCTGCCGGCATTGGCGGTTGGCCACATCCGCTTCTGAGCTGAGATGGTTGTAGATCCTCGGGACAAGCCCGAGGATGACGCCGCTACGAATGCTGCGGCTCAACTCCGCCGCATCTGATCGCTCCGTCTTCATATCGGTGCCGTCACCTTCATCTGCAGCGTCACCCCTATTGGCGCCGTCATCCTCGGGCTTGTCCCGAGGATCTGCCGGCGTTGGCGGTTGGCCACGTCCGCTTCTGAGCTGCGAGGGCAATAGATCCTCGGGACAAGCCCGAGGATGACGGCGTCGAGGGTATGATTCTGCACCTCGCCACAGATGCGCGTCCTTCGCCGCCGCCGCTCACACTCCCCATCCTCAGAACCTGAACACCCCGTAGCCGAGGTCGCCGAGCGGGGCATTGAGGGAGGCCGAGATCGCCATGCCCAGCGCGTTGCGGGTATCGACCGGGTCGATGATGCCGTCGTCCCAGAGCTGCGAGGTCGAGTAATAGGCCGACAACTGCTCCTGGTAGGCTTTTCGCGTCTCCTCCCACACCCGGTCGACCTCGCTCTGGTCGACGAGCCCGGCACGCTTCATCTGGTTGAGCTTCACCTCGGCCAGGGTGTTCGCCGCCTGGTCGCCGCCCATCACGCCGATCTGGTGGTTCGGCCAGGTGAACAGGAAGCGGCCGTCGAAGGCGCGGCCGCACATGCCGTAATTGCCGGCGCCGAACGAGCCGTTGCACATCACGGTGAACTTCGGCACCGCCGAGCACGACTGCGCCATGATCATCTTGGCGCCATCCTTGGTGATGCCGCGCCGCTCGTATTCGCGGCCGATCATGTAGCCGGTGATGTTCTGCAGGAACACCAGCGGCGTGTTGTTCTGGTTGCACAGCTCGATGAAGTGGCCGCCCTTGAGCGAACTGTCGTTGAACAGCACCCCGTTGTTGGCGAGGATGCCGACCTTGTAGCCCCAGATGTTGGCATAGCCGCAGATCAGCGTCGTGCCGTAGTTCGGCTGGTATTCGTGGAAGCGGCTGCCGTCGACCATGCGGGCGATGACCTCGCGCATGTCGAAGCTCTTCTTGATGTCGTCGGGAACGATCCCATAGAGTTCCTGCGGGTCGTAGGCCGGCGCCTCCGGCGTCTCCTGCTGGCAGTCCCACTTCTTCGGCCGGTCCCACTGCGCGACGATCTCGCGGCCGATGTGGATTGCCTCGTCCTCTGTCGCGGCCGGATAGTCGGCGGTGCCGGAGACGGAGGTGTGCATGTCGGCGCCGCCGAGTTCCTCCACCGTCACCTCCTCGCCGGTCGCCGCCTTCACCAGCGGCGGGCCGCCGAGAAACACCGCGCCCGTGCCGCGCACGATCACCGAGTAGTCCGACAGGCCGGGAATATAGGCGCCGCCGGCCGTGCAGTGGCCGAACACCAGCGACAGCTGCTTGACGCCCATCTTCGACAGGATCGACTGGTTCCGGAAGATGCGACCGGCCATGTATTTGTCCGGAAACACTTCCGACTGCAGCTGCAGGAAGCCGCCGGCGGAATCGCACAGATGAATCACCGGCAGGCGGTTCTCCATCGCGATGTCGAGCGCGCGGACGATCTTCTTGGCCGTCAGCGGATACCACGCGCCGCCCTTCACCGTCGGGTCGTCGGCACGGATCACCACCTCCCGGCCCGACACGATGCCGATGCCGACGATCGAGCTCGCCGAGGGCGAGTCGCCGTCATAGGCCATGTTGGCCGCGAGCGAAGAAAGTTCGAGGAACGGCGTGCCGGGATCGAGCAGCTTCTCGATGCGCTCGCGCGGGCGCATCTTGCCCTGCTTGGCGAGCCGGTCGAGGTCGCGCTGCGGCCGTTGATGGCGCGCCGCCTCCTGCTTCTCCCTGAATTCGGCGACGACCCTGCGGTTGTGTGCGTCATAGCGGCGGAAGTCCGCCGAAGACGTCGAGATCATGGACTGGATCTTGCGCATCGTCAGGCCTTCTCACCTTCCGGCTCGAGCGTGACGATCACCTCGTCCTTCTCGAACGTCTCGCCTTCGCCCTTGAGGATCTTCGCGATCACGCCGTCGCGCGGGGCGGGCAGGGCGGTCTGCAGTTTCATGCTCTCGATGGTGACGACGGCCTCGCCGCGCGCGACCCTGTCGCCGGCCTGCTTCTGCACCGACACCACCGCGCCGGGCATCGGCGCCTTCAGCGCATCGGCACCTCCTCCGGCCCCTCCGGCCGCCGAGAACGGGTCGACGAAGCCGACCTCGTAGGTCCGGCCGCCGAAGCGGACGAACTGCTTCTCGCCCAACTCGGCGCGCGCGAATTCGAGCCTGTGGCCGCCCACTGCCATCAGGTTGCGGCCGTCGCCGATGGCGGGCGTGCGCGACACTTCGTGCTCCTGCCCGTCGATGACGAGGACGAGATGCGGCCGCCGCCGCGCGATGGTGACGTGGTGGACCTTCCCGTCGATGGTCAGTTCGATCGACATGGTCAGTTCCTCCAGCCGCCGATGGCCGCGTAGGGCTCGGGCGTCGCCAGTGCCAGATCGCGGAAGTCGCGGAAGCCGAGCGCCGCCGCCGCGAGCGCCTGGACAAGCGCTGCATCGGACACGGAGGGCGCTGCCAAGGCATCCTTGTGCTGGGCGACGAAGCCGGTGTGGATGTCGCCGGCGCGGAACGCCTCATGGTCGAGCACGCGGGCGAGATAGTCGATGTTGGTGGTGACGCCGAGCAGCGCCAGCTCGTCCAGCGCCGCGATCGAGCGGTTCACGGCCTCGTCGCGGTCCGCGCCGTGGATCACCAGCTTCGCCAGCATCGGATCGAAGTCCGCGGTCACCTTCTGGCCCTGGTCCAGCGCGTTCTCGAAGCGCAGCCAGGGCTCCTCCGGCACGCCGAGATACTGCACCGTGCCTGTCTCCGGCATGAAGTCGCGCTCGGGATTTTCCGCGCAGATGCGGCATTCGATGGCGTGGCCGTTGGCCTTGATGTCGGCCTGCCTGCCGGGCAGCCCCTTGCCAGCCGCGACCTCGATCTGGCAGCGCACGAGGTCCAGTCCGGTGATCATCTCGGTCACCGGATGTTCGACCTGCAGGCGGGTGTTCATTTCAAGGAAGAAGAAGCGGCCGTCGGCGCCGAGGATATATTCCACCGTGCCGGCATTCTTGTAGTTCGCCGCCGCCGCCAGCCTGACCGCGGACTCGCAGATCTCGGCCGCGAGCTTCGCCGGCAGGTTCGCCGACGGCGCCTCCTCGATGATCTTCTGGAAGCGGCGCTGGACGGAGCACTCGCGTTCGAACAGGTGGATTGCCCCGCCCTTGCCATCGCCCAGCACCTGCACTTCGATATGGCGCGGCCGCTCGACATAGGTCTCGGCATAGACGCGGCCGTCGCCGAAATAGCGCTGCGCCTCGCTCGACGCGATACGCGCCGCCTCGCGCAGGTCACCGGCATTGCGCACGATGTTCATGCCCTTGCCGCCGCCGCCTGCCGCCGCCTTGATCAGCAGCGGAAAGCCGATCGCCTCGGCCTGCTTCGTGAACGCGTCCAGGTCGCCCGTCGGCATCACCGACGGAGCCACCGGCACGCCATGCGCCTCGGCAAAGTTGCGCGCCGAGATCTTGTCGCCCATCAGCGAAATGGTCTCGGCATCCGGCCCGATGAAGGTGATGCCGGCCTCGGCCACGGCGGCTGCGAAGCGGGCGTTCTCCGACAGGAAGCCGTAGCCCGGATGGATCGCATCCGCGCCGGTCTTCTTCGCCGCCGCGATGATCTGGGCGATGTCGAGATGGGCCGCGACCGGCGTGTCGCCGGTGATCTCCACCGCCTCGTCGGCCATGCGCACATGCTTGGCGCGGGCCTCGACGCGGTGATGGATCGCGACGGAGCCGATGCCCATCTCCCTCAGCGTCCGCATCACCCGGCAGGCGATCTCGCCGCGGTTGGCGACGAGAACCTTGTTGAACAGCGGCGTGCTCATGCTGCGGCGTCCTTGTCCCATCCGTCGAGCGCGCCGCCCTTGGCGAGCCAGTCGGCCGGCACCTCGACCGGGAAGTCCATGAAGATCTGCGCCAGCGCCTTGCCTTGCGGGTCGTGGCGCAGCGAAGCGATGCCGCCGCCGGCCAGCCCCTCATGCAGCATGAAGTTCAGCCCGTTCAGCCCGGGCCACTCGAAGCGTTCGACCTTGTCCTTGACGAAATGCGCGAAGTAGCGGCCGACCGCCTCGGGCGTGGCGCTGCGGCGTATCCACGGCAGGTACTCAGCCTTGCGCGCCAAGACGCCGATATTGCCGATGTCGCCCTTGTCGCCGCTGCGCCCGTGCGCCAGCGCCACCAGCGGCACGGTCGCCAGCTTGCCTCCACCGGAGGGAATCTCGCCGGATGCTTCAGGGGGCACATCGCCCTGCACGTCGTTCGGCAGATGCGGCGCGATCTCGCGGGTCTTTCCATCGAACTCGTAGGCGACGCGAATGTCGGCCTTGGGCGCCAGGAAGGAGAACAGCCGCACGATCGGCTGCGGCTCGGGCCGTCCACCGGCAAAGCCGGTGATCGACTGCGCCATGGCCGTCGCCGCCGGGAAGATCTCCTTGGCGAAGATGCCGAGGGCGTCCTTGCTGGCGTGGCGCACGGCGATCTTGAGCACGACCTCGCGCGTCGCTCCCGCCCGCGATTGCGCGCCGAAGTTCGCTTCGCTGCCGAGGATTTCGACCGAGCTGTCGGCGAAGCCGTCGAAGCCGGCGGCGCGCATCAGCCGTTCGGAACGGGCGAGGATCGCCTTCGCCGTCGCCTCGGCGCGTTCCTTGGCCTCGCGGCCGGCGATCATCATCGTCACCTGCGCGCGGTAGCCGTCGGCATAGGTGGCGCTGACCTTGTAGCTGTCGGTGGGCGCCGCCCCCTTCGCGCCGCTGACCTTCACGCGGTCCGGCCCGACCTGTTCGAGCCGGACCGCGCTCCAGTCGGCGGTCACGTCGGGGAGGATGTAGCGCCGGGGATCGCCGACCTCGTAGACGACCTGCTCGGCGATGGTGGCGGTAGAGACGAGGCCGCCGGTGCCCTCGGGCTTCGAGATCACGAACGAGCCGTCGGCCGCGCATTCGGCGATCGGGAAGCCCATGTCGTCCCAGTCGTCCGCGACCTTGCGCCAGTCGGTGAAGATGCCGCCGGTGGCCTGTGTGCCGCATTCGACGACATGGCCGGCGAGGCTGCCGGCGGAAAGCAGGTCGTAGTCGCCCGGCTTCCAGCCGAATTCGTGGATCAACGGTCCGAGCACCACGGCCGAATCCACCACGCGGCCGGTGATGACCACGTCCGCGCCGTCATCGAGTGCGGCCGCGATCGGGAAGGCGCCGAGATAGGCGTTCACGCTGGCCAGTTTCTCCGGCATCGCCGCGCCTGAGAACATTTCGGTCGTCCCCGCCGCGCGATAGGTGTCGGCCGAGTCCGACAGATCGTCGCCGCGCACCACCGCGACCTTCAGGTCGACGCCGGCTTCCTTGAACGCCGCCAGCAGCGCGTCGCGGCAGGCGTCTGGATTGACGCCGCCGGCATTGGTGACGACGCGGATCTTCTTCGCTGCAATCTCCTTCGCCAGCGGCTTCATCGCCATCGTCACGAAGTCGGTGGCGTAGCCGAGCTCCGGCTTCTTGGCCTTCATCCGGGCGAGGATCGACATGGTGATCTCGGCCAGGTAGTCCATCACGAGATAGTGGATATCGCCCTTGCGGACGAGCTGGGCGGGACCTTCCGGGCTGTCGCCCCAGAAGCCCGCGCCGCAGCCGATGCGAACGATCTTGCTCATCTCGCTCATTCCGCCGTCCAGTTGGGCGCGCGCTTCTCGTTGAAGGCGAGCATGCCCTCGCGGGCGTCCTTGGTGCGGGTCATGTTGGCGAGCATGAACTGCGCATACTCGAGTGCGGCGTCCGTCGACATCTCCCGGATCTTGGCCAGCGCCTGCTTGCCGAGCCGGATGCCGGTCGGCGACTTGTCGGTGACGCGCGCCAGCAGCCAGTCGAGCTTCTGGTCGAGTTCCTCATAGGGAACCGCGTAGTTGACGATGTTCTCGGCGACCGCATCCCTGCCCGTGATCAGTTCTCCGGTGATGCAGAGTTCCATCAGCCGCCGGTAGGAGACGATCCTGAGCAGATAAGGCAGGATCATCATCGGGAAGATGCCGACCTTCACCTCGGTCACACCGAGCTTGGCGTCCTCGCGCGCCACCGCGAGGTCGCAGGCGCACAGGATGCCGAAGCCGCCGGCAAGCGCGGGACCGTTGACACGGGCGACGATCGGCAGCCGGCAGGCGTCCATGCGCCGCAGGAGCCGGGCGACGTAGTGGCGCGGGTCGGCCGCATCGATGGTGAACGGCGTTCCGTCCGCCTGGAGCTGCAGGTCGCCGCCGGCGCAGAAGGCCTTGTCGCCGGCGCCGGTGAGCACGACCGCGCGCACGCTCTTGTCCGCCTCGGCCGCGTCGAGGCCCGCCTGGATGCCGAGCGCGACCTTTTCATTGAGCGCGTTGCGGCGCTCCTCGCGATTGATCGTGATCCATTGAACCGCGCCGCGGCGCTCGATCAGGACTGGCTCTGTCACGGTCTCCCCCGCTGCTTTTCTTGCCTTGTCTCCGTCTAAATGATTTCAGTTCATCAGTGTTGTCAACCGGAATGCGACGCTTTTCCGCAACCGTGTCATTTGCAGATTGGGAATCCATACGTTTCCGCGTCAAAACTGCGCATTGGCCTCTTGCGCAAATGATGAAATGATCTCATTAACGATGAAGAAAGGGCTGCCGGGCGCGGCCGGAACGGGAGGATTGAGGAAAATGCAGGACTTCACCGGGCTCAATGAGAAACCGAACCTGTTCGACCTCGACGCGGACCAGCAGATGATCCTCGACAATGCGGACCGCTTCGCCCGCAACGAGCTCTATGCGCTGTCCGAACGGATGGACAATGAGGAATGGTGGCCCGAGGACGCCTTCCCGAAGATCGGCGACAACGGCCTGTTCGGCATCACGATTCCCGAGGAATATGGCGGGGCAGGGCTCGATCTCGTCGCCGCCGGTCTCGTCCTGCAGGGCATGGCGCGCTGGAATCACGCCATGGCGCTCGCCTGGGTCGCGCATGACAATCTCTGCGCCAACAACATCTATCGCAACGGCAATGACGAGCAGCGCAAAAAGTACCTCCCCGACCTCTGCTCCGGCCGCAAGATCGGCGCGCTCGGCCTGACCGAGCCCGGCGCCGGCTCGGATGCGCTGGGCTCGATGCGCACCACCGCGCGCCGTGACGGCGATCACTACGTGCTCAACGGCTCCAAGATCTACATCACCAACGGCCCGGTCGCCGACGTGCTGCTCGTCTACGCCAAGACCGACCGGGACAAGGGCGCGCACGGCATCTCCGCCTTCATCGTCGAGAAGGAGATGAAGGGCTTCAAGGTCGCGCAGAAGCTGAAGAAGATGGGCTATCGCGGCAGCCAGACCGGCGAGCTGCTGTTCGAGGACTGCCGCGTGCCGGCGGAAAACCTCGTCGGCGGGGAGAATCGCGGCGTCGCGGTGGTGATGAGCGGGCTCGACCTCGAACGTGCGATGATCTCGCCGCTCTGTCTCGGCATCGCCGAGCGTGCGCTGGAGCTTTCCGTCGACTATGCGAAGACCCGCAAGCAGTTCGGCAAGCCGATCGGTTCGTTCCAGATGGTGCAGTCGATGCTGGCCGACATGTATGTCCAGGTCGAGACCATCCGCGCCTTCACCTATCGCGTGCTGGCGGCGGCCGCGCCGCTGGAGATCGGCGAGGGCGGGCGCGGCGACATCCACATGCTGACCGCGGCCTCGGTGATGTATGCCGCCGAAGCGACGCACAAGGTTCTCGATCTCGCCGTGCAGGTGCATGGCGGCACGGGCTATATCTGGGAATCGGAGATCAACCGCCTGTTCCGCTCGACCAAGCTGATGGAAATCGGCGCCGGCACCACCGAGGTGCGCAAGATGATCATCTCGGGCGAGCTGTTGAAGGGGATGGAGCGGTGAGCGAGACGCCCGAACAGTTCGGCTTCACCGATGCCGACCTCGCGACCCACCCCACCGTCTATGCCGAGGGCTCGCTCGCCGGCCAGGTCGTGCTGGTCTCGGGCGGTGCGGGCGGCATCGGCCGCGCGACGGCGTGGCTGTTCGCGCGCATGGGCGCCCACGCGGTCATTTCGGGCCGCAGCGAGGGCAAGGTCGCCGACGTCGTCAAGGCGATCACCGCCAAGGGCCTCAAGGCCAGCGGCCATACGGTCGACGTGCGCGAGCCGGAAGGCGTCGCCGCCTTCTTCGACACCGTCTGGGCCGAACACGGCCGGCTCGACATCCTCGTCAACAGCGCCGGCGGCCAGTTCCCTCAGGCTGCGATCGATTTCAGCGTGAAGGGCTGGAATGCGGTCATCAACACCAATCTCAACGGCACCTGGTTCATGATGCAGGCCGCCGCGCGCAAGTGGCGCGACGCGGGCCGGCCGGGCAGCATCGTCAATGTCGTGGTCGTCACCACGCACGGCCTCTACGGCGTGGCGCACACCATCGCGGCACGGTCCGGCGTCATCGGCCTGTCGAAGAGCGTCGCCGTCGAATGGGCGCCGCTCGGCATCCGAGTCAACTGCGTCGCGCCCGGCGCCATCGAGACCGACGGCTGGAAGGTCTACACCCCCGAGGCGCGCGCCGCCTATCCGCGCTCCAACCCGATGATGCGCGCCGGCGACGCCTGGGACATCGCGGAGGCCTGCGTCTATCTCGGAGGCCCGACCGGAAAGTTCGTCACTGGCGAGCTCTTGACCGTCGACGGCGGCGGCCAGCTCTGGGGCGAGACGTGGACGACCGGCAAGCCGGATTATTTCAAGACCTAGACCGTGCTGATCCCGGTACACGGCCGCTCGTGCGGGCGCCGTGAAAAGAGCTTCAGGTTATTTATTAGTGTTGACTAATTGATTAGTGAATGCTAATTGGTTGGCATGATCGCTGCAGACTCCATCGACGCCGTCATGCGAACACTCGCCGACCCCACGCGGAGGGCGGTCTTCGAGCGCATCAGCAAGGCCCGCGAGATCAGCGTCGCCGAGCTCACCCAGGGCTCCGGCGTGACGCAGGGCGCGATCTCGCAGCATCTCAAATCGCTGAAACAGGCCGGTCTCGTCGCCGAGCGTCCAGAGGGGCGCAAAGTCTATTATCGCGTCCAGCCGGAAGGTCTCCAGCCGCTGGCCGATTGGATGGAGCATTACGGCGTGTTCTGGCGCGAACGCTTCGCCAACCTCCGCACCCTCCTGAAGGAGATCGATCCATGAATCGCGCCGTTCTGGGCACCGTCACGCAGGAAATCGTGGTCGATGAGGTCTTTCCGCATGCGCCCGCGACGATATGGAGGCTGCTCACCAGCGCGGACCTGATCGGTCGTTGGATGATGCAGCCGACCGGGTTCGAGCCGGTCGTGGGCAATCGTTTCACGTTCAGCACCAAGCCTGCCGGCGAGTGGGACGGGACCATTCACTGCGAAGTGCTCCAGGTGGTCCCGGAGAAACGCCTCGCCTACGCCTGGAAGGGCGGACACCCTTCGAATGCGGCCTATGGTTCGCCGCTGGATACGGTGGTGACGTGGAGCCTGGAACGCGTCGCGGACGGCACGCGCGTGCGCGTCGTCCATTCGGGCTTCGTTCTGCCGACCAACGATACGGCCTACGCGAACATGAGCAACGGCTGGCCGAAGGTTTTGCACAACCTCGCCGGCATCGCAGACACTCATCACTGAGGAGACCGATATGAGTCAGCCCTATTCGGGCGGATGCGCCTGCGGCGCGCTCCGCTATGAGATCCGCGCCGAACCGATCGGCATGAACGATTGCCAGTGCCGGCAATGCCAGCGCGAGAGCGGGACCGGCCACGGCTCGCACCTGACATTTCCCCGCGCTGCGGTTGAGATGACCGGCGAGGCGACGCGCTGGGAGGCTGTGGGCGACGGCGGGACGGTCAAGTCACGGGCGTTCTGTCCGGTCTGCGGCGCACCGGTCTATATGACGTTCCCGGCCATGCCCGAATTTTTCGTGGTCAAGGCCAGCAGTCTCGACGACCCTGGCCGGTATGCGCCCCAGCTTGTCGCTTGGCATGCCGCCGCACAAGCCTGGGACCACGTCGACCCTGCGATACCTGTCTTCGACAGGATGCCGCCTCGACCCTGAGCTGCCTGCGGGGAGTCAGCCGCGCAGAAACTGCATGAACTCGATCACCACCCCGTCCGGATCTTCCGCGCAGAACACGTTGATCACCGACCCACCCAGCACAACCCGCGTCGGCTCCGTGTAGCAAAGGTGCCCGGCGGCCGAGAGGCGCTGGTAAACTGCGTCGGCATCGAAGGTGCGCAGGCAGATGCGGCCGACGCCCGGCTGGGCCATCGAGCGTGGGGGAGGGGCAGGCAGTCGCGGCGAGGTCCATTCCAGAAGGTCGAGCCGCATGCCGCGCTCGTCGCCCTTCAGCATCATCAGCGCGGCGCGTCCGGCGCAGTCGTCGGGAAGTCCGAGCACGGGTCCGAGGCCCACCTCGCCGAAGGAGGCGTCGCCGGCAAAGGCGTTGACCACCTCGAAGCCGATCAGCCGGTAGAAGGCCAGCGATCGATCGAAATCTGTGCAGTTGACGTTGATGTGGAAGAAGGAGGGCACGTCGCCGCGTTCGGCGCGGGCGGTTTCGGCTGCCGTCATTTGAAGACTTTGCCTCGCAGAAGCTTCACATAGGTGTCGACGACGCTTGGAGCCGGCCGCACGAAGTCGCCGTCCTCGTAGCAGAAGCGGCCCGACAGGTATTCTCGGGTCGAGATCAGCATCTGCATCAGGATGTCGATCTCCAGCGGATCGTCGATCAGCAGGTTGCCGCGCCGGCGCTCATATTCCAGCGCGCGGCGATAGCTAGCCGACTGAGTCTCCAGATGGGCCCGGAAGCCGCGCGGTGCCTGGACGGAGCCCTCGCTGAGGATCTTGAACAGGTGCGGTTCCTTTTCGAGGAACTCGAAGAAGCCGGCGAGGCGGGCCTTCTCGCGCTCGATCGGGTCGTCCGGCGCTTCCATGACCCTCTGGCGGATCAATTCGTGCAGCCGCTCGCTGATCGAGGGCAGCAGCTGGTCGAGCAGGTCCTGCCGCGATTCGAAATAGTTGTAGAACGTGCCCTGCGCCACGTTCGCCCGCGCCGTGATCAGCGCCACCGACGCGCCCGCATAGCCTAGCTCGCCGACGATCTCGATCGCCGCTTCGAACAACCGCGCCCGCGTGGCCTCGGCCTTTTCCGCACGGGAAAGCCGAGGCTTTCGGACCTCGCGCGGCAGAGGTGGCGCGGCTGTTGCGTTGGTTGGATTGGTCGCCATGGCTCACCGGACGCTAATGACGCAAAGCGGATGTGTCAAACCGAAATGAATTATGACTCGTGATTCATTTCTGTTTACAAACGGGCAAAAGAGACTAGCATGCATGTGGTGAACGTTCCCGGAGGAGTGCCGATCCAGGCAGAAGGGACGCTTGCTGGACCGGTGGAGGCCGGTCGTATCCAATGTCACGCCGCGATTGTCGAGCCCCTGGTCTCGAAACGATCCCGGCTGTCCCAAGGGAGGGCATATGTTTCATTTCGCACGTAATCTGGTGACGGCGACCGCGCTTTTCGGCGCGGCGCTCGGCACCTCCGCCAACGCGGCCGATCTCATCATCTCGACAGGCCTCGGCAAGCCGCACCCTTGGGTCGGCGCGCATATGGACCCGTTCGCCGATGCGATCGAGAAGGGTTCGCCTGACGTCAAGTTCACCCGCTTCTACGCCGGTGAGCTGGTCGGCGTCGGCAAGGAGCTCGACGCGCTCACCAGCGGCACCATCGCCGTCGCAGCACCCCTGCTCGCGCCCTACCATGAAGGCCGCTTTCCGCTGTCCGACGTGACGCAGCTGCCGGCCTACGGCACAGACTCGCCGATGGTCACCCGCGCCTTCCAGAAGCTGCTCGACTCCGATGTGGCGATCAAGGACGGCAAGACGTTCTACCAGTACGAGATCGCCGACAAGGGCATCCGCGCCTGGGCGCTCGGCGCCACCGCGCCCTATTCGATCTCGACCGTGAAGAAGGTGCTCAGGGAGCCGGCTGACTTCTCCGGCACGCCGCTGCGCGCCGGTTCGGCGCTGCACACGATCATGCTGGAAAAGCTCGGCGCCACCCCGGTCACGCTGCCCGGCTCGCAGGCTTTCGAGGCGGCCTCGCGCGGCACGATCGAGGGTCTCGTCATCGCCATCTCCGACTGGCCGTCCTACTCGCTGCAGCAGCTGCTGCGCCATTCGATCGTCGACGTGTCGATCGGCCACTGGGAAAGCTACCTCGCCATCAGCGACGCCGCCTGGAACGAGCTGAGCGAGGAGCAGAAGGCGCTCTTCGACAAGACCGCCCGTGACGTCGCGGCCTCCAACGCCCAGGAATGGGAGACGCGTCTGACGAAGGTCAAGGACGAGTCGATCGCCAAGGACGGCGGCGAGTTCACTTCGATCAACACGCTGTCCGACGCAATGAAGCAGCATATCGAGAAGGCGGCGGCCGACACCTGGGTCGCCTGGATCGAGAAAACCGAGGCGAACGGCCATCCGGCCAAGGCAACGGCCAAGCTCTATGCCGAGCTGATCCAGGCCGAGGGCGGCACGCTGCCGGCCGGCGTCGCCGACTATCTCGCCAAGTAGCCCCTGACGGCGCCGCGTTCGCGCGGCGCCTCTTCCTCCGCGCGGAGCTTCCATGTCCAAGGATTGGATCATCTGGGCCGTCACGCTCTGGATCGTGGTCTTCATGATCGCGGGCCAGGCGGTCGCCACCTGCCTCCTGGGGGCTGGCATCCTCGGCATCATGCTGTGGATGGGGCCGGGCGTGCTCAACGGCATCGTCGGCCAGGACGCGTTCTACACCGCGTCCACCTACACGCTATCGATCATTCCGCTCTATCTCCTGATGGCGCAGCTCCTGCTCAAGGGCGGCGTCATCGTCGACCTGTTCCGCGTCGGCCATCGCATCGCCGGCTATCGCCGTTTCCCGCTTGGCGTCGCGACGCTCATCACCGGCGGCCTGCTCGGCGCCGTTTCCGGCTCCGGCACGGCGAGCGCGGCGGCGCTTGCCACACTGGCCGGCCCCGAGCTACAGCGCGTCGGCTACACGCGCAGCTTCTCCGTGGCGCTCGCCGCGATCTCCGGCTCGCTGTCGGTCATCATCCCGCCGAGCCTGTTGATCATGATCTACGGCTCGCTGACCGAGACGCCGATCGGCCATCTCTTCATCGGCTCGGTCGGACCCGGCCTGCTCTGCATCCTGGTCTATGTCGGATGCCTCTATTTCTTCGGCGACGTTGTTCCGGGCGCGGAGGACGGCGTGCGTGGCGACCAAGAGGAGGAAGACCCGGCGGCAACCCGCCGCTCCGTCAGCGCCTTCATCTTCGTCGTCGCGCTGATGGTCGTCGTCTTCGGCGGCATCTATGGCGGCATCGTCACCGTGGGCGAGGCCGGTGCGCTGGGGGCGTTCGCGGCCTTCGTCGGCATGATCGCGATGCGCCGCGTCGGGCTGGGCGACATCGGCCGCGCGCTGGTCGATTCCGTCAAGGTCTCGGCGATGCTCCTCATGCTGCTCATCGCCGCGCAGATCTTCTCGCGCTTCATGTCCTTCTCGCGCCTGCCGACTGAACTGCTGCATTTCGCCGAGCCGCTGGTCGCCAGCCCGACCTTGCTCATCCTGGTGCTCATGTTCGGCCTGTTCCTCGCCGGCATGGTGCTGGAGGAGGTGACCATCATCGTCCTCTCGATCCCGATCGTGCTGCCGATGGTGCAGGCCGCCGGCGTGGACCTCATCTGGTTCGGCGTCATCGCCTGCTTCGTCATTTCGCTCGGCCTGCTCACGCCGCCGGTCGGCCTCGTCGCCTTCTCCGCCGCGACGGCGGCGCGAACGCCGGTCGGGCCCGTGTTCCGGCCGTGCATGCTGTTTTCCTCGATCTCCGCCTTCGTGGTCGTCGCGGCGATGATGTTGTTTCCCGGCATCGCCACCTGGCTGCCGAGCCATCTGAACTGAGGGCCGACCATGCGTTTCTGGAGAGCGATCTGGGCGTTCGAATGGGGCCTCGCGGCGGTCGGGGCAGGCTCGATGCTGTTCATCATGATGATGGTGACCGTCATCAGCGTCGCCGGCCGCTATTTCCTGCAGATGGACCTGATCCCCGGCGCCTACAACATCGTCGAGCGCATCCTCTTCCCGCTGCTCGTCTTCTGGGCGATGCCGATCGCCCATCGCGACGGGCTGTTCCCGCGGCTGGAGACCTTCGCGGACGCGCAGCCGCCGCGCCGGCGGGCGCTGATCGCGGCGGTGGCCATGATCGTCGAGATCGCCGTCTATGCCGTCTTCATGTGGTTCATCCTCCGCTTCGTCTGGGGCAGCATCGTGCAGAACCGGACCATGCAGATCGGCACCAATTTCCTGCCGCTCTGGCCAATCCTGGTGATGATGCCGCTCGCCTTCGGCCTGATGATCCTCGAGATGTCGCGCCTGCTCTACCGCGACATGCGCCGCCTGCTCGGTCTGCCGGTCTCCGGCGAAGCCGAAGTGCATGATGGAAGTTCCGCAGTATGACAGCGAGTGCCCTTCGCGTGCGTCGGGATGGTCCCGCCGCCTTCGATCCCACCGCCGTCGAGGCGATCCGCTCGACGCTCGCCGCCTTCGCCAGCGCGCAGGTCGGCGGCGGGGTCGAGATCGGCCCGCTCAGGCGCTTCACCGTCGGCTTCTCCTGGGTCACCTACGGCTTCCGGGCGAAGTGGTCTGAAGGCGGCACCGCGATCGAGCGCGACCTGATCCTGCGCGCCGGCCCGCCGACGGGCATCTTCGGGCCGTACCACGCCTATCCCGAATTCGTGACGCTCAAGGCGCTCGCAGACAGCGCCGTGCCGGTGCCGCGCGTCTACTGGTACAGCGACGACACCTCGATCCTCGGCGCGCCGTTCTTCGTCTGCGACCTGGTGCCCGGCGAGGCGCCGATCCCGTGGACGCATGACGGCGGTCCCGCCTTCGACGAGGAGCGGCGCGTGCGGCTCGGCACCCAGTTCGTCGCGGCCCTCGCCGCCCTGCACCAGTTCCGCTGGCAGGATACGCCGGTTGCCTCGATCGACGGTACCAAGGACGTCCGCAAGACGGCCGCGCAGCAGGTCGACAACTGGATGGCGAACCTCGCCCGCTGGTCGCCCGGCCGCGTGCCGATGCTGGAGCTGGCGGCCGCGTGGCTGCGCGAGAATGCGCCGGTCGCCACGCGCATCTCGATCACCCATGGCGACTACCGCATCGGCAATTTCCTCGAAGTCGACGGCACCATCACCGCCATCCTCGACTGGGAGCTGGTCCGGCTCGGCGACCCGGTGGAGGATCTCGGCTGGGTCTGCCTCCAGGCCTGGCGCGGCCGCTCGCCCTATATGTGCCATTTCTTCGAGCGCGAGGAACTGCGCGACCGCTACGGCGCGCTCACTGGCCACGAGGTCTCGCTTGCCGACATGGCCTACTGGGAAGCGTTCGGCACCTTCAAGCTCGCCATCATGCACTATGGCGCGACCGACTGCTTCGCGCGCCGCGGCTTCAACGATCTCAGGATGGCCGGCATGGGGGCGCAGATCCCGCGCCTGCTCCTGCAGGTGGAGACGGCAATGGAGCGCGCCTCGTGAACATTCCGCTGCAACGCATGATCGACGGCATCATCGCCACGATGCGCTCCGACGTCATCCCGCACGTCGCCGACTCCTATGCCCGCGGCCAGGCCGTCGGCGTCATCGACCTGTTGAACAACATCGCGCCGCGCGTCGAGTGGGCGCAGGCGCCGCTTGCCCGGCAGATCGAGGAGAAGCGCGCGCTTCTCGCCGGCATCGCCGATGTCGTGCCCGGCGCGCTGCCCGAAGCGCCCACCGTGCACCCCTCCACGGCCGAGGAGCTGCTTCTCGCCAAGGGCATGCTCGACGCCGCGATCGGCGATGCGATCGCGACGATCTGGCCGCGCCGGCACGAGCCGGACTTTGCGCGCGCCGCCACGCTCGTCCAGGCGCATCTGCACGACGAGATGGCGGCCGAAATGAAGATCACGCGCAAGCCGCTGTTCGCCGAGATCGCCAGCGGCGGCGACGGCGCCAAAGTTTGATGAAGGCAGCATGACTGCGAGGTTGAACCATGACCTATCATCTTGATCCCAGAATGCCGGCCCCCGACCAGTGCATCCAGCGCTACATGCTGGAGCGCTGGACAAAGGCCCAGCCGGACAAGGTCTTCGCCGTCTTCCAGGACGGCGAGACCTGGACCTATGCCGACACGCTGCGCGAGGCGATCACCACCGCCAACGCCTTGAAGGCGCTGGGCGTGAAGCAGGGCGAGCGGGTTCTGTGCTGGCTGCCCAACAGCGCCGACTGCCTGCGCGCCTGGTTCGGCCTGAACATGCTGGGCGCCGTCTTCGTGCCGATCAATCTTGCCTATCGCGGCAACCTTTTGCGGCACGCGGTCAAGCTCTCGGAAGCCCGCCTCGGTCTGATCCACGCCGACCTGCACCAGCGCCTCGGCGAGATCGAGCTCGGCCGGCTGGAGGAGATCGTGGTCCTCGGCGGTGCTGCCCAGGAGGTTCCCGGCCTCAAGGTCCACCAGGCGGAGGCGTTCAAGTCGGCGGACACGACCGCGCCGGCGCTCGAGCGCGAGATCGCGCCGTGGGACATGCAGTCGATCATCTTCACCTCGGGTACGACCGGTCCGTCCAAGGGCGTCATGTCGTCCTACATGCATCTCTACTCGATGGCGAAGGCGGCGCCCTTCCTGCGCTCCGACGAGCGCTACATGGTCAACCTGCCGATGTTCCACTCCGGCGGCGTCATGCCGGTGACGGCCATGCTCATCCATGGCGGTTCGATCGTCATGGTCGACGCCTTCGACACCAACACGTTCTGGGACACGATCCGGCAGCGGCAGATCACCACCGTCATCCTGCTCGGCGTGATGGGCGGCTTCCTGCTCAAGCGCCCGCCGAGCCCGGACGACAAGAACCACACGCTGCGCACCTGCACCTACGTGCCGCTCAACGACACCGCGCCGCAGTTCCACGAGCGCTTCGGCACCGAGGTGCATACCCATTTCAACATGACCGAGATCTCGATGCCGATCGTCTCGGACCCGAACCCGACCGCGCTCGGCAGCGCCGGCAAGGCCCGCAAGGGCGTCGAGGTCCGCATCGTCGACGAGAACGATTGCGAGGTGCCGGTCGGCGCCACCGGCGAACTCGTGGTTCGCACCGAGTGCCCCTGGGCGCTGAACCACGGCTATGCCGGCAATCCGGAGGCCACGGCCGCTGCCTGGCGCAATGGCTGGTTCCACACCGGCGACGGCTTCCGCAAGGATGCCGAGGGCAACTTCTATTTCGTCGACCGGCTCAAGGACGCGATCCGCAGGCGTGGCGAGAACATCTCCTCCTTCGAGGTCGAATCCGAGGTCCTCTCCCACCCGGCGGTGCGCGAGGCGGCCGCGGTGGCGGTGAAGAGCGAGATCGCCGAGGACGAGGTCATGGCCGTCGTGGCCCTCAAGGAGGGCGTCGAGTTCGATCCCGCCGAGCTGATCGAGTTCCTGCGGCCGCGCATGGCCCACTTCATGATCCCCCGCTACGTGCGCGTCGTCGACGGCCTGCCGCGCACGCCGACGGCGAAGATCGAGAAGGTGAAGCTGCGCGAGGCCGGCATCACCGACGACACCTGGGATCGCGATGCCGCCGGCATCCGCATCAAGCGCGAGAAGGTCGGGCTGAAAAGCGCCTGACGGAGAAGACGTAATGTTCGCAGAACTCTCCCCTCATGCCTCGGCCCTGCGCGACAAGCTCGTCGCCTTCATGGACGAGCACGTCTACCCCAACGAGCACGCGCTCTTGAAACCGCCGCGCGAGGCGGAGAAATGGTCGCCGCGCCCGCTGGCCATGGAGCTGATGCGGAAGGCCAAGGCTGCCGGCCTGTGGAACCTGTTCTACAATCACGGCCCGGAAGGGCAGGGCCTGTCGAACTGGGAATATTCGCAGCTCTGCGAGATCCTCGGCCGCTCGCTCGCCGCGCCGGAGATCTTCAACTGCAACGCGCCCGACGTCGGCAACATGGAGATCCTCTCCATGTATGGCACCGACGCCCAGAAGGAGCGTTGGCTGAAGCCGCTGCTCACCGGCGAGATCCGATCCTGCTTCGCCATGACCGAGCCGCGCGTCGCCTCGTCCGACGCCACCAACATCGAGACCGACATCCGCCGCGACGGCGACCACTACGTCGTCAACGGCCGCAAGTGGTGGACGACGGGCGCCAACTCCGAGCGCTGCAAGGTCGCCATCGTCATGGGCAAGAGCGACCGCTCCGCGCCCAAGCACAAGCAGCAGTCGATGATCCTCGTGCCGATGGACGCGCCCGGCGTCACCGTCGAGCGGGCGCTCAGCGTCTACGGCTACGAGCACGCGCCGCTCGGCCATGGCGAGGTCGTGTTCGACAATGTCCGCGTGCCGGCCGAAAACATGCTGCTCGGCGAGGGCAGGGGGTTCGAGGTCGCTCAGGGGCGGCTCGGCCCCGGCCGCATCCATCACTGCATGCGTTTCATCGGCCTCGCCGAACGCGCGCTGGAGATCATGTGCGAGCGCGCGAAGTCGCGCACCGCCTTCGGCTCCAGCTTTGCCGAGATGGGCGCCATCCGCCAGGCGATCGGCCAGTCGCGCTGCGACATCGAGCAGGCCCGCCTCGTCACGCTCAAGGCGGCATGGACGATGGACAGGCTCGGCAACAAGGCCGCGCGCAACGAGATCGCCGTCGCCAAGATCGTCGTGCCCGAGACCGCCGGCAAGGTCATCGACCGCGCGATCCAGGTGCATGGCGGGGCCGGCCTGTCGCAGGACTTCTTCCTGGCCGAGGCCTTCGCCGAAACCCGGTTCCTGCGCATCGGCGACGGGCCCGACGAGGTCCATCGCGAGGCGCTCGCCCGCGTCGAGCTCGGCAAGCTGAACTGAGGACGGACCATGATTCCATTGCAAGTCGGCCAGTCCGCCATGACGGCGGGACGCACCATCGGGGAAGGGGACGTCAGCCTGTTCGCCGGCCTCGTCGGCGATTTCACCCCGATCCATGTCGACGAGACCTTCGCCAAGACGACGCCGCACGGAACCCGTATCGCGCACGGCCCGCATTCGATGGCCACCGCGATCGGCATGGCGACGCATACCGGCCTGTTCGGCGAGCGCGTCATCGGCCTCGTCAACATCAGCTGGGATTTTTCGGGCGCGGTGAAGATCGGCGACACGATCCGCTCGCGGGTCACGGTCGAGGAGCTGCGTCCCACCTCCAAGCCGGGTCGCGGGCTCGCGACCTATGGGTTCGAGGTCCTGAACCAGCGGGACGAACAGATCCAGCGCGGGCGCATGAAGGTCATCGTGCGCCTCGACGACAAAGCGGAGGCCGGACAGTGAGCGACGACAAATACATCATGCGGCCCGAGCACGAGTTCACGCACCAGCCGGACTCGTCGGTCAACTTCAACGAGAGCGTCTATACCAATGCCTTCGACCCGAAGGGCGAGTTCGGCGGCTGGATGCGTCTCGGCAACCGCGTCAACGAGGGCTACGCAGAGCTTTCGGTCTGCCTCTATCTTCCGGACGGACGCATCGCCTGCCAGTTCCAGCGCCCGGCGATCACCAGCAATGACAGGCACGAGGCCGGCGGCATCAAATACACCGTCAACGAGCCGCTCAAGAGCGTGACGATGAGCTACGACGGCGAGCTCATCATCGTCGACAATCCGGAAGACCTGCGCAATCCGCAGGAGCTGTTCGCCAAGGGACCGCGGCTGCCCGGCCACGCCTCGTGGACGCATGTGGCGGAGTCGCCCGTCCATGGCGGCGAGCCGATCGACGATACGGTCCAGACCATGTACGGCCGCGACTTCTCGCTCGGCCACTTCAACCAGCACAGCCGCGCCAGGGGCGTCATCAAGGTTGGCGACCAGAGCTGGGAGATCGACGGCCACGGCTGGCGCGACCACTCCTGGGGTCCGCGCTACTGGCAGGCCATCTACTTCTACCGCCTGTTCCTTGCCAATTTCCCGAACGGCGACGGCTTCATGCTGCTCAAGATCACCGACCAGGCCGGCAATGTGCGCCGCCAGGGCGTGCTGCTGGTCGATGGCCAGTACGAGGAGGTGATGGATCTCGAAGTGCAGACCGACTGGACAGACAGCCAAGACCCCGCCTTCGTCCGCCTCGGCGTGATGACGGCCAAGCGCAAGGTGAGGATCGACGGCGAGATCCTCAATCTCGCGCCGCTTCGCAACCGCCGAAAGACGGAGGAGGGCGTTCTCGTGAGCCGCGTGGCCGAAGGCTTCACCCGGTTCACCTGGGGCGAGCAGGTCGGATACGGCATGACTGAATACATCGAGCGGATCGAGGACGGGAAGATCGTCGGCTATCCGCTGTAGGTTGTTGTGGACAATGGGAGATCTACGTCGCCGACACGCATGTCGTCATTCCGGGGCCGCGCAGCGGAACCCGGAATCCAGTGCGGCAACGCCGCAATCAAGGATCTGGACGGGCAAGGCCGGCGTTCTGGCTTCCGGGTTCCGCTGCGCGGCCCCGGAATGACGGAGCAAGGCGGCGATCGGCATCCTCGACGACTTGGAAACCCAACTGTTCGAACGGCCTAGCAGCGGACGGCACAACCAGGTTAGTAATTTTGATGGGCCTAATTCATTAGCGGCCCGTCATGTCATATTCTTGTGTTCTATTAGCGAAATACGCAGAAATTCCGGCGCCTATTTTGTTGCCGGCGTCGAAAATCCGATTGACAGTTCTGTGTATTAGTGAACATCATTCATTAGATTTCGCAGCCTGGATGGGTGCGGTGGGGAGGAGACCACACCGATGTTGAGAGGCCTCTCTCAGGAACGTATCGTGCTGGTGATCGCGGTGGCGCTGTTCGTCGCGTTTTCGGTCGCGCTTCCCGGTTTCCTCGATCCGGGCAACCTGCTCTCGCTCGTCCAGAACGTGTCGATCCTCGGCATCCTCGGCGTCGGCATGGCCATCGCCATCATCGGGCGCGGCATCGACCTGTCGGTGCTGTCGACCATGCCGATCTCGGTCGCGTGGATGCTCTCGCTCGTCAATGGCGGGCTGCCGCTGTGGCTGGCGCTGCTCTGCGCGCTCGCCTTCGCCATCGTGGTCGGTATCATCAACGGCGTGTTGATCGCCTATGTCGAGATCCCGGCGATCTTCGCCACGCTGGCCATGGGCATCGCCATCTACGGCTTCGGCAAGGCCTATCTGGTGCCGATCGAAGCCGTCTACATCGGTGGCGACCGCTCGTCCTGGTTCTATTCGATCGGCAGCGGGCGTGTGCTCGGCGTGCCGACTCCGGTCATCGTCTTCGCCCTGGTGGCGCTCGTCGCCTGGCTGTTCCTGCGCTACCTCAAGCCCGGCCGCTTCATCTACGGCATGGGCGACAACCCGGCCGCCGCGCGCATCACCGGCATCCCGGTCCGGCCGATGATCGTCGTGCAATACGTGCTCATCTCGATCATCGCGCTGATCGCCGGCATCGTCATGGCCACCGCCCTGTCGCAGATCAACACGCGGCTCGCCCTGTCGACCATGGTCTACGACGTCATCCTCGTCGTGGTGCTGGGCGGCATCGGGCTCTCGGGCGGCAAGGGCGGCATCCGCAACGTCATCGTCGGCACCATCCTGATCGGCATCCTGCTCAACGGCATGACGATCATGAACCTGACCTACACCGTCCAGAGCATCTTGAAGAGCGTCATCCTGCTCGCGGCGATCGTGGTCGACACCCTGCTTAACCCCCGCGACGAGCAGACCGCTCAGCACGGGGACATCTGAACCGTCATTTCAAGTGGAGGAAAATGACATGTCTGGAATGAAGCTTCTGAAAGCGCTCGCCGCGACCGCGGCGCTGGTGATGACGGCGGGCGTTGCCGTCTCCGAACCGTACGACGACGGCCAGTCGAAGGGCTATTACGACGTGCTCAAGGGCAAGAAGGTCGCCTTCGTGCCGCTGTCGATGGGCTTCGACCTCACCGAGGGCTGGAACGCCGGCCTGCAGAACCAGGCCAAGGCGCTCGGCTACACCGTCGACGTGCGCGACCCGAACTGGAACGTCGAGGCCGGCGTCCAGGCCGCCAACGGCTTCATTGCCGACAAGCCGGACGTGCTGATCCTGCACCCGCTCGACCAGCAGGCCTACAACCGCATCGTGCCGAAGGCGATGGCCGAGGGCATCAACGTCGTGCAGGTCAACCTCAAGTCCGTCACCAATGGCGACGCCTATGTCGGCGCCGACTGGTACGATCTCGGCCTGAAGCAGGCCCAGGCCATCGTGAAGGCGTGCGGCAAGGATTCGGGCAAGAACGGCAAGATCGCCATCATCACCGGGCAGGCCGCCACCCCCACCATCGTCATCGGCAACCAGGCCTTCGACGACGTCTTCGCGCAGAACCCGGAGATCCAGGTCGTCGCCCGCCAGTCGGCCGACTTCGATCCCGCCAAGGCGCAGGCGATCACCTCGACCGTGCTGAAGCAGAACCCGGACCTGTGCGGCATCCTCGGCGTCTGGGACGGCCAGGACACCGGCACGGCGGCCGCCATCCGCGAGGCCAACATGCAGGATCAGGTCTATTTCGTCTCGTCGGGCGGTGGCTCGAAGGCGGCGGCCTGCGACAACATCGAGAACGGCAGCTTCGACGCCTATGTCAGCTACGACGTGCCCGGCCAGGCGCGCGACCTCAACGCAGCGGTCAAGATCCTGCTGCAGACCAAGCCGAAGCCCGGCAGCGCTCCCTTCGCGCTCTACACGCCGCTCAAGATCCTGACCAAGGACAATCTCACCCCCTCGTCCTGCTGGACGCTGGAGGAGATGAAGGCGTTCGGCGGCTGACAAGCACGCCTGCCTGACGGACCGGCGCGCCCGCCGCGCCGGTCCCTTTCCCGAACGTGCGATTGGAGACTGTGCACATGGCGTCGTCGGAAACCTGGACGCGCTGGCGATACCGGTACATTCCGGACAAGTTCGTCGGCGAGATCCTGTCCAAGAGCTGGATCGACACGCTGATCCCGGTCACGATCCTGGCCGCGGTCTTCGCCTTCTTCAGCGTGGCGATGCCCGGCTTCCTCGGCGGCTCGAACCTTTCCGACATCGCCCAGATCTACGGCGAGTATCTCATCATCATCGTCGGCATCACCTTCGTGATGATGGCCGGCGGCATCGACCTGACCGTCGGCTCGGTCTTCGCCTTCTGCAATCTCGCCGCGCTGCTCCTCATCAATTCGATGGAGATCAACCTCGCCATCGGCATCCCCGCGATCATGCTGCTCGGCGGCCTGATCGGCCTCGTCAACGGCGTGCTCATCGGCTATCTCGGCATGCGCGCCTTCCTCACCACGCTGGTGATGCTGATCATCGTGCGCGCGGTGGTCGACCAGGCGCTGCTCGACTACGGCCAGCAGATCATGCGCGGCTTCAATGCCTCGGCCGCCTGGGAGTTCATGGCGATCGGCAAGGTGTTCGGCATCCCGTCGAGCCTCGTCGTCGCCGTCGTCATCGCCATCGTCGGCCACGTGGTGCTCACCCGCATGCGCTTCGGCTGGCACGTCATGGCCGTCGGCGGCTCGCGCCGCTCCGCCTACAATGCCGGCATCCGCGTCAAGCGCACCATCTGCGCCACCTACGTCCTCTCCGGCGTGCTCACCGGCCTCGCCGCCACCTTCTACGCCGCCCGTCTCTCCAGCGCCGGCACCGATGTCGGCAAGGGGCTGGAGGTGACGATGCTGACGGCCGCCGTCCTCGGCGGCATCTCGCTCGGCGGCGGCCGCGGCTCGATCGTCAAGGCGGTCGTCGGCGCCATCATCATCCTGCTGGTGCAGAACTCCCTGATCCGCATGGGCCTGTCGAGCGGCACCTCGTCCCTCGTCCTCGGCCTGATCCTGCTCGCCGCCGTCGCCATCGACGTGCGCTGGGTCAAGAACCGCCACAAGGTGCTTGCGCGGGCCTATGTCTCGCCGACCTATTTCGCCCTGCCGCCGCTGCCGGAGACGGCCGAAGGCTCCGCCTCGCCCTATGCGCTCAACGACAAGCTTCGCGGGGTGGAAGCCATCGGCCTCGGCGAGCTCGACGGGCCGGAGGACGTCATCTTCGACAAGGACGACAACCTCTACTGCGGCTCGCGCCACGGCGACGTCATCCGCTTCTTCGCCCCCGACCACACGCGCTGGGAGGTCTTCGCCCATATCGGCGGCCACCCGCTCGGCTTCGCCTTCGATTCAGAGGGCAACCTGCACACCTGCGTCGGCGGCATGGGCCTCTACAAGATCTCGCCCGCCGGCGAGGTGACGAAACTCTCCGACGAAACCAACCGCTCGCTGCTCTCGATCGTCGACGATTCCCGCCTGCGCCTTGCCGACGACCTCGACATCGCGCCCGACGGCAAGGTCTACTTCTCCGAGGCCACCGTCCGCTACGAGATGTACGACTGGATGGTCGACGCGCTCGAAGGCCGCGGCAACGGCCGCATCATCTGCTACGACCCGAAGACCAATTCCTCGCGCACCGTTTTGCCCAACCTGCAGCTTCCCAACGGCATCTGCGTCGAGAAGAGCGGCCAGTCGCTGCTCTTCGCCGAGACCTGGGGCTGCCGCATCACCCGCTGGTATTTCGACGGGCCGAAGAAGGGCGAGAGGGAAGTCGTCATCGACAACCTGCCGGGCTATCCCGACAACATCAACCGCGCCTCCGACGGCACCTACTGGTGCGCGCTCTGCGGCATGCGCGCCCCGGTCTTCGACCTTGCGCTCAGGATGCCCTCCTTCCGCCGCCGCATGGTGCAGAAGGTCGGCCGCGACGACTGGCTCTACCCGAACATGAACACGGGCTGCGTGATCAAGTTCGACGCCGACGGCACCATCCTCGACGTGCTGTGGGACCTTGGCGGCGAGGCGCATCCGATGATCACCTCGATCCGCGAGCACAAGGGCTATCTCTACCTCGGCGGCATCTACAACAACCGCGTCGGCAAATACAAAATCCCGGACGCCGATCCGACCTGGACATCGCTCCAGGACTACTGGGGGGCGAAGTCGTGATCGGCGCCGTCAGACGTGTCTGGGACAATTTCCGCGGCAGCGGCGAGGCCGCCGTTACCGTGCCGCCGATGGACGGCGCGCTCAGGCCGAACCGCCTGCTCGAAGAGGCCGGGCTGGTTCTTTCAGTCACCGCGCCGGACGATCTGGCGCAGGACGACAAGGGCGTGATCTTCAGCGCCGGCGGAGAAATCCGCCGCCTCACCCCGAAGGGCTCGGAACCGGTGGCCGACCTCGGCTCGAACATCACGGCGCTTGCCGCCTCGCCCAAGGGCCGCATCGCCGCCGCGCTTGTCGATGGTGGCCTCGCCATCATCGAACCCGACGGCCGCCGCGCGCTGGTGGACGAGCTCGGCGACGGGCCGATGCGCTGCGTCACCGCGTTGACATTCTCCTCCTCCGACGAACTGCTCGTCGCGCAGGGTTCCTCGAAGCGCAGCCATGCCGAATGGAAGCGCGACCTGATGGAGCGGCGGACCGACGGGTCCGTGTGGCGCATCTCCACCGACGGCTCGCGCCAGACCCGCATCGCCTCCGGCCTCGGCTGGCCGCTCGGCATCGTCGTCGCGCCGGACGGCCGCCTGGTTATCTCGGAGAGCTGGAAGCATCGGCTGGTCGTGCTTGCCGAGGGCCGCGGGCCGCAGCCCGTTCTCGCCGACCTGCCGGGCTATCCGGCGCGCATCCACCGCGATCCCGCCGGCGGTTACTGGCTGGCGCTGTTTGCGCCGCGCAACCAGATCATCGAGTTCGTGCAGCGCGAGCCGGCCTTCCTCGCGCGCATGATCGAGGAGATCGACGAGGCCTACTGGGCCGCCCCCTCGCTCAAGCCCTCGGCCACCTTCCTCGAGCCGCTGCAGGGCGGCGCGCAGAAGCATCTCGGCATGCTGAAGCCCTGGGCGCCGACGCGCTCCTACGGCCTTGTCGTCAGGCTGGACCAAGCGTTCCGCCCCGTCGCCTCCTGGCACAGCCGCGCCGACGGCACGCGCCACGGCGTGTTGACCTGCCTGCCCGACGGCGACAGGCTGCTCGTCGCCAGCAAGGGCGGCGACGCCATCGTCGAGATCCGCCCCGGTTCGAAACCGTCTTCGGGAGCCGCATGATGCAACCGCTCATCGAGATGAAGCAGGTGACGAAGGAGTATCGCGGCGTTCCCGCCGTGACGAAGGTCGACTTCGTGCTCCAGAAGGGCGAGATCCACGCGCTGCTCGGCGAGAACGGCGCCGGCAAGTCGACGCTGACCAAGATGATGTGCGGCGTCACGCAGGCCACCAGCGGCGAGATGCTGCTCAACGGCACGCCGGTCTCCTTCCACACCCCGGCGCAGGCGCTCGACCACGGCGTCGTCATGGTCTTCCAGGAAACCAGCCTCGTGCCCTCGATGACGGTGGCGCAGAACCTCTATCTCGGCGACGAGAGCCTGTTCAACCGCATCCGCGGCCTCAACATCGCCGCCCAGACCTTCCTGCAGTCGCTGAACTTCAACGTGAACCCGACCGCGCTGGTCTCCTCCCTCGGCGCCGCGCACAAGCAGATGGTCGAGATCGCGCGCGCGGTGCGCAAGAACGTGCAGGTCATCATCTTCGACGAGCCCACCGCCTCGCTGACGCCGGAGGAGAAGCGCCACTTCTTCTCGCTGGTCGAGCGGCTGAAGAAGTCGGGCGTGTCGATCATTTTCATCAGCCACGCGCTGGAAGAGGCGCTGGCGATCGCCGACCGCATCACGGTGCTGCGCGACGGCGAGCTGGTCGCCAGCGACGCGGCGAAGAACTTCGACCGCGACAAGATCATCCGCGCCATGGTCGGCCGCTCGCTGTCCAATTCGCTCTACCGCCACGAGGCCGGCGAGGAGCCGCGTCCCGTCGGCGAGAAGGTGCTGTCCGTCCAGAACGTGTCGATGGGCGCGATCGTGCGCAACACCTCCTTCTCGATCTACAGCGGCCAGATCACCGGCATGTTCGGCCTGATCGGCTCCGGCCGCACCGAGGTCGCCAAGATCATTTCCGGCGTGGTCAAGCGCAACTTCTTCAATGGCGGCGAGATCCGGCTGCGCGACCGCTCGGTGCGCTACCGCGTGCCGCGCCAGGCGGTGCAGGACGGCATCGTCTACGTCACCGAGGACCGCAAGATCGAAGGCTTCTTCGAGACGATGACGATCCCCGAAAACCTCTACATGGGCGCGCTTGCCGCCGGCCTCACCAGCGGCCAGGTCGTCAACATGGCCGAGATGCGCGCGCTCGCCGCCGACTGGACCAAGACCCTCAACATCAAGGCGATCAACTCGAACGCCCGCGTCATCGAGCTGTCGGGCGGCAACCAGCAGAAAGTCGTGATCTCGAAGTCGCTGGTGCAGAAGCCGAAGGTCATCATCTTCGACGAGCCCACCCGCGGCGTCGACGTCGGCGCCATTGCCGAGATCCACGCCTTCATCAACAAGCTGGCCGACGAAGGCCTCGCCATCGTCGTCATCTCCTCCTACCTCCCCGAAGTCATGAACCTCTCCGACCGCATCCTCGTCTGCCGCTCCGGCCGCGTGGTGGAGGAATTCGCGCCGTCGGAAGCGACCGAGGAGAAGATCATGTACGCCGCGGTGCATTAGGGGGGCCCAGCGCCCCCTCCACCGCCTTCGGCAGTCGTCCTGCGGACCCCCGTAAACGGGGGAGGATCAGGCGCGGCCATGCGGCCGGTATATCCTCCCCTGCGAAGCGGGGGAGGGGGACCGCCGAAGGCGGTGGAGGGGGCGGGCGCGACATATTCATGGGGGGCGTGCGCACCCCGCCTCACCTCCTCGCCGCCTCCGCGATCATCACCAGAATCCCCTCCAGCGCCTTCTCGTCCAGCACATCCCGTGCCGCGATCCGCATCACCCGCACCCCGTGCTCGGCCAGCCAGCCGTCACGACGCAGCTCATGGCTGATCTGCTCCTGCAGGTCGTGATGCGCCCCGTCGACCTCCACCGCCAGCTTTCCCTCGGCATGGTAGAAGTCCAGCACATACGGCCCCACCGGATGCTGGCGCCGGAACCGCAGCCCGTCCAGTCGCCGCCCGCGAAGGCAGTCCCACAGGATCACCTCGGGCAGGCTCAGGTCGCCACGCAACTGCCTGGCACGCTGAAATGTCCGTTTCTCGGCCCGCATCGCTCGCCCTGCGCTTTGGTCCGGGGAGCGCCCCCTCCACCATGCTACGCATGGTCCCCCTCCCCCGTAAACGGGGGAGGATCAACGCGCTCGGATGTCACGTTTTCTAACCCTGGATGAAGGCCGCAGCATGAGGACGCGGAGGCGCCTGATCCTCCCCCGTTTACGGGGGAGGGGGACCACGCGAAGCGTGGTGGAGGGGGCGGGAACTGCCGAGTGGACGGGGCCACGCCCGGCAGCGGCGGCGGACCGTCGCCTGAACGGCAGCGTGTCTGGTTACGACCCCAAGCTGGTCGTTCCCGGCCGGGCCGGCCAATTTCCCAAGCGGACGTTCGAGCGAGAGATTACTTTAGCTCCAGAACTCGGATGGGCTGTTTACGATCCTCGTTTCCGAGTGTAATCCCGTCCGAGATATAGATGTGTCTTCTCTTTTTGTGATTGCAAATGGTCGACTTTAAGAAAAAGCTTGGTGGCAAAGTCGTCGAGAAACAGACGGACCCCGTCAAGCTTTACGACACCTTGGATCGCGAGGCAGACAAAGGGCCCTTGCGTCCGGCCCAGATTGCGGTGCTCACCAAATGGTTCGAGTCCGACACTGCTAAGCGCGACTGGATCGTCAAGCTGCATACGGGCCAGGGCAAGACCCTCATCGGCCTACTCATGCTGCAATCGCGTCTGAACGCTGGCCATGGGCCGGTGGTCTATATTTGTCCAAACAACTTCCTGGTCGACCAGACATGCGAGCAGGCGCGCCAGTTCGGGATACGAACATGTACTTCGGAAGGCGATCTGCCGGAAGATTTCATCGATGGCCGGTCCATCTTCGTCACGTCAGTGCAGAAGGTCTTCAATGGCCTGACTAAGTTCGGACTCAACAAGCAGTCGATACCGGTCGACACGATGCTGATGGACGACGCCCATGCCTGTTCCGACACGATCCGCAACCAGTGCCGAATCCATATCCCCCGCCAGGAGGAAGCCTATAGCCTTCTGAAGGCGCTGTTTTCCGCCGATCTGGAACAGCAGGGTATGGGCACCTACGCCGACATCGAGAACGAGAAACGAGATGCGTTCCTGCCGGTGCCTTACTGGGCGTGGATCCCCCGGGAAGCCGAGGTGGCAGGAATCCTTTCGAAAAATTCCGACCGCAAGTCGATCAAGTTTGCCTGGCCTTTGCTCAAGAATCTACTGCCACATTGCCAATGCATCATCTCAGGGAATGCGGTCGAGATCGAACCATATATCGCGCCCCTTGACGCCTTCGGTTCCTTCGATAAGGCCACGCATCGCATCTTCATGTCCGCCACCGTTACCGACGACGCTTTCCTCGTCAAAGGCTTACGGCTTTCGCCCGAAACGATCGCCAAACCTTTGACGTACGACGGGGAAAAGTGGTCGGGTGAAAAGATGGTCCTGTTGCCCTCGCTCATCCACGAGGATCTGGACCACGGCTTGATCGTTGAGAAGTTTTCGAAGAGCGCGAAGAAGCGAAACTTCGGATTGGTGGCTCTCGTGCCCAGCTTTGAAAAGGCGAAGCCCTGGGAAAGCAATGGCGCGTTAGTCCCAACGACAGAGACCATCGGTACGGTGATTGACGCACTTTCTAGGGGAGAGTTCGACAACACCGTCGTCCTCGTAAACCGCTATGACGGGATCGATCTGCCCGATAAGACATGCCGCGTCCTGGTCTTCGACTCGAAACCTTACGCCGAGAGCCTCACGGACCTCTACGAAGAGCAATGCCGACCGCATAGCGCCGCGACCCTGATGCGTGCAGTCCGCACCGTGGAGCAGGGAATGGGTAGAAGCGTGCGCGGAGAGAAAGACTATTCGGTCGTCGTTGTCATTGGTTCGGACCTCGTCCGACTGCTTCGGGACAAGTCTTCGCGTCGGTTTCTGTCGTCGCAAATGGCAACGCAGATCGAGATCGGCCTGGAAATCACCGATATGGCCAAGCAGGATATCGAGGACGGCATAGAGCCCTTGCAGGCCTTCGTTGATCTTGCCAACAAATGCCTCAAGCGCGACGATGATTGGAAGGCGTTCTATGCCGAGCAAATGGAAAAAGTTTCCGTTTCCGGCTCCGATCAGGCGGCTTTGAAGCTCTATAAATCGGAGCTGGACGCCGAACTGGCCTATATGAGGGGCGATTACGCCGGGGCTGTCAAACTAGTTCAAGCCATCGTCGACGAGGGCGCTCTGGACGACGACGAGAAGGGTTGGCACCTGCAAAACCAGGCACGCTACAACTTCGTGTCCAATCGCGCCGAAGCCGATATTCTGCAGATCGCTGCCCACAAGCGCAACCGGCTCCTTCTGAAACCAGCGTCGGGTGTCACTGTCACCAAACTCACAGTAGTGAGCCAGGGCCGCGCCGAACGCGTTAAGAAATGGATCGGAAACCACAACGATTATGCAGACCTCAATGTCGGTGTCACCGAAATGTTGGGCAGACTGGTTTTCGGAACCAAGGCAGACAAATTCGAGGCCGCGCTTAACGAGTTGAGCTTCGCTCTCGGTTTCGTCGGGGAACGGCCGGACACAGAGTGGAAAGAGGGCCCCGATAACCTCTGGGCCTTGGACGACAGCCAGTACATCCTGTTCGAATGCAAGAGCGAAGTCGGCGTGACCCGCGCCGAGATAAACAAGGCGGAAGCCGAGCAAATGAACCGGTCGAGCGCGTGGTTCGACAAGCACTACAAGGAAATGAAGGTCAAGCGTCTCATTATCCATCCGGCCGGAAAGATCGAAAGCGCAGCGGCGTTCACCCATTACGTGGAAGGCGTCCGAGAATGGGACCTCAAGAGTCTGGTTAAAGCCACGCGGGAGTTCTTCAAGTCGTTCGAGAATCAGAACCTTGACGATCTCACAGCGACCCATATCCAGAAGGTCCTCAACGTGCACGGATTGTCGGTTCCTGACCTTCTCTCGAAATACTCCCGCAAGCTCAAAGACATGAAATGATCCGAGGGGTCTGTTATCTTCAGGCGGTATTGCTCTGACGAGTGATCGGATTGTCCACTGTCTTGTCTGTCCGCTTTCAGCGAATGATAGCGACAAGCGCCAGTCCACTTTCCACCCCACTACCGCCATCCACGCCCCACGCGCTCGGGCGCGCCGTTCCGCAGCCGCGGCGATCGCGCTCCCCCGCAAGGGAGGAGATGCGCGCACCCTGTGCATCGATTTCCGCCTGCTCTCCCACCAACCCGTTGCCCCGCTCGGCATTCGCCATCCGCCACTCAATTTTCCATCCACCACCCCGCGCGTCGCGGCGACACTGGTCCCGCGAAGGAGGTGGCGGTGATCGATTGGGACGGGGTGATCGAACGGAATGTCAGGCTCTTGCGGGAGATCGTCGCCACGCTCGCCGCCATGGCCGGGCTCGACCTGTCCCTTGCGGCAGAGCATGGCTCGGCTGGGCGCGGCGGCACGCTGGCCGGACCCGGCCAAGCCTATCTGCTCCGTCCGACGCTGCCGCGCTGGGTCCATCGCGCCGTGTTCCGCCTGCTGCGGCCGGCCGAGGCCGCGGTGCGGCGGCTGGTGATCGTCGCCGCCCGCGACATGGTGGCGCCGATGCCGGTGCTGCCCGCGGTCGCGCGCAAGGGCGGGCCGCTGGTCGCGCACATTCCCGTCAGCCTCGGCCTGGCTCTGGCCCCCGCCGCGGCCGACGCGCCCGCCGCCGTGCCGGCGGCACCCGGCCGGCTCTCCTTCCCGCTCCTCGACCCCTTGCCCGACCCGACCGCGCCGCCGTTCCGCATCCGCGCCTCGGGCGTGCCGCGCGTCTTCATTCCCGGCTGGACGACACCTTTTCCCGTCGCGCCCAGGCAGGAACCGTCGCGCAACGATCCGCTCGAGGCCGGATATCTGCGCCGGCGCGTCGCAGCGCTCAGCCGTGCGCTCGAAGACCTGCCGGGACAGGCCAGGCGCCTCGCCCGCTGGCGCGCGCGTCGCGATGCCTTCCGCAAGGCCGGGCGGATTCACCGGCTCACCACGCTGCGCCCCGGCCGCGCCTACGGCCTGCACCGCCCCGGCTCGCCGCGCCGTCTTCACGCGGTCGACGACGTCCTGCGCGACCTGCACTATTTCGCCTACGAGGCGCAGGAGCGGTGGGATACGTCGTGATGGCACAGGCTACAGTTTACTCTTTTCCGCCCGCGCGAACCCTCGCACGGGCGACGCCTTCGCGCGGAAAAAAGTAAACCTTCCCAGGCACTTACCCGGCCGATACGCCTCAGAACCATCGTCATCCTCGGCCTTGTGCCGAGGATCTGCTGTCGCCGGATCGTCAGCCTCGCCGTTGCGCCAAACCACGAGTCTGCGAAGATCCTCGGCACAAGGCCGAGGATGACGGCGGCGAGGGGCGGCCGCGTCCAAAAAAAGCAGCGCAGCCGCTCCAGCCGCACGCTCTACTTAAATCTCGACTCCAACGCACACAGCACGGAGGCCATTCCCTACTGCCTACTGCCTACTGCCTACTGCCTACTGCCTTACTGCCCTACTCCCCTACTTCAGCTTCGCTTCCATCTCGTGCCTCAAGATCTTCCCCGTGGTCGAGCGCGGGAAATCGTCGAAGCCGATGAAGTGCACCGCCTTGGGTCGCTTGTAGCCGGCGAGTTCCCGGCGGCAGAGCGCCTCGACATCGCCTTCCGACAGGCTGTCGTCGCTGCGCGAGATGAAGGCGACCGGGACCTCGCCCCAGCGGTCGTCCTTCTGCCGCACCACGATCGCGTCGCTGACGCGCGGGTCGGAGAGCAGCACGCGCTCGACCTCGGCCGGATAGATGTTCTCGCCGCCCGACTTGATCATGTATTTGGCCCGGTCGACGAAATCGAAGCTGCCGTCCGGATTGCGGCGGAACAGGTCGCCCATGCGGAACCAGCCGCCCTTGAAGTCGCGCGCATTGGTCTCGGGCGCGTTCCAGTAGCCGGAAAAGACGGTCGGCCCGCGCACCGAGGCCTCGCCCGGCTCGCCGTCCGGCACCTCGTCGCCGTTCGGATCGACCAGCCTGACATCGCAGAACGAGCTCTTGCGCTTCGACAGTTTTTCGGGAACCACGCCGGGCCTAAGCAGGCAGGAGGAGGCCGGCGCAAGGCCGGTCTCGGTGGAGCCGAACGAGTTGAGATAGGGCGCGCCGGCGAGCCGCGACAGGTCGGCGATCAGGTGGTTCGGCACCAGGTCCGCCATCGCGCCCACCGCGCGAATGCTCTTCGGCCTGCGTCCGGTCTTCTGAAGAATCTCGACCACCGGCTCGATCGAGCCCGGCATCAAAAGCATCCAGCCCAGCTCGTTTGCCTCCATCAGGTCGACGATCCGTTCCGCATCGAAGCCGTCGACGATGTGCACCGTCGCGCCGGACATCAGCGCGCCCAGCACCTGGTCGGTCGAGCCCATGTGGAACATCGGCGCCCAGGCGACGAAGCCGTCGCTCTCGCACGCATGCATGTCGACGCGAAGCACCATGTTGCGCGCCATCTCGGCGCGGTGGCTGATCAGCGCGCCCTTGGGCAGGCCCGTCGTGCCGCTGGTATAGAGGATGACGAGCCCGTCTTCCGGGTCGACATGCGGAAGCTCGCCAAGGGGAGGGGTGTCGGCGACCAGCCGGTCGTAGTCCTCCTCCAGCACCAGCAGCTTTCGCCCGCGAAGCTCCAGTCCCCGCGCCGTCGCGGCATAGCGCTGCGAGGCGATGACGAGCCGTGGCTCGACCAGGTCGATGCAGTGCTGCAATTCGCTCAGTGCCAGCCGCCAGTTCTGGCAGGCGACGATCGCGCCGAGGCAGGCCGCGGCCAGCTCGATCTCGGCATATTCCTGCCGGTTCTCGGAGATCAGCGCCACGCGCTCGCCGCGCGCGATGCCGAGGCCTGCAAGCGCCGCGGCCAGCCGCAGCACGCGCTGGTCCAGCTCGCGATAGGTGACCGTCGCCGTCGCCGTGTTCAGCGCCACGGCCTCCGGGTCGCGCCGCACGCAGGCGCGGAACAGACCGTGCACGGTCAGCTTTCCCGCGGCCGCGACGTCGTCGCGCCAGCTTTCGTTCGTCGATTGCATCGGGTCTCCTCCCTGGCGCAACGCGTGATGTCTCAGGCCTTAGCCGGCCGGCTTGCCGGCCAGGCCCTCCAGTCTGTCGATCGCTCGCTCCAGCCGGTCGGCGAGGTCCGGCGTCTGGGGCAGTCGGCGGACCTGCAGGCCGCTCAGCACGAGGTCGACGATGGCGTCCGCCGTCGCGTCCGGATCGAACTGTCCCTCGCCGCGCAGATAGGCCCAGGTATGGTGCTCGATGCAGCCGTAGATCATGTCGCGCACCAGTCTCAGCGCCACGTCCCCGCGCAATTCGCCGGCGGCGATGCCTTCCTTGATGATGTCGAGCGTGCGGCGGGTGTACTGCTTGTTGAGCTCGTAGACCGTGGTGTGGCTGTAGTCGCGGCCGGTGCGCAGGAACTGGAACATCAGGTCGCAGAGCGCCGGCTCCTCGTGGATCGTCTTCAGGTGCCGCCAGATCATGAAGCGCAGCCGGTTGCGGGTGCCGCGGATGCCGGAGAGCTGCTGGTCGTAGTCGGCCAGCATCGCCTCGTACCAGTCCTCGATCACCTTCACGAGCAGGTCGCGCTTGTTCTCGAAATAGCGGTAGATCGAGCCTTCGACGACATTCGCCCGCACGGCGATGTCGGACATCGGCGCGTCCTCGTAGCCCTTCTCGCGGAAGACGTCGCGGGCGGCCGCCATGATGTCGGCGACCCGGCGCTCGCGCGAAAGCCTGAAAACCTGGCGGCGTGCTGGTCCGTTCTTCATCCGTCCTCCATCCGGAAGCTCGCCGGCCGCCTCTCGGCGAACGCGGCCATGCCTTCCCACCACTCGGCGCCGGCGGACGCGGCCAGAACGGCATCGAGGGCGATTCGGTCGGCCTCGTCCGGAGCTGCCGTTTCGCAGCGGTACAATGCGCGTTTGGTCTCCGCAACGGAAATGGGGCTGCACAGCAATAGCCTTTTGGCGAAGGCGAGCGCCGCGTCGCTCAGTTCCGCCGCCGGGTGGACAGCCGTGGCGAGGCCCGCCGCCTTCGCGTCCGCCGCGGTCAGCTGGTCGCCGAGCAGCGCCATCTCCAGCGCCTTGGCGCGGCCGACGACATGGGCGAGCGATTGAACCCCGCCGGCACCCGCCAGCGCGCCGAGCCGGGTCTCGGTCAGGCCGATGCGCGCCGTGTCCGCCATCAGCCGGAAGTCGCACGACAGCGCCAGCTCGCAACCGCCGCCGAGCGCGAAGCCGTTGATCGCCGCGACCGTGACGAACGGCGCCTCGCGCAGGCGTCTGAACACCCTGATGATCGGCTTGACATAGTCGTCGCGGATCGCACGGGCGTTGCGGTAGAGCGGCGAGGCGGGGTCGGTGAAGAGCTTGATATGGGCGCCGCCGCAGAAGGTCTTGCCGGACCCGGTGACGATCAGCACCCGCGCCTTGGCAGAGGCGGCCTCGTCGAACAGCCGGTCGAGCGTCTCAAGGAGCTCGCTCGTCAGCGTGTTGTGCGTGTCACCCCTGGTCAGTGTGATGCGCGCCACGCCCGCCGCCGGCCAGGAAAGCTCCGCCGCCATGTCCGTTCCCTTCATTCCACCCCTCCACGCAATTCCGAAATTGCCCCGTTGACAAACCGGATCGTTCATCCTCTTAATGAACACAATTCATCATTTCGCAGCCAAGTGCAAGACGAGACAACAAGCACGGGCGACGATGTCGGGAGGGGCAAGATGAGTTTCAATGCTTGGGTTTCCATGCCTGATGACGCCGAATCCGGTTGGCTGCGGTGACTCGGCCTGTCGTGTTGCCCGAGACTGGAGCTGCGCCCGCTGTGACGGAGCGCCGATTGATAAGCCTTGTTCATTTGCTGCCCGGTCCTGACGCATGCTGGCTCTGAAGAACATCCAGATCCTCTATGACCGCGCCATCGAGGCGGTGCGCGACGTCTCGCTCGAAGTGCCGACGGGGAAGATCGTGGCGCTGCTCGGCTCGAACGGCGCGGGCAAGTCGACCATCCTCAAGGCGATCTCGGGCGTCCTCTACCAGGAGGATGGGGAGATCATGAGCGGATCGATCCATCTGGAGGGTGAGCCGATCTCCGGACGCTCGCCGCGCGCGATCGTCGAGAAGGGCATCCTGCAGGTGCCGGAGGGGCGGGCGCTGTTCGCGACGCTCACCGTCGAGGAGAACCTTTTGATGGGCGGCTTCACCCGCAGCCGCGCCGAGGCGGCGGAGGGGCTGGAGCGGGTCTACCAGATGTTCCCGCGGGTCAAGGAGCGGCGGACGCAGATTTCCGGCTATCTCTCCGGCGGCGAGCAGCAGATGGTCGCGATCGGCCGCGCGCTGATGGGCAGGCCGCGGCTTTTGATGCTCGACGAACCCTCGCTGGGGCTTGCACCGCAGATCGTCGACACCATTTTCGAGGCGGTCATGTCGCTCAACCGCGACAACGGCATGACCGTGCTCCTGGTCGAGCAGAACGCCCAGCTTGCGCTCCAGACCGCGTCCTACGGCTACATCATCGAGAACGGGCGCATCGTGCTCGACGGCGCGGCGGAGAAGCTGCGCGCCAATGACGACGTCCAGGAATTCTACCTCGGCTTCTCCGGCGGGGAACGGAAGAGCATGCGCGACGTGAAGCACTACAAGCGGCGCAAGAGGTGGCTGTCGTGAGCGCCTTTCTCGAACTCAACGGAGTGACGAAGCGGTTCGGCGGCCTCGTCGCGGTCAACGATGTCGGGCTCACCGTCGAGCAGGGGCAGATCTATTCGCTGATTGGACCCAATGGTGCGGGCAAGACGACGCTGTTCAACCTCATCAGCGCGGTCTTCCGGCCCACCTCCGGCAGCATCCTGTTCGAGGGCAAGGACCTGACGCGGCTGCCCACCCATGCGCTCGCCGGCCTCGGCATCGCGCGCACCTTCCAGAACCTCGCCGTTTTCAAGCACGAGACTGTGGTGAACAACCTGCTCGTCGGCATGCACACCCATCTCAAGTCCGACCCCATCTCTGCCGCGATCTTCTGGGGCCGGACGCGCCGCGAGGAAATGAAGGCGCGCGACCGGGTGGAGGAGATCATCGACTTCCTGGAGATCGAGGACATTCGCGACCATCCGGTCGGCACGCTGTCCTACGGCCAGCAGAAGCGCGTCGAGCTCGGCCGGGCGCTCGCCGTGTCGCCGAAGCTCCTGCTGCTCGACGAGATGGTGTCCGGCATGAACCAGGAAGAGCGCGAGGACATCGCCCGCTTCATCCTCGACCTGAAGGACGAGCTCGGCATGACCGTGTTCATGGTCGAGCACGACATGGGAATCGTGATGGACATCTCCGATCATGTCTGCGTCGTCAACTACGGCCGCAAGATCGCCGAAGGTACGCCGGCGCAAGTCGCGGCCAATCCGGCGGTGATCGACGCCTATCTCGGCGCCAAGAGGAGCGCGGCATGAGCGGGGCGATCGATTTCGCGCGCGTGACGATGCCGCAAGTGCTGCAGCACCACGCGCAGACACGCGGTTCCGATCTCGCGCTGCGCGTCAAGGAAAAGGGGCTGTGGCGCCGCTACAGCTGGCAGGACTATTTCGACCATGCACGTCTTGTCGCAATCGGCCTGCATGCTTTGGGCCTGAAGCAGGGCGAGCGGATCGCCGTTGCCGGCGACGACAGTCCCGAATGGCTGTTCTCCGACCTCGGCGTGCAGATGGCAGGCGGGGCCTGCCTCGGCATCTACCCGACCAATCCCTGGCCGGAGCTGCAATATATCGTGCGCCATTCGAAGGCGCGGATCGTCGTCTGCGGCGACCAGGAACAGACGGACAAAGTGCTGGAGGCGCGGGCCAAGGACGGCGGCCTGCCGGATCTCGAGCATATCGTCTGCGTCGACATGAAGGGCATGCGCCACTACCGCGAGCCAGGCCTGATCTCCTTCGCCGACCTTCTCGAACTTGGTCGGAAGAACGAGGCGAAGCTCGGTCAGGTGGTGGACGCGCAGCTCGCCGCCGGCAAGCCTGACGATGTCGCGATCATCGTCTACACCTCGGGCACGACCGGCATGCCGAAGGGCGCGATGCTGACCCATCGCAACATGCTGCACTCGGCCTCGCAGGTGGTGCAGATCCACGGGCTCACCCGCGAGACCTATTCGGTGCTCTGTTACTTGCCGCTCTGCCACGTCGCGGAACGCAGCTTCTCGACCGTGATGCAGCTCGTCACCGGTTGCACCGTGTCCTTCGCCGAGTCGGTCGACACTGTCGTTGTGAACCTGCGCGAGATCGCGCCGAAGGGTTTCCTCGGCGTGCCGCGCATCTGGGAGAAGATGCAGCAGAGCGTGCTCTACCGCGTCAAGGACACGACCGCCTTCCAGCGCCGCGTCTATGAGGCCTGCATGAAGCGTGGCCGACCGATCGCGGAGCGGCGGCTCGCCAATGGCGGCACCTTGGCCAGCCTCGGCGACCGGGCGATGTTCGCGCTGCTGTCGCTCGTCTGCTTCCGCAGCCTGCGCACCTTCCTGGGCGTCAACCGGGTGAAGAACGGCTTCTGCGGCGGGGCGACCGTTTCGCCGGAGGTGCTCTTGTTCTTCTGGATCCTCGGCGTGCCGGTCTACCAGATTTACGGCATGACGGAGAGCGCCGGCGTCTCGCACACGCAGCGTCCCGGCGCCACAACGCTCGGCCGCTCCGGTCCGCTCATCCCCGGCGTCGAGCAGAAGGTGGACGAGGACGGCGAACTGCTGCTCAGGGGCGCCAGCATCTTCAAAGGCTATCTTTTCGACGATACGGCGACCTCGCGCGCCTTCAGCGATGGCTGGTTGCACACGGGCGACATCGTCGAGATCGAGAAGAGCGGCGAGGTCCATGTGCTCGATCGCAAGAAGGACATCCTGATCACGTCCGGCGGCAAGAACATCACGCCGTCGCTGATCGAGAACGCGCTGAAGGATTCGCCCTACATCCGCGAGGCGATCCTGCTCGGCGACGGCCGCAACTTCCTGTCGGCGCTGATCCAGATCGATCTCGAGACCACCGGCAAGTGGGCACAGCAGCAGAACATCCAGTACACCACCTACCGGACGCTGGCGCAGAACGAGAAGGTCAACGAGCTGATCTCGGGAGAGGTCAGGCGCGTCAACGACCGCTTCGCTCGCGTCGAGAACGTGCGCAAGTTCGTCATCCTCGCCAAGGAGCTCGACCATGACGACGGCGAGCTGACCGCGACGATGAAGGTGCGTCGGCGGATCATAGAGGACAAGTTCCGCACCGAAATCCAGTCGATCTACGGAGGCGCGGCCTGATGGACTTCTTCCTCCTCCTCATCGCCACCGGCCTCGTCTCCGGTGCCGCCTACGGCCTGATCGCGATGGGCTTCGCGCTCATCTTCAAGTCGACCGGCGTGGTGAATTTCGCCCAAGGCGAGCTGGTGATGCTCACCGCCTATATCTCGTTCACGCTCTACTCGACCTTCGACCTGTCGTTCTTCCCGCTGATGCTGGTGACGATCCCGATCTCGATGCTGATCGGGCTGGTGCTGGAGCGGCTATTCATCCGGCCGATGCTCGGCGAGCCGATCTTCGCCATCGTCATGGTGACGGTCGGCCTTGCGGTCATCCTGCGCGGCATCACCATCATGATCTGGGGGCCGGACCCGTTCAACTTCACCGCCGGCATCTCGACTGAGGTGGTCTATGTCGGCTCGGTGCCGTTCTATCCGGCACAACTCTATCTCATTGGCGCGCTGGCGGTGCTGACTTTCGCAGGCTGGGCCTTCCTGCGCTTCAGCCGTATGGGCATCGCGATGCGCGCCGTGGCGACCAACGAGACGGCGGCATTGCTGGTCGGCATCAGCGTCAGCCGCATCCACGCGGTCGCATGGATGCTGTCGGCGGCGATCGCGTCGGTTGCGGGCGTGCTGTTCGCGGCGAACTTCAAGCTGGCGCCGGACCTGTGGTTCCAGGGGCTGAAGTCGTTCCCGGCGGTCATCCTCGGCGGTCTCGACTCGGTCATCGGCTCGGCCGCGGCCGGCCTCGTCATCGGCCTGATCGAGAACCTGTTCCAGGGCTATATCGGCCAGGGACTGCGCGAGATCTCTGGCTTCATCGTCATCATCATCGTGCTGATGGTCCGCCCCTACGGACTGTTCGGCTCCAAGGACATCGAGCGCGTCTGATGCGGACAGGACATTTCAAGGAACGTACCGGACAGCTGGTCGCATTGAGCGACAGCAAGGTGGTCTGGTCCTTCGTCGCGCTGCTGTTCGCGCTGGCGCTGGTCGCACCCTTCGTGCTCGGCAACTACCAAGTGACACTGGTCGTCTCGACGTTGATCGCGATCGTCGGCGCGGTGGGCCTCAACATGCTGACCGGCACGACCGGGCTGATCTCGCTCGGGCAGGCGGGCTTCCTCGCCGTCGGCGCCTATACCAATGCGATCCTGATGATGGACTATGGCTGGCCGGTCTGGCTGTCGCTGCCGGCGGGCGGGGTGATGGCGGCGCTGATCAGCATCCTGGTCGGCGTGCCCTCACTCAGGCTGAAGGGCCTCTATCTCGCGATCACCACGCTCGCCTTCGCCTTCATCATCAATCATATCATCCTCTATGCCGAGGGTCTGACGCATGGTCCGAACGGCATCTTCGTGTCGGGCGCGAAGCTGTTCGGCTTTGATATCCAGAAGGGCAAACCGCTCTACTACACGACGCTCGGCATCGCTGCGATCGTCGTCTTCGCAGCGCTCAACATCCAGCGCTCGCGGATCGGCCGCGCCTGGATGGCGATCCGCGACCACGACATCGCCGCGCGGGTCATGGGCGTCGATCTCGTGCGCTACAAGCTTTTGGCCTTCATGGTGTCGTCCTTCATCGTCGGCATCGCCGGCGCGCTGATCTCGCTGCAGATCCGCTTCGTCAACATCGACGTGTTCGCGCTGATCCTGTCGATCGAGGCACTGGCGATCGTGATCCTCGGGGGACTCGGCTCCATCGCCGGCGCCATTCTCGGGGCGATTTTCCTGTCACTGCTGCCCGAGGCGATCCGGCTGTTCTTCGAGACCTTCGCCGACACGAATTCGAGCTTCTACACGACCTATGTCTACGAGATCCGCGGCATCACCTACGGCGTCGTCATCATCGCCTTCCTGCGGCTGAAGCCGGAAGGACTGATCGGGCTTTGGCGTGACATCCGCAAATACTGGAGCAACTGGCCGCTCGCTTACTGACGCGCGACCGCAATGGGAGGAATGAACATGAGGAAGACATTGCTTGCACTGGCCGCGACGCTGCTCGCGTCGACGGCATACGCACAGGAGACCGGCGTCACCGACACCGAGATCAAGATCGGCGACGTGAACATCATGACGGGGCCGGCGTCCTTCATCGGCAAGGCCGTCTCCGTCGGCTCGAAGATCGCGGCGTCCGAGATCAACGAGGCCGGCGGCGTCAACGGCCGCAAGATCACGGTCATCACCGAGGACGACGGCTATGTGCCGGCGCGTTCGTTCCAGGCGCTGACCAAGCTTCTCGAAGTCGACGGCATCTTCGCGCTGAACGGCACGTCCGGGTCGGCCAACATCCTCGCAATGCTGCCGCTGATCGAGGAGAACAACCTGCCGACCATCGTCACCACCGCGCCGAACGAGCTGGTCTACACTCCGGTGCGACCGTCCGTGTTCACCATCGGCGCGAGCTATTCCGACGCGTTCTACGGCCAGCTGAAATACATCCACGAGAACATGAAGGTGGAGAAGCCGGTCTACGGACTGATCCGTCAGGACGACGATTTCGGCGCGGCGATCGAACACGGCTACGACCGCGCGATCAAGGAGTTCGGCGGCACCGACGGGCTGAAGGTGCGCTTCAAGAAGGGCACTGCCAATTTCGCCGCCGAGATGGCGCAGATGAAGCAGGCCGGCGTCAATGTGCTCGCCAACGGCGGCATCATCGCCGGCGCGGCGAACATCCTGGGCGAGGCGCGCAAGCTGTCGCTGGACCTGCAGGTCGCGGGCGTCTGGTCGGAGGATATGCCTCCGTCGGTCAACCTGGCGGCGCCGGCCGGTTACGACTACCTCATCGCCGACTACGTGGCGCTGAACGGCCCGGCGATCGACGCGTTCATGGAAAAGGCGAAGAAATACGTCTCGGCCGAAGAGATCGCCGCGATCAATCGCTACACCTATCTCAGCTATGTCGGCCTGCATTCGCTGGCGGAAGGCATGAAGCGCTGCGGCAAGGAACTGACGCGGGCCTGCACGGTCAAACAGCTGCGCGGGCTGAAGGATTTCGACACGCAGGGCGTATCGGCGCCGATCAGCTTCGACAACGACAAGCAGCTCTCCGGCACGGCGCTGAAGATCTACCAGCTCAATTCGAAGGACAAGACCTTCAAGACGCTGCAGGATTTCACCCAGTACTGAGACACACCCAGCCTTGGCCCGCCGTTCCCCGGCGGGCCATTTTTCCTTTCGGGATCTTTCCGCATGCCGACACCTGTTTCCTGGGCCGGGCGTCTTCGACTTCCGGTCGTCGCCGCGCCGATGTTCCTGATCTCCGGCCCCGACCTCGTCGTCGGGACATGCAATGCGGGCGCGGTCGGTTCCTTCCCGGCGCTCAACCAGCGGACCAGTGACGGCTATCGCGACTGGCTCGACGAAATCGCCGGAAGGCTGGAGCCGGGTGCTGCGCCCTTTGGCGTCAATCTGGTCGTGCACAAGTCCAATCCGCGTCTGGAGGCTGATCTCGCCATCACGATCGATCACAAGGTGCCGCTGGTCATCACGTCGCTTGGGTTGAACCGCGACCTGATCGCGGCGGTGCACGGCTATGGCGGGCTGGTGTTCCACGACGTGACGAACCTGAGATTTGCGGCGAAGGCCGCCGAGGCGGGCGTCGACGGGCTGATTGCCGTAACCTATGGCGCGGGCGGCCACGCGGGGCTGATCAGCCCGTTCGCGGCGCTGCACGAGATCCGGCAGATCTTCGACGGTACGCTCCTGCTCGGCGGCGCGATCTCGACCGGGCGCCAGGTGGCGGCGGCACGGCTGATGGGCGCGGACATGGTCTACATGGGCACCCGCTTCATGGCGACGGCCGAGAGCATGGCGGTGGAGCGGCAGCGGCAGATGATCCTCGACGCCAAGGCCGCCGACATCGTCTACACGCCGGCTGTCAGCGGCGTGCCCGGCAATTTCCTGCGCGCCAGCCTCGCCGCGGCGGGCAAGAATCCCGACGATCTCACGCCGCCCGACAAGCTGAACTTCGGCACGACGGACGCCAAGGCCTGGCGCGACCTGTGGGCTGCGGGGCAGGGCGTGGGCGCGATCGACGATCTGCCGCATGTCGCCGCCCTGGTCGACCGGCTGGAGGCCGAATACCGTTCGGCGGCGACGCTTCTCGTCTGACCCTCGCGCCGGTGTCCGGCGGATTGAGTGAAATCAATCCACCTGCGTGTCCGGCCTGCTATCGTCAGCGGCATGAAAGACGCGAGACAGACTTCCAGGCCCACCGTTCAGGCTCCAGAGATCCCGCCGGTGCCGGCCCGCGAGGAACTGGGCAGCGAGGCGTTTCGCGCCATCGACAGGATGCGGGAGGCGATGACGGCGCGCATGAGCGCAGGCCTGTCGCCGACGGCGCTGGCGATGGCGCAGTTCGATTGGTGGACGCATCTGATGGCGGCGCCCGGCAAGCGGCTGGAGCTCGCCGACAAGGCGGCCCGCAAGTCCGCACGGCTTCTGGCGCATGTCGCTGCGCTCGACTCCGATCCTGACGCGCCGCCGACGATAGAGCCGCTGCCGGGGGACGACCGGTTCTCGGGCGAGGCGTGGCGGAAACCGCCCTTCAGCATATGGGCGCAATCCTTCCTGCTCACCCAGCAATGGTGGCACAACGTCACGCATGAGGTGCCGGGCGTGTCGCCGCACCACGAGGATGTCGTGTCCTTCATGGCGCGGCAGATGCTTGACCTGTTCTCTCCGTCCAACGTGCCGTTCATGAATCCGGAAATCATCTCCCGCACGATCGAGACGGGCGCCATGAACTTTGTGAAGGGCTTCGCCAACTGGATCGAGGACCAGACGCGGAGGGTAAACGGGCAGCCGCGGGTCGGCGCGGAGGAATTCGCCGTCGGCAAGGATGTGGCCGTCACGCCCGGCAAGGTGGTGTTCCGCAATCACCTGATCGAGCTGATCCAGTACGCGCCAACGACGCCGGACGTGTTCGCCGATCCGGTGCTGATCGTGCCGGCCTGGATCATGAAATACTACATCCTCGACCTGTCGCCGGCCAATTCGCTGATCCGCTACCTGGTCGGGAAGGGCCATACGGTCTTCTGCATTTCGTGGCGCAATCCGACCGCCGAGGACCGGGACCTCGGTCTGGACGACTACCGCCGTTTGGGCCTCATGGCCGCCGTCGATGCCGTCTCGGCGATCGTTCCGGACAGACGGATCCATGCGGCGGGATACTGCCTCGGCGGGACGCTGCTCGCGATCGGCGCCGCGGCGATGGCGCGCGCGCGTGACGACCGGCTCGCCACCGTCACGCTGCTTGCCGCTCAGACGGACTTTTCCGAGCCCGGCGAACTGGCGCTGTTCATCGACCACGACCAGTTGCACCTGCTCGAAAGCATGATGTGGGACCGCGGCTATCTCTCCGCCGACCAGATGTCCGGCGCTTTCCAGATGCTGCGGACCAACGACCTCGTCTGGTCGCGCATGGTGCGCAATTATCTGATGGGCGAGCGCGAGCCGATGTTCGACCTGATGGCGTGGAACGCCGACACGACCCGCATGCCCTACAGGATGCATGCCGAATATCTGCGCAAGCTCTATCTCGACAACGACCTGGCGGCTGGACGGTTGATGGTGGAGGGCAGGGCGGCGGCGATTCAGAACATCAGGGCGCCGATGTTCGTGGTCGGCACGGAGCGGGACCATGTCGCGCCGTGGCGGTCGGTCTACAAGATCCACGACCTGACCGACACGGAGCTCACCTTCGTGCTCACCAGCGGCGGTCACAATGCCGGCATCGTCAGCGAGCCCGGCAGGCCGCGCCGCCGTTATCGCATCGCGACGAAACACGCCGATGGCGTGTCGATCGGCCCGGACGAGTGGACGGCGTCGGCCGACGCACGGCAGGGCTCGTGGTGGGAGGCGTGGACTGACTGGCTCGCACTACATTCCGAGGCCGCGAGGGTCGCGCCGCCGCCGATGGGCGCGCCGGATCATAGCCTTCCGCCACTCGACGATGCGCCGGGCGTCTTTGTGCTGCAGCGATAGGGCGCTTGATCGAAGTCAATGCGCCTCCGGCTTTCTCGGCTAGCGTTTTTGCTGCAAGCGATACGCAAGCGGAGATCGAACATGGCGACGAAGAAGACGACTTCCACCATTGAAGCGCCGTCCGTACCGTTCCTGGCTGAGGGACGCAACGCGATCCAGGCGGGAATGCAGATCCAGGCGCAGGCATTCGGCGCGTTGCTGCGCTATCAGATCGAGGGCCTCGCCTTCCTGAAACGCCGCTACGAGCAGGATGCGAAACTTGCCGAGGAACTCGCCGCGAGCGAGGAGATGAAGGACGCCTTCGACATCCTCAGCACCTTTGCCCAGAACGCCGCGTCCGACTATGCGGGCGAAGCCAGCCGGCTCGCTTCCCTCGGTTCGAAGCTCGCGTCCGAGGCGGCGAAGCAAGCACGCAAGGACGCCGCGACAATCGCCGGGGACATGGCCGCGCAGACGGCCGCCTGAACGGCGACGCGAGCCCCGGTCATGCGGCCGAGGGCTCGCCCTTTTTCGTGAATGCCAGAATGTCGGCGACGATGCGGGCCGGCTGGCGCGCGGCGTCGAGCCTCCGCCAGCCGATCTCGCCCGCGTCCCGCTGCAACTGGCGGGACAGGACGTCGACGGTTGCGTCGGAAGGGCCGCCGGAGCGCTGCCCGACCCTCTGCCAGAGCACGTCGGCCGGCGCCTCCAGCCATATGCCGTCGAAGGGGACATCCCGCTCGTCGGCGACCTGCTTGATCCGGGCGCGGTCATTCGGCCGTTCGAAGACGGCGTCCGCTACCACCGAGCCGCCCTCGGACAGGATGAGACCGGCCCGCCAGGCCATCTCGCGATAGACGCGATCGGACACTTCCGGCCGATAGGCCTTGTCCGGCAGGCGCGTTTCGGCTGCGACGCCGTGCAGCGCCTTGCGGATGCGGTCGCTCTCGACAATGCGCGCGCCGGGCGGCGGTCCGACATGCGGCGCCAGCGCCTCGGCCACCGTCGTCTTGCCCGTGCCGCTCAACCCGCCAATGGCGAGGAGGCGTGGCGGATGGGGGGGTAGCAGGCGGGTAGCGAGGTCGAAATAGGCGCGCGCTTCTCTTTCCAATTTGCCGGACGGGTCCGCGCCTTCCTCGACCTGCGTCGCAGTGACATGCGCCCGCACGGCGGCCCGGACAGCCATGAGGAAGGGGAGGAGCACGAAGCCGTCTTCATCGTCCGCCTCGTCCAGGTAGCGGTTCATCACCAGATTGGCGAGCTCGTCCAGGTCGCGGTGCCATAGGTCCATCAGCAGGAAGGCGAGATCGTAAAGCACGTCCACGGTGGCGATCTGATCGTTGAACTCGATGCAGTCGAACAGGCGCGGCTCGCCCTGGTCGAGGAAGAGGTTGCGCAGGTGGAGATCTCCATGGCAGCGCCGCACCTTGCCCGCCTGCTCCCGCCGGTCGAGCAGGGCGGCATGATGCGCAAGTGCTACGCGGAAAGCAGCGTCGAAGCGCTCGACCTCGTCCGTCGAGAAGACATGGCTTGTCGCGAAGCCGGCCCGGTTGATGTCGAGCACGCCCGCCAGATTGGCCGCGCCGCCGCCCGCATGGACGACCGGCGCGCCACGGTGGAAACGGACGATCATCCGCGCGGTGTCGGTCATCAGGGCCGGCGTCAGCCTGCCCGCTCCGGCCATCCGGTCGAGCAGGGCGGATTGGTCGAAACGTCTCATCTCGATGGCCGCGTCGACCATCTCGCCTTCGCCGTCTAAGTCGAGACGTCCGCCGGCGTCTCGCGTCAGGCGCCGCACGCCGAGATAGAGGCCGGGGGCCGTTTCGGAATTGAACTCGACCTCCTTCTCGCATGCGGCGAGCCGCAGGGCCGGGGTTGAGAAATCGACATAGGGGAGCTTCACCGCGCGCTTCATCTTGAAGGCGCGCTCTCCGGCGAGAACGATGTGCGAGATGTGGGTTTCGATGGTCTCGACCGGGCCGGTCACCCCGTGCGTCGAGGGATCGGTGAGGAATGCAATCGCATCGGTCTGCTCGTCGGTGATCAATGCTGGCTCCTTCCGCTTGTCGGTCCAAAGGGCCGAAAAATCCCGTGGCGGGCGCTATCGATGGAAACGCGCCTGCCGCGAGGTGGTTCGTCCCAATGTACTAGCGCGCCATCAGGATCGGCAGCGGCGGCTCGTCGATCATCGATTTCGTCACCCCGCCGAAGATCCGTTCCTCCAGTCTGGAATGACCGTAGGCACCTATCACCAGCAGCTCGGCCGCGGTGTCGACAGCGTGCTGGCGCAAAACAGCGGCGATCGAACGGCCCTGGCTCGGACGGCGGTCGACGGTGACCCTGACGCCGTGTCGCGCGAGATAGGCGGCGGCATCGGCGCCGGGTTCAGCGCCCTGGCCGCTCTCTCCCTCGACGGGATCGACCAGCAGCAGGCGGACGTCCTCCGCCGTGGACAGGATGTCGAGCGCACTGGCGACCGCGTTGGACGCCTCCAGGCTCGAATCCCACCCGACCACCACGCGCCTCGGCCTGAGCGTCGGGCTCGAGCCGCGCGGCACGAGCAGCAGCGGCTTGCCGGACGAGAACAGGGCGCCGGCGATCACTTTGCTCTTCAGGATGCCGCCGCGCAGAAGCTGAGGGCCGACGAGCGTGAGGTCGGCATAGCGGGCGCGCCGGCCGACGATGTCGTCCACCCACGGTTCCTCGGGATAGTCGCTCGACACGTCGGCCGATATCGACAGGGTCGCGAGCAGGTCGGATACCGCCGCGGTCCGCTCTTTCAGGCTTGCTTTGTCGGCCTCCCGCTCCTGGAGCCATGCGTCCGATACGATCGCGGCATAGCCGCCGATCGGCGGGGCAGCTGCGAGCTTGACGACGAGGACGGCGAGATGCGCGCCGTGTTCCTCGCACAGCGTGGCGGCGAGCTTCAGGTCCGTGTCGTCGAGGTCCGGGCTGGTGACGGTGAGGATCGTCTTCATGGGCAGGGCGCTCCCATCTGGTGGCAGATGCCGTCAATCTACGGACGACGGTGCCCTCTTCCCTTGAGCAGGATCAAAGATCGGGGAAGTGTGACGCGCGAAAATGTCAGCCTTGGGTCCGGTCGACCGGCTCTGTGAGGGTGTCGCAATGAAGGCAATGGTGCTCGAAAAGCCTGGCATGCCGCTCGTGCCGGTCGAACGGCCCGATCCGATGCCTGGCGTCGGCGAGATCCGGCTCAGGGTCGAAGCGTGCGCAGTGTGCCGGACCGACCTCCACGTCGTCGACGGCGACCTGACACATCCAAAGCTGCCGCTGGTGCCTGGGCACGAGATCGTCGGGATCGTCGATGCCGTGGGCCCGGACGTCGAGCCGGCGAGGTTGGGGCGGAGGGTCGGCGTCCCGTGGCTCGGCCACACTTGCGGCGCGTGCCCCTATTGTCGCTCCGGCTCGGAAAATCTCTGCGATGCGCCTCTGTTCACCGGCTATACCCGCGATGGCGGTTTCGCGACGCATGTCGTGGCAGATTCGGATTTCGCCTTCGACCTGGACGCGGATGCCGATCCGGGTGCATCTGCCCCGCTTCTCTGCGCCGGGCTCATCGGTTGGCGGTCGCTCAAGCGCGCGGGAGAGGGCAGGCGTATCGGCCTCTATGGCTTCGGCGCGGCCGCCCACATCATCGCCCAGGTCTGCGCCTGGCAGGGTCGCGAGGTCTACGCCTTCACGCGGCCGGGCGATGCCGAAGCCCAGCGCTTCGCGCGCAGCCTCGGCGTGAACTGGGCAGGCGGGTCGGATGAGGCGCCGCCGGTGCCGCTTGATGCCGCGATCATCTTCGCGCCGGTCGGCGATCTCGTTCCCGCTGCGCTGAAGGCCGTCCGCAAAGGCGGTCGTGTCGTCTGCGGCGGCATTCACATGAGCGACATACCCTCGATGCCATATGCGATCCTGTGGGAGGAGCGGGAACTGGTGTCGGTCGCCAACCTGACGCGCCGTGACGCCGAGGAGTTCTTCCCGGTGGCGCGGGCGGCGCAAGTCCGCACGCATACGACCACCTATCCGCTCGAGCGCGCCAACGAGGCGCTCGACGACCTGCGGCAGGGCCGCCTCAGCGGCGCGGCGGTACTCGTGCCGTAGAGGCGGCTTGCGCATGAAAAGGGCGCCGCAAGCGGCACCCTTTTAGCACGGAACGATCGAGCGGCTCAGAATTCCTTGCCAATGGCGCGGTCGACCGACAATGGGCCGCCTCCATGACCAGCGAAGAACAGCACGCCTACGGTCCAGATCGCAGAAAGGAAGGTCGCCTTGTCCTGTACCTGGTGCAGGAAAGCGGCGCCGCCATCGGCCAGGCGCTGCAGGCCGTTGGCGGTGAAGAGGTCGTTGCCCCCGGCCTTCACGATGTCGATGCCGGCCTGGGTCAGCAACGCGTCGCCATACGAGTGGCTGTAATGGAACCACCAGGTGATGGCGAGCATCACGGCATTGGCGAGCGCGACGGGCCGCGTCAGGAAGCCGAGCGCGATGGCGATGCCGCCGAAGAACTGCATAGCCGCGAGCAAAGGCGACCAGAACCAGCCGGGATAGAAGCCGATGCTTTCCACGAAGCCGGTCTGTGCGAATGGTGCCAGGATCTTCGCCCAGCCTTCAATGGCGAGAGCGCCGCCGACGAAGACGCGCAGGATGAGCCAGCTCAGCGGCTGCGCGACCGTGTCGTAGAAGCCGCCGAGGAAGGGGATGAAAAGGCGTGGCGTGGACGCTTCCGTGGTTTGCGTGGACATGTGAGGGACTCCTGTTTCGGTGTGAAAGACCGTCCCCATTGGCTCCAGATGCACCCTCCATCGCATTGACGCGGGTCAAACCCGCGTCTTGAACACAGCGTCAACCAATTGCATGAAGGCCAGCACCGAGGCCGCCGCCAGCCTCTGTCTGCGCAGTGACGAGCCTTGGCGCGAAGACCTGTCCGACGCCGATGAGGATGGGCGTCGCGCGGTCAAAGTTGGCGGTTACCTGGGCGAGGTCGTGCAGGGCAGTCCTCTCGCAACGCATGCCCGGCCGTCCCACATTGGCGGCGACGCACGCGGGCGTCTGCGCCGACAGGCCCTCGGCGATCAGGCGCTCCGAAATGAGCCCGGCGGTGCGGGCACCCATGTAGAAGATCGTCGTGGCGGACATGTCCGCGGCTGCCCGCCAGTCGACATCCTGTGGCAGGCCGCCCGACTTGGAATGGCCGGTGATGAAGCGGACGGATTTCGCCATGTCCCGGTGGGTGAGGGAAACCCCGAGCGTTGCGGCGAGTGCGAGGCCTGCGGTGACGCCCGGAACGACTTCGTAGCCGATGCCGGCCGCCTCCAGCGCGGCGATCTCCTCGCCGGCGCGGCCGAAGATCATCGGATCGCCTGATTTGAGCCGGACCACATGTCGGTCGGCGCGGGCAAGCTTCACCATCAGGGCGTTGATCTCGCTCTGCTTGCAGCTCGGCCGGCCGGCGCGCTTGCCGACGAGGATGCGCTTTGCCTCGCGGCGGGCGAGTTCGAGCACGTCGTCGGAGACCAGGTCGTCGAACAAGATCACGTCGGCCGCCTGCAGCGCGCGCACCGCCTTGAGCGTCAGTAGTTCGGCGTCGCCCGGTCCCGCGCCGACGAAGATGACCTTGCCGCGCGGGGCCTCGCGAGAGGAACGGAGCGCGGTGGAAATGTTCTGGGCAATTGCTTCGGACGGAGCTGGGCCGAAGGCGAGGTCGACGAACGTCTCCCAGAACGCGCGGCGGGCCGGACCGGGCGTTAGCGTCTCCGCCACCCGCTCTCGGGCCGTGCGGGCCAAAGCGGCCCAGTTAGCCAGTGAGGGTGGCAGCAACGTCTCGATGCGGCGGCGCACTGCCTGGCCGAGAATGGGGGCCGCGCCGGAGGTCGAGATGCCCATGACCACGGGCGAACGGTTGACGATTGTGCCGAACTGGAAGTCGCAGAAGGCCGGCCTGTCGATGACGTTGCACGCCGTGCCTGCGTGCCGGGCGGCATCGCGGAAGGCGGTGGCCTCGTCGTCGCTTCCCGCGTCCGCCAGGGCGACAGCCGCGCCGCGCAGGCTGGCCGGCTCCCAGCGCCGGGGATGGATGGTCAGTTTCGGCTCGCGCTCCGCGATGCGGCGCATTTCGTCGGAGAGTTCGTCCTCGGGCGAGAAGACCTCGACCGTGGCGCCGGCCGCCGCGAGCAGCTCGGCCTTCCAGGCGGCCGCGTCCGTGCCACCCGCGACGACGGTGCGTTTTCCCGCGAGGTCGAGAAAGACCGGCAGGACCGACAGCGGTCGGATCCGCGCCGGGGCTTCTTCACTCGGCTGCCTGGAGACGACCTGCATCGATGATGGTCCTTATCTCTGAGCGGCAGGAACCGCAGTTGGTGCCGGCGCGCAGGCTTTGGCCGACCTCTTCGACGGTCGAGCAGCCCGCTGCCACTGCCGAGGCGATCTGGTTGACGCCGACATTGAAGCAGGAGCAGACAATCCGGCCCGTGGATGCCATCGGCACCGGCGAGCGGCCGGACAGAAGCGCCATGCGCTCGGCGGCGGAAAGCGGCTGGCGCGAGCCGATCAGGAGTTGCAGCCAGTCGCGCGGCGGCAGTTCGCCTGTGGGGGCGACGAACATAACCTCGGCCAACGTCCCGGCCTCGTCCAGTGAGGCGGCGCGGTAGGTGCGGCCGTGGCGGTCGCGATATTCCACCAGATGCTCCGGGCGGACGTCGGGCAGAAGGGAACGCGCGAGCAGGATGCCCTGGTCGGGCGATTCCGTGCCGCACAGATCGTACGCCCAGCCGCCCTCGATAGCGTGGCGGCTCCAGTGCACGAAGCCGGTGGGGCGCAGGTCGCGCCGGGTCAGCAGTACCGCGGTCCAGTTGATTTCCTCGCGCGCGATGTGGACAGGCGTGTGCTTCAGCTCCGGCTGGCCGGAGATCGGGTCGACATCGGGCGTCGAGATGGAGCCCGCCGCTGCGTTGGTGGCAAAGGAGCCGCTCCAGTGCATCGGCAGGAAAGCTTGCCCTGGGCGGACCGTATCGGTGATGCGCGCCTTGGCGCGGGCGGTTCCCTGCGCGCTGGTCACGCGGGCGAGATCGCCGTCGGCCAGGCCGTAGGCGCCGGCGTCGGCCGCGCTTATATCGATCATCGCTTCCGGCGTGTTGGCGGCAAGCCTCGGCACGCGGCCGGTGCGGGTCATAGTGTGCCACTGGTCCCGCAGACGGCCGGTGTTCAGCGCGATCGGGAAGGTCGCATCGACCGTCCGCGCGAGGCGATCCTGCCTGACGGCGACGAAGCGGGCGCGCCCGTCGGGAGTCGGGAAGCGGCCGTCGGCAAAGAGGCGGTGATGGGAGACGCTTTCCTCCGCAACAGGCCAATGCCGGGGGGGCATGGCGTCGTAGGCAGCTTCATCCATGGCCATCGCGCCGATGTCGAAGACGCGTCGGCCGCCGTTCTCGTAAGTCGACAGCGCGGCGTGTTCGCGGAAGATCGCGGCGGGACCGTCATAGGCGAAGGCGTCGCCGAAGCCCATGCGGCGGGCAACGTCGCAGACGATGCGCCAGTCCGGCCGCGCCTCGCCCGGCGGCGGCAGGAAAGCGCGCTGACGCGAGATTCGGCGCTCGGAATTGGTGACCGTGCCGTCCTTCTCGCCCCAGCCGGCGGCGGGAAGGTAGACGTCGGCATAGCGGGTGGTGTCGGTGCGGGTGATGTCGGAGACGACGACGAATTCGCAGCTCTTCAGCGCGGCGCGCACGCGGCCGGCGTCGGGCATCGACACCGCCGGATTGGTGCCCATCACCCACAACGCCTTGATACGCCCCTCGCCGACGGCGCGGAACAGATCGACCGCCTTTAGGCCCGGCCTACTGGCAATGTTGGGCGCGCGCCAGAAGCGGGCGACGCGGTCGATGTCTTCCGGGCTCTCGAAGCCCATATGGGCCGCCAGCTGGTTGGCGAGCCCGCCAACCTCACGGCCGCCCATCGCGTTGGGCTGGCCGGTGACCGAGAACGGTCCCATGCCCGGCCTGCCGATCCGGCCGGTGGCGAGGTGGCAGTTGACGATCGCGTTGACCTTGTCGGTGCCGCGCGAGGACTGGTTGACGCCCTGGCTGTAGACGGTGACCGTGCGCTCGGTGCCGGCGAAGAGCTGGAAGAACAGCTGCACGTCGGCCTCGGCGAGGCCACAGCCGGTGGCAACACTCGCCGACGAGGGCGCATCGGCCAGCGCGGCGGACAGGGCTTCGGCGAAGCCGGAGGTCGCCGCGCCGACATAGTTCTGGTCGATCACGTTCGAGCGGGCAAGGTGCGCTAACACGCCGTTGAACAGCAGCACATCGGTGCCGGGGTCGATTGCGAGATGAAGGTCGCACTCCTGCGCTGTCGCTGTGCGGCGCGGATCGATGACGATAATTTTCGTCCCTCTCGTTCGCCGGGCCGCGAGCAGGCGTTGGTAGAGGATCGGGTGGCACCAGGCGGTGTTGGACCCGGTCAGGACGACGAGGTCGGCCTCCTCGAAATCCTCGTAGGTGCCCGGCACCACGTCCTCGCCGAAGGCGCGACGGTGGCCGGCGACGGACGAGGCCATGCAGAGGCGGGAATTCGTGTCGATGTTGCCCGAGCCGATGAAGCCCTTCATCAGCTTGTTGGCGACGTAGTAGTCCTCGGTGAGAAGCTGGCCAGAGACGTAGAAGGCGACCGAATCCGGCCCGTGCGCGGCGATCGTATCCGTGAAGCGTTTCGCGACGAGATCGAGCGCGTCGTCCCAGCACGCCTGCCGGCCCGCGATCTCGGGATACAGCATCCGGCCGTCGAGGCCGGTCGTCTCGCCGAGCGCGCTGCCCTTGGAGCAGAGCTTGCCGAAATTCGCCGGATGATCCGGGTCGCCGCGGACGGACACCGAGCCGTCCGCGGCGACGTCCGCCATCACGCCGCACCCCACCCCGCAATAGGGGCAGGTCGTCCTCACCGCGGCGGCTGTGGGATCTCCTGGAATGTTCATTCGGCCGCCATCAGCTGCGCGGCGAGCGCTATCTGGATCTGGCCGTCGACCAGCCTGAGCGGGATCGTCCTGACCGAACCTTCGTCCGCCCCCTGTGCCTGGCCGGTCTCCAGCGAGATCACCCAGTTGTGCAGCGGACATGTCACCGACGTGCCGTGGACGATGCCCTGGCTGAGCGGCCCGCCCTTGTGCGGGCAGTGGTCCTCGATGGCGAAGACCTGGTCATCCGCGGTGCGGAAGACGCCGATCCTGCCTTGCGGCGTCGTCACGCAGCGCGCGCCGCGGCGGGGGATGTCGTCGATATGTCCGATCTGGAGCCAGTCCATCGTCTACTCCGCTGCCTGCTGGAACGGCACGGCCGCCATCGGGCGGAACTCGTGCTTGTCCTTGCCGGAGACCCGCTCCGACCAGGGGTCGACCTGCGCGAACTTCTGCGAGAAGACGAAGCGGTCGAAATAGGCCTTCCGTCGCTCCGGATCGCCCATGATCTGGCGGCGGATCTCGTCCAAGCCGATACGCTTGGCCCATTTGTAGATGCGCTCGAGATAGCGGGCCTGCTCGCGATACATCTGGGTGAGAGCGACGATGACCTCGAGCGCCTCGTCCTCGGTGCGGACCTGGCCGAGCACCTCGGTGCCCTTGATGTCGAGGCCGGCCGCGCCAGCGAAATGGATCTCGTAGCCGGAATCCACGCAGATGACGCCCACGTCCTTGCAGGTCGCCTCGGCGCAGTTTCGCGGACAGCCGGACACGCCCATCTTGACCTTGGCCGGCGTCCAGGAACCCCACATGAACTTCTCGATACGGATGCCGAGCCTGGTCGAGTCCTGCGTGCCGAAGCGGCACCAATCGGTGCCGACGCAGGTCTTCACCGTGCGCAGGCCCTTGGCATAGGCGTGACCCGAAACGAAGCCGGCCTTGCCGAGATCGGACCAGACAGCCGGCAGATCCTCCTTCTTCACGCCCAGCATGTCGATGCGCTGGCCGCCGGTGACCTTGACCGTGGGAATCGCGAACTTGTCGACCACGTCGGCGATCGCCCGCAACTCCTGCGCCGAGGTGACGCCGCCCCACATGCGCGGCACCACCGAATAGGTGCCGTCCTTCTGGATATTGGCGTGGACGCGCTCGTTGATGAAGCGCGACTGGTAGTCGTCGGCATATTCGTCAGGCCAATCGCAGACGAGGTAGTAGTTGAGGGCAGGGCGGCACTTGGCGCAGCCGCAGGAGGTCTTCCACTCCAGCTCCTGCATCACCGCGGGGATGGTCTTCAGCCCTTTCGCCTTGATCAGTCGGCGTACCTCGTCGTGGCCGAGCGTGGTGCAGGTGCACATCGGCTGGATCGCAGCGGGGTTGTAGCTGTCGCCGAGAGTGAGCACCATCAGCTTCTCGACCAGTGGCGTGCAGGTACCGCAGGAGGCGGATGCCTTGGTGTGGGCGCGTACGTCGTCCAGGCCGGTCAGGCCTTTCGACGTGATCGCGCCGGTGATCTTGCCCTTGCAGACGCCGTTGCAGCCGCAGATCTCGGCATCATCCGAGAGGGCCGCAACGGCCGCCAGAGGGTCCGCGGAGGCGCCTCCCTGGAAGGCCTGGCCGAAGATCAGCGTGTCGCGCATCTCCGAAATGTCGGCCTGCTTCTTCTGCAGGTCGGCGAACCAGGAACCGTCGGCGGTCTCGCCGAACAGCACGGTTCCGATAATCTTGTTGTCGCGCAGGATGACGCGCTTGTAGATGCCGGCAGAAGCATCGCGCAGAATGATCTCCTCGCGGTCGTCGCCATCGGCGAAGTCGCCGACCGAGTAGAGGTCGATGCCGGTGACCTTGAGCTTGGTCGGCGTGTCGGAGTGGGCAAACCGCTCCTCCGTGCCACCGGTCAGGCTGGCGGCAGCGACGCGCGCCATCTGGTAGAGGGGGGCGACGAGGCCATAGACATGGCCGCCGACCTCGGCGCATTCGCCGATCGACAGGATGTCGGGATCGGACGTTGCCATGCGGGCGTCGGTGACGATGCCGCGGTTGACCTCCAGTCCGGCCTCCTTGGCGAGCGCGACGTTCGGGCGGATGCCGACCGCCATCACGACCAAGCTTGCCGGGATGAACGTGCCGTCGGCGAGCTCGACCCCCTCGACCTTAGCGTCGCCGATGATGGCCTTGGTGTTGGCCTTGGTCAGCACCTCGATGCCGCGGGCCTCGATCGCCTTCTGCAGCAGGTAGCCGGCGGCCGGGTCGAGCTGGCGCTCCATCAGCGTCGGCATGACGTGGATCAGCGTTACCTCCATGCCGCGCGCCTTCAGGCCGGCGGCCGCTTCCAGGCCGAGCAGCCCGCCGCCGATGACGACCGCCTTCGCGCGCGATTGCGCCGCGAGCAGCATGGCATTGACGTCATCCAGGTCGCGATAGGTGATGACGCCGGGCAGGTCCTTGCCGGGCACTGGGATGATGAACGGCACCGAGCCGGTGGCGATGACCAGCTTGTCGTAGCTCTCGGTGCCCCCCATGTCCGAGGTCACGGTCTTGGCGGCGCGGTCGATCGCGACGATCCTGTGGCCCTTGTAGAGCGTCACGCCGTTCTGGATGTACCAGCCGTCGCCGTGGATGACGATGTCGTCGTAGCTCTTCTCGCCGGAGAGCACGGGCGAGAGCATGATGCGGTCATAGTTGACCCGTGGTTCCGCGTTGAAGATGGTGACCTGGTAGCGACCGGGGGCGGCCTCGAACAGGTGCTCCAGCATCCTGCCCGGCGCCATGCCGTTGCCGACGATGACAAGCTTCTCTGTCATCGCCGTCACTCCGCAGCTTCCACGAAGCGGTGCCGTTCGTAGAGGAATTTCAGCACCGCCTCGCGGCATTTGAGGTAGGTCCGGTCCGATGCAAGCGCGATGCGGTTGCGCGGGCGCTCGAGGGTTACGTCGAGTACTTCACCAATGCGCGCCGCCGGGCCATTGGTCATCATCACGATCCGGTCCGACAGGAGGACTGCTTCGTCGACGTCATGCGTGATCATGATCACTGTGTTGCCGAGCGACTGGTGAATCTGCATGACCTGGTCTTGCAGGTGCGCTCGGGTCAGGGCGTCGAGCGCACCGAACGGCTCGTCGAGAAGGAGCAGCTTCGGCTCCATCGCAAGCGCCCGCGCGATGCCGACACGCTGCTTCATCCCGCCCGAGATCTCGGCCGGGCGCTTGTCCCTGGCATGTCCCATATGGACCAGGTCGAGGTTGTGCATCGTCCATTCGCTGCGTTCGGCGGCGGACTTCTTGCCGCTGAAAACCTTGTCGACGGCAAGAGCGACGTTCTCCTGAACCGTAAGCCAGGGCAGGAGCGAGTGGTTCTGGAAGACGACCGCGCGGTCTGGGCCTGGGTCATCGACGACGCTGCCATCGAGGAAGACGGCCCCCACCGTCGATCGTGTGAGGCCCGCTACGATGTTGAGAAGCGTGGACTTGCCGCAGCCGGAGTGGCCGATGATCGAAACGTATTCACCCTTCGCGACGCCGAGCGTCACGTCGCGGAGAACTTCCGTCGTGGAGTTGCCGCGCGAGAACGTCTTGCCGATGCCTTCGATCGACAGATAGTGGTTCGCCATGGTCGTGCTCCTCAGGACGCAGAGGTGCCGCGTGTCACGCGGTTGCCGATGAAGGCGACGATCCGGTCGAGGACGAACCCGACGAGCCCCACATAGATGAGGGCCAGGATGATGTCGCTGATGAGGGACGAGTTCCATGCGTCCCAGATGAAGAAGCCGATGCCGACCCCGCCGATGAGCATCTCCGCAGCCACGATGGCCAGCCACGAGAGACCGATGCCGATACGAAGGCCGGTGAAGATGTAAGGCGCCGCCGCCGGCAGCATGATCTTGCGGAAATACTCCTGCCCGTTGAGCCGAAGGACACGGGCGACGTTTCGATAATCCGAGGGGATATTGCGGACGCCGACAGCCGTATTGATGATGATCGGCCAGATGGCCGTGATGAAGATCACGAAGATGGCGGAAGGCTCGCCGTCCCTGAATGCCGCGAGGGAGAGAGGAAGCCAGGCCAGGGGCGGTACCGTGCGCAGGACCTGGAATATCGGGTCGAGCCCTCGCATCGCCAGGCTCGACTGACCGACGAGGACGCCCAGAGCTATTCCCGCGACGGCTGCCAACGCGTAGCCGAGTGCCACGCGCTGAAGGCTCGCGAGCAACTGCCAGCCCATGCCCTTGTCGTTGCCGCCGTTGTCATAGAACGGGTGGACGATGAGATCCCATGTATCGCTGATGACCTGCGAGGGGGGCGGCAGGGCGGAGGTCGGCCCGGAACAGAGTGCCTGCCATAGTCCGACAAGCAGCGCCAGGGTGACGAGCGGCGGCACCACCTGACCCGCGATTGACAGTGCGCCATCAACCAGCTTGCGAGAGAGGGCCTTGCGGGCGATCGGTAGAGCGTGGACGCTCGCCGCCGGCCGTAACGGCCTGACCGGCGAGATGATCGTCTTTGCAGCCGAGGCTGTCATATCGGACTCCTTGATGATTTCGATCCAGGTCAGGGGCCGCCGGCCGGTGAGCCGGCGGCTGTCGGACTTCAGGCCATTCGCTTGATCGAAAGGCTCTCCAGGTAGGCGCCGGGATTCTCCGGATCGAACACCTTGCCGTCGAAGAAGGTCTCCTTGCCGCGCGAGGTCGAGGTCGGAATGTCCGTGACGCCGAGTTCCCCGGCAGCCTCCCGCCACAGATCTTCGCGGTTGACCTTGTCGATGAGCGCCTTCGTGTCGGTGCTTTCCGGAAGGTAGCCCCAGCGAATGTCCTCGGTCAGGAACCAGAGATCGTGGCTGCGGAACGGATAGGAGGCGTGGTTCGCCCAGTAGTGCATGATGAACGGGCTGTTCTCGACCACCTTGCCGTTGCCGTAGTCGAAGGTTCCCTTCATCCGATCGACGACGTCCTTGAAGGGGGCGTTGATCCAGTTGCGCTTGGCGCAGATTTGAGCCAGCTCCTCCTTGTTGGCCATGTCCTCGCACCACTGCTGGGCTTCCATGACGGCCATCAGCAGCGCCTTGGTGGCGTTCGGATAGTTCTCGACGTAATCGGCGCGCAGCGCGAACGCCTTTTCGGGATGCTTGTCCCAGAGTTCGCCTGTCGTCAGGGCCGTGTAGCCGATCTGTTGGTTCTTGAGCTGTTCATTCCACGGCTCGCAGACGCAGAAGCAATCCATGGTGCCGACTTTCATGTTGGCGACCATCTGAGCCGGCGGAACGACAATCGTCGAGATGTCGCTGTTCGGGTCGATGCCGCCGGCGGCCAGCCAGTAGCGAATCCACAGGTCGTGCGTTCCGCCCGGGAAGGTCATCGCTGCCTTTACCTCCTTGCCGGAGGCCTTCTTGGCTTCCAGCGCGGCCTTGAACGGTGTGGCATCGACGCCCAGCTTGAGATCGGCATACTCCTGACCAACCGAAATGCACTGACCCGCGACGTTGAGGCGCGCGAGGATCATGACGGGGGTAGGCTGGTTGTTCTGCGTCATCGCGCCCGAGGTGATGAGGTAAGGCATCGGAGTCAGGATATGACCGCCGTCGATGCCGTTCCCGGCCGACCCAAGGACGATGTTGTCGCGCGTCGTTCCCCAGGAAGATTGCTTGAGCACCTCGACATCGGGCATCCCATGCTTCTCGAAGAAACCCTTTTCCTTGGCGACGAACAGGGGGCCGGCATCCGTGAGTGCGATATAGCCAAGTTTGGCTCCCGACACTTCGGGGCCGGCGGCGGCCGCATACGCGCCCGATGGAAGGAGCTGGCGCGCCGCGGCAAGCACGGCCGAAGTGGCAGCGGCCCGTTTGAGGAAGCTGCGGCGGTCCATGCGGAGATGAGATTTGGATGCTGGCCTGTCTATCATGTCGCACTCCGGTTTGAGACGGGTGGGAGACCCGTCGAATGACTTTGATTGAAACGAAAAAAGCTGCCGGCCAGAACCTCGCGTCCGTACATCCGGGAGCGCGAATCTCTGATCGGCAGCTTTGCCTGCGGGGCGCCCGTCCTTGGACGCCGATTTCGTGGCCTTTCGGCCTCGCAAAATAGGAAGCACGAAGCGTGCCAGTTTGGCTATTCGAGTGCTTGTGCTGGAATTTCAATGACTTGCGCGTGGTCGCACCGGAAGCGGGCGCCGAAGGACTGACTGCCTGATCGGCAATCAGTCATTTTGCGTTGCACAAATCGTGTGCAGTGCGCTCCGGTTCGGACGGTGTCAATCGGCCGCCTGCAGGCCGGATGCCTGCGCCTCGATATAGGCGTCAAGCATGTCGGGATCGAAGATACGCCCGTCGAAGAAGCCGTCCGGACCAAGCACGAGGCTGGCGCCGGCGGAGCCGACGGGCGTCGCTGAGGTCAGCGCGCCTTCCACCTTGGCGTTGGCGCCGGGGAGGGCGACGCCCAGCGGCTTCAGGGCGGCGCGGTATAGGTCGGGCCGGTAGCAGTCGCGTGCGATCGCAGCGTTGGCCGGTGTGTGCCTGACATCGCCCCAACGCACCATCTGTGTGTAGAACCACAATGCATGGCTCTTCCACGGAAAGTTCGCCGCCTTGTCGAAGGGAAGGAAGAAGTCGTCGACCCGCCGCAGCACGCCGTCGCCGACATCGAGACGACCCGTCAGTGCACGCGTCTGGATCTCGGCGGGCTGGCCGAGGAAGGCGGGCTGAGCCATCAGCGCCGTCAGTTCGCGGTGATTGGCGGGATTCTGGCACCAGCGCGCCGCGTGATGCAGCGCGCGCAGCAGGGCGGACAGGGCGTCCGGATGGTCGCGCGCCCAGGACTTGCGCACGCCGAGCACCTTTTCCGGGCTGGCGCGCCAGATGGACGCCTTCACCGTGGCGATATGGCCCTTGCCGGCGACGACCGAGACGCTGTTCCAGGGCTCGCCGACGCAGTAGCCGTCGATATGGCCGGCTGCCAGCGCGTCGGCCATGAAGGGCGGCGGTACGATGACGATCTCGACCTCGCGCGACGGATCGATGCCGCAGCCGGCGAGCCAGTAGCGCAGCTCGTAATTGTGACCCGAATGCGGGTGAGTGACCGCAAAGCGCAACGGCGCCTCGCCGGCTGCCGCGCGCGCGCGGATCAGGTCGCGCAGCGCCGTTCCGTTGCGGGTCGGGTCGAGGTCTGGATGCGCGTCATGCGCCGTCATACCGTCCCAGACGGCGTTGGAGACCGTGACGCAATTGCCTCCGAGTCCCAGCGAGAAAGGCACGATCGTGTCGGACGCCAGCGGCGTGAGGCCGAGATTGCAGGCGAGCGGCATCGGCCCCAGCATGTGCGCCACGTCGAAATGACCGATCGCAATGCGGTCGCGGATGTTGGCCCAGGAGGTTTCTCGCGACAGCTTCAGGTCGATGCCTTCCCGCGCGGCGAAGCCTATCTCGCGGGCGCTCACCAGCACGGCGCTGTCGAACAGCGGCATGAAACCGGCATTGATCTCGTAGTCCGCCATTCTTAGAGGCCTCCCGGCCCGAGCAGATCGGCCGCGGTGACAAGGCTCTGCGCCACGTCGGCCAGCTTGCGGTTCTGGTTCATCGCCGTCTTGCGCAGGAGCGTGTAGGCCTCCTCCTCGGAGAGCCCCCGCGACTTCATCAGTATTCCCTTCGCTCGATCGATCACCTTGCGGCCTTCGAGTTCGCCGCGCGCCTCTTCCAGCTCACGCGCCATGCGTGAAAAGGCATTGAAGCGGCTGATCGCCATCTGGAGGATCGGCTTGACGCGCTCCTTACGCAGCCCGTCGATGATGTAGGCGGAGACGCCGGCATCCACGGCGGCCTCGATGGAAGCCGTGTCGGAGCGGTCGACGAACATGGCGATCGGCCGCTTCACCATGCGCGAGAGCTGGAACATGTTCTCCAGCATGTCGCGGTTTGGGTTTTCGAGATCGATCACGATCACGTCCGGCTCGACCTCGGCGATCCGGCGCGCGATGCCGTTGACGTCGTGGACGATCGTCACATGAGCATAGCCCGCCTCGCGCAGGCCTTCCTCGATGATCGCCGCGCGGATGCGGTTCTCGTCGATGACCAGGATCTGGAGCGTGTCGGAACTCATGGCGGCATTCTGACCGGCGCAGCGATTTGTGCAATGCGGCAAACTGGAGGGCGGATCAACCGGCAGAGTGGCTACGGACCGTCGCGGCCTCCTGGAGGATCTCGCCTTCTTCTCCGTCGCCGACGCCTATTCCCGCGGCGTTGCCCTCGTCCGTGTCGATGTGCATCTCGGTGAAGGAGTTGGCACCGACCCGTATCAGCGTGCGCGCGAAGGTGAGGCCGCGATCCGCGTCGCCGATGCGCACGTCTACATATTCGCCGTCCTCCAGGCCAAGGCGAGCCGCATCTGTCGGATTGGTGTGGATGTGGCGCGCTGCGATGATCAGGCCGTCGGTGACCAGATTGCCCGCTGGGCCGGCGATGGTTACGACCGGCGTGCCGTCGAGCTTGCCGCTCTCTCGCACGGGTGCGTCGATGCCGAGCGCGAAGCTGTCGGTGCGTGATACTTCGATCTGCGTGCGCGGACGCACGGGGCCGAGGATCGCGACCCGTTCCAGCCGGCCCTTCGGTCCCGCGAGCGCGACGCGTTCGGCCGCCGCCCACTGGCCCGGTTGCCTCAGCGGCTTGGCCGGGGTGAGCTGGTAGCCGGGCCCGAACAGGGTCTCGACCGCGGAAGCCGACAGGTGGACGTGGCGGGCGGAGACAGCGACAGGAATCTCCTCGTTAACGGGCGCGGGCAGCGTCAGTGCCGCGGCCGTTTCGCGCGCGATCATCAACTGTTCGGCCGTCTCCGTGACGAAGACGCGCACGCGCGAGCCGTAGGCCTGTATCTGGGGTGCTGCGCGGTTGGCGAGGTGGACCGACTGGTTGCGGTCGTGGTCGAGCCTCAGCCCCATGAACTCCAGGCCGTCGCAGATGCGCCGCCGCATCGAGGGCGAGTTCTCTCCGATACCGCCTGTAAACACGACGGCGTCGATGCCGCCCATCGCCGCCGCGTAAGCGCCGACATATTTGCGCGCGCGGTAGGCAAAGATCTCGATGGCGAGCTGCGCGTCGAGGTCGCTTTTGGCGGCCCGATCCTCCAGGTCGCGCATGTCGGACGAGCCGGTGAGGCCTTTCAGCCCGCTGTCGTTGTTCAGCGCGGTCTCTATCTCCTGCGTCGACAGGCCGAACCGGCGGCCGAGGAAGCCGAAGGCCCCGGGGTCGACGTCACCGGAGCGGGTGCCCATGACAAGGCCTTCGAGCGGCGTCATGCCCATCGACGAGTCCATGCTCTTGCCGCGATTCACAGCGCAGACGCTGGCGCCGTTGCCGAGATGCACGCTGACGATCTGGAGGTCGGAAGCAGGGACGCCGATCTCCTGCGCGGCCCGCATGGCGACGTATTTGTGCGAGGTGCCATGGAAGCCGTAGCGCCGCAGCCCCGCGTCGCGCCATTCCTTCGGCACAGCATAGGTGGTCGCGAAGGGCGGGTTGGTGGCGTGGAAGGCGGTGTCGAAGACGGCAACCTGCGGCACGTCCGGCCACAGCCTGCGGCAGAGACGGATCGCGCCAAGATTGGCAGGGTTGTGCAGCGGGGCGAGCGGGGTGAGGGTATCGATCTCGGCGACGATCGCATCGTCGAGAACGATAGCGGCCGAAAAGCGCGCGCCGCCGTGCACGACACGATGGCCCACCGCGTCGAGCACCGTCAGGCCAAAGCGTTCGAGGACGGCGGGGATCGCTTCCACCGCCTGATCGATGCCGGCGATCGAGGCAGTGCCGCGCTCGTCCGTCTCGCCGTGCCGGAAGCGGAACTCGCACTTGCCGTCGCGAAAGCGCTCGTAGGAGCCCTTGAACAGCTCCTCCGCGTCCTCGTGCCCGGCGCGGAAGACGCTGAACTTCAGGCTCGAACTGCCGGCGTTGAAAACGAGGATGTTCATGAGGCTCCGCTTCGGGTCGAGGGATCGGCCATCCCGATGTCCTCGACACGGGGCGACGCGTCAAGCCCAGGCGCGTCAGCTCATTTCGACGCCCACTGCCAGTCGCGTATCTCGGGCATGTCCTCGCCGTTCTGGCGCACATAGGCGTGGTGCGCGGCAAGCTTGCGCTCGATCGCAGCGACGGCCGTCTCCGCGCGCCCGGCAAGGCCGGGGAGGCGGCGGATCGCGGCGAGCGCCAGATGGTAGCGGTCAAGCTCGTTCATCACCGCCATGTCGAAGGGCGTCGTCGTCGTTCCTTCCTCACGAAAGCCGTGGACGTGGAGATTGTGGTGGTTGGTCCGCCGGTAGGTGAGGCGATGGATGAGATAAGGATAGCCGTGATAGGCGAAGATCACCGGACGATCCCTGGTGAACAGCGCGTCGAATTTCGCGTCGGTGAAGCCGTGCGGGTGTTCCGTATGGGATTGTAGCGTCATCAGGTCGACGACGTTGACGACGCGGATCTTCAGCTCGGGCAGGGCGGTGCGCAGCAGGTCCACCGCGGCAAGCGTCTCCAGCGTCGGCACGTCGCCCGCGCAGGCCATCACGACGTCCGGTTCCTCACCGACGGGGCAGGTGCAGGCCCAGTCCCAGGCGCCGGCGCCGGCCCGGCAATGCGATTCCGCCTCGGCCGCTGTCAGCCATTGCGGCTGCGGCTGCTTGCCGGCGGTGATGACGTTGATGCGGTTCCAGGTGCGCAGGCAGTGATCGGTCACCCACAGAAGCGTATTGGCGTCGGGCGGGAAATAGAGCCGCACCGTGTCGGCTTTCTTGTTGGCGACGAAGTCGGCGAAGCCCGGGTCCTGGTGGCTGAAGCCGTTGTGGTCTTGCCGCCAGACATGCGAGGTGAGCAGGTAGTTGAGCGAGGCGATCGGCTTGCGCCAGGGCAGCTCCGCCGATGTCTTCAGCCATTTCGCGTGCTGGTTCACCATCGAATCGACGATGTGGATGAAGGCCTCGTAGCAGGAGAACAGGCCATGCCTGCCGGTGAGCAGATAGCCTTCCAGCCAGCCCTGGCACAGATGCTCCGACAGAACCTCCATCACGCGACCTTCCGGCGCGAGCTGCACGTCGTAAGGCTCGATGCGCTCCATCCAGACCCGGTTCGTGACCTCGAAAACGGCGTCCAGCCTGTTCGAGGCCGTCTCGTCCGGCCCCATCAGGCGGAAGTTCTTCGTTTCCGCGTTGAGACGGATCACCTCGCGTAGATAGGCGCCCATGTAGCGGGTCGTCTCGGCGGTCGGGCTGCCAGGCCGCGGCACGTCGATCGCGAGGCTCTTCCAGTCCGGCAGGACGAGGTCCTGCTTCAGGAGCCCGCCATTGGCGTGGGGCAGGGCGCCCATGCGCTTGTCGCCCTCGGGCGCGAGTGCAGCGATCTCCGGCAGCAACCGGCCGGCGCCGTCGAACAACTCGCCCGGTCGGTAGCTCAGCATCCACTCTTCCAAAACCCTGCGATGCGCCGCGTCGCCGCGCGCATTTGCGACGGGTACCTGGTGCGAGCGCCAGAAATCCTCGACCTTCTTGCCGTCGACCTCCTTCGGGCCGGTCCAGCCCTTGGGGCTGCGCAGCACGATCATCGGCCAGCGCGGCCGCTTCGCTTCCGCGCCCGGCCGGCGTGCCGCGCTCTGGATCTCCCTGATCCGGTCGAAGGCAGTGTCGAAGGTGGCCGCCATCGCTTCGTGCATGGGGAAGGGCTCGTAGCCCTCGACGAAGAACGGTTCGTAGCCGTAGCCGGAGAAGAGCTCGCGCAACTCCTCGTCGTCCATACGGGCGAGCAGCGTCGGGTTGGCGATCTTGTAGCCGTTCAGGTGCAGGATCGGCAGCACCGCGCCGTCTACCTTCGGGTTGAGAAACTTGTTCGAATGCCAGGCAGCCGCCAGAGGCCCGGTCTCGGCCTCGCCGTCGCCGACGACGCAGGCGACCACGAGATCGGGATTGTCGAAGGCTGCGCCATAGGCGTGAACGAGCGCGTAGCCGAGTTCACCGCCCTCATGGATCGAGCCGGGCGTTTCGGGCGCAACATGGCTCGGCACGCCGCCGGGGAACGAGAATTGCTTGAACAGCCGGCGCAACCCTTCCTCGTTCTGGCCGATGTCAGGATAGATCTCGCTGTAGGTGCCTTCGAGATAGGTATTCGCGACCATCGCCGGCCCGCCATGGCCCGGGCCGCAGACATAGAGCACGTCGAGGTCGCGTTCCTTGATGATGCGGTTGAGGTGGACGTAGATGAAGTTGAGGCCGGGCGTCGTGCCCCAGTGGCCGAGCAGTCGCGGCTTGACGTCCCAGGCGGCCAGCGGCTCGCGCAGCAGCGGATTGTCGAGCAGGTAAATCTGGCCGACTGAGACATAGTTCGCGGCCCGCCAGTAGCGGTCGATGAGCTCAAGTGTTGTCCTGTCCAGCGCCACCAGCGTCTCCCTGTGCATGCGACCCCTCTGCCGACGATAGGGCAGGAGGGGCCGACGGCAACCCTTCGCATCCGCGACCGGAGTCGTCCGGTCGCGTCCGTGAAAATCGCCGCTCATGCGTGACAGGGCAATGACGCAAATCAAACCCGGTCGTCCGGGGTCGCCGAATGCCAGTTATTTACCGCGTGCCGGCCGATCAGACCCTTGGCATGCCGGCAGGGCGGATATGGCGCTTCTGCGCGGCGATGCGGAAAGGAGCGTTGGGCGCGCCGTAGCCGCCATAGCCGCCACGCCGCTCGACGATCTCGAAGAAGAAGCCTTCGCCGATCGCCGGGCTATAGAGCTGGAAATACTCGCCCCCGGTCGCGTCGCGGTCGTAGAGGATGTTGGCCGCCTTGAGCCGGTCGGCGAAGTCGGGTTCGAGGCCGAAGCGGGCTTCGAGATCGTCGTAATAGTTGGGAGTTATCTCGAGCCGGGAGAAGCCGAGGACGTCTAGCCTTGCCGAGGAGGCGAAGATGTCGTTGGTGGCGAAGGCGAGATGCTGGACAGAAGAGCCGAAGCTCTCCGCGATGAAATGGCCGGCGAGCGTCCTGCGGTTCTCTGCGCCGTTGAGTGTGAGGCGCAGCGCACCGCCTTCCCCCTCGATCGCCTGGCTGCGGACCAGTCCAGCGGGATCGACCACGTCGACCATCGGCGCCTTCGCGGCACGGAAGATTGACGTGTAGAAGAGGATCCAGGTGAGCATCTCCTCGTAGTTCATCGTCTGCGCGACATGGTCGATCCGGGTCAGCCCGGCGTCGGCGACAGCCGTAGAGGCGACCGGTTCGAACTCGACGTCCCAGACGTTCGCCAGCGCACCGTCGATGAAGTAGATCACCCCGCCACCAACGCCGCGGATTGCCGGGATCGGCAGTTCGCCGGGACCGCGCTTCTGCTCGAAGGTCTCGGCGCCCAGCGCCCGTGCGCGGGCAACCGTCGCGGCCGCGTCCGAGACGCGCAGTCCGACCGCATAGGCATTCGTTCCGTGGATCAGGTAGGAAGAGTGCGCGAAGCCCTCGTGCTCGGTGTTGACGACGAGGTTGATGCCTGCGCCCGCCGGACCCTGCCGCCAGAGCGTCACGTCCTTCGTATGGTGCTTTGCGGCCGCGCTGAAGCCGATCGAAGCGAGTGAGCGGCCGAGTTCCGCGGCTTCCTGCTCGTTTGCCGCGAACTCGATGAACTCGACGCCTTCGACCGCGATACGGTCCGGCATGTCCGGAACCCTGATCTGGAGGGCGGGTTCGGCGCGGCGGACCTGATCCATGAGGTTGACCAGTGAGCGGCGGCCGTCGATCGAGATCGACTTAGGCGAGCCGCCGCGGAACTGGTCGTTGAAGATCTCGAGCGAGATCGGCCCGTCATAGCCGGTGGCGGCAACGGCGCGCATGAAGTCGACCACTGGCAGGTCGCCTTCGCCCGGCATGTTGCGGAAATGCCGGCTCCAGTAGAGCAGATCCATCTCGATCAGCGGTGCGTCAGCCAACTGGACGATGAAGATCCGATCGCCGGGAATCGAACGGATCGAGCCAACGTCGATCTTGCGCGCCAGCGTATGGAAGGAATCGAGGATGAGCCCGACATTGGGATGGTCGGCGCGGCGCACGATCTCCCACGCGTCACGATGGTCGCTGACATGCCGGCCCCAGGCGAGCGCTTCATAGCCGACACGCAGCCCGCGTTTTGCCGCGCGCTCGCCGAGTTCCCGGAAATCCGCCGCCGCCCGGTCGATGCCGCCGAGTGCGGCCTGCGAGACTGAGGAGCAGACGAGGATCAGATCTGTGCCGAGTTCCTGCATCAGGTCGAACTTGCGCTCGGCCCGGTCGAAGGCGCGACTGCGCTGTGGTTCGGGCAGGCCTTCGAAGTCGCGGAAAGGCTGGAACAGCGTGATCTCGAGCCCGTGATCGCGGACCATGCGTCCGACCTCCGCGGGCGATCCGTCGAAGGCGAGGAAATCGTTCTCGAAGATCTCGACGCCGTCGAATCCCGCCGCCGCGATCGCCGCGAGCTTCTCCCGCAGGTCGCCGCTGATGGATACCGTCGCGATGGATGTCTTCATGGCCGTCGCCCTCCCGTCGAGCCGTGCGTCCGCTCGGCATAAGGGCTGAGAACGTCCTCCATCGAAGCGGTATGGAATTCATAGCGCCCAACGATTCATGCTTCGCGTATCAATATCTGCAAGAAGCGTAACATGATGTTACGGTCGTCTTGCCGCCTTTCGAGCGTTTGGCACCGGCGCGGCAATGAGGCGGACCGAATTCATTTCCGCGCGGAGAAGCTCGATGAAGCGCTCGGCGAACGCGGACAGGGGCACGTCGCGGCGACGGGCAACGTAGGTCTGGAAAGCGCTTTTGGCGTCGATTTCGATGCTCCTCAGGCCAGGTACGCTGCCATGGGCGACGGTGAACTCGTCGATGATCGCGATGCCGAGGCCCGCGGCCACCAGCGAGCAGACGATGGTGCCGAAGCGCGCCTTGACGTTCGTGCGGTAGTGGACGCCGGCGTCGGCGAACATCGCGGCCATTATCGCGCCGTAAGGATCTTTCGGGTTGATGCCGATCAGCGGATGCTGCGCCATCTCCGCTGGCGTGATCCTGGACCGCCCTGCGAGCGCGCTGCCTTCCGGAACGATGCAGACGAGACGGCCGCTCGCAAGCGGCTCGAACTCGATCAGCGGATGGTCGAAGCGCGACGACATCGCCACCGCCTCACCGCGGCCGAGCAGCAGGTAGTCGATCGCCTCCTCGATCTTGAGAATGCCGATGTCGAGGCCGAGGTCGGGATAGCGTTTGCGCAACGTCGCGATCGCGCGCGGCAGCATCACATTGGCGATCGATGGCACCGAGGCGATGCGGAGCTCCTGGCTCTCGCCGCGGCCCAGGGCCTCGACGGCCGATTGCAGGTCCTCGATCTTGCGGTGGACGGTGTCGAGCAGGTCGAAGATGTCGCGCGCCTGCGGCGTCGGCACGTAGCGCCCGGCGCGGCGGTCGAACAGCCGGATCCCAAGACTGTCCTCGGAATACTTCATCAGCCGACTGATGCCGGGCGCGGCGACGTTGAGCAGGCGGGCAGCACCCGCGATGCTGCCGGTCACCATGATGGCGCGGATGACCTCGATCTGGCGAAGCGTGAGCATGGTTCACGCTGCCATCATTGCTGCGGCCGATGCAACCCGGTCGGCATCAGGTGCTGGCGTAGCGATGAACCCGTAGCTGGGAAGCAATTGCGAGATGGTTCGGCGAACTTCGAAGTGGCAGCGGCGGAGCATCGATCGATCGGCCGCGAAAGGAGGTCGCGAAGCTGAAGGTGGAGCGGGATATCCAGAAAAGGCCGTAGCCTTCTTCGCGAGGGAAGTTATACGAGGTTCGTGTTCATGGCGAAGGGTCTGCGAATCTTGCGTCGGCAGCCAGCGCCCAGTTCCTGAGCTCCATCTTCTGCACCTTGCCTACCGCGTTGAGCGGCAGGGTAGTCACGACGTGCAGCTTCTCCGGGAATTTTTGCCGGGCAAGACCAAGCGTAGTCAGATGCGCGATCATATCGGCGAAGCCGAACGTGTGACCGTCTTCAGCGATGACGAATGCCACCACCATCTCGCCACGCTCCTGGTCAGGCACTCCTACCACCGCCACCTGCCTGACCCCGACGTGCCGCAGCAGCGCATTCTCAATCTCCAGCGGGCTGATGTTCTCGCCCTTTCGGATGATAATTTCCTTCTTGCGCCCGGTAATCTCGATGAAGCGTCCCGCCACGAGTCGTCCGAGGTCGCCCATCCTGAAGAAGCCGTCCTCGGTGAACGCACCCTCCTCGTCGGAAGGGTTCAGATAGCCAAGGAACATCTGAGGTCCCCTGGCAAAAATCTCGCCTTGCTCCCCTTCAGCGACAGCAAGGCCCTCATCCGAGACGATCAGGATCTCGGAGGCAGCCTCGCCGTCCGTGTCGGCGCGAAGCCGGGCTTCCTCGCGGGTGCGGATGCCGGGGCAGGCCAAAGGCACCTCGGTCGAGCCGTATGCCCGCGAGACCACGGCATTGGGAAACCGCTCCAGTCCCTTGCGGACGAGCTCCGGCGGCACACTTGCGCCGCCACAGATGAAGCGCCTGAGACTTTCAAGCTGCCGGCCTGCACGCTCCGCCGCCGCGAGCAGTCCGGAGAGGAACGGCGTCGCACCAGCCATGAAGGTGATGCCGTTTTCGTCGATCAGGCTGACTGCCTCGTCGGGATTCCAGCTGTCGCTCAGGAGCGCGACGCAGTCGGTGATCCACGGAAACTCGAACGCATAGATCGACCCGCCGATATGGCCGATGGGCGAGGCGACGAAAAGAATATCGGCTGTTCCGATAGACCAGAATTCGGACGCCATGCGGATCGTCCCGTCAATCGTCGCATGGCTGTGTATCACACCTTTCGGGTGTCCAGTGCTTCCGGAGGTGAACAGCACGAACTTGATGTCGTCAGCCGCGGGAATGCAGACCTCGCCTGCCTCATGCCGGATGAGCTGCTTGAAGTCATCCGCCGAAGCGGGATCGCCGCGCACCGTCAGGACATGGGCCGGCCGATCGTCGAGGCGTGCGACGAGAGCGGGATAGTCAACTCCGCGGTGGAACGCAGGCACGAATATTGCCTCGACACCGCAGGCCGCAAGCATGATTGAGAGTTCTGCCTCGCGATAGAAGGTGAGAAGGGGCACGAGCCTCAATCCGAACAGCGACGCGGCCAGGTTGATCACGCTGGCTTCCCACCAATTGGGCAACTGGAAGGCGATGGCGGAGCCGGGGCGCAGGCCTCGCGCGTAGAGGGCGCCGCCGAGCCGCAGCGCGCTGTCCAACATCTGCGCTCGAGATATCCGGCAGGTCCCTTCCACCAGCACCAGACGTTCGGGATCCTGACGCGTCTTTTCGATGGCGATTTGACCGAGGGGGCGAGCGGAAGAGGGCGCCAGCCGCCTATTTTTGCCGATCTCCTGATGTCTTTTATCGAGTAGGTTCATTCTTGCAGTTCCGGATGCATCCATCAGGCTCTGCCGCTCGGTTCCGACCGACGGTTGAGGTTCGCCTTCATGGCGGCGACCGCCCGTTTGTGGTCTTCTGAACGCACCGACATCGACTCGTATGCGATCCCGGCGTCCATGATACCGTGGGCAATCCGCTTGAGTTCGAGGTTGACGGTGGCCTTGGTGCCCCTGATCGCCTGGGCCGAACCGGCGGCGAGCCTGTCACAGAATTGGTCGACGCGCCCGTCAAGTTCAGCAAGTGGCACGCAGTGATTTATCAGTCCCATTTCGGCTGCTTCCGCCGCGGGAATTAGGTCGCCGGTCAACAGATACTCCTTGGCGCGCGAGAAGCCGATTAATTGCGGCCAGATCACGCAGCCGCCGTCGCCGGCGACCAGTCCAACAGCGACATGGGGGTCGCCGATCCTTGCGCTGTCAGCGGCGAAGATCACGTCGCACAGCAGCGCGATCGTGGCACCTAGTCCGACCGCGTGGCCACCTACCTTCGCCACGACCGGCTTCTCGATGTCCAGTAGGGCGAAGACGAGCCGCTTGGCGTCCGAAGCGTCGCGGTCGAATTCGGCCGGATTGGTAATACACTCTTCCATCCGCGAGAGATCGCCGCCGGCCGAGAAAGCTCGGCCGACTCCCGTCAGAAGAATGACGTCCGATGCCTCGTCACGATCCGCAAACCGCAGCGCTTCGATAATCTCGACGTGCATCGTGGCATTGAACGCGTTCAGGACTGCCGGGCGATTCAGCGCAAGTGTCAGCACGCGTTCCCGACGAGACAACAGGAGCGTATCGAAATAGGGTACGTCGCTCACGTCACGCTCCATCGCTTGTCGAATAGGGACCGCATGTTCGACGCACCGCCGCCCATGCTCGCTCGCAAGAGCCTGGCGCGATAGGTCCAGCGGTGCAACGGATGTTCGAGTGTCAGCCCCATTGCCCCCATGAACTGATGCAGGTCGAATACGATCTTCGTCGAGGCTTCCTGGATAAAGCCTAAGGCCATCGAGGCGTCAGCGGCATCGACCGTCTGCGCCGCTTTCAGCGCAAGCCAATAGGCAGCGTCGATCTTAACCGCCGCGCCCGCCAGCCTATGCTGTATCGCCTGGAAGCTGCCGAGCGGCCTGCCGAACTGGTGCCGGTGGGAGACATGGGTCACGACCGCGTCCAGCCCGCCCTTGAGAACTCCGGCGAGTTCGGCGGCGAGCGCCACGCGCCAAATCCGCCTCATCCGCTCCGCGTCGTCGTCCAGCCAGCGCCAGTCGAGGCGCGCGCCGTCCCGCAGGCGTCCCATCGGATAGGCATAAAGGCTCTCGACGGTCTCGACGTCGCCGTGTTCAAGCGTCGCTGCCTCAACGGTGTCGTCGCCGATCAAAATCACCGATCGCGCCGTTGGCATGAACGGCGCCAACCCGTCGCGTCCCTGTTCCAGCACGGCAATGGGACGCGGCAGGTCGGCCGCCCACCGAGGGCGCAGCATCGACGAGGCCGCACATTCGACCAGCACCGGCAGGCCCGCCACGCTAAAGACCATCGCTGTTGCCGCAGGCAATCCGAGCGTCTCTTCGAGTGCGCAGTCCAGGAAGCCGCTGCTCTCCAGCATCGCATCGAGCTCGCCCGACCATACATGGCGCGACCAGTCCAGCGACGTCCGCCAGGCTGCTTCCGGAGACGCCATCATCTGTTCCAGAACCGAGAGGAAAGCGGCCTGGTCTGCATTCGGATCGAAGCGCACTCTAGTCACCCTTGGGCAGGCCGAGCCAGCGCCGGGCGATGAGGCCGAGTTGGATTTCGGCGGCGCCGGCTGCGATGCCGGTGACGATGGCGCGCTCGTGATGTGCGAGGAAAGCCGGGTGGCCGTTGCCGGAGAAGGTATCCGGCAGGAACTCCATTCCGAAGTCGGTCACGACGTGATCCGCTTCGATTACAGCCACACGGGCTATGCTGGCTTCGGCGCCCACCGCCTCGCCGCGCGCACGCATATCGACGGTGCGATAGACGAGCAGTCGTGCCGCCTCGCAGGCCGCCGCCGCCGACCCCGCCCTCGCCTGGACGATTGGATCCTCGACCATGCCTCGCCGTCGCAGTTCGTCGACCATCCGGTCGAGGACGCGGCTTGCCAACTCATAGCGAGGGATGCCGACGCGCTCGTTGGCGAGCGAATAGTTGATGATCGACCAGGCCTCGCCCTCTTCACCAAGCCGCGCGCCCACTGGCACCCGCACGTCGCTTAAAAACACCTCGTGAATGTCGCCGTGGCCGATCAGGCTAGGGATGGAACGAACCTCGATACCGGGCGTCGACATGTCGATCAGGAAGATCGCGATTGCCGATTTGCCGGCACCGGTGCGGGCGAGCAGGAAACAGTTCTGTGCCATGCCTGCATAGGAGGTCCAGATCTTGGAACCGTTGATGACGTAATGATCGCCGTCGCGTACGGCGTGCGTGCGCAGCCGGGCGAGGTCCGAGCCGGCGTCCGGTTCGGAGAATCCCTGACACCAGATCGCGCGGCCGGCGGCCATCTCGGGCACGTAACGTGCCTTCTGCTCCGGCGAGCCGAAGCGCATCAGTGTCGGGCCGATCCAGTTGACGTTCATGTATTGCGCGCCGCGTGGCTCTCCCGCCGCCCACATCTCTTCGCCCAGGATGAAATGCTCCCAGGTCGTGCGGTCATCGCCACCCCATTCGCGCGGCCAATGAGGAACGAGCAGACCAGCCTCCGCCAATTTCGGGCAGAACTTCAGGCTGAACTCCGTCTGCTCGCGTGAGCCGGGGCCGTGGCGGGAGATTTCCTCCCAATCCGAAGGCAACTCGGTCCTCAGAAAGGCGCGGACTCGATCCCGGAATGCATGGTCGTCCGCAGTCCATTCGATATCCATGCTGCTTCCAAGTGTCCACTTAGTGAGACTGTTTTGATTGGCGTTCGCTCCGCGCGGAAATTGCCGATTTGGCGTCGATGTGTCAAGGGAATGTGGAAAATTGGCCCTCTTTTCTAAGCCTCATTGCCTACTGAACGAATGGGAAAGCAACTCTCCTGGATTGACATATGTATCGCATATTGGGACATTGAGCCTTCTTGTCGCGCCGACCAGTACTCGCCGGCGCCCGCTTGAAGACGACCCGTACGGAAAGATCGGCGTGCAGATATCGTTTAGCCCTCAGGACCACGCGTTCCGCCGCACGGCGCGGGAATGGCTGCTCGCCAACGTGCCGAGGGATCGTGCGCCACACAGTGGGCGGCCGGCGCGGGATTTCGCGCTCGCGTGGCTCGCCCGATGCCACGCGGCCGGCTGGTCAGGCATCAGCTGGCCGGACGAATATGGCGGCCGCGGCCTCTCTCAGGAAAGGCTGATCATATGGTATGAGGAATATGCGCGAGCCCGGGCGCCTTCCGTGCTCGACTGCACCTTCGTCGCGCTGAACCATGCCGGACCGACACTCATTGCCTGCGGTTCCGATGAGCAGAAGGCGTTTCACCTGCCGCGCATCCTGGCCGGCCAGTCGATCTGGTGCCAGGGGTTCTCGGAGCCCGGATCCGGATCGGATCTCGCCTCGCTCGGGACGAACGGCCGGGTTGAGGACGATCATCTCGTGGTGAACGGACACAAGATCTGGACCAGCTTCGCCGACATCGCCGACTATCAGGAACTGCTGATCCGCACCGAGCCGGGATCGAAGCGTCATCAGGGCCTGTCCTGGGTGATCTGCGACATGAAGAGCGAGGGCATAACCGTTCGCCCGATCGAGAACATGGCCGGCGCGGTCCATTTCGCCGAGGTTTTCTACGACAATGTCCGCATCCCCTTGTCGAACGTCGTGGGCGATCTCCACGACGGCTGGCGGGTCGCCATGAACACGCTTGCCTTCGAGCGCAAGATCGCCGCGATCGGTCTCCAGCTCGAACTTTCGGTGAAGGTTGAGGATCTGATCGATCTGGCCTCGCCGCCGCGCGGCTCGTCAATGGCGGACCGGCTCGCCACCTTGCGGGCCGAAGCGGCCGCCATGCGCGCCATGACCTACCGGACAATGCTTCGCGACCCGGCGACATCTTCCGACGGTTCGCTTGTGCGCCTGTGCTTCGCCGAACTCGCGCAGCGCGTCCATCGCGCGGCGATGGACATTCTCGGTCCGGACGCACTAGTTGAGGGCTCTTGGACTCACGATTATCTCGAATCCTACAGCGAGACGATCGCCGGCGGCACTGCGGAGATCCAGCGCAACATCATCGCCGAACGCATCCTCGGCCTGCCCAGGACCAGGCACCCATGACGTGCGACCTGAACCACGGCGAGGAACAGCGCCAGATCATCGACGCGGCCGTGGGCATGCTGCGCGCCCATTATCCCGTCGCCCGGCGGCGAAAGGGGAAACCGGATGACCTCAGCGAGGCAGCGGCGTTCGGGACCTTCGGCCTCGCGCTCACGGAAGAAGAGGGTGGGGCGGGTTTCAGTCTCGTCGAGGAGGCGCTCGTCCACGTGCTGTTCGGCCGGCATGTAATCTCGTCCGGATCGCTCGCCATGGCCCTCGGCGCCCGGCTGGCGCGCGCCGCCGGACAGGGAGATCTCGCCGACCAGATCATTGCGGGCGAGACCTTCGTTTGCGCGGGGATCCAGTCCGGGGACACGGTCCTTCTCCCGGAACCCGGCGAGGCGGAAATCGCGCTTGTCTTCGGAGCGCGCGAGCTGGAACTCTGCGCAATAGATGCCGTTGCAGTGCGTAAAGAGGCGACACCGGGCCAGGGCGCGGCTGCGCACAGGATGCCGCGTCGGGCAGACGGCATGATCGCGGGCTCGGCGGAGCAGCCGTTGCTTGCGATTGCCGACCTGCTGGTCAGCGCGCAGCTGCTCGGCATCGCCGAGGCCGCGCGCGATCTGGCCGTAACCTACGCACAGGTTCGACAGCAGTTCGGCCAGCCGATCGGCGGCTTCCAGGCGATCAAGCATCATTGCGCCAACATGGCCATTGGCGCGGAAATGCTGTCATGCCAACTCGACATGGCCGCGATCGCGCTACGCGACGAACGTGAGGACGCCGGGTTCCAGGTCGCGGCGCTGCGCCGGCTCGCGCCAGGCATCGCGTTGACGAATGCGAGGCTGTCGATCCAGGTTCACGGCGGCATCGGCTTCTCGGCCGAGGCCGACGCACATCATTATCTGAAGCATGCGCATGTGCTGTCGCGACTGGGCGCCGCCGCGGACATCCTCGATCTGCCGGCACCACTTGCCCCTCTATCCGTCGTCCCGGAAAGGAACTGAGATGCGCGTGGCCCTCATCACCGGAGCATCCAGTGGCATCGGTCTCGCGACATCGCGAATGTTCGTCGAGGCCGGCATCGCGGTCGTCGGCGTGGCGAGAGACCCCGAAAAGAACGCCGCGATGGAAAAGGAGCTAGCGGGTGGCGCTGTGCCGGTCGTCACGCTGTCGGCCGACGTGCGCGACGACGATACGCCGCGTCGTGCTGTCGAACTCGCAATCGAACGATTCGGCCGGCTCGATCACTTGGTCAACAACGCCGGAATCGGCAGCCCCAAGCCAGTGCATGAGACCGACGACGATACACTGGATCTCTTCCTCGACGTGATGCTCCGTTCGCCCTTCCGCTTTTGCCGCGAGGCGCTCAAGATATTTGGCCGGGAGGCGACGATCGTCAATGTCAGCTCGACATACGCCCTTGTCGGCGGTCTGCGTGGCGGCGCCTATTCCGCGGCAAAAGCCGGCATAAACGGCCTGACCACACACCTGGCCTGCCAGTATGGCTCCTCGGGCATTCGCACCAACGCGGTCGCACCCGGCGTGGTCGCGACGCCGATGACGGCTCACCGCATGGCGGACGAACGATTCCGGCGCATGAATGTCGACATGACGCCCGCGACGCGTCTCGGCACCCCCGAGGACGTCGCGCAAGCCATCTTTTTCCTATCGTCGCCGGCGTCATCCTGGATCAACGGGCAGGTTCTCGCGGTGGACGGCGGTTGGAGCACAACGAAGTTCCTGACCGAGGAGGCCTTGTCTGCAGAGCGCCGTTCGGTCACACCGGACTGGACGCATTCGGGACGGTCCCGGAGCCATGCGAGCGAACTCGAATGAGATCACGATCACCCGCTGCTGCCGGCATCGCCGGTAGGTCGGCCGGAGAGGGCAATACCGACGGCACACAGGCGGTCCGGCGCGCGGCCGCCATCCTGCGGCGCATCGGACGCGGCGGTACGCAGGGCGCCAGCCTCGCAGACGTGACGCAGGCGCTGGGGTTGCCGCGTTCCACGACCCATCGCATCCTGAAATGCCTGGTCGACGAAGGGCTGGTAAAACACGATACGGAGCGCCGTCGCTATCTCATCGGCCAGCTGACATATGAGCTCGGCCTGACATTCAACGAGAGCGCGCTCGATCTGGCCAAATGGCGCGTGGTGGTCGATCGCGTCGCCCAGAAGACGGGCGTCACCGCTTATCTGCTGAGCCGCAGCGGCATCGAGGCGACTTGCGTTCTGAAGACAGAGGGCAACTCCGTCGTCAGGGTTATCCCGGTCGAAGTCGGCCAGCGCCGTTTCCTGGGGGTTGGCGCCGGCGCGACAGCTCTGCTTGCTGCGTTGGACGAGGAGTTGCGCGAGAACGTGATCAAGACGATCGCGCCCTACCTGACGGCCTATTCGACACTGACGGAAGACAAGGTCCGCGAGCTCGTCGATCAGACGCTGGCGACCGGATACTCCGTCAGCCGTGGCAACGTCGCCAGGGACGTCATAGGCATCGGAATGGTGGTTCCGGAAGCGCCTTACCTCGCCCTGAGCATTGCTGGCCTCGCCAACCAGATTGAGGAGAAGGGAGTCGCGCACTGGGCGCAGATCCTGCGCCAGGAGATCAACGCCGTGCGTTCGAAGGACGCCTGACAATTCTCTTGCGCTGCCTCTCGACTGGTCGCCGACCTATTGCGAAGCGCTCGCGCCCGGCAGCCAAGTCACGATGTCGGGTATTGCGATCAGCAGCAGCACCACGAAGATCGATGTAAGGGCAAACGGCATCACCCCCACGAAGACGGTGGCGAGCGAGATGCGCCTTCCCAGATTCGTGGCCGGATCGGACGCAATCCGGTGCACGATGAAGGAAAGGATGCCGAGGGGTGGCGTCAGCAGTCCGACCTCGGCCATCACCACGAGGAACACGCCGAACCAGAGCGGATCGACCCCAACTGCCTTGAGCGGGGCCAACAGGACTGGAATGGTCAGGAGCATCATCGCCAGCGTGTCCATGAACATGCCGAGTACGAGATAGACGACAATCAGGATCAGCAGCAGTTCGACACGATCCAACCCCATGTCGACGATGACTGTGGCGAGCGTATTCGGCACTTGGCTCAGCGCCATGGCCCGGGTCAGAACCACGACCCCGATAATCAGCAGGAAGACCGAGGCGGTCCCGGTGAGCGTCCCGACAATCGATTCGCGCAGGGTCACCCCGATCTGCCGCCATGAATCACCGCTGCGAAGTTGATGGATCGTTCCGAAGACGAGTGCGGCGAGCATGCCGAAGACGCCGGACTCGGTCGCCGTGAAGATACCGGCGAAGAGTCCTCCGATGATGATCGCCACGACGACTGCGATCGGAAGAAGATTGCCGAGAGACTCGAACCGCATCCCCCAGCTGATGCCGGTCATATCCGCGCGCGGCGCCATGGACGGCTTCAGGATCACCATCACGACGATTAGCAGCGCGAAGGCGGCCGCGAGGATCAGGCCTGGCACCACGCCGGCGAGCAACTGCTGGCCGACGGGAACGGACGCCGCGCCGGCATAGACCACGAGCAGGAGGCTGGGCGGGATGATCTGGCCCAGTGTGCCGGCCGCTGCGACGCTGCCCACGGCAAGCTGGGGGCTGTAGCCGGACCTCAGCATCTCGGGGATCGAGACGCGGCCAAGCGCGTAGGTGATCCCGATCGTGCTTCCGCTGCTTGCCGCCAGAATGGCGCCGGCAAAATTGGTCGCTACCGCGAGACCGCCGGGCATCCAGCCGAGCCAGCGGCGCGCCGTCTCGAAGGCCGAGGTGGTCAGGCCGGACTTCCACAGGATCATGCCCATCAGGATGAACATCGGGATGACGCTGTATGACCAGGATGCCGCGCCATCGAAGGCCACCGCCTTCAGCGTCGAAGTCACGACGCGCAGTCCACTGAGCGACCACAGCCCGACGACCGCGGCCCCCAGGATCGCGATTCCGACTGGTATTCCCATCAGCAGGAGCACGATGCTGAGGATGATGACCATCGCGCCGATCATCTCCTTGGGCAGGTCGCCGAAGGCCATTGTCAGCACGGCCGCAGCCGCGACCAGTAGCCCGGCGAAAAAAACGAAACCGCCGATCCTGTGCTTGCGCGGAGCGGGCGCGCCGGTCGCCTGGATGTCGGAGAATTCGTGAACATCGCGCTCGCGCGCAAGGTAGCGGGCGAAGTAGCGATAGGTGGTGGCCGCGGCCTGGAGCGTCAGCAGGGCGAGACCGACGACCGCGACAAACTTAAAAGGCCAGATCGGGACGGGCGGAGCTGAAGGAGTCGTCTGGCCGACCCGGGCGCTCTGCAAGGCATCGACCAGCGTGTAGTAGGCGAGGGCGGCTGTCAGCAGCACGGCCACAATGCCGAACGATCCTTCCACCAGCTGTCGCATGCGCAAGGGAAGCGCATCGAGCATGATCGTGACCTTGATGTGCTCCTGTCCCCTCTCGGTAACGGCAAAAGCCAGCAGGGTGAGCGCCGGCATCCACCAGTAGGCTGTGTATTCCAGCGTGCCGGGGAATGGCGTGTGGAAAAAGGTGCGGCCGACGACATCGACACAGATGTTGAGAACGAGCAATACGAGCGCCACGCCCGCGCCGAACGACGCCAGACCGCTCATGCGGTCGATGATCCGGAGGGCGACAGGAAGCCTTGTCGGCAAGGACGGCTCACTGATGTGGTGCTTGGTCTCGGACATCACGTGGTCGGCCCTCCAATGCAAAGTAAGGAATCCGGCGCCGCGAGGCGCCGAAGTGGATCGGCCCCGCCCGCAATTTGCAAGGCGGGGTCGACCGGGACAAGCCGCGACTACTTCTTCAGCTTGGGCGTGACCTCGTCGTTGAATTTCTTGGAAAAGTCCGAAAGGTCGACGTCGCGCAGGCCGGCAAAGGATTTCAGGATGGCTTCAGGCGTGCGGTCGGCGACCGGGTAGCCTTCAGCAACGAGCGCGTCGGTCCAATAGGCGATGCGCTTCAGGTAGTTGTCTACGACGCCTTGCGCGTCGGTGACGGTCGGCGGTGCAACGCTCGCGAGCTTCGCGACGGCCGCCTCGCGCTGCGCCTTGGCGAGGGGCTCGAGCTTGGAAACGTCGTTGGTGTGCACTTCCTTGCCCGCGGCAATGAGGTCGCCCGCCTTGGCCTCGATCTGGAGGTAGCCCTTCCAGATGTTGGCGGCGGCGCGGACGGATTCCTCGGTCATGAAGTTCTGCAGTTCGACGGGGAAGCTGTTCCAAGCCTCAAGATTCATCACCCATGTCGAGGCCTGCAGCTGCGCCATCGTCACAGGCACGTATTCCGGCGCCACATCCTTGAGAATCAATCCGTCGACATATTGGTTGGGGTTGATGACCATGCAGTCAAACACGCCGCGCTGGAGGCCTTCGTAAGACTCGTTCCAGGCGATGCTGACCGGGGTCATGCCAAGCGCCGTGACGGTATCGGACCATACCGCGCCGATCGCGCGCGCACGCTTGCCGGCAGCCTCCTCAGGCGAGGAGATGGGCTTGTTGCACAGCAGGTTGTAGGCCGGCGTGGAGGTGGCCTGCATGACTTTGAGGTTGTGCGAGGCGTATTCGTCGGTAAGGGGCTGAAGGGTGAGGACCGTCTCCAGTGCTGCGGCGCCGCCGGCTGCTACGTCATGAACGGTCGAACCGCTGAGCGCGCCGCCGAGGCCAAAGAGCCAAGCGCCGACCGGCAGTTTCTGCGGGTAATAGGTGGGGATGATGAGGCCAATATCGGCAACGCCGTCGCCCACGCCGTCGAGCGTATTGACCGCGTTCAACAGCGACGACGACCAGTAGTTCTCGAACGTAATCTTGCCATTCGTGAACTTGGTCACCGCCTGCTCCCATTCGACCATCGCGCGGCCGAAATTGGCATTCTGATCGCCCGAGAAGTCGGCCAGTTTCAGGACCCTCGGTTCAAGCTTCTCCAGCCACGCTTTGTCGGCCGCCGCGGCCGAACCACCTAGAAGGACGCCTCCCACCAGAAGCGCGGACGCCGACAGGCCAGTCCAGAATGTCTTGTCAATCATGTGTTCCTCCCGCCGACACAAACGGCAAACGTCAAAAATCTGCCGCGCGTCCATACGCGACAAGTATTCCACTATCATCTCCTACGATGTGGGACAATCCCAGTTCAATCGGATGCGCTCGCGCATTGACCAGACATCTCCTGCAGCCAGGTTCTTTTGCTGGACTGGACGGCATCGCGCGCAATATAGCAGGAATGGTGGAGAGAATGCGGCTTTGCGACATTCGTATCCGGCAGTCGAGAATGGATGTGAGATGTCCATATAGTGAGACTACTATGTTGTGCCGATAACCATCTGCGTGGGCATTGGCCGGAGAGCGAGAGGGTTTTCGATCATGGTTACGACGATAAAGGTCTACGAAGCGCTCGCGCGCGCCCTCGCTCAGGCTGAAGTCGGAGCGTTGTTCGGTGTCACCGGCGACGCCAACGTCTATCTGATCGACTGTTTCGTGCGCGCCCACGCGGGCAGCTTCGTCGCAGCCGCCAACGAGAACGGCGCTGCACTCATGGCGCTGGGCTACGCGTCGGTGTCCGGCAAGGTCGGCTTCGCCACCGTCACGCACGGCCCGGCCGTGACCAACACGCTGACCGCCCTCGCCGAGGGCGTGAAGGCCGGCACGCCGATGGTCCTGATCTGCGGCGACACCATATACGGCGATCGCCAGAATCTGCAGAACATTGCCCAGCGCGACCTGATCGTCGCCACGGGCGCGGGCTTTGAGCAATTGCATAGGCCGGAAACCGCCGTTGATGACCTTGCCCGCGCCATCCGCCGCGCCCAGGCCGAGCGTCGACCCGTTGCTTTCAACTGTCCTGCCGATCTCATGTGGCGGCCGGTGGAAGCCGACCTTCCGCCGATGCTGGCATCGATGGCGAAGCCGGTCGTCGTGCCGTCCGTCGAGGATCTCGAAAACGCCGTCGGGATCATCGCGACGGCGAGGCGCCCCATTGTGCTAGCGGGACGGGACGCTATCGACGATGCGTCGCGGGTTGCCATGTTGCGATTGGCGGAGCGGATCGACGCCCCCGTCGCGACGACGCTCCGAGCGAGAAGCCTCTTCCGGGACGCCGACCACAATCTCGGCATCATGGGCACGCTGAGCACGCCCAAGGCGGTCGATGCCATCATGGCGAGCGATTGCATCCTGGCCTTCGGCGCTGGCCTGAATTTTCACACCACGTCGGATGGCGGTTTCGTCAAGGGCAAGCGGATCGTGCAGGTCGCCGCCGATGCTGCCGGCATTGGTCGGGGCCACGCGCCGGACGTCGGGCTGGTCGGAAGCGTCGCGGAGGCAGTGGACGGAATCATCCGCTGGCTCGACGAGGCAGAAATTGCGCCGTCCGGTTTCCGTGGAGAACTGCCCGCGACGGGGCTTGCGGCCTATCCGCCAACAACGCCCGCGGAGGGCGAGGGCGGTCCCCTCGACTATGTCGACATGCTTCCCCGGCTCGATGCGATCCTTCCGGCAGACAGGGTTCTGGTAACAGACGCGGGTCGCCATATGATCAGGGCAATGCAGTATCTCGACGTCGAGTCCCCCAGACTCTACGTCCAGACTGCGAGTTTCGGCTCGATCGGGCTTGGTCTGCCGCAGGCGATCGGCGCCGCCGTCGCCGAACCCCGCCGACCGGTAGTGCTGACGATAGGAGACGGCGGCTTCATGCTCGGAGGCCTTGGCGAGTTCAACACGGCGGTTCGCCACCGGACGGATCTGATCGTCATCCTTTGCAACGACAATTGCTACGGCGCCGAGTACGCCCAGTTGCGCGACAAGCAGATGGATCCTTCCATCAGTCGTTTTGATTGGCCGGACTTCGCGCCCATCGCCGACGCGCTGGGAGGGCAGGGTGTTATCGTCAGAAGCGCTGCCGATCTCGACACGGTTCGCGAGGCGATCGAGCACCGCGATCGACCCCTCTTGATCGAATTGAAGCTCGACGCCGACCGCATGCCGTTTTGGTAAGTGCAGTTCCACCAGCGCCGATCGCTGTCGATCGGTCAGCGACGGGTAATGCGACACCCAGGAGAATGGGACGAACTGGTCAAGGGACCGCAGCAGGCGCTGGACTCCAACGACAAAGATCGCAGAGAAGCGATCAATGCTATTCGTTCACTCGTTATAAAAACGATGGTAGCGGAGGAGGGATTTGAACCCCCGACACAAGGATTATGATTCCTCTGCTCTAACCAACTGAGCTACTCCGCCCCAGGTCGCATGCGGCAGGGCGCGAGGCCTTGCTGGGACGCGCGGGATATAGTGTGGGCCGGAACGGGATGTCAAGCATTCCGCGGCGCGCGGCTCCTGCCAATCACATGCCCTGATCGCGTCACTGCCTGACTGGCGCTCGAAGTCTTGGGATACGCGTTGCCGCAGGCCTGCGCCGGCCGTCGTGCTCGTGCGGCGCACAGCCGCTGACGCAACGTCTTATCGGGCGCGGGGTTGAGTTCGCCCCATTCGCTGGCTATGTGTCTGCGGCATTTTCCAGGAACGACACGCATGGCGCCGCGCATAGCAGTCCTTGGCTGCGGATATTGGGGCAGCAACCATATCCGCACCCTGAAGTCGCTGGGTGCCCTCCATGCCGTCTCCGATGCCAATCCCGCCCGCGCCGAGGGGTTTGCCGTCGAGCAGGAGGTGCTGGCGATAGCGCCGGAAGACCTGTTCGCCCGCGACGACATCGACGCCATCGTGATGGCGCTGCCGCCGCAGTTTCACGCCGAGATGGCGATCCGTGCTGTCGAAGCGGGCAAGGACGTTCTGGTCGAGAAGCCGATCGCGCTCACCGTGCCCGATGCGGAGCGCTCCGTCGCCGCCGCGAAAGCGGCAGGGCGCATCTTCATGACCGGCCACGTGCTGCGCTTCCACCCCGCCTTCGAGACGCTGAAGGACCTGATCGACCGCGGCGACCTTGGCGAAATCAAATACATCCACTCGCACCGCCTCGGCCTTGGCAAGTTCCACACCGAGAACGACGCGCTGTGGGACCTCGCGCCGCACGACCTCTCGATGATCCTCGCCATCACCGGAGCGGCACCGGTCGAGGTGCGCGGGGAGGGGGCGGCGCTGCTCGACCATCTCTCCGACTTCGCGCATCTGCACATGCGTTTTCCCAATGGGCTGAGGAGCCATCTCTTCACCTCGCGGCTCAACCCCTATCGCGAGCGCCGGCTGACGGTGGTCGGCACCAAGTCGATGGCGGTGTTCGACGACGTCGAGCCGTGGGAGCGCAAGCTCGCCGTCTACCGCCACGCGGTCTGGCAGGACAGCGGCCACTGGGCCTTCACCGCCAACGAGCCGACCTACGTGCCGGTGGGCGAGGGCATGCCGCTGACGCGCGAACTGCAGCATTTCCTCTCCTGCATCGAGACCCGCGCGGAGCCGCGCACCAGCGGCGAGGAGGCGATCGGCGTGCTGAGGATCCTCACCGCGGGCACCGTGACGCACGACTGACGCGATCACCCAGCCTTACAGGGCAGGGACGTGTGTGAAACCGCCCCACTGGCGCAGGGCGGCGGATCCAACTATGACGGCATCTTCGCCGGCGGCCTTCGGCCGCCCCGCTACACGACCCGACAAAGGCGACCCATGCAGTTCATCGATCTCGCGGCCCAGCGCGCACGCATCAACGACCGTCTCAAGGCCGCGATCGACAAGGTGGTGAACGAAGGCAAATACATCTTCGGGCCGGAGGTTGCCGCTTTCGAGAAACAGCTCGCCGACTATGTCGGGGTGAAGAACGTCATCGCCTGCGCCAACGGCACGGATGCGCTGCTCCTGCCGCTCTATGCCAGCGGAATCGGCCCTGGCGACGCCGTCTTCGTGCCGAGCTTCACCTTCGCGGCGACGGCCGAGGTGGTGGCGCTGGCCAAGGCCGAACCGGTTTTCGTCGATATCGATCCCGACACTTACAACATGGACGTCGAAAGCCTCGAGGCGGCGATCGCCATGGTCAAAGCGGAGGGGCGCTTGAAGCCGCGTGCGATCATCCCGGTCGACCTGTTCGGGCTTGCCGCTGACTACGATGCAATCGGCGCGATCGCCGCGCGCGAGGGCCTGATGGTCATCGAGGACGCCGCGCAGGCCATCGGCGGCGTGCGCAAGGGCGTGAAGTGCGGCGCCTTCGGCGACGTGGCCTCCACCAGCTTCTATCCGGCCAAGCCGCTGGGCTGCTACGGCGACGGCGGCGCGATGTTCACCAATGACGACGCGCTGGCCGAACGGCTGCGCTCCTTCGCTTTTCACGGCAAGGGCGAGACGCAGTACGACAACGTGCATGTCGGCCTCAATTCCCGCCTCGACACGATCCAGGCCGCGATTCTGATTGAGAAGCTCGCCATTCTGGAAGAAGAGATGGTCGCGCGCGAGGCCGTCGCGAAGCGCTATGCCGAGCGGCTTTCAGGCATCGTCAAGCCGGCGCGCATGCCGGCGGACAATCGCTCGGCCTGGGCGCAGTATGCGATCGAGACCCCGGTGCGCGACGGGCTGAAGGCGCATCTGCAGTCGCAGGGCATTCCGTCGGTCATCTACTACGTCAAGCCGCTGCACCTGCAGGTGGCGTATGAGAAGTTCCCGCGCACGCCTGGCGGGCTGCCGGTGTCGGAGGCGCTGCCGCAGCGCATCTTGTGCCTGCCGATGCACCCCTATCTCTCGGAAGCCGACCAGGACCGCATCTGCGAGGAGATCGCCGGCTTTGTCGGGCATAACGCTGCGATCGCGGCGGAGTAGCCTCAGGCGGGCAGGCGCGAGCCTTCCACGTCCATCCTGCGCAGCATGGCCTCGGCCTCGGGCGCGCGCTGCGAGCGGGCAATGAAGCCGCCGCCGAACACGCGGGCGCCGTCTCCCTTGCCGTCGTAGAGCACGCAGGCTTGGCCCGCGGCCACGCCCTGCTCGCCAGCCGAAAGCTCTACCTCCGCCCGTCCCTCCGACCAGCGCAGAATCGCGGGCGCGGGGCGTCGCGTCGAGCGCACCCTGGCGAAGAGTTCCATACCCTCGGCGGGCAGGTCCTCAAGCGGCGCGTCGCCCAGCCAGTTCATGTCGCGCAGGATCACCTTGCGCGTCTCCAGCGCCTCGCGCGGGCCGACAACGACACGCGCATGCGCCGCGTCGATATGCACGACATAGAGCGGGTCGCCGGTCGCCACGCCGATGCCGCGCCGCTGGCCGATCGTATAGTGCAGTATGCCTTCGTGGCGGCCGAGCACGCGCCCGTCGAGATGGACGATCTCGCCCGGTGAAGCCGCCTCAGGCCTGAGCTTGGCGATGATGTCGGAATACTTGCCCTGCGGCACGAAGCAGATGTCCTGGCTGTCCTGCTTCTGGGCCACCGACAGGCCCATCTCGGCGGCGAGCTCGCGCACCTGCGGCTTCGACAGGTCGCCGAGGGGAAAGCGCAGGAAATCGATCTGCTCCTGCGTCGTGGCGAAAAGGAAATAGCTCTGGTCGCGGTCGGCGTCGACCGGCCGGTAGAGCGCGCGGTGAGCACCGTTCGCCCGCGAGCGGATGTAGTGGCCGGTAGCGAGCGCATCCGCGCCGAGGTCGCGCGCCGTCGCCAAGAGATCTGCGAACTTGACCGTCTGGTTGCAGGCGACGCAGGGGATCGGCGTCTCGCCGGCGGCGTAGCTCGCCGTGAACGGGTCGATCACCGCCTCGCGGAAGCGCTGCTCGTAGTTCAGCACGTAATGCGGAATGCCGAGCGTCTCGGAGACGCGGCGCGCATCATCGATGTCGCGCCCGGCGCAGCACGAGCCGGGCCGGTGGGTCGCCGCGCCATGGTCGTAGAGCTGCAGCGTGACGCCGACGACGTCGTAGCCTTGGTGCTTGAGCAGTCCTGCGACGACGGAGGAATCCACGCCGCCCGACATCGCGACGACGACGCGCGTGTCTTCGGGACGTCCGGGAAGGTCGAGGCTGTTCTGTGTCATCGCTGCATGGCCATGGAGACGCCGGTTTGGCGCTCGCGACAATATAGGTCAAGCCCCCGCAATGTGCCACGCGACTGTCGCCCCAAGGCGTCGCTAAATTCGAAAATTCAATAAAAACAGTATGTTGGAAGCGATCGAATTCGATCTTTCCGCTTAGGCAAATTTTAAACCTGTGGCGGTATTGTGTTCGGGATCGAGTGTAAGTGCGTTGTTTAGAGAGTATGATGACCGATCTGATCAGACCGCGCGTCAAGTATGTCATCGGGCCGGACGGCAGTCCCCTCACCATTGCCGACCTGCCTCCGTCGAACACGCGTCGCTGGGTCATCCGCCGCAAGGCCGAAGTCGTGGCCGCCGTTCGCGGCGGTCTCCTCAGCCTCGAAGAGGCGTGCCAGCGTTACAAACTCACCACCGAGGAATTCCTGTCCTGGCAGGCCTCGATCGACGAATACGGCCTCGCGGGGCTGCGCACCACCCGCATCCAGCAATACAGGCACTGATCTTCAGGCTCACTTCGCCGCGGCTCGGGACTTCACCAGCGCCGCGGCCAGGACTGTCAGCACTACTGATCCGGCGAAGAACCACAGGCCAGGCTGCGTGATCGCGGTCGCGAGTCCGCTCGTCTTTGCCGCGAAGATCACCAGCGCCACCAGCACGACATCCAGCATCGACCAGTTCGACAGGCTGCGGAACCATCCGGGCAGGCGATGACCGTCGTCCGCCGCCGAGAACGCTGCCGTGTGCAGCAGATAGAGTTTCATAGCCGGGAAAACGATCGAGAAGACGAGGATCAGGCCGGCAATCGCCCATTCGCCCGCGTTCCAGAGGCTCGCAACCATGGCGACGAGGGACGGTTCGTCGGAGAGGATCAGGAAGCGGTCGACCCGGATCAGCGGCAGGGTGATGCCCAGCGCGAAGGAAAAGGTTGCGCCGCACAGGACGGCCGGGAGCAGGAACCGCATCCGGTCCCTATAGCGGAACGAAGCCCCGGGCGTAAGGTTCGCGCAAGCGGCTCGCGCGATAGATCAACCCAAGGGCAATTCAGCCGACGGCGCGGCGCGCATCGGCCTCGAGTTCGCGCTGGCGCGTATCGCGGTTCTCCAGCATCTCGGCCTTGGCGAGTTCGGCCTCGGCCTCGGCAAGGGCGGCTTCGGCACCGGCCTTCTGCTGCAGGAGATCGTGCTGCGACGTCTTGAGATTGTCGCGGCGCAGGCGCGCCGCCTTCGCGAAGGTGGGGTAAGCGAAGTGATTGACGTCGGTGATGCCAGCCTTGCGCTCTTCGGAGGCGATTTGTGCCTCGAGCTCGTTTGCCATCCGCTCGAAGTCGGCCACCATCATCTCGATCTGAAGAAGCTGGCGGCGTTTCTCGCTGGCCTGGAATTTCTTCAGTCGGACGAGATTCTCGCGTGACTTAATCATGGTGAACTCCAGAAACACATACTCAACTCAACCACTTGCCCAAAACCGCCCTGACGGGCGCCCCGGGCGCTTCATCCGACAGGTTGAACCATCGTGCCAAACAAAATCTTAAGGCAGGACGATCCTGGTAACCTTTCGTTTACGCGCATTGTTAATCATACGGTCCATGGCTTAAGGGCCGGTAAAAATCGATCGGTGGGGACCGATATTCGCAACAGCGAATCCGAAACACCAGGTTCGGTCGATTTCCTAATGTGTCGGTTTAACAAGTTCGGTTGGTGATTCACGATTGGATTCAAAAGCGTGCTGCGAAGAGTTCCCAAAGCCTGATTGCACTTGCATAATGGAATCAGATTTTGTTAACCATTCAATGGCAGCCTCTGAATCAGGCAATCACTGTCCTGGGCCGGTTGGTGCTCCGGCACGGCGGCGGAGAAGGGGAATGAAATGCGCGTCCTGCTGATTGAAGATGACAGTGCAACGGCCCAGAGCATCGAGCTGATGCTCAAGTCGGAGAGCTTCAATGTCTACACGACGGATCTTGGCGAAGAGGGCGTCGATCTCGGCAAACTCTACGACTACGATATTATCCTCCTGGACCTGAATCTCCCGGATATGTCGGGCTACGAGGTGCTCCGGACGCTGCGCCTCTCCAAGGTGAAGACCCCGATCCTGATCCTGTCCGGCATGGCCGGCATCGAGGACAAGGTGCGCGGGCTCGGCTTCGGCGCCGACGACTACATGACCAAACCCTTCCACAAGGACGAGCTCGTGGCGCGCATCCATGCCATCGTCCGCCGCTCGAAGGGACATGCACAGTCGGTCATTGCCACCGGCGACCTGATCGTCAATCTCGACGCCAAGACCGTCGAAGTGGGTGGCCAGCGCGTTCACCTGACGGGCAAGGAATACCAGATGCTGGAGCTTCTCTCGCTCCGCAAGGGCACCACGCTCACCAAGGAAATGTTCCTCAATCATCTCTATGGCGGGATGGATGAGCCCGAACTCAAGATCATCGACGTGTTCATCTGCAAGCTTCGCAAGAAGCTCGACGCGGCTTCGGGCGGACAGAACTTCATCGAGACTGTCTGGGGCCGCGGCTATGTTCTGCGCGAGCCTGAAGAACTGCGCGCTACCGCATAAACCGGCGAACAGCCAATAAGAGAATAGGGGAGACAATTCCCCATGTGCCGGTTGCGGTTGACGCGGCCGGCCGCTTGTTTTCGCTTATTCGCTCACGCCGCCTGCTGGACCTGGCGGAAACGTTCGAGGAGCTGCGAGCGGTTGAACGGCTTCATCAGATAGCCGGCGGCTCCGGCCCTCTTTGCGCGCATGATCGCGCCGAGGTCGAACTGCGGGATGCAGATCATGATGCGCGGCCGCACGGCCGACGGGATCGCCATGGCCGAGCGGATGAACTCCACCGTCGGCATGTCCGGCAGGCCGCCGTCGACGACGATGATGTCGGGCATCTGTGCCGCGCACATGTCGAGGCCCTGGGCGCCGGTGCCCGCCTCTACGACGACCATTTCCGGTCCCGTCAGAATGCGCTTGGCGACCTTGCGGATCACACTGGAGTCGTCGACGATCATGCAGCGCTTCATCGGTCTGTCCTTGGCTTGGCGTCCCCGGGACGGCGCCGTTCCGGGATGATCCACAGGCATGTTAGACGACCGACGGTAAAAAACCGTCAAATACGATGCTTAAAAATATACTCGTCTGGCGAAGAAATACTCTCCGTGCCGGGCCTCAGCGGGCGGTGAAGACGATTTCTTCTGCGCCGGCGCGGATCGAAATCTCCATTCCGGCCTCGCGGGCGAGCAGCAGTGTGTAGTACGGCTGCACCGAATGCGCGTCGATCGGCTCGGACGGCTTGGCGCCCGAATGCAGTTCGAGAAACTTCGGCGGCACCCGCACCATCGGCCCCGCCGCCGTGATGGTGAATACGGGCGCGGTGTCGAGGTCGTCCAGGTTGACGCGGATCTTGCCGCCGCGCGGAATTGCACCGATCGAGACCAGGATCAGGTTGAGGATCAGCTTGACCTTGTTCTTCGGCAGCAGCGCCCGCTTGCCGACCCATTCGAGATCGGGCTTCTCGTTCTTGACGTAGGCGAGGGCGACAGCCTCAGCATCGCCGGTGTCGATCTGCATGCCGGCCGAACCGGCGGCGCCGAAGGCGATGCGGGCGAACTGCAGACGCGCCGAGGCGTTGCGGGCGCTCGTGCGGATGAGGCTCATCGCATCCTCGTCCGCTCCCCCTTCGTCCAGCAGTTCAAGGCCGTTGTTGATCGCGCCGACCGGCGAGATGATGTCGTGGCACACCCGGCTGCACAGAAGTGCGGCGAGTTCCGGAGCCGAAAGGGTGAAAAGGTCCGCCATTCTCGAAAAATCCCCTGATGCGCCAACGTGCGAAACGAGCGGTGTCCACGCCCGCCACGGACCGCGAATCAACAATGAAACCCGCATGTTCCGGATATACGGCGACCCGAAACTCGGCAACAAACGGCTGCGTGCGCCGCCGTCGAGGTCATGAAAGAAACATCATCATTTGACGGATTAATGGTTGAAAAAGAATTAGCGCCTAGGGTTGCCGGATCGTTGCCATGCGGCCGGAAGAGCCGCGGCGGCCAGGCGTCGGAACAGGGTGCTCCCAGGAAGGGAGAATGGTTGTAATGCTTGTTAAGATCCTCGCGCGCGGCATGCGCGCCCTGTCCATCGTCGCTGCGTTCGCGGTGCTTGCCGTGGCCTTTGCCGCGAGTGCGCGCGCCAATGAATACACGGCCCAGGAGATCGTCGATTCCGGACACAAGTTCTTCGGCGCGACGTCGGGCGGCCTCGCCACCGTCGTCGAAAAGATCTTCGCCTCCTACGGGCTGCCGAACGGCTATGTGCTCGGCGAGGAAGGGTCTGGCGCACTGGTCGGCGGCCTGACCTATGGTGAAGGCACGCTCTATACAAAAAACGCTGGCGACCACCGCGTATTCTGGCAGGGGCCGTCGGTGGGCTGGGACTTCGGCGGGCAGGGCTCGCGCACGATGATCCTCGTCTACAATCTCGACTCGATCGATGCGGTCTACGGCCGCTTCGGCGGCGTGGCGGGTTCGGCCTACATGGTCGCCGGCCTCGGCTTCAACGTGATGAAAAACGGCCGCGTGCTGCTCGTGCCTGTGCGCACTGGCGTCGGCGCCCGGCTCGGCGTCAATGTCGGCTATCTCAAGGTCACCGATCGGCCGACCTGGAATCCCTTCTGATCCGCCGCATTAGGGTTAAGCGAAAGTAAATCTCATCGGGGCTGGATTCGTCCGGTCCCGATGTGGCACATCTACGCTGCCGGTCCGAAGGGAGCGGAGAGGCGCGTCGTCCTGAAGGTCGGGCGCCTGGGGACACGGCCGAACCGCCCGGAACGAACCTTTTGATCCAGTCCATCCTGTTCTTTTCGCTGGGCTTTCTGACGGCGGGATTTCTCGCCCTGATGGTCGCGCCGGCGATCTGGCGGCGGGCCGTCAGCCTCACCCGCAGGCGGCTCGAGGCATCGCTGCCGCTGACCGTCAACGAGATCCAGGCCGACAAGGACCGCATGCGCGCGGAGTTTGCGATGTCGACGCGCCGGCTCGAGATGAGCATCAAGAACTTCCGCGACAAGGCTTCGGCGCAGATCATCGAGATCAACCGCAACCGCGACGAGCTGAGGCGGCTCGCCGAGGAGCGCACGGATCGCGACCGGACGATCACCGAGCTCGATGCGCGGGCAGGGGAACTTCGCGCGGAACTGCGCAACCGCGAGGAACAGCTCCAACGCCTGACTGCACGGCTTGCAGAGGCCGAGGATATGCTGGAGGACCGGGCGCGAGAGATCGACAGGCTCGGGCAGCTCTATGACGAGGCGACGCTGACGGCCAGCAACCGCCAGGTCGAACTGGTCGCCCGAGAGACCGAATTCGACCGGCTGGCCGGCAATGTCGGCCTGCTGCAGAGCGAGCGCAAGGATGCCGAGAAGCGGCTGCGCGAGATCGCCGCCGAGAGCAAGGCGGCGCAGGAAGCCTTGAAGGACGAGCGCAAGCGCTCGGCCGAGCTCGACCGCAAGCTGGAGCGGCTGATGTCCACCGTGTCCGACCGCGAGGAGAAGCTCGCCCGCCGCGAGAAGGAGCTGGCGCGCCTGCGCGACGAGATCAAGACCGCCTCGCAGGGGGGCAGCGACCTGGATTCGAAGCTGACCCAGGCGCAGGCCGACCGCGTGAAGCTGGAGGCGGAAGTCGCCGAACTGCAACTCCAGCTCTCGACGCTCCTGTCCGGTGCCACGGGCAGCGACATCGACAAGGCGATCGGTAGCCTGCAGCGGGAGCGCGACCGCCAGGCCGACAGGCTTGGCGTGCTGACGCGCGAGAACAAGAGGCTGCGCTCCGAAGTCGAGGCGTTCGAACGGTCGAAGGTGCAGGACTGGGACGACGAAAAGCGCGACAGTGCGCTGCTGCGCGAGCAGATCAACGACCTCGCGGCCGAGGTGGTGCACCTGACCGCGATGCTCGACGGCCCCGGCTCCCCGATCGCACGGATTCTCGACACGGCCGACGCGGGACAGGATGGCGGCGCATCGCGGATCGTCAGCCTGGCGGATCGCGTCAAGGCATTGCAGAAGGCGGCTTCCGCCGCCGGTTCAGCCGCGCCAGAGACGGTGCAGGGCAACCGCTGACGCGGCGGCCACGTTCAGGCTGTCGAAGTCTTCCGCAATCGGGATGCGCACCGTTGTCAGGCGCGACATCAGGTCGGCGGGCAGGCCGTGGCCCTCGCTGCCGAGCAGCAGCGCCGTGCGTGCCGACGCGGGCGCCTCGCCGATCTCCATCTCACCGCGCGGCGACAGCGCCAGGATCTGGAAGCCCGCCGCGCTCAACCCGCCGATCATGTCGTCCAGGCTCGTGGCCGTCGCGAACGGCGTCTTGAGGATCGCGCCCACCGAGACGCGGATCGCCTTGCGATAGAACGGATCGCACGAGGTCGGGTCCAGCACCACCGCATCCGCGCCGAAGGCTGCGGCGTTGCGGAAGATCGCCCCCATATTGTCGTGGTTCGAGATGCCGGCGAGCGCCACCACCAGCGCATTTTCCGGTAGGCTCGACAGGAGGTCGGCAACCGGCTGCTGTGCCGGACGCCGGCCGATTGCCAGGATGCCGCGATGGATGTGGAAACCGGCGATGCCGTCCATAGTCGCTGCGTCGGCGACGTAGACCGGAACATGATCCGGGATCATCGGCAGCAATTCGTCCAGCCCGCCCACCCTGTTCTCCAGCAGGAGAACCGCTTCCGTTTCGTAGCGTGCGGCCGAGAGCAGCACGTTCAGCACGACGCGCCCTTCCGCCACGAAGCGGCCCTCGCGGCCGACGAGGTCGCGCTCGCGGATGTCGCGGAAGGCAGCGATGCGCGGGTCGTCCGGGTCGGAAATGCGGATCAGGCGTTGCACTGCGGTTCAGTCGAGGTGGCGAGGCTTCCAGCGCGCGAGGAGCGCGGAGTTCGTTACCACGGAGACCGAGGAGAACGCCATCGCCGCGCCCGCGAGGATCGGCGACAGCATGCCGAGCGCCGCCAGAGGTATGCCGATCACGTTATAGAGGAAGGCCCAGGCGAGGTTGTGCATGATCGTGCGGCGCGTGCGCCGCGCGATGTCGAGCGAGGCCGGCACCAGCCTGAGGTCGGGCCGCATCAACGTGATGGCGGCCGCCTCGCGCGCGACGTCGGTGCCGGATGACATCGCGATGCCGAGCCCGGCGGCCGCCAAGGCTGGCGCGTCATTCAGGCCGTCGCCGACGAAGGCGATCGACTTTGGGTCCTCGGTCAGGCCGCGCAGCGCCTCGGTCTTGTCCTCCGGCAGCAGCGAGGCGCGGAAATCGGTGAGCCCTATGTCGGCGGCGATGGCGCGCGCGGCCTCCTCGTTGTCGCCGGTGAGCATCACGGTGCGGACATCCTCCTCGGCCAGCGCGCGCAGCGCTATCGCTGCCTCCGGGCGCGGCCGGTCCGCGAACAGGACGCCGCCCGTGAGTTCGCCGTCCACCGCAACGAAGGACAGCGTACCCGTCTTCGCGAACCGCGCCTTGAGCGCATCGATTCGATCCTGCGCGATGCCGAGCTCGGTCATCATCCTTGCATTGCCGACGGCGATCGACGCGCCGGCAACCGTGCCGCTCATGCCCTTGCCGCGCGTGGCGGATACCCCGGTGGCGGTGAGCGGTTCACCGGCTTCCGACGCCGCCCGCGTCATGAGTGCGCGGGCGAGGGGGTGCTCGCTGCGGGTCTCGATGGCCGCCGCCTTGCGCAGCAGGTTGGCGGTGTCGTCGTCGGTGGCGATTACCTCGACCACTTCGGGGTGGCCGAGCGTCAGCGTGCCGGTCTTGTCGAAGGCGACGACTTTAATCGACTCGGCCTTCTCCAGCGTGCCGATGTCGCGGATCAGGATGCCGGCCTTTGCCGCCGCACCCGTTCCGGCGACGAGCGCCGTCGGCGTGGCGAGGCCAAGCGCGCAGGGGCAGGCGATGACGAGCACGGCGATCGCCGCGTCGAAGCCGGCGGCCATGTCGCCGGCGATCCACCAGCCGAGGAAGGTCAATATGGCGACCGCGATGATGACGGGAACAAACACCGCCGAGATGCGGTCGACCAGACGCTGCACGGGCGCTTCAGAGAGCTGCGCGTCCTCGACCAGCTGTGCCATGCGCGCCAGCCGCGTGTCGGCGCCGACCGCCGAGACACGAACTTCCAGCACGCCGTCGCCATTGACGGTGCCGGTGACGACGGCGGCGCCCTCGCTCTTCTCGACCGGAAGGCTCTCCCCGGTGACCAGCGACTCGTCGAGGCTGGAGGCGCCGGCCACGATCAGCCCGTCGGCCGGCACGCGGGTGCCCGGCCGCACGATCACCACGTCGCCGGGGGACAGGCTCGCCGTTGCGACGATCTCCGTCCCCGAGGCGGTCTTGCGCTCCGCCTGCTGCGGCTGCAGCTTGCCCAAGGCGGCAAGGGCGGCCGACGCGCCCTGCTTGGCGCGGGCTTCCAGATATTTGCCGAGCATGATCAGCGTCAGCACCACCGCCGCCGCCTCGAAGTAGAGGTGGCCGTGGGCGTTGCCGGACCAGACCATCCAGAGCGAATAGAAATAGGCGGCCGAAGTGCCGAGCGAGACGAGCACCGCCATGTTCGCGCCGCCGCCGCGCAGCGCCGACCAGGCCTCGCGATAAAACCGGGTGCCCGAGATCAGCATCACGCCGGTGGCGAGGGCCGCCTGCGTCCACGGGCCGAGCCAGGCATGGCCGGTTCCCAGCATCATCGGCAGCATGCCGATCACGAGCGGGATGGAGAGCAGGGCGGAGACCGCGAAGCGGATCAGCGTCAGTCGCTCGTCCGCCCGGTGCGCCGCCTCGCGCGCCTCGTCGGCCTTGCGCTGCGCGGCCCGGTCGTCCGGGCGCAGCGTCGCGCCGTAGCCGGCGCGCTCGACCGCCGCGATCAGCTTCGCCGCGTCGATCTCGCCGTCGATCTCGAGGCTGGCGCGTTCGAGCGGCAGGTTGACGTCGGCGCGGCTGACGCCGTCGACGCGCGAAAGCACCTTCTCGACCCGGGCCGCGCAAGCGGCGCAGGTCATGCCCGTGATGTCGAGCGCTACCTTGGTCATGGCATTTCTCTCAGGCGCCGGTTCAGCCTGCCAGCCGGGCGTCGTAGCCGGCGTCCTCGACGGCCGCGACGAAGCGCGCCGGATCGGCGCCGTTCTCCGTCTCCACCACCGCTTCGCCCTTGGCGAGATCGACCTTGGCCGCCGTCAGGCCGCCAACGCTGCCCAAAGCCTTCTCGACCGAACGGACGCAGCCGCCGCAGGTCATGCCTTCGATCTTCAACGTGAATTGCATGGTCTTTTCTCCTGTTGGTCAGGAGATAGGGCTTCCAGTAGATGGAAGGTCAAGAGTGCGAATGCGCGTGCTGCGTTTTTGCCGCTTTTTCGCCCAGAGCCATGCGGGCCTCCTTAGCCATCTCCACCAGCTTCATGTGGGCGTCGCGGGGCACCGACAAGGGTTGCGGGAAGAAAATCCTCAAAACCTTGTCGCCCAGCGTGAGGTCGAAGCCGTCCGGATCGTATCCGGTCATGCGCCAGTCGCCGTTCTCCTCGCGGGCATAGTGCATCGCATAGTTGGCGATGGCGTCCGCATGGTCCTCGTTCATGTGGTTGACGGCCGACTGCTCCGACTTCGAGAAATCCTCGATCGGGCCGGAGGATAGAAGGTCGTCGCGCGTCAGGAGATAGGCCTTGCCGAAGCCGCCGTTGAGGCTCGCCTTATCGATCTCGAGCCGGAAGAAGGCGAAGTCGCCAAGGCCGACATAGAGCTTCGCCTTCGGGTTCTTGTTGAGATAGCGCCGCTCGGCCTGCGCCCATTCCGGCGTGTCGCGCTCGAAGCGGCGGGCACGGCAGGAGATGGAGATGCGCGGATGCGCCAGCGGATCGCCCTTGCCGGTCTCGCCGAGCAGGAGCGAGCAGCGCGGGTCCGCCACGATCGCGGCGGTGTGGGCCGACAGGCCCGAGACGAGGATCAGCGGGCTGCCGTCCGTGTCCGTCGCCACGCCGACGCGGCTCGCCAGCGGCGCGCCGTCCTTAGGGTCGATGGCGGCAAGAGCGCCGTAACGCGAAGCGCGCAGCAGGGTCTTGGCGAGGCGGATGGCGTCGGCGTCCGTTTCCCGGATCACGTCCTTCGGCTTGTCGTCCATGTCGCCTCGCAAGAAATCCTGACTGATGCGCTCCTCTTATTTCAGAACCAGGCCGGCCTGCAAGACATGCTATTTCGGTGCCATGCGGATCGCGCCGTCGAGGCGGATCACCTCGCCGTTGAGCATCTGGTTCTCGACGATGTGGACCGCGAGCGCGCCGTATTCCGCCGGTTCGCCGAGGCGGGGCGGGAAGGGCACCTGCTTGCCGAGCGAATCCTGCGCGTCCTGCGGCAGGCCGGCGAGCATCGGCGTCTTGAAGATGCCCGGAGCGATCGTCATCACGCGGATGCCGGCGCGGGAAAGGTCACGCGCCACCGGCAGCGTCATGCCGACCACGCCGCCCTTGGACGACGAATAGGCCGCCTGGCCGATCTGGCCGTCATAGGCGGCGACCGAGGCGGTGTTGATGATCACCCCGCGCTCGCCGCCGTCCAGCGGGTCGAGCGTCTCGGCGCCGACCGCGAGCAGGCGGATCATGTTGAAGGTGCCGATCAGGTTGACCTCGATCACCTTGCGGTAGAGGTCGAGCGAGTGGGCGCCGTCCTTCGAAGTGGTCTTGGCGGCGATGCCGATGCCGGCGCAGTTGACGAGGATGCGCGGCGCCCCGAGCTTCTCCTTCACTTCGGCGAAGGCCTTCTCGCCCCCTTCGGCGCTGGAGACGTCGCATTTCACCGCGATGCCGCCGATCTCTTTCGCGACCTTCTCGGCGCGCTCCATGCCGACGTCGAAGATCGCGATCTTCGCGCCCTTGGCGGCAAGCGCGCGCGCCGTCGCCTCGCCGAGACCGGAGCCGCCGCCGGTAACGATCGCGACCTGTCCTGATGGGTTCATTCCGTATTCTCCTCCGTGAACTCTAGGCCCCATGCCTATTCCATCAGGCTCGCCTCGCGCAACATGCCGCGAACGGATCGGCGGTTGCGGCGGCTTTGCGTGCCGCCATTTCCCGGTTACATCGCGCTGCGACATCGGCTCGACCGATCTGCGGGGAGAATTCATGGCGGAACAAGCGAGACGTTTCCGGTTGTCCAGGCGCGCGCTTCTCGGTCTTGCGATCGTCGGCGGCGGCGCCGTGTGGGCGGGCGCGACGGCGGCGCGGCTGATGCGGGCGCCGTCCGGTGCGAAGGATGCGGGGCGCATCGCCGATCTCGACGGCGTGCCGCTGCCGCAGGAGCCGGACTTCGACAATCCCTACTACGACGCATCGCTGCCTTGGGCCTCCGAGGGCGGTACGATCAACGACGTCAGCGCCCTGTCGCGCACGCCTGTCTACGGTGTGGTGAAGGTCGCCGAGGAGAAGCATGTCGCCGATGCGTTGGCCTTCGCCCGCGGCAACAATCTCTCCGTCTCGCTTGCCGCCGTGCGCCATTCGATGGGCGGACAGGCGTTCGACGACCATGCGATCGTGCTCGACATGATGGGGTTGAACTCGATCGAGGTCGACGAGGCCGCGATGACCGTAACGGTCGGCCCGGGCGCCACATGGCACGATATCCAGAACGTGCTGCATCCGCGCTTCGCGGTGAAGGCGATGCAGTCGACCGATATCTTCTCGGTCGGCGGCTCGATCTCAGTGAACGCGCACGGCATGGACCACCAGGCCGGCTCGATCGTCGGCTCGGTGAAGGCGTTGGAGGTGATGCTGGCGGACGGGAACAAGACGACCTGCTCGCGCGACCAGAACGCCGACCTGTTCCGCCATGTCGTCGGCGGCTACGGCCTGTTCGGCGTCGTGCTGAAGGCGGTGCTGGAGATCGTGCCGAACGCGGTCTACCAGACCTCGCGTGCGGTGATCCGCTCAGAGGATTTTCCGAAACTGTTCGAGACCGAGATGGTCGGCGATCCTGGCCTCGGCCTGTTCTACGGGCACCTGTCGACGGCGCGGTCGAACTTCCTCGAGGACATGATCGTCTATCGCTACGACAAGGTGGCTGATACAGCGCCCCCCGACATGGGACCGCTCGGCGAGCCGGGCATGGTCGGTGTCAAGCGGCTGATCATGAACCTCGCCAAGCGCGGCGAAGTCTTCCAGTCGTTCAAGTGGTATATGGAAAAGGAACTCGAGCCCGAGTTCGAGAGCTGCACCGTGCCGCGCACGGCGGCGATGGCGGAGGGCGAGGCGTGCCTGGTCTCGCGCAACAACCCGATGCACGATTCCGTGCCCTATCTCTTCAACGACCTGCCGGAAGAGACCGACATCCTGCACGAATATTTCTTCCCGCGTAGCGAGTACAACGCCTTCATCGCCGGCGCCCGCGAGATCCTGCGCAAGAGCGAGCTGCCGCTGCTCAACGCCTCGATCCGCGTCGTGCATGCCGAGGACACGGCGCTGACCTATGCGAAGGAGGACGCCTTTTCGCTCGTGCTCTACGTCAACCAGAGGACGGACGAGGACGGCAATGCGAAGATGCGGGCGCTGACCCGCGAGCTGGTCGACCTGACGCTCAAGCACCGTGGCCGCTTCTTCCTGCCCTACCAACTGCACTACACCCGCGCGCAGGTGATGGCGGCCTATCCGGAACTGCCTGCCTTCCTGGCGAAGAAGCGGCAATACGACCCGCGGGAGCTGTTCACGTCTACCTTTTATCGGGGATTGAAGGCCGCCGCCGGTATGGCATAGTCGTCGCCTCAACCCAGCGAGGTGCCCGGATGTCGGGCTTTTTCGGAACGGATGCGCAGATCGCGCTCCAGCGCCTGACGCTGGAGAAGCGCGCGGTGATCGACGAGACGCCCGGCCTTTACAATGCGGGCCGTTTCTATGGCACGGACGACCCCGACCGCATCGGATGGGCCGGCATCGACGCGATCCTGGGCGAGCAGGGGATGCTCGGGCTCAGGATGGTCTCGCCGGCGCAGCGCAGCGCCTATGCGAGCGGGCTCGCCGAGCGAGGATATCGCTTCGACACCTGGGACACGATGATCGCGGATGCGGCGACGATACGCCCGAGGATCGCGGCGATCCTGGCGGACGGGCTGCCGGCCGGCCTCGTGCTGGGGCCGGCGCTCACGGAGCCCGAAGGTCCTACAACCCGGCGTGTCCAGCAGTTCGTTTCGGACGCCGGGATCGTTCCCTTTCCGGGGGCACTGCTGGTCGAGGGGCCGGGGCAGGCGAGCGTCATCATCGCGGACCGTGACGGCTCCCCGGTCGCCTTCGCTCATGGCTGCTTCCCGCATAATCGCTTCAGCCCGCACCACCGGAGCGCGTGGGTCGGGCTGGTCTCGGTCGATCCGAAGGCGCGGGGGCTCGGACTCGGCAAGATCGTCAATGCGCTGGCGATCCGCCGGATGGTGGAGGAGTTCGGTGCCGAGCGGGTCTATGAACTCGTCTCGGCGACCAACGAGGCGTCGCGGCGGATGGTCGAGGCCTGCGGGCCGATGGTCGATCCGAGCCTGCTCTGCGGATCGGTCGTGCCGGACGGCGCCGGGCGCTTCACGCGCTGATGCGTGGTCAGAACCAGTCCGGCGTCACGGACGCCTTGAGCCAGGACATCGTGTCGAGCGCGTGCTGCGAGGCGCTGGACCAGGTGCTGCCGACCGTGTCGCGCACGGAGACGTAGCCGTTGAGCGTCCTGAACACGGTGGTGATGCGGCCGAGGCTGTCGGTCGAGACGTCGCCTTGCCGGCCCTCGGCCACGATCGAACCTGCCGCGAGCTGGACCTGCTCGGTGGGCGAGGGTTGGGCGGAGGCCATCACAGGCGTCTCGGACGTGTCGCGGCAAACCGCGACCACCAACGGATAATTGTCCTGCTGGCGCACGACGCGCTTCTGGATGTCGGCCTCGCAATCCGCGACGCTCGTCCACTGCTGGTCCGTGGTGCGGATGTATTCGCACATCTTGGCGTCGCAATCGCAGCCGATCAGCGCCATTGCGACCAGACCTTCCTTGATCATGGCCTCGGTCCCTTCTCTCTCAAGGAAGGGATGACCAAGGATGGCGGCGGGATTTCGATGCAATCGCGGCGAGTTCGCGGCGGCGCGTAAAGCAATGTTGCTGTGGCCCGAAGGCAACGTCGCTATTCGGCCTTGAGCTTCTTGCGCGCCTTCTTGAGCTTGCGCTTCTCGGCGCGGGCGGCTCCCGGGGCGGAGGCCGGAGGCTTCTTGTCGAAGTGCTTCTTCGGGCGCGGCTTGTCGCGGAAGGAGGGGCGCTGCTCGCGCGGCGGGGCAGGGGGCGCGTCGTCCGACAGCGGCGAGATCGTCACGCCCTTCTCGACGGCGCCCGGCCGGGCGATCGCCGCGGCATAGGCCTCCGCCTTGTCGGGCGCGACCTCGAAGCGGGTCTCGTCCTCGAGGATGCGGATCGAGCCGATGGCGGCCTTGGTGACGTTGCCGGCCTTGCAGATCAGAGGCAGCAGCCAGCGCGGCTCGGCGCGTTTCTTTCGGCCGACCGAGACAACGAACCATGTGCCGCTCTCGAAGCGCGTCTGCGGCCGTTCGCCGGTTTTCGGATCGTAGGGGGCGGGTGCGCCGTCGGACAGTTCCTCCGGCGAGGGGTATTGCGCGACCAGCTGCTTCACGAGTGATGCCGCGATCCTCTCCGCGCCGTAGCGCGCAACGAGATCGGCGCCGAGCGCGAGTTCTTCCGGCGTCGCCTCGTCACCGAGCGCGGGGTTGTCGAGAACCCGCTGGCGGATCAAGACGTCGATGTCGGCGGCGCCCGGCGCCTGCATCGGCTCGGCCTTGAGGCCCGCCGTCCTGAGCAGCCGGTTCGCGCTGCCGCGGCGGTGATGCGGCACGATCAGCGCGCACACGCCTTTCCGCCCGGCGCGGCCGGTGCGGCCGGAGCGGTGCAGCAGGGTTTCGGGATTGGACGGCAGGTCGGCGTGGATGACGAGGTCGAGGTTCGGCAGGTCGATGCCGCGGGCGGCGACGTCGGTGGCGACGCAGACGCGCGCCCGGCCGTCGCGCATCCATTGCAGCGCGTTGGAGCGCTCGGCCTGCGACAGCTCGCCCGAAAGCGAGACGACGCGGAAGCCGCGATTGCCGAGACGGGCGGCAAGCCGTTTCACCGCCTCGCGGGTCGAGCAGAACACCAGTGCATTGGCGGCGTCGAAATGGAGCAGCGTGTTGACCACGGCCGCGTCGCGCTCCGAGGGGGCGACCAGGATGGTGCGGTATTCGATGTCCTCGTGCTGGTCGCCTTCCGAAGCGATTTCGAGTCGTTCGGCGCGTTTCTGGAATTTTCGCGCGAGCGCCTCGATGGGGGCCGGGACGGTGGCGGAGAACAGCAATGTGCGGCGATCGTCCGGCGATTCCGACAGAATGAATTCGAGGTCTTCCTTGAACCCGAGGTCGAGCATCTCGTCGGCCTCGTCCAGCACAACGGCGCGCAGCGACGACAGGTCGAGCGCGCCGCGGGTGATGTGGTCGCGCAGGCGGCCGGGCGTGCCGACGACGATGTGCGCGCCCTGTTCCAGCGCCCGGCGCTCGGTGCGCATGTCCATGCCGCCGACACAGGAGGCGATCCTGGCGCCGGCCTCGGCGTAGAGCCATTCGAGCTCGCGGCGCACCTGCATGGCGAGCTCGCGCGTCGGCGCGATGACGAGGCCGAGGGGCGTGCCGGCGTCGCCGAAGCGCTCCGCCTCGCCGAGCAGTTCCGCCGCCATGGCGATGCCGAAGGCGACGGTCTTGCCGGATCCGGTCTGGGCGGACACCAGCAGGTCGCGGCCTCTGGCGCGGAGCTCAAGCATCGCGGCCTGGACCGGGGTGAGGGTGTCGTAGCCGCGCGCCGAAAGGGCGGCGCCCAGCGCCGGAGCGATGTCGAGGGAGGCAGTCATGTCGAGGCTTTCGATTGGCGCCTCTCAAGGCGCACGGGTCGGGGGCGTATAAAGGGGCAAGTGCCGGAGGTCAAATCGCATGGGCGCGGACATGCGGGATCGCCGACCGCAGCGCATTTTTTCGCAGACGAAAGCAGGATCGGACTGGAGCATTCACCTGTCCCGCATGAGTGCGGGACAGGTGTTGTCAGGACGTATCACGCAGTTCGACCGCCGAGACGATCGCATAAGCCAGGTGCTGAAGGCCGGCGCAGTGCACGCCACCCTCATTGCCGGCCTCGTCCGACGCCTGCCCCCGGTGAAGGAACGACAGACGGCGCAGATGCGCCGCTATGGCCTGCATGTAGAGCCCGAAGGCCCTGAGCGAATCGGCAAGGTCCTCCGCATCGAAGGGATTGCTGCCGAAGCCGGCCGGCATCGGGACGGGCGTCCAGGGTCTGCGGGCGAAGCTGCGGAGCGTGCCTTCGACATAGGCGCTCAGCAGCGCATTCGCCTGCCAGGCGGCCCACAGCACGCACCAGCGGACCCAGAACGAGCGGCCGGCGGCCTGTTCGGCCATGTCGGCGATTGACAACAGGCGCATGACGATCCTCGCCTTTAACGCCTGTTCCCTCCCCGCCTTCGCCCTCCAGCCCATCGCCGGCTCCCGTTTGACCGGCCATAGTGTCGGGCATGCTGGCCAGGGTGGGGATGGAAATATTTCGTGGGCCAACAGGAACAAGGGGTTAGTAGGAAACAGGCGGAAATCGATCCATCGGATGGATGTCCCTGAACTGACCGCCGGGGCCTCTCTCAAGACAACGCTCGCCCCTCGCGCGACGTCATCCCGGCGACCGGAGGTCAGCCGCGATCGATTGACCCTGGCGGGTTGGCGCTGATCCTTTTCTTGCGACCGTTGGGTGTTTTCAGCGCGTAACCGGAGAGAAGAATGGATCCCGGCTGACCTCCGGTCGCCGGGATGACGATCGCGTTGGAGACGCTCGCGCAGGAGAGGCGTCGCACAGGGCGGGCGAGACAGGCGGCTCGCCCCGGCAAGGACCATGCGAAACATTATACCGGCTCCGGAGCCGCATTGCTTCTTTCTCCTCCTCAAGACGGATCCGCCGCCCTTGTGCGACCAGATCGCAGCGGGATAGTGATCGTGGTCCGGCGGTGCAGGCGGTCGTCTTGAGGCTCGTTTCCTACAACATCCAATATGGCTTCGGCCTCGACGGCCGCTATGACCTGTCGCGCGCGGTGCCCGGCGTGGCGGACGGCGACATCATCGCGTTGCAGGAGGTGGAGCGGAACTGGCCGCGCACGGGCCAGGACGACCAGCCGGAGCTGATCTCGCGGCTGTTGCCCGACCGTTACTGGGTCTACGGGCCGGCGTTCGACATGGATGCGAGCACGGTCGAGGACGGGCGCGTCGTCAACCGCCGCCGGCAGTTCGGCACGATGCTGGTCTCGCGCTGGCCGATCGTGTGGTCGCGGCTGCACCTCCTGCCGATGCGGCGGATGACGCAGCGGCTCAACACGCAGAACCCGGCGCTGGAGGGGCTGATCCGCACGCCCGCCGGGCCGCTGCGGGTGTTTTCGCTGCATCTGGCGCACATTTCCGCCGACGAACGGCTGGAGCAGATCGACTGGCTGGTCGCCCGCCACGCCCGCGTGCCGGAGGAGGGCGGGCCGTGGAGCGGACGCGACGACGAGCCGGAGCGGGCGTGGTCGAACGGCGAGAGCGAGCCGGACGCGCCGGCCGACGCGATCTGGATGGGCGATTTCAACATGCTGCCGGGCAGCGCGGAGTATCGGCGGGTGGTCGAGGCGGGGTTTGTCGATGCGGCAGTCGCCGCCGGCCATGCGCCGGATGCGTTCCATACGCATGAGCGGATGTTCGAGGGGGCGATGCAATTCCGCCGGCTGGACTATTGCTTCGTCACACCGGGGCTGGCCGGGAGGGTGAGGGCGGTGTCGGTGGATGTGCAGAACCGCGCGTCGGACCACTTTCCGGTGCGGGTGGAGATGGAACTCCAGTGTTCCGCCGCTGACGGACGAAGCGCCACGCCGGCACCCTGACCCACGACTACGAGCGCGCTTGCTCCCACATGTCCCGCGCCATCTTTCCAGCCTGTTCCAACCACGCTCGCCGGTCGTCGGGGGAACTTGTGGCGACGACACCAAACAGTGCGCGGCTCACATGCTTGACGCCGCAAAAGTCTAGAATGCATCGCCGCCAGATCTGATCGAGCGGGTCGCCGAAATGATTTTCCTCACGGTCGGCTTCAGTGTTGCCCGTGTTCAGGATCAAAGCCGCGCGCGCCCGCAACAGGCCGATCGCCTCCCCGCTGTCACCTTTGGCGAATGTGTAAGCGGCCTCCGGGGCGAAGACGCGATCGATCCAGCCCTTCACCATTGCCGGTGGCGCGCCCCAGCAATTGGGATGAACGACGGCGAGCAGATCGCAGGCGCGAAGCTCGGCAATATGCGCTGCGACCGTCTCGTCTGCGGTCGACCCGCCCCTGGCTTCCGACGCGGACAGAAGCGGATCAAAACCCTCCGCGTACAGATCATGAAAGACGACATCGCACCCAGCGGATGTCCAAGCCGCCCACACCGCTTCCGCCAGCGCGTGATTGAAACTGTCGGCAGCCGGATGGCCAACCACGACAAGCGCTTTCACAGGCCTCTCCCAGATGCAGTCCTCGTTTCAGGCGGGGGTCAAGGCGTAGCTCACCTGCCGCAGTGCCGCAAGGGAAACACGCGGCCGCGCTGCCCCCATCGCCACGCCCTCTGGCGCATACCCAATTGCGTAGCCGGCTGCTAAACAGCGCGCGCGCCGCGTTCGCGGCATGGCCGGATCAACGCATGTCCCTCACCGTCTTCCTTGCCGTTCTCGCCGCCGCCGCCGCGCATGCGTCGTGGAATGCGATGGTGAAGGTGAGGCTCGATCGCTTCGCCTCGATGACGCTGATGTTCATCGGCATGGGCGTGTTCGCGCTGCCGGTGCTGTTCCTCGTTCCCGTGCCGCAGGGCGTGACCTGGCTCTACATCCTCGCCTCGATGGCTTTTCACACCGGCTATCGCTGGTTCCTGGTGAAAGCCTACGAGACCGGCGATCTGGCGCAGGCCTATCCGCTGGCGCGCGGCACCGCGCCGCTGATCACCACGCTGGGGGCGGCGCTGCTGCTGGCGGAACTGCCGGGGGCAGTGGCGATGCTCGGCATCGGGCTGTTGTCGCTCGGCACGCTGGCGATGTCGTTCAAGGGCGGAGACCCCACGGCCGGCTTCGGCCGCCGCACGGTGACCTACGCGCTGGTCACCTCGCTGTTCGTCGCCTCCTACACGCTGTCGGACGGGGCCGGGGCGCGCAGCGCGGCATCCGCCACGAGCTACATCGCCTGGCTCTACGTGCTCGACGGGCTGTGGTGCCTGACGCTGGCGCTGATGCTGCGCGGCAGGCGCATCCTGACGGTGATGGCGCCGGAGTGGCGGACGGGCGCGCTGGCAGGGGGGCTCGCCGCCGGCTCGTACTGGGTCGCGGCCTGGGCCTTCACCCAGGCGCCGATCGCGGCGGTGGCGGCACTGCGCGAATCCTCGATCCTCTTCGCCATGCTGATCTCGGTCGCCGTGCTGCGCGAGGCGATCACCGGCTGGCGCGTCGTCGCCGCGCTGCTGATCGTCGCCGGCGTGGTGGCGCTGCGGATCGGCTGAGCCTTTCCGTTGTCGGACTGTGACATACTTTTTGTCACATTCCGCTGCTAACCGACATGAATTGCTAGAGAGGGACGATTCGATGAAAATTGCGGTCCTCGGCGGCGACGGTTTCGTCGGCTGGCCCACCTCGCTTCATTTGTCCGCTGCCGGGCACGAGATCCACATCCTCGACAATCTGTCCCGGCGCTGGATCGACACCGAGCTCGGCGTGCAGTCGCTGACGCCGATGGATTCGATCCAGGAGCGGACGCGCATCTGGCACCAGGAAACGGGCCGGCGCATCCATTTCCACCTGATCGACCTCGCGGGCGACTACGAGATCCTGAAGCAGTGGCTCGCCGAGAACCGGCCGGACGCGGTGATCCATTTCGCCGAGCAGCGCGCCGCGCCCTATTCGATGAAGAGTGACCGGCACAAGAACTACACGGTCAACAACAACGTCAACGCCACGCACAACCTGCTCAACGCGCTGGTGGAGACCGGGCTCGACGCGCATCTGGTGCATCTGGGCACCATGGGCGTCTACGGCTATTCGACGGTGGGCGCGGCGATTCCGGAAGGCTACCTGCCGGTCGGCATCGACACGATGGCCGGCGAGACGGTGAAGCAGGACATCCTCTACCCGGCCAATCCGGGCTCGATCTACCACATGACCAAGTGCCTGGATCAGCTCCTGTTCCAGTTCTACGCCAAGAACGACGGGGTGCGGATCACCGACCTGCACCAGGGCATCGTCTGGGGCACGCATACCGACCAGACGCGCAGGCACGCGCAGCTCGTCAACCGGTTCGACTATGACGGCGACTACGGCACGGTGCTGAACCGGTTCCTGATCCAGGCGGCGATCGGCTATCCGCTGACCGTGCACGGCACGGGCGGGCAGACGCGGGCGTTCATCCATATTCAGGACTCCGTCCGCTGCATCGAGCTGGCGCTGAACAACGCGCCGAAGCGCGGCGAGCGGGTGAAGATCTTCAACCAGATGACCGAGACGCACCGGGTGCGCGACCTCGCCGAGATGGTGGCGCGGATCGGCGGCGGCCGCGTCGCCTATCTGCCCAATCCGCGCAAGGAGGCGGCGGAGAACGACCTGGTGGTGAAGAACGAGCAGTTCCTGGCGCTGGGGCTCGATCCGATCACCCTGGAAGAGGGGCTGCTGAGCGAAGTGGTCGACGTGGCGAAGAAGTTCGCCTACCGGGTCGACCGGTCACGGATTCCGGCGGTGTCGGCCTGGACGAAGGACATCGCGCCGACGCTGGAGCGGGATCCGGAAGGGAAGAGGCTGAGGAGCGTGGGGTGAGGAGCGCTTGAGCGCTTCATACCCCCCTCTGGCCTACCGGCCATCTCCCCCTCGGAGATCGGCAGCTTCTGCTTCCGCGTCCAATCGCATATGCAGGAAATGGGCGAAATCACCTCAACTGCCGATCTCCCCCCTTGAGGGGGAGATGGCCGGCAGGCCAGAGGGGGGTCGATGACCCGCTACGCCTATGCCACCCTCGTGACCAATGCCGACTATGCGATGGGCGCGACCGCGCTCGTGCGCTCGCTGAGGCTCACGGGCACCGAGGCCGACATTCTCGTGCTGCATACGGGCGGTGTGGCGGCCGAGGCGCTGGTGCCGGTGGCGGAGCTCGGCGCGCGGCTGGTGCCGGTCGAGCTGCTGGCGACCTCCGATGCGTTCAACGAGCGGCATCAGCGGGCGAAGCTGCATGGGGCGGCACCCTTCACCAAGGGAACGAAGCCCGCCTTCCACACGCCGCTCGACAATTTTGCCAAGCTGAGGCTGTGGCAGATGGAGGAGTACGAGCGGATCGTCTTCCTCGATGCCGACACGCTGGTCGTGCGGTCGATCGACAAGCTGTTCGGTTATCCCGAATTCTCGGCCGCGCCGAACGTCTATGAGAGCCTTGCCGATTTCCACCGGCTGAATTCGGGCGTGTTCGTGGCCAGGCCGTCGCGGGCGACGTTCGAGGCCATGCTTGGACGGCTCGACGCGCCGGAGGCGTTCTGGCGGCGCACCGACCAGACGTTTCTGGAAACCTTCTTCCCCGACTGGCACGGCCTGCCGGTGACGTTCAACATGCTGCAATATGTGTGGTTCAACCTGCCGGCGCTGTGGGACTGGAACTCGGTGCGGGTGGTGCACTACCAGTACGAGAAGCCGTGGGAAGACCACGACAAGGCGGAAAAGCTCAAGCCGCTGATCGAGCTGTGGCGGACCTATTTCGAGGGGCGGGAGGTGCCGGACCTGGCCAGCCTGCCGGGTCCGACCGTATCCCGACCCGCATGACAGTCCTCGTCACCGGCGGTACGGGCTTCGTCGGGCGGTTTGTCGTCGAGGCGCTGCTGCGGCAGGGGCGGGCGGTGCGCGTGATGGGGCGGACGGCGCCGCCCGGCGGCCTTTTCTCCGGCCCGGTCGGGTTCGTGCAGGGCAGCCTCGATCCGGACCGCGACCTGTCGTCCGCCTTCGACGGCGTGACGCATCTCGTCCATGCGGCCTTCGACCATGTGCCGGGCCGCTACCGGGGTGGGGAGGGCGACGACCCGAAGACCTTCCGCCGCCGCAATCTCGATGGCTCCGTGGCGCTGTTCGAGGCGGCGAAACGGGCGGGCGCGGGGCGAACGGTGTTCCTGTCGAGCCGCGCGGTATACGGCGTGCAACTGCCGGGCGCGGACCTCGCCGAGCACATGGAGCCGCATCCGGACACGCTTTACGGCGAGGTGAAGCTCGCGGCGGAACGTGCGCTCACGGCGATGTCGGACGACGGCTTTCGCGGCATCAGCCTGCGCGTCACCGGCGTGTACGGCCCGCCGGCGCCGAGGCGGCCGCACAAATGGTCCGATCTCTTCGACGACTATCTCGCCGGCCGGCCGGTCGCGCCGCGGCGCGCAACGGAAGTGCATGGCGACGATGCGGCGGCCGCGGTGCTCGCCGCACTCGACGCACCGGAGCCGCCGCCGGTGCTGAACGTCTCGGACATAGTGCTCGACCGGCACGACCTCCTGGCGATCGTGCAGGCCGCGACCGGCTCGCCGCATCCGCTGCCGCCGCGCTCCGGCGAGCCGGTCAACGCGATGGACTGCGCCCTGCTGCGTTCGCTCGGCTGGCGGCCGGGCGGGACGGAGCTGCTGGAGCACACCGTGCGGGCGATGCTCTAGGCCCGGGCGACCTGCCCGATCGGGCAGTTTCGCATCCGTTCCGGCTGCGCAAGACTGGTGCTTCGCTCCTCCGCCCGTCGCGCCGCCTCTTCCTCACCCTTACATAACCGGCTATCCGACCTACATTGGAGCCTACGATCCTCTCGCGTCCGCTGCTGCGGTCGCCCTCCGCGAAGAAGGACATCCCATGCTTCTCGACTACGCGCCTCCAGATCTCGCCGAAGACACCGTCACCGCGGTCGACGGCTCCCGTTATTTCCGCGCACCGGCGCCCGGCCGGATCGTGCGCCGCTCGCAGACCGGCCTGGCGCTGGTGATGCTCAGCGAGGACCCCGCGCGTGACGCCGGCTCCAGCGCCCGCGCCGTGCTCGCCAACGACGCCTCGGCCGATCTCGTGGCAGCTGCAACGCGGCTGGCGGCGGCCGGCTACACGATCAGGAAGGCCGACGGATCAGAGCGGCGCGCCGACACGCCGCCGGCCTTCGAGCCGCAGGCACCGATCAGCCAGCGCGAGCGCGAGGTGCTGGAACTCCTGGCCGAAGGCGCCTCGAACAAGGTGATCGCGCGCAGGCTCGACATCTCGGTGCACACGGCCAAGTTCCACGTCGCCTCGGTCTGCGCCAAGCTCAAGGCCCGCAACCGCACCGACGCGGTGTCGATCGCGCTGAGGGAAGGGATGCTCGCCGACTGACCCTTGATGGCAACCTCATTTGAGGCTATATTTTGCCTTCACTGAGGTTATTGCCATGCTCGCGGTCGAAAACGTCATCGGCATCCTGGGGCTTCGCGACAAGGCGGCTTCGTCGCCTTACGCGCTGATCTCGCGAATCGAGGACGGCCTGCCGGTGAATGCGGTCGAGCGGGTGGCGCGCCTGCTTGCACCGCACGACACGCAGTTCAAATACCGTCTCATTCCAAAGGCGACCTACGACCGGCGCAAGACCTCGCATCGCCTGTCGTCGGATGAAGGGACCAGACTGGCCCGCGTCGCACGTGTCTGGAGCCTTGCGCTGGATGTCTGGCAGGGCGACGAGGATGCCCGCGAATTCCTGTTCAGGCCGCATGCGATGCTGGATGACAGGCGGCCGATCGATCTGGTGATCCAGAGCGAGATTGGTGCCGAGCTCGTGTTCGACGTCCTCGGGAGCCTGAAATACGGCAGCGCCGCGTGACGGCACAGCGCCTCGACCGGACGCTGACCGCGTTCCGGATCGGGGATCCGGCCGGAACCTATCCGATCTTCGACGCCACGGGGTCGACCATCGCGCCCGGCCGCTGGAACACGCGCGGCAGCCCGGTCATCTATGCCAGCGAGCATTTCTCGACGGCGCTGCTCGAAAAGCTCGTGCACGGCAGCGGACGTCTTCCGCCCAACCAGCACCATGTCGAAATCACCATACCGAGAGGTTCGACCTACGAGGTCTTCTCCGAGCCGTCGCTGCCGGGATGGGATGCGATGCCGGCTACGGTCAGCCGAACCTTTGGCGCGGACTGGTGCGCGGAGCGCCGCAGCCTGATCCTGCTGGTGCCGTCGGTCGTGGCGCGCCTCGACCGAAACGTCCTGATCAATCCGGCACATCCCGAGTTTCCGACGATATCTGTCAGTCTCCACCAGCCAGTCTATTGGGACCGAAGGCTGTTTGGTGGGTAGCTAAAGCCGCTTCCGCGCCAGTTCCGCGCCGGCGCCGAGCGCCTGGAGTTTTTCGGCGGCGACGTTGCGGGGCAGGGGGGCCAGGCCGCAGTTGGTGCAGGGCTGCAGGCGTTCGGCGTCGACGAATTTCAGCGCGGTCGCGATGGTCGCGGCGACCTGTTCCGGCGTCTCGACCTCGTTCGTGGCCACGTCGATGACGCCGACGAGGATGGTCTTGTCCTTCAACAGCGTCATCAGGTCCGGCGGGACGCGGGAATTGGCGCATTCGAGCGAGACCTGGTCGATGCGGCTGGCGTTGAGCGAGGGGAAGAAGGCCTCGTACTGTCGCCACTCTCCGCCCAGCGTCGCCTTCCAGTCGATGTTGGCCTTGATGCCGTAGCCGTAGCAGATGTGGACGGCGGTCTTGCATTTGAGCCCCGCCGCGGCCCGCTCCAAGGCTGCGATGCCCCATTCGACGGCCTCCTCCGTAAAGGCGTTGAAGGCCGGCTCGTCGAACTGGATCACGTCGCAGCCCGCCGCCTCCAGTTCCTTCGCTTCAGCGTTGAGCAGATCGGCAAAGGCCATCGCCATGTCGGCGCGGCGGCCGTAGTGGTCGTCCGCCACCGTGTCGCAGATGGTCATCGGACCGGGCAAGGTGAACTTCAGCTTGTGCTTCGTATGCGCGCGGGCGAACTCGGCTTCGGCCTTGTGGACCGGGCGCTTGCGCGTCAGCGGGCCAGTGACGGTCGGCACGTCGACGACGTAGCGGTTGTTGCGGATGCCCATCTTGGTCTTTTTCTGCCAGTCTATGCCGGCGACATGCTCGACAAAGCCGTGGACGAAGTGGACACGGAACTGTTCGCCCTCGGTGACGATGTCGATGCCGGCATCCTCCTGCTCCTTCAGCCAGATGAGCGCGGCGTCGCGCTTGCCCTGGTCGAGCTCCGCACCTTCGAGCTTCCACGGCGCCCACAGCTTCTCGGGTTCGGCGAGCCAGGACGGCTTCGGCAGGCTGCCGGCGATTGTGGTCTCGAACATGGTGCCTCCCGGGCTTATGGTTTTGGCGACGCGATGTCGCGGACGAGTTCGGTCAGCGCCTCGGGCATGCCGTCGAAGCTTGCGATCATCGCGGATATCACCCGCTCGCGCTCCAGGACGGACGCGTCGAAGCGCCAGCCGGCATTGAGGCAAAGCAGGCGCAGGAAGGCAAGCTGGGTGCGGCCGTTGCCTTCCCGAAAGGGATGGATGGCGTTGACCTCGGCGATGAAATGGGCGGCCTCGCGGGCGAAGCCGTCGAGCGGCAGGCCGACGAGGTGCTTCTTTTTCCGCAGGTCGCCGAACAGCCGGTTCAGCTCGCCCTCGATGAAGGCGGGATAGCAGAACCAGTTGCCGCCTTTGCCGATGCGGATCGTGCGCGGCTTGCCGGCCCAATCGTAGACGTCCTGGAAGAAATGGCGGTGGAGGGCGTAGTAGTGGGCCTTGTCGAGCTTGCCGGGGGAGGTCCGCTCTCCATGCGGTCGCGATCCATCGTGGTCTCGAACTCGGACAAGGCATCCCGGTCGCGAATTCCAGCTCTGTTCTTGAGGACGGTCGTGCCGGGATAGCAGTAGGGGTCTGTTCCCGAACCGTAGCGCACGTCAGGACAATATGACGCCGAGTGTTTCGAGAATGCGCTGACGCCGCTTCTTGGACGACCAGCCTTCGCGCTCCGCCTGTTCGAAGAGCGCCTTCATGCGAGGGGAAAGGTGCAGGCCTTCGACCGCCTGGATGGCGTCGATTTCCTCGCCGGTCATCGGGGCGGTCAGGATCGCCTTCGGGAAATCTCGCTCGGGGTTGTTCATGGTGTTCACATTACCATGTCGCGCAGGTTGCTCAAAGCCGGGTCTCAATAGTCGTAGACATGCTCCAGCCGGGCGCCGGCGTTGACAAGGTCCTGGATCGTCTCATGCAGGTCGCCGACGGGCACCGACAGGCCGGTGCGGATCGTCGTCGGGTCGGTCGGAAGCTGGTAGGAGAACAGCGTCGAGGCCCCGTCCGGCGCGTCGATGTCCTCGTTGGACAGGACCGTCACCAGGATGTCGTCGTTGCCGCCGATCTCGACGAAGCTCACGCCGCGTTCGATCAGGCGGGGGATCATGTCGGTGAAGACCTGGTAGCGCCTGGTCACGAACACCGCCCCGTCGGCGCCGAGATCGTGCTCCAGCGTCGTGTCCGGCTCGCCCTCGATCGCTTCGGCCACCGGTCCCTGCGCCCAGACATGGATGTCGAGGAAGGCGGGGTCGGACGTGGCGGAGAGGCCCGATGCGATCAGGTCGGCATAGGCCTGCTTGATCGTGAGTGCGAAGCCGTAGCCGATCTTGCGCTCCCACGAGCGCACCGCGGCCCAGCCGGGTGCCGCGGGGAGGGCGTTGAGCTCGCGGCGGCGTTCGGCATAGGGAAAGCGGTACCACGGCGTCTGGTCGAGGAAATCGGCATAGTCGGCCGCGATGCCGGCCAGCACCGCGTCCTCGCCGATCGCATGGCCGAACGACCAGCTCAGCCGTCCGACCGTGTTCTCGTAGACGAACTGGATGACGTGCTCGATCGTATGGCTGGTGCCGATGACCATCAGCATCAGATGGTTCTGGAAGTTGAACGGATAGTCCGCGCTGGCGCGGATCATCGCGGCGTAGTCCTTCCAGAAGCGGCCGACATGGGCGAGGTAGGGGAAGTCCGCCGGATTATGGTCCTGGACGAAGTCGGCATATTCGCGCGCCGAATAGACGATCGACCATTCCGGATAGGTGAGGAAGGTGGATTCCTCCGGCCGCTTGTAGCCGGCGATCTCGGTGGCGAGGCGCTGCGACACCGCCGCCACCTCGGGCGAGCGGGTGACGATCGAGCCGCGCTGCGGCGCGTCGGTCGAGAGCCAGCCATAGGCGAGGCCGAGCACGGGGATCGCCACGACCACTGCAAGCAGGATGAGAACCGAGCGGACGACGCGCCAGAGGATGCGCAGCATGGACGCTCAGGCCGCCGCGTGCTTCTGCGACACGCGGCTGGCAAGCACGAAGCCGATATAGACCGCTATGCCGCCGATCAGGAGATGCGGCAGGTTGGCGAAGAAGCGGGTGGGGAACTCGACGTCGGAGAAGGAGCGGAAGCCGTCGATGAAGATGCCGCCGTCGAGGCAGCCCGAGCCGGTGACGAGGCCGAGAATGCCGTCGAACAGATAGATCGAGCCGAAGATCCTGAAGAACAGCACCGTGGCGCGGTGCGAGACAATGGCGGCGATCAGCACCCACAGGCCGGAGAAGCCGTGCAGCAGGTCGTCGTACCATTGCAGCGAGAACAGGCCGAACATCATGCCGTTCTCGTCGTGGATGAAGGGCAGGTAGTTCAGGCCGACGACGGCGAAGAACATCACGGCATAGGCGATGCCGAGCTTCTGGATGAGGGTCATGGGCGGGCGGTCTCCTGCGATCGATGCAGGATAGACGATTCACCTGCCGGCGTAACGTGGCTGTGTCGCAAGGAGCGGTGGATGAAACGGGGCCGCCTGCACACGCGATCGATGAGGACCACGCGCAATGTGGCGACTGTTACCGATGAGCTTGCCGATCCTGCTTCCGCACAAAAGCCGGCCGAAGCCTTCCTCAACCTCGTTCAGATTGGTCCATTTGCCTTCATTGCATGCATGACGTGCGCGACCCTGGGAGAGCGCCGATCGCGGACGGCGTCATGAGTCTCTCCAACTGCCCTGCAAATCAGAGCCGGCCTGCCTTCTTGAGATGTTCGCGCATCAGGGATTCGGCCCATTCGAGATTGCCGGACTCCGCGGCATCGAGAATGCTCAGATGCTCCTCACAGGATACCCTGATGCGATCCACAGTGAGATGCTGGTAGATCGCAGCCTCCCACATGCGCCGGAGATTGTTCTGGTGCTGAACCGCCGCGGTCAGGAAGGGATTGCCCGAAAAGCTCGCCATGGTTTCGTGGAAGCTTGAATTGACATGGAACCACTCGGTCGCCGTGATCACACCGCGGCCCACGGCGAGCACGCGCTGATGCGCGGAGCGCAGCTGGCCGATTTTTTGAGCGTCGGTCTGGTATCCGGCTACCCTGAAGGCCGAGCATTCGACGATCAACCGGAACTCGTAGCTCGCCTTCAGCGTGTCCGCACTGTCGAGTGAGGCAACGAAACGCCAGCCATGTCCCTGGAGGCGCTCCGCAAGGCCTTCGGCGGCGAACCGCATCAAAAGCTTGCGGATGACGCCACGCGATACGCCGTAGCGCGGCATCAGCTCGTTCTCGGATACTTCCATGGGCAGTTCGCCCCGCGACCTGTCCCGCATCATCCGCGTGTAGAGATCCTCGACCTCCGACACGGGAATGATGGCGTCGAGATTGGCATTCGCAAGGTCACATGCGACTTCCAGGCGCCGCGTTTGCGTCGGTCTCAGCACCCCCCTTTCCACGAGCAGGCTGAGCGCTCCGGCAATCGGCGAGCGGGAAACCTTGAACAGCGCCGCCAGTTCCGGTGCGGACACACGCGTTCCGGCCGGAAGGGAGGCATCCCTGAGATGCTCGAGGATTCGCCGCGCAAGGTCGCGCTGCAGCGGCGTCAACGGTATCGCCATCCCAGCTTTTTGCTTCGTCATAATTGCATTCCGCGGCTACGACCACCAGGCGAGCGTATATCACATGTTCGATAATTATTTGGGCAGTCCGGGGCTTTTCAACAGATAGACAAACTGCTTTTTATATGATGAAAATGCATTTGTGAGTCATCATTTCACCGCACCGGATAGACGCAATGCCCATAATCGAACCTTTTCCGCTGATCGAGCTGTCGGGTTCCCCGCGCCAGCGCGGGCTCGTCTATGGCGAGGCGGCGAAGGGGCGCATCCGTCGTTCCATCGATCTCTACAAAGGACAGATCGAGGCGGCCGGCGCCGGCCTTCCGCAGCTTGCAGACCTCGCGGGCGATTTCATCTCCCGGATCAGGGAGTGGTCGCCGGACATGATCACCGAAATGGAGGCGGTCGCCGAGGGCGCCGACGTGACCTTCATCGAGATCGTGTTGGTCAACGCTCGGACCGAGCTGGTGCAGCTTGCCAGGCGTCGCGCCGCGGCGGCGATGCTGCAGCCGGACGGTTGCACGGGCGTCGTGGCGATGCCCGAGAAGACCGATACAGGCGAACTTCTGCATGGCCAGACCTGGGACTGGCTGGCGGAATGTGCAGAAACCTCGGTGGTGCTGAAGATCCGTCGTCAGGACGGGCCGGACATACTCACCTTCACGGAGGCCGGCGGCCTGAGCCGGAACGGCTTCAACTCCGCCGGCATCGCGGTGACCGCCAACTATCTGGAATCAGACCGCGACTACCGCACGCCGGGAATTCCGTTGACCCTTATTCGCAGGAAAGCGCTGGAGCAGAGGCATCTGGCCGATGCTTTCAGGGTGGTGGCGACCACGCCGAAATCGACATCGAACAACATGATCGTCAGTTCCGCCCACGGCTTTGCGGTAAATTTCGAATGTGCCCCGGACGAGGCTTTCACGATCCTTCCGCAGGATGGCCTGATCGTGCACGCCAATCACTGGCAGAGCCCCGTCGCGCTGGCGAAACTGAAGGAGATGGGCATCCGCAACATGCCCGACAGCCTCTATCGCGACTTCATGGTGCGGCGGCATCTCCGTAATGTCGGCAATGCCATCGGCATGGATGATATCAGGCAGGCGCTTTCGGACCGCTTCGGCGCGCCATATTCGGTCTGCCGGCCGCCGATCCCCGGCATTGCCGGCAATCTGTCGGCAACGGTTGCGATGGTTCTGTTTCGGCCGGCGGCCGGCCTGATGGAGGTCACGCCGCTTCCCGCCATCAATAGCGAAGCGTCGGTCTACGCGCTCGACATGGACATGTCGGTCTCCGCCGGCATCAAGCCTTCGGTGGCGGCCTGTGCGTAGCGCCGGTTGCAACCCGACAGCACGTCCGTCGGAGGCGATGACGTGCAAACCCGCTGGCGAAGGGAGGGACGACCTTGCTTAGGTTTGTGCTCGGCCGCATTGCCTCTGCCATCCCGACATTGCTCATCGTCTCGGTGGTGGTCTTCGCCATCATCCGTTTCATCCCCGGCGATCCGGCCGCGCTGATGCTCGATGAGGATGCGCTTCCTTCCGATCTGGAGGCCCTGCGGCAGAAGATGGGTCTCGATCAGCCGATCTACGTTCAGTATGCGCTGTGGCTCGGCAAGCTTCTGGTTGGCGATTTCGGCGTCTCGACCACGATCAACGAGCCGGTGCTGCCGCTGATTGTCGGTCGTTTCCTTGTCTCGGCGCCTATCGTTGTCATGGCGTTGCTGCTCGCCACGATCGTCGCGGTTCCTCTCGGGCTTCTCGCGGCATGGCGACAGAACAAGGCCACGGACCTGATCGTCGTCTCGGTCACCTCTCTTCTGATGTCCGTGCCCGGCTTCTGGCTCGGCCTGATGATCCTGATGGTCTTCGGAATGATGCTCGGCTGGCTTCCGGTCGTTGGCTTCGTCTCGCTCAACACGAACATTCCGGCCGCGCTGGTCTACATGATCATGCCCGTCGTCACGCTGATGCTGACGGAAATCGGCTCCGTGGCCCGCATGATGCGGGCCAGCGCGATCTCCGTTGCGCGGTTGGAATATATCACCCACGCGCGCGCCAAGGGGCTGAGCGAGCCGCAGGTCGTGCGCCGGCACGTCTTCTACAATTCCTTCGCGCCGACCTGGACGCTGATCGGGCTGAACCTCGGCGGATTGCTCGGCGGCATCGCCATCACCGAGACGGTGTTCACCATTCCCGGCCTCGGGCGCCTGCTGGTCGACAGCATCTATGGCCGCGACTATCCGGTCGTGCAGGGCTGCCTGCTGCTCATCACCTTCATCTACGTCATGGTGAATCTGATCGTCGACCTCGTCTACCCGTTGCTGGATCCGAGGGCGGCGGCATGACGGCCCTTCGTATCTCCGGTCGCTGTCCGCGCTTCAATCTGGTCTTCGGGACGACGATTGTCGGCTTGCTGTTCGTCCTCGCCGCGTTCGGCCAGTTCATCGCACCTTACGGTCCGCTCGACCTCGACCTTCCCGCGCGGCTGACGGGGCCGAGCGCGCAGCATCTGCTGGGCGCCGACGAATTCGGCCGCGACACGCTGAGCCGGCTGCTCTACGGCGCGCAGGCGAGCGCCTGGATCGCCTTTGCGACGCTCGCTTTCGCGCTGTCCCTGGGCACGGCGGTCGGCGTGGTCTCCGGCTATTTCGGTGGCGTCGTCGACCGTTTCATCATGATGGTCAACGACGCGTTGCTCGCCTTTCCCGGCCTGCTGCTGGCGCTTGGCATCATGGCCATATTCGGCGCCAGCTCTTCCGGCATCGTGGTGGCGCTGGGCATCGCCTACATGCCGGGCGTCGTGCGGGTCGTACGCGGCACCGTCCTTTCGGTCCGGCAGCTCGAATTCGTCGAGGCCTCCGTGGTGATGGGCAATTCCCATTTCACCACGATGTTCCGCCATGTCCTGCCGAACTCGATCCCACCCATAACGGTGCTCGGATCGATGATGTTCGGCAGCATCATCCTTTCCGAGGCGGCCCTGAGCTTCCTGGGTCTCGGCGTTCCGCCTCCGGATCCGAGCTGGGGCAACATGCTCGCCACCGCGCGGCCCTACATCATGCAGTCGCCGCTGCTGATCCTGCTGCCAGGCCTCTGCATCACCATCACGCTGCTCGGCATCAACCAGTTCGGCGATGCGGTGCGGGATCTGGTCGACCCCAAGATGAGTGGAGACAATTGAAATGGGCGGTCTGTCGGACGCTTTCGAGAATTTGCCACGCGGCGACCACGGCGTCGAACAGCCGCGCCGGATATCGATGTTCGAGACGGGGAATTCCTCCGTCACTGCATCGCGCAAGGATGCCCGGTTCTCGTTCTGCACCTACGTGCCGAAATCCTACGTGCACGAGGAGGGCCGCAAATACCCGCTGGCAGTGATCGTCCACGGTTCCGAGCGCTCCATGGAACGCTACCGCGACGCATTCGCCGACTATGCGGAGGCCGAGCAGGTGATGCTTCTGTGCCCGCTCTTTCCCGTCAACGCGCTGCACCAGGGCGACCTGCACAGCTACAAGCTGCTGCGCGGCCATGGCGTGAACTTCGACGAAATCCTTCTCGACATGATCGACGAGTTCGGCGAGCGCTACAATGTGGATGCCGAGCGCTTCCTGCTCTACGGTTTCTCTGGCGGTGGCCAGTTCGCCCACCGCTTTCTCCTTGCCCATCCGGACAGGCTTGTCGGCGTCTCCATCGGCGCTCCCGGCACCGTCACGCTTCTCGATGATGCCTCGGACTACTGGGTGGGCACCAACGGCTTCGAAAGGCTCTTTGGCCGGCCGATCGACATCGCCGCGATACGCAAGGTCGCCGTTCAGATGGTGATCGGGGAGGAAGACCTGCTGACACGATGGGTGATCGTCCAGCCGACCGACAAGGCCTTCTGGATGAAGGGCGCCAACGATGCCGGTGCGACACGCGTCGAACGGCAGCAAGCGCTGCGGCGCAGTCTCGAAGCGCACGGTGTGAAGGTCGAATACGAAACGTTCCCCGGCGTGGCCCATGAAGACTCGACAATGCTCGGGCGCGTGAAGGCTTTCTTCTCGCGCTGTCTCAATCAACGATAACAATGAGGGGAATATGCAATGATCCAACCAACAGCCATGAAACTCGGCAAGGGACTGGTCGCAGCCCTCGCGCTGATTGCGCTTAGCTCGCCGGGAGAGGCAAAGACCTCTAAGGACGAACTCGTCATCGCCACAACGACCGACATCCGCAGCCTCGACGCGACGGGCCGCGACGCTGCCACAGACACCGTCCTTCACCACATCTATGAGACGCTGGTCGGATTTCGCGCCGACATGACGGTCGGCCCGGCCTTGGCAGACTCGTGGGACGTTTCGCAGGACGGGACCGTCTATACGTTCCATCTGCGCCAGGGCGCAAAGTTCCACAATGGCGATCCCGTCACGGCGCAGGACTTCAAGTGGAGCTGGGACTTCCACATGAACCCGGACCGCAAGATTTCCTGCAAGGCCAATTTCGACGGTTCGCGCCAGATCAAGGTGCTGTCGCTCGACACCCCGGACGACAACACAGTCGTGTTCAAGATCGAGAAGCCGAGCCCGCTCTTTCTCACTCGTCTCGCGGAGATCCAGTGCAATCTCTGGGTCGCGAACCCCAAGAACGTCGATGACAAGGGCGCATGGAAGGAAGGTTCGGCAATCGGCTCCGGACCGTTCAAGCTCGAGAGCCGCATCGCCGGCGACCATACGACACTCGCGAAATTTGACGGCTATGTCGCCAGCACGGCGCCGAAGAGCGGCTACTCCGGCGATCGCACGGCTCTGATCGACAAGCTCACGTTCCGCGTCATACCCGACGCCACCGTGCAGGAAGTCGCCCTCAAGGCCGGAGACGTCGACGTGGTCAATTTCGTCGGACCGAAACGAGCTCAAGAACTGGAGGAGCTCGGCCTTAAGCGCTCGACCTCTCCGGGTCTCGGTTGGACGACCATCCTCCTCCAGACGAACGATCCGCTCCTGTCTAACCCCAAGATGCGCGAGGCTCTGGCTCGCGCCATCGACTACGACGAGATCGCAACGATCAGGACGGCAGGGACGGCAGAGCCGAATCCGTCCGCTGTCGGGCAGGCAAGCCCCTATTTCCGCGACAGCATGAAACAGTGGCCTGCCTACGATCCGGAGAAGGCACGCGCCTTGCTAAAGGAGGCGGGTTACAAGGGCGAACTGCTGAAAATCCAGACCAACACGCGCTATCAGGCCATGTACGACAACGCGATCATGGTGCAGGCGATGCTCATGCAGATCGGCATCAATGCCCAGCTTGAAACGCTTGAGTGGGGCACGCAGCTCGACATGTTCCGCAGCGGAAAATTCCAGCTCCAATCGTTCATCTGGTCACCCCGCCTCGATCCGTCGCTCAACTACGGTTCGATCATCGGCGACAAGAAGGAAGATCCTTCCAACCAGTGGGACAACAAGGAAGCCTATGAACTCTACCAGGCTTCGCTCGCGGAATCCGACCCAAACAAGCGTGGCGACATCTTCGCCAGGATGCATGAGCTGATGGAGAAGGATATCCCGATCATCAGCCTCTACTACAACACCGTAAACGCCGTGACCGGCGCGAATGTGTCCGGTTACGTGTCCTGGCCGGCGGAGAATTCGATCGGCTGGGGCGTGTCGAAGCAATAGCCTTCTTTCAGGGGCGGCCACCTGTCGGCCGCCCGCAATCCATTCCGACGGATAATCGATGACCACCCATTCCTTCCGCCGCCAGCAGATCAATCTGGCGAACTGGCGGCTTCAGCCCTATTCGCAATGGACATTCCAGAATGCTGGCGAAATCGTGCCGTCTGCGACCATCGCCTCCAGGCGGAAGCCTGAAACGACGCTCCGCGCGCTTGGCGGCCTCGCCAGCTTGCCGGTCGATGACCTGTCTGGAGCCACGTCGCTTGAACAGTTCCTTGCGCGACATTCGACGGATGCCTTCGTCGTCATGCGAGGGGGAGAGTTCGCTGCCGAGTGGTATTCTCCGCATTGCGATCCATCCCGGCCGCATCTGATCTTCTCGATCACCAAGTCGATGACGGGACTGCTCGCGGCGGCGCTCGTCGAGCGAGGCATGGTCGCCTACGAAACGCGGACGGACGAGGTATTGCCGGAGATGCGGGGCTCGGCCTTCGCCGACGCCACCTTGCGACACCTGCTGGACATGCAGGTGAGCGTCGATTTCGTCGACGATTATCTCGACACGCAAGGCGCCTTCGATCGCTATCGGCGCGCGATGCTATGGAATCCCGAAAAGGGCGGGGCGGATGCTCCGCCGCTGAGAGGGTTCCTGGCCTCGCTCTCCAAGGCATCCCACCCGCATGGCACGCAGCACGCCTACCACTCCATCAATACCGACATGGCCGGCCTTTTCCTGGAGGCCGCGACTGGACGACGTTTCGCCGATTTGATGAGCGAGCTTGTCTGGAAGCCGCTCGGCGCGCATTCCGACGCATTCATCACGGTCGATCGCGAAGGCGCCTCGCGCGCCGCCGGTGGCATGTCGACCACGGCGCGCGACCTCGCCCGCGTCGGCGAAATGATCCGGCTGCGCGGCGCCGGCATCATCGCACAGGCGCAGATGGCCGATATATGGAGTGGCGGCAACAGCACGATCTGGGCGGCGGGCGACCAGGCATGGCTCTTCGACGGCGGCAGCTATCGCTCCTGCTTCTACCATGATGGCCGGGGCTGCCTCGCGGGCATTGGCATTCACGGCCAGTGGCTGTGGATCGATCCCTCGACGGAGACGGTCATTGTCCGCCTGTCGTGCGAACCGGTTCCCGTGAACGAGAAACTGGATCATGCCGTAATAGCGATGCTGCGCGCCGTCGCCATCGCTTCGTAAGGCTTGTTGCCCAGCTGGCGGACTATCGCCTGCCGGCGAGATCAGCGGATAAGGTCTCGTTGAGGCGGGTCCCAAGCCGACGCCGAAGAGTTTGCGACAGCCGGGCATTCTTCGGTTCTCTAGGGCCGTTTCAACAGCTTTTCCGCTACCATTTCGCCGATCGGTATCGCCGAGGTCGCCGCGGGGGAGGGGGCATTGCAGACATGCAGTTGCCGATCGCTTTCGACGAAGAGGAAATCGTGGGCGAGCGCGCCGTCGGCCATGACAGCCTGTGCGCGGATGCCGGCCGGATAGGGCTGGAGATCCGCAATTGTCAAAGAGGGGCAGTATTTGCGGCACTCCGCCAGATAGCCGCCATGCCAGAGCGAATTGCGCATCTCGACCGCCGCGGAGCGCCAATGTCTGGCGAGGGTTCGCCAAAGGCCCGGAAATGCGACCCAGTCGGTGGTGTCGCGCGGATCGAAGCCGAACCTCTGATACTTCTCGCGCGCGAACCCAAGCACCGCATTGGGCCCGACTGTCACGCTGCCGTCGATCATGCGCGTCAGGTGGATGCCGAGGAATGGCAGGTCCGGATCGGGCACCGGGTAGATCAAGGACGACACAATGTCGTTGCGGCCCGAGGGGAGCTGGAAATACTCGCCGCGAAACGGAACGATCCGATGGTTGATCGGCAGTCCGGCCAGCCGGGCGATGCGGTCCGATTGCAGGCCCGCGCAGGCAAGCAGCCGCTGGGCTGACCACGAGCGCTCGCGTGCGGAGACCGTGACGACGCCAGCGGCCTCCGAGATCGAGACGACCTCAGCCCCGGTGACGATCTCGCCGCCCGCCTTGCGGATGGCGTCAGCCATCGCCTCGCAGATGCCCCGATAGTCGATGATGCCGGTGGAGGGCGTGAAGATCGCGCCAAGGCCGGTAATGGCCGGCTCGCGTTTCACCAGTTCCGCCGCATCGATCCGCTCCGCGGCGATGCCGTTGCGGGCGGCGCGCTCCATGAGGGCGTCGAGGCGGGTCAGTTCGAGGTCGCTGGTCGCGACGATGTGCTTTCCGCAGAGTTCGAATCTGACGCCGTGCTCTCGCGCGAAATCGACGGTCGCCGCCGCGCCGCGACGGCACAGATCTGCCTTGAGGCTGCCGGGCTGGTAGTAGATTCCGGAGTGGATGACACCGCTGTTGTGGCCGGTCTGGTGCCGCCCGAGGCCGTCCTCCTTCTCGACGAGGACGAGGCTTGCGCCCGGCCGCATCTCGAGCAGCTTCATGGCGCTCGCCAGGCCGACGATCCCGCCGCCGATGACGCAGAAGTCATGGATCATGATTGTCTCCGGAAAGGGCGTCGCTGGTCAGCCCATCCCATTCCGGGCCCGCGGGCGCAAGGTCATCCTATCCTGCGGAGGTTCGTGCGCTGCGATAGAGCGGAGGCGGGAAGTTGGTTCGCGTGACGATTCAACGGGTCCATGAGGAGATTCAGCCGGACGGGCTAATCGTTTGGAAAACCTAGAGTAATTTCGCCGGAAAGCCCGGCGCGCGCAAGTCCGTGCCGACCTCGTCCTCAAGCAGCTTCACGATCTTGGTCGACCAGGCGTCGCCGCCGTAGGCGGCTTTGCCGTGGCGGAAAATATCCTCGACCTTCGAGGCAAGTTCCAGCGGGACGCCGAACTCGCGACCCATGCCGGTGGCGAAGCCGAGGTCCTTGAGCGCGAGGTCCATGGTGAAGGCGATGTCGTAACTGCCGTTGAGGATCAACTGGCTTTCGGTTTCATGGACGAAGCTGGTGCCGGAGGAGGCGCAGATGGCATGATAGGTCTGGGCGAGGTCGAGCCCGCCCTGCTTTGCCAGCATCAGCGCCTCGCCGGCGGCGACCAGATGGATGAAGGCCAGCATATTGGTGATGACCTTGATGACGGCCGCGGAGCCGACCGGTCCCATCAGGAAGGATTTCGCGCACATCGCCTCGATCGCCGCGCGGTGCTCTTCGTAGAGCCCGGCATCGCCTCCGACCAGCGCAGTGATCTTGCCGGCGGCGGCGAGGTGGACGCCGCCGGTGACCGGACATTCCAGCGTGTGCACGCCCCTTTCGGCGGCGAGTGTCGCCAGCCGCTGGATCTCGTCGCGGCCGTTGGTCGACATCTCGATCCAGGTGCCGCCCTCGGGCAGGCCGTCCAGCAGGCCGCTCCGCCCGGCAAGCACCGCCTCGCTCACCTTGGGCGAGGGCAGGCAGGTGATGGCATTGCCGGCCTGGCGGGCCGCGTCGGCGGGGCTTGTGGCGGGCCTGGCGCCGAGGGCGACGAGCCGCGCCACCGCCTCCGGGTCGCGGTCGAAGACCGTTACGTCGAAGCCGTTGCGCAGGAGGCTCGCGGCGAGGTGGCCGCCGAGATGACCGAGGCCGACGAAGGCGTAGGAATGGTTGGGGTTCATCTCATCGAGCTCACCTGGATCATGGTCTTTCCGGCCATTAAGCCCCCTCCACCGCCTTCGGCGGTCCCCCTCCCCCGTGAACGGGGGAGGATATGAGATCGCGGCCGTCCGCTGCGTCGGATCTTCCCCCGTTCACGGGGGAAGGGGACCACGCGTAGCGTGGTGTAGGGGGCGCTGCTCGCGTCACGGCATCAGCGGCGTCTGCATCATCTGCAGGTGGAGGTGGGGGCCGTCATAGGGGTGCGCTTCGCAGACGGCCTCGTTCAGCTCGACGCCCAGCCCCGCCTCCTTCGAGGGGATGACGTTGCCGTCCTGCCATTCGATCTTCTTCTTGAGCAGCGTCGCGTGGAAGCCGTCCCACTGCTTCAGCGATTCGAGGATGAGGAAATTGGGCAGCGTGACGGCGAGCTGGATGTTGGCCGCGCCGACGATCGGGCCGCAATAGCAGTGCGGCGCGACCTGGATGTGATACGCCTCCGCCATGGCGGCGATCTTCTTGGTCTCGAGGATGCCGCCGGAGCGGCCGAGGTCGGGCTGGAGGATGGTGGCGGCGCGGTTCTCGATGACGCGGGCGAACTCGAAGCGCGTGGTCAGCCGCTCGCCGGTGGCGATGGGGATCGATGTGCCGCGGGCGACCTGCGCCATCACTTCCGGCATGTCGGGCGGCACCGGTTCCTCGAACCAGAGCGGGTCGTAGGGCTCGATCGCTTTCGCCAGGCGCAGTGCGCCCGAGGCGGTGAACTGGCCGTGGGTGCCGAACAGGATGTCGGCGCGGGTGCCGACCGCCTCGCGCACCGCCTTGACCATGCGGGCGGAGAGGTCGATGTCGACCAGGCGCGGCTGGTGGCCGTCGAAGGCGGTGTAGGGGCCGGCGGGATCGAATTTCACCGCGTTGAAGCCCTGTTCGACATATTCGGCTGCGCAGGCGGCGGCGAGGTCGGGGTCGTTGTAGACGTTCCTGCCAGCCGGGGCATCCTCGGAGTGAACGCTGCCGGAATGCGGGTAGAGATAGGTGTAGGAGCGCAGCGTCTCGTGCACCTGGCCGCCGAGCAGCTTGTAGACCGGCTTGTCCGCCTCCTTGCCGATGATGTCCCAGCAGGCCATTTCAAGTGCGGAGAAGCAGCCCATGCCGGAGACGTCCGGCCGCTGGGTGAAGCCGGAGGAATAGCAGCGGCGGAAGAATAGCTCGATGTCGTGCGGGTCCTGGCCGATGAAATAGCGTTCGGCCATGTCCTCGATCATCCGGGCCGTGACATGGGCGGAAAAGGTGGCGTTGTAGGCCTCGCCGTAGCCGGTGACGCCGGAATCGGTGGTGAGGCGGACGAAGATGAAATACTTGCCGCCGATGCCGGGGGGAGGGTTGCCGACTACCCAGGTTTTGACGTCGGTGAGTTTCATGGTTGTTCCTCTCTTCTGGCGGCGTTCCCCCTCACCCGGCCTCCGCTCCGCTCGGCCACCCTCTTCCCAAGGGGAGAGGAGGTTCGCCGGCCTTTTCGCCATTTGGAGTGGAGATTGGCGGTAGGCGTTGGATCACCTCCTCTCCCCTTGGGGAGAGGGTGGCCGAGCGGAGCGGAGGCCGGGTGAGGGGGCGGTTCCATCATGCTGCTCGACAATTATCCCTGGTCCTCCAGCACCATCCCCGCCCCCTTCCACCCCGTCATGATCGAGGCCGCGTTGGTGTTGCCGGTGATGTTGCCGGGGAAGATCGACGCGTCGATGACGCGCAGGCCCGAAATGCCGTGGACGCGCAGGCGGGGGTCGACCACCGAGGTGGCCGGGTCTGGCCCCATGCGGCAGGTCGAGCAGGGGTGGTAGACGGTGCCGGAGCGTTTGCGGAAATCGTCGATGAGGTCGGCGTCGGACTGCACCGAGGGGCCGGGCAGGACCTCCTCGGCGATCACCTCGGCGATGGCCGGCTGCGCGGCGATTTTCCGCACGAACTTCACGGCGGCCAGCATCTCGGCGACGTCGGCTTCGGTCGAATAGGCGTTGGCGACGATCTTCGGATGGTCGCGCGGGTCGGCCGAGCGGATCATGATCTCGCCGCGCGAGGAGGGCCGCGCGTTGGAGAGGCCGATGGAGAAGCCGGGCCATGGGTCGGGGGCGAGGATGGGGCGTTCGCCGGCGCGGGGGATGACGGTCGAGAAGGCCTGGAAGTAGAGCTGCATGTTCGGCCGCGTGCGGGCCGGATCGGTGCGGAAGAAGCCGCCGCCATTGTTGATCGACAGCGACAGCGGGCCGGTGCCGGAGAGCAGGTAGCGCGCGCCGACCAGAGCCTTGCCCCACCAGGGGCGCAGGACCGAGTTCAGCGTCGGCACTTTGGCCCTGAAGGTGTAGTTGATGCCGACATGGTCCTGCAGGTTGGCGCCGACATTGGCGTTGGTCTGCGTTACCGGGATGCCGAGCGACTGGAGCAAAGGCCCGGGGCCGATGCCCGAGAGCTGGAGAAGCTGCGGCGAGGCGACCGAGCCGGCGCAGACGATGATTTCGCGGCTGGCGCGTGCCTGCTGCTTTTGCCCGTTCTGCTCGTATTCGATGTCGACGGCGCGGGAGCCCTCGAACAGGATGCGCGTGGCGAGCGCGTTGGTTTCGACGCGGACATTGCTGCGCTTCATCGCCGGGCGCAGGAAGGCGCGGGCCGCGGACATGCGCCGGCCACCCCTGGTGGTGATCTGGTAGATGCCGACGCCTTCCTGGGCCGCACCGTTGAAGTCGGGATTGAGTGGCAGGCCGGCCTGTCGCCCGGCTTCAAGGTAGCGGTGGGTGAGGGGATGGACGACGGCGGACATATCGGTGACGTGCACCGGGCCGCCCGTTCCGCGAAACGCGTCGGCGCCGGCCTGATTGTCCTCGATCGCCTTGAAGGCGGGCAGAAGGTCATCAAAACCCCAACCGGTATTGCCGGCGTCGCGCCAGTCGTCGAAATCTTCCCGCGCACCGCGGATCCAGACCATGGCGTTGATCGAACTCGACCCGCCGAGGAGTTTTCCGCGCGGCCAGTGGTCGGCCGCGCCCGCGAGGCCCGGGTCGGGCTCGGCTTTGTAGTTCCAGTTCACGGCGGGATCGAAGAAGGTCTTGCCGTAGCCGAGCGGCATCTGCACGTAGAATCGCCGGTCGGTGCCGCCGGCCTCCAGCACCAGTACGGAGAAGCGGCCACTCGCCGACAGCCGCTCGGCGACGACCGAGCCTGCCGATCCCGAACCGGCGATGATGAAGTCGAACACCTGCATGGCCGCCCCTTAATCCAGGCAGACTAGCGCCGGGTGGCGCGCCGGGAAGGCGGGCGTTCCGGCATGGTGTGTGAGAAAAGCGACGGGGTGCGAAGGAACAAGAGGTCCGGCGAATGAGCCCTACGCCCCGATCGCCTGCAAGCCGTCCTCCAGCCATTCGCCGAGCAGCGGGCGGTCGAGGAGGTAGCGCCAGGGTTTGATGTCGGAGCGGCCCTTGGCTTCCTCGACGGCCAGCCTGAACTCGGCGGGCTCGAAGTCGCCGCGGCCGATCCACATCAGGGCGACGAGTTCGGCCGCCTCGTCCTCGTTCAGCTCGCGGATCGCGGCGCGCAGCTCGCGGGCGGTCAGGTCCTCGATCTCCTCCTCGGCGAGGCCGTCGTGGTGGTGGGTGTCGTGGCCGCGGTCGTCGAGCTCGACCTCGTGCTCGGCGCCGTCCTCGTAGTCGGCGTTCATGCCGGCGCTGACCGCGCGGGCCTTGAGGATCAGCTCGCGGATCGTCTCCGGCGAGAGGGTCAGGTCCCAGTCCTTGTCGCTTATGCGCCGCATCGCAGGCCTCCTCGCGCGACCATAGCCGATTTTGCGCGGATGCAAGACCCCGGCGATTGACAGAGGCAGCGCGCTGCACGACATCTCGCCTTCTTCCCCGCAAGGTCCTCCCGAATGTCGATGCTGGTCTCGCCCTACGTCCTGCCCGTTCTCCTGCTTGTCGCCTCCAACGTCTTCATGACCTTCGCCTGGTACGGGCACCTCAAGTTCACCGGCTCGCCGCTATGGATGGCGGTGATGGCGTCCTGGGGCATCGCCTTCTTCGAATACTGGCTCGCCGTGCCGGCCAACCGCATCGGCCACCAGGTCTATTCGGCGGCGGAGCTGAAGACGATGCAGGAGGTGATCACGCTGATCGTGTTCGCCGGCTTCTCGGTGCTCTACCTGAAGGAGGCGATCACCTGGAACCATGCGATCGGCTTCGCGCTGATCGCGGTGGGGGCGATGTTCATCTTCCGGGCCTGATACACCGCCGGCCTTGGCAAGGCCGCGCTCATGTTGTAGATACACATTCATGAGCGGAGAAGGCGCAAGGGTCGACCGTCAGAAGCTGCTGGAGATCGGCGGCCAGTGTTTCGGCCGCGCGGTCCGCCGCACCGCCAACCTTTTGACCCGCACCTACAACGCCTTCCTGGCGCCGGTGGGTATAGAGGTGACCCAGTTCTCCATCCTGTGCACCATCGCCAGCGCGCAGGCGGGCTCGGCCTCCGAGCTTGCCGAGATGGTTGGCGTCGAGCGCTCGACGCTGGCGCGCAATATCGACCGGCTCGCGGCCGCAGGCCTGGTCCGCGCCGAGGCCGGGGAAGGGCGGCGCGTGATCCACAGCCTGACGGCCGAGGGCGAGGAGCGGATTGCCGCAGCACTTCCGCTGTGGCAGCAGGCGCAGGACGCGCTTCAGGCTGAACTCCGGCGCGAACAGAGCGACATGATCCGCGAAGATTTCCGCTCCCTGCGCCGCGCGGCGCGCGCGGTCAGGCCCGCGGCGTAGAGCGGGGCAATGTGACGCCGGTCCGCGATCTTTTATGTGTATATACAACAAAGGGATGATCCGATGAACGCACAGGCCGCCGTTCAGATGCCGCAGCCGCTGCCGCGCGAGCGACTGGCGGGGCTTGCAGGGCATGAGGTGCTGGCGAAGATGCTGGCCGGCGAACTGCCGGCGCCGCCATTCGCGCCGACGACGAAGATCGACCTCGCGGAGGTCGCGCCGGGCCGGATCGTCTTCACCGGCACGCCGGACCGCGCCTTCCTCAATCCGATGGGCACGGTGCATGGCGGCTGGATCGCGACCATTCTCGACAGCGCGATGGGCTGTGCGGTGCATTCGTCGCTGAAGCCCGGCCAGCTCTACACCACCACGTCGATGACCGTGAACTATGTCCGGCCGCTGCTGGCGGACTCCGGCGAGGTGCGATGCGAGGCGACCACCACCCATCAGGGCGCGCGGCTTGCCACCAGCGAGGGCAAGCTGTTCGACCAGAAGGGCCGCCTGATCGCGCATGGCAGCGAGACCTGCATGATCCTCGACCTGTGAGGTAACGCAACGGAAATTGATCGCGGCGGCGATGGCGGAAAATCGGTGGTGCGCTATTCTGGCCGGGAAGAAACCCGGCCCGCCGGCCGTTGATGGTTTCGGATGCGATGTCCCGTTCCCGGAGGAGAAGCCATGTCCACCCGCCTGAAGCTTTCCGCAGCCGTTCTCGCCCTCGCCCTGCCGCTCGCCTGGCCGGCCTTGTCAGCCGGAGGTGACAGCGGCAGCGGCGCCTCCGACCAGACGCCGACCTGCAAGTCGGGCGAGGTCTACGACAAGACCGAGAAGAAGTGCGTGCCCGCCAAGCAGGGGGCGGTCGACGACGACAGCCTGTTCGAGACCGGCCGCGCGCTCGCTTATGCCGGGAAATATGGCGAGGCGATCCAGATGCTGGGGCTGGTGTCCGACAAGAACGACCCGCGCGTGCTCAACATGCTCGGCTTCTCGCACCGCAAGTCCGGCCGCATCGATGTCGGCCTCGGCTACTACCAGGAGGCGCTGACCATCAATCCCGACTTCACCCTGGCGCGCGAATATCTGGGCGAGGCCTATCTGACGCTGGGCGACATCGCCTCGGCGAAGAACCAGCTCTCCGAGATCGAGAAACGCTGCGGCAAGGGCTGCGCGGAGTATGCGGCGCTGGAGAAGCAGATCGCCGCTGTTGGCGGGTGAGGTTTGAATTGAAGGCGATAGCCGCCGCCTTTCGGGGCGCCGGGCAGCGTACACCTTTATCGCCGTCATCCTCGGGCTTGTCCCGAGGATCTGCCGACGCTGGTGGTCTGGTCGTTGCAGATTGGTCTTCGTGACGGCAGTAGATCCTCGGGACAAGCCCGAGGATGACGGCGTTGTGGGGGTAGCCCTCTACCGCGCGCTACTCGCCCCGTCCGATCCGCACGATCTTGCCGTTCGCCTCGTCCGTCAGCAGCCAGAGCGAGCCGTCGGGGGCCTGGTTGATGTCGCGGATGCGGCCGAATTCGCCTTCGAACAGGCGCTCTTCGCCGGCGATGGCACCGCTGTCGTCGCGGTCGAGGCGGGAGACGAGGCCGAACTTCAGCGAGCCGGCGATCAGGTCGCCCTGCCATTCCGGGAACATTGCGCCGTCATAGACGACGAGGCCCGATGGCGCGATCGAGGGGTCCCAGTAGTGGGCTGGCTGCTCGAAGCCGGAGCCCTCCGACGCCGGGAATGGCGTGCCGTCATAGTTCACGCCGTAGCTGATCTCGGACCAGCCATAGTTCTTCCCGGCTTCCGGCGTGTTGACCTCGTCGCCGCCCTTCGCGCCGTGCTCGACGGTCCAGAGCCGGCCGTCGCGATCGATCGTGAAACCTTGCGGGTTGCGATGGCCCTTGGACCAGATCTGCGGCAGCGCGCCGTTGCCGTCGGCGTAGGGATTGTCGGCCGGCACCGAGCCGTCGGCATTGATGCGCAGCACCGCGCCCGCCGCGTCCGACATGTCCTGCGCGCGCGGGCCCTGGCCGCGGTCGCCGGTGGTGAAGAAGACCGTGCCGTCCGGATGCAGCACGATGCGCGAGCCGAAATGCTGGCCGCGCCCGGTCTTCTTCGCCATCGAGAACAGCACCTTCACGTCCTCCAGCCGCGCCGCAGCGCCGTCGCGGACAAGCGTCGCGCTCGCGATCGCCGTGCCTGCGCCGCCACGTCCGGGCTCTGAGAAGGTGAAGAAGATCCGGTTCGACTGCGCGAAGTCTCGGGCGGCTGCCACGTCGAGCAGCCCGCCCTGGCCGTTTGCCGACACGTCCGGAACGCCCTCGATCGGGTCGGACACCGGGCCGTCGGCGCCCACGAGCCGCATCGCGCCGGAACGCTCGGTGACGATCACCGTGTCGTCGGGCAGGAAATCCAGTCCCCAGGGATGATCGAGGCCGTCGGCGACCACCGAGGCGACGACGCCGACCTTCTCGGTCGCATATTCCTGGGCGAGTGCCGGCCATGCCGCGAGCGTGGTGGAGGCTGCAAGGGCGATGGAGAGCGTGGAAACCTGCCGCATCGGGTCATCTCCTGTCGTTTTTCTGTTCTTTGTCGGCCTGACATGGGGCCTTGCGGCGTTCGCGCAAGCACTTCCCCTTCGGCAATGCGAAAAAGCGCCTATAGTTGCGGTCACAAGCGGGTGATCGTGATTCGGGGGATCATGAGGGGCGCCAACGACAATGCCGAGCATACCGGCAGCGGTCCGTTCACGGCGTCTGCCCGCAGCCTCGTCCTGCCGATCCTCGTGGTGACTGCGCTCTATGGGCTGCCGCTGATGGCGTTGCTGGTCTCGGGCTGGGGCGACGGCGCGCTGGCCCGGCTCTGCATCCTCGCACTCAGCCTGTCTCTGCCCTTCCTGATCGCCTATGCAGTGCTGCGGCGCGCGACGGCGCGGATCGACGTCATGCCGCACACGCTTCTCCTGCATCCGGGCTTTCCGCGCACCGGGCAATATGTCGTCCCCTATTCGGTGATCAGGGGGGTAAGGGTGCGGCGCGGGCTGGGCGGAAGGCTGGCGCAAAGCGCGACGCTGGTGGTCGACCTGGCGGGCGGGACGCCGTTTGCGGTCTCCGACCTCGCCGATGCGGAGGCGGCGCGCGCCGCGATCCTCGACCGGCTGGAGCAGCGCAGGCCGGCGCCTTCCATCGAAATTCCGGCCGAATCCGCTGAAATTCCGCGGATTCGGGCAGGGTAGTCACCGCTGCGTCAGTATTTTTTTCGTGAAAATCGCCGCGAAGCAGCTATATTGAGCGTCAGACAGGTTCGGCGGTCCCGTTGGCGAAGGCTCGCGGACCGTTTTCTTTTTGCCCGCGCGGGACGGGGCGCCGTTGAGCGTCGCCGTGCGGGGAGTGAAAGGAAGGGCAGGAAATGATCAAGGTCCCGATGACCGGCTCCGGCTTCGCAGCGATCAAAGAAGAGCTGCGGTGGCGTCAACAGGAGGAGCGTCCGCGCATCATCGAGGCGATCGCCGAGGCGCGCTCGCATGGCGACCTGTCGGAGAATGCCGAGTATCACGCCGCGAAGGAATCGCAGAGCCTCAACGAGGGCCGCATCAGCGAGCTCGAGGACCTGATCGCGCGCGCCGACGTGATCGACGTGTCGAAGCTGTCGGGCGACAAGGTGAAGTTCGGCGCCACCGTCGACGTGGTCGACGAGGACACCGAGGAGAAGAAGACCTACCAGATCGTCGGCGACATGGAAGCCGACGTGAAGTCAGGCCGCATCTCCATCTCCTCGCCGATCGCGCGCGCGCTGATCGGCAAGGAAGTCGGCGACACGATCGAGGTCAACGCGCCCGGCGGCGCGCGCGGCTACGAGATCGTCGACCTGCGTTTCGGCTGATCGTCAGCTTTCCTGGCCGCGCTCGCGCGCGGCCATCAGCTTTTCCGCTTCATCCATCACGTCCCGCGACCGAACCGGCTTGCCCGGTTCGGCGGCGAGCGACGACGCGCAGGCGCCGCGCGGGCCGGTGAGGCCGGGATGCGTCGACAGGAAGACCGCGACCGTCGGGACGCCGAAGGCGGCGGCGAGGTGGGTGAGGCCGGTGTCGACGCCGATGGCGAGAAGCGAGCGGCCGAGCGCGCCAGCGATCTCGGGCAGCGGCGACTTCGGGATGACGACGACGCCGGGAACCGCCGCGATTGATTCGGCGACCTGCCGTTCCGCCTCGTTCGACCAGGTGACGAGCGGGGTCAGCCCGCGCGCGAGGCAGGCGCGGGCGACGGCCTGCCATTCGACGATGCTCCACTTCTTGTCGTCGCGGCTGGCGCCGTGGAGCAGGAAGGCGGTGCGTGCGCCGGCTGGCGCCGTATAGCCGGACGGCGGTGGCTCGATGCCCGAGCCGAGACGGGACAGGTCCGGCGCGTAGCCGAGGGCCTGGCCGAACAGGCGCCGGGTGCGCTCGATGGCGTGCAGGCCTTTCGGGACGGCGAAGCCCTTCGCATAGAAGCGGGCGGCGATCGGTTCGCGGGCGCTGGCGCGGTCGAGGCCCCAGACGGGTACGGCGGCCTGGCGGGCCGCGATGGCCGATTTCAGCAGGCCTTGCGCATCCAGGACGAGGTCGTAGCTCTCGGCCCGGAGTTCCCCGCGGAACGCGAGCATCTCTTGCCAAGTGCCTGCCGAGAGGAGGCTTTTTCGCCACCGCCGCGCCGCGATGCGGTGGATTGCGCGGATCTTCGGGTGGAGCGCGACGATGCCGGCGAAACCTTCCTCGACGCACCAGCCGAACTCGATGTCCGGCCGCGCGGCAAGCGCGTCCTCCATCGCCGGGAAAGTGTGGATCACGTCGCCCATCGACGAGGTCTTGACGATCAGCACCCTCATGCGATGAGCCGTTCGACCGAGGCGAGAACGCGGGCGACGTCCAGCGTGTTGAGGCAGTTCAGGTGTCCGAGCGGGCATTCTTTCTGGTGGCAGGGCGAGCAGTCGAGGCCGAGCCAGACGAGTTCGCGGTTCTCCGCCAGCGGCGGAGTGTTTTCCGGCGAGGTCGAGCCGTAGACGCCGACGATCGGCGTGCCGACGGCGGCGGCGACGTGCATCAGGCCGCTGTCGTTCGAGACCGAGACCTTCGCGGCGGCGATCAGGTCGATGACGTCGGTGAGCGTCGTCTGGCCGGCGAGGTCGATCGCGCCAGGGGCGAGGGCTGCGATCTCGCCCGTCACCGGCTGGTCGTTCTTCGAGCCGAACAGCACCACCTTGAGCCCGCGCTGCATCAGCGCACGGGCGAGGCCGGCATAGGAGGCACTCGGCCAGCGCTTGGCCGGGCCGAACTCGGCGCCGGGCATCAGCGCGACGAAGCCGTCCCGGGGGAGGCCGTGGCGTTCGAGCAGCGCGCGCTGGTTGGCTGTGTCGACGGTCAGCCTCGGTGCGCGGAATTGGCCGCCGCCGCCGGCGAGCGTGTGGAAGGCGCGCGCCGTCTTGCGCTTGAGCTCGGCAGGCAGGGGGATGATGCGGTTGATCAGGCCGTAGCGCATCTCGCGGCGATGGCCGACGCGCTTGGGGATGCCGGCGAAGAACGGCACCAGCGCCGACTTCCAGCTTCCCTGCATCACATAGGCTTCACCGTAACGGCCGCGCAGCGCGCGGCCGAGGCGGAAGCGGGCGCCGAGCTCCAGCCTTTTGCGCGAGAAGGGCGCGTCGATGCGGGCGCGGATTTCCGGCATGCGCTCGACCAGGGGGGCAGCCCAAGCGGGCGCGATCACGTCGATCGCGGCGTCCGGATGAAGCTCGCGCAGCGCAGAAAACAGGGACTGCGCCATCACCATGTCGCCCACCCAGCGGGGACCGATCACGAGGATGGACGGGCTTTCAGCCATGCGATGTAGTCTTTGACACCCGTTTCGACGCTGCGGAAGGAGCCGTTGTAGCCGGCGGCCCTGAGGCGGCTCATATCAGCCTCGGTGTAGCTCTGATAGCTGCCCTTGAGGTGATCCGGGAACTCGATGAACTCGATCTCGCCCTTTTGCAGCTGGTCGATCACGGTCTCGGCAATCGCCCGGAAGGGCTGCGCGCGGCCGGTGCCGCAATTGAAGATGCCGCTGGCGCCGGTCTTCCACAGCCAGAGATTGACGTCGGCCACGTCGCCGACATGGATGAAATCGCGGCTCTGCTCGCCCGGACCGAAGCCGTCATAGGCGCCGAACAGCTTCGGGTTCTCGCCGCGCGAGACCTGGTTGAACAGGTGGAAGGCGACGGAGGCCATGGTTCCCTTGTGGCCCTCGCGCGGGCCGTAGACGTTGAAGTAGCGCAGGCCGGTGACCTGCGAGGCTTCCCGACCCAGCACGTTGCGGCGGACATAGTCGTCGAACAGCTTCTTCGACCAGGCATAGACGTTGAGCGGCCGCTCGAATTCCAGCTCTTCGCGGAACACCGAGCCGCCGCCATAGACCGAGGCCGAGGAGGCATAGAGGAAGGGGACCTTCGCGCCGAGGCAAGCGTGCAGCAGCCGCTTCGAATAGGCGTAGTTCACCTCCATCATGAACTTGCCGTTCCACTCCGTCGTGGTCGAGCAGGCGCCCTGGTGGAACACGGCGTCGACGGCGCCGAATTCGCCCGCTTCCAGCCGGGGAAGGAAATCGTCCTTGTCGAGATAGTCGGCGATCGACAGGTCGGCGAGGTTGGCGATCTTGTGGCCGTCGGTCAGGTCGTCGACGACGATAATATCGTCCCGTCCTTCCGCGTTGAGCGCGGCCACGATGTTGGAGCCGATCATGCCGGCCCCGCCTGTCACGATGATCATGGGCGGTTCTCTTGTCCCGAAGTTCGGCTGCATATAGTCGAGCCGGCCACGCCTGTCGACAAATCGCCATGGTTGCGCTGCAGCGGTGCAGGGTATATCGCCCTGCGGGCGTCGGCCCGGCTGGCCGCGCCTCACACCGGACCAGAATGAGCGACACCTCCCTTCCTTCGATCGAAACCGTTCATCGCGTGCTCGGTCGCCTTGCTGGCGTCCGGGTGCTGGTGGCCGGCGACTTCATCCTCGACCGCTTCGTCAGCGGCGTCGTCGAGCGTATCTCGCCCGAAGCGCCGATACCCGTGCTGCACGGGCGCGCGGCGACGCAGGCGCTCGGCGGGGCAGGCAACGTCGTCGCCAACATCGTCTCGCTGGGCGGCAAGGCGAGCGCGATCTCGGCCGTGGGCGACGATCCCGCCGGCCGCACCGTGCTGTCCATGCTTTCCGACCTCGGCATCGATGCGGCCGGCGTCGTGGTGTCGCGGGCGCGCATGACCTCGTGCAAGAGCCGCTTCATCGCCATGAACCAGCAGGTGCTGCGCTTCGACGAGGAGGAGGTGGCTCCGCTCGATGCGCCGACGCGCGCGGAACTTGTCGCCCGGTTCGCGGCGGCGCTGGCCGATGCGGACATCGCGGTGCTGTCCGACTACGGCAAGGGCGTTTTGACCAATGGCGTCGCAGCCGAGCTGATCGCGATTGCGAAAGCTGCCGGCAAGCCGGTGCTGGTCGACCCAAAGAGCCGAGATTTCGGCCACTATGCCGGGGCGACCGCCGTCACGCCCAACCGCAAGGAACTCGGCGAGGCAGTCGGGCGCGCGGTGATGTCGGACGACGAGATCGAGCTTGCGACGCGCGAGCTGATCGCCGCGCACGGTTTCGACTTCATCCTCGCCACCCGCAGCGAGAAAGGCATGAGCGTCGTCGACGCCGGGGACGCGCGCCACATCGCCACCCAGGCGCGCGAGGTGTTCGACGTCTCGGGCGCCGGCGACACGGTGATCGCCACCTTCGCGTTGGCGCTGGGCGCCGGTGCGCATCGCAGCATCGCCGCCCAGCTCGCCAATGCGGCGGCGGGCGTGGTGGTCGCCAAGCGCGGCACGGCCTGCCTGACGGTCGAGGAACTGATCGGCGCGCTGTCACGCGCCAGCGGCCCGGCGCGCCATGTAGATGCCGTGCTCGACCTCGCAGGTGCGGAGCGCCTCGTCACGGCGTGGAAGCGCGAGGGGCTGACGGTCGGCTTCACCAATGGCTGCTTCGACATATTGCATGCCGGCCATGTCAGCCTTCTGCATGCGGCGCGCAGCCAGTGCGACCGGCTGGTGCTCGGCCTCAACAGCGATGCGTCAGTCAGGCGGCTGAAGGGCGAGGGCCGGCCGGTCAATACCGAGCACGACCGCGCCTGCGTGCTCGCGGCGCTTGCCTCGGTGGATGCGGTCGTCGTGTTCGGCGAGGACACGCCGCTCAACCTGATCGAGCGTCTGAAGCCCGATGTGCTGGTCAAGGGCGCGGATTACACGATCGACAAGGTGGTGGGCGCCGACATCGTCCAGGCCAATGGCGGCAAGGTGCTGTTGGTCGACCTCGTCGCCGGCCGTTCCACAACGGCGACGATCCGCAAATTGCAGGGACAGGTGAACTGATGGCCGGCCTCAACGATTATCTCGTCCGCTCGGCCGACGCGCTGACCGCGATGGTCGAGCGCGACCTGTCGGCGGCGATGGACCAGGCTGTCGAGGCGGTGGTCACGGCACTTTCGGCCGGCAAGCCGCTGCTGATCAGCGGCAATGGCGGCTCGGCGTCGGATGCGCTGCACATCGCCGGCGAACTGGTCGGGCGCTTCCTGAAAAACCGCAAGGCGTACAACGTGATAGCGCTGCCGGCGAATGCGGCGGTGCTGACCGCCTGGGGCAACGATTTCGGCTACGACACGGTGTTTTCGCGCCAGGTCGAGGCGCATGGCGGGCCGGGCGCGGTGTTGCTGGCCATCTCGACCAGCGGCAACTCGCCCTCGATCCTGCTCGCGGCGGAAGAGGCGCGCAAGCTCGGCATGACGGTGATCGGCATGACCGGCGACACCGGCGGCAAGCTGGCGCCGCTGTGCGATATCCTGCTCAACGTGCCCTCGACGGCGACGCCGATCATCCAGCAGGGCCATATCTGCCTCTACCATTTCCTGTGCGAGCAGGTGGAGGCGCGGCTCGCCGATGGCTGAGGCGGACCGGACGCGGCATCTCGCCGAGCCCGGCCTGTGGGTGCAGCCGCTGTCCGACCTCGACGTTTTCCGTGGCCGTCCGGCGCTGTTCCTCGACCGTGACGGCACGATCAATATCGATACCGGCTATCCAAGCGACCCGGAGGAGATCGTTCTCCTCCCCGGCATCCTGCCCGCCATCCGCGCGGCGAACGCGGCGGGTCTGGCGAGCGTGATCATCACCAACCAGTCGGGCGTCGCGCGCGGCCTGTTCGGCTGGGCGGAGTTCGAGGCGGTGAACCGCCGCGTGGTCGAGCTGCTGTCGGCGGAAGGCTGCCGCATCGACCTCGTTCTCGCCTGCGCCTATCACGAGGATGGCAAGGGGAACCTCGCCGTCGCCGACCACCCGATGCGCAAGCCCAATCCGGGCATGATCCTGCGGGCGGCCGAGATCGCGGGCCTCGATCTCGCGCGGTCGATCATGGTTGGGGACCGGGAATCGGATATCGACGCGGGGAGGCGGGCGGGGCTGACGAACGTCTTCCTGCTCGACGGGATGCCTTGCGAGAAACTGATGGCCGTTATTGCCGCTCACTCCGGCGGGGCGTCTGGTCCGAGCGACTTGCGGTAGAGCTTGGCCTCGGTGAGGAAGACGTAGATCGCGGCTTCGATCGAATAGATTAGGCCGGGAAGCCCGCAGAGAAAGAAGCGCTGCAAGAGGTAGAACTTGATGAAGCGGCCGAGCGGGCGGATCGTCATCGTCGCGAAGCTCGCCTTGCGGCCGCGGTCGCGCATGTCGCGTGCCTTGAGCTCGGCATAGCCGATCGCCTTCTCCATCGCCTCGGCGACCGAGAGCGTGCGGTAGTGCAGCATCCGTGGCCCGGGCACTTTCTCCACCGGCCCGTCGAAGATCAGCCCTTCATGCACCCTGAGATCGAGGTCGTAGCGGGCGCGCTCCTTGCGGACGAGCCGGGGGTGGAACTGGGCGTGCACGGAGGGCGGCGGATAGCCGTGGCCGGGTAGGTAGTCGACGCGCTTGAAGGCGATGCCGGCCTGTTCGCCAGGCTGGAATTTTGCCAGCCAGTCGCGCAGCTCCGGCGTCAGCCGCTCGTCGGCATCGAGGTTGAAGCACCACGGATGGGTGCACTGCTCCAGCGCGAACTGCTTTTGTGCCGCAAAGCCCGGCCATTCGCGCTCGAACAGCTTGATCGGCACGCCGCGCGCCTGGTGCTCGCGGATCAGGTCGAGCGTGCCGTCGGTGGAGCCTGAATCGACGATGATGATCTCGCGGAAGCCGTGCAGGCTTTCCAGGCAGTCGCCGAGGAAATCCTTCTCGTCCTTGCAGATGATGTAGGCGGAGAGGGCAATGTCAGTCATCTGGCGACCGGTCCGTGGTCCGGCAATACAGCCGATCCGATGGCTCTAGCGGCGGAGCGGGCCAGGGTCAAACCGGAAGCCGGGAGCGATGCGCCATCCTCACGGAATGTCCACCAGCCCCTCGTCCTTCACCTGCCGGATGGTCAGCGCGGTGCGGACGGTGTCGACGTTCGGCGTCGAGGTCAGCTCCTCGATGACGAAGCTCTGGAAGGTGGCGAGGTCGGGCGCGACGCAGTGCAGCATGAAGTCGGATTCGCCGGAGACCATCCACGCCTGGCGCACGATCGGCCAGCCGCGTGTGCGCTCGGAAAACTGTTTCAGCTCGGCGTCCGACTGGTGGTGCAGGCCGATCAGGCAGAAGGCGACAACCTGCTGGCCGAGCGCGGGCGCATTGATCAGCGCGCGATAGCCGCGGATGATGCCGCTGTCCTCCAGCCGCTTGACGCGCCTCAGGCAGGGCGGCGCGGAGATGCCGACCCGCTTCGACAGCTCGACATTGGTCATGCGGCCGTCGTCCTGCAGTTCCTTCAGGATTTTCCAGTCGATGGCGTCGAGGTCGGCTTTCGGCGCCATGGGGTTCTCCTTCGCGGATGGAATCTGGTTCGGGTACGCAACAAAGTTACGCGAACTGGCGTCTGACGGAAAGTCCATTCGCGCCTGACCCATCGCGATCTGTGTGCAACCGGCGCGCATACTTCACAGATACGTGCAGACTCCTTACATCTGCCATGCCGTCATGTTTTCGCGTGCGGCGCGGGGCCTCCCGCACGGCTCGATCGAGGGTTTTGTCATGTCCACTCGCCACGCACCGGTCGCCATCATCGGCTCGGGACCGGCAGGCTACACGGCCGCCATCTATGCCGCGCGCGCGATGCTGAAGCCGATGTTGATCGCCGGCATGCAGCAGGGCGGCCAGCTGATGATCACCACCGACGTGGAGAACTATCCGGGCTTCGCCGATCCAATCCAGGGCCCGTGGCTGATGGAAGAGATGCGCAAGCAGGCCGAGCATGTCGGCACGGACATGGTCAACGACATCATCGTCGACGTCGACATGACGCGCCGGCCTTTCGTGCTCAAGGGCGATTCCGGCGACGAATACACTTGCGACGCACTGGTCGTGGCCACCGGCGCGCAGGCGAAATGGCTGGGGATCGAGAGCGAGGAGACCTACAAGGGCTTCGGCGTGTCGGCCTGCGCCACCTGCGACGGCTTCTTCTACCGCGGCAAGGACGTCGTGGTGATCGGCGGCGGCAATTCGGCCGTCGAGGAGGCGCTGTATCTCTCCAACCTCGCCAAGTCGGTCACCGTCATTCACCGCCGCAACGAGTTCCGCTCCGAGCGCATCCTGCAGGAGCGGCTGTTCCGGAAGGAAAACGTCAAGGTGATGTGGGACCACGTCGTCGACGAGATCGTCGGCGTCGAGGGCAAGAAGCCGCTGCCGCCATCCGTCACCGGCATCCGCCTGCGCAACATCCGCACCGGCGCGGTGAGCGAGATGCCGATCGACGGCGTGTTCGTCGCCATCGGCCACGCGCCGGCGGTGAGCCTCTTCGAGGGCAAGCTGAAGCAGAAGCCGAACGGCTATCTGTGGACCGCGCCCGATTCGACCCGCACCGACGTGCCCGGCGTGTTCGCCGCCGGCGACGTCACCGACGACATCTACCGCCAGGCGGTGACGGCGGCCGGCATGGGCTGCATGGCCGCGCTCGAGGCAGAGAAATATCTCGCGGAAATGGAATCGGTCCGCGACGCGGCCGAGTAAGAACTGGTGTCCGCTCGTGCACGGGGGAATGACATGCCGCTCGACTGGGACAAGCTGCGTGTCTTCCACGCCGCCGCCGAGGCCGGATCGTTCACGCACGCCGCGGAGAAGCTGAGGCTGTCGCAATCCGCGATCTCGCGCCAGGTCAGCGCCTTGGAGCACGACGTCGGCGTGCCGCTGTTCCATCGCCACGCGCGCGGCCTCGTCATGACCGAGCAGGGCGAGATGCTCTATCGCACGGCGCATGACGTGCTGATGAAGCTGGAGAATGTCAGGTCGCGCCTCACCGAGGCCAAGGACCGGCCGTCCGGCCCGCTCAGGGTCACCGCCACGGTCGGCCTCGGCGCCGGCTGGCTGACGGAGCGCGTGCCGGAATTCCTCGAGCTCTATCCCGAGATACAGCTGCAGCTCATTCTCTCCAACGAGGAACTCGACCTCACGATGCGGCAGGCCGACTGCGCCATCCGGATGCGGCAGCCGCAGCAGCCGGACCTGATCCAGCGCCGCGTCTTCACGGTGCATTTCCACATCTACGCCGCGCCCTCCTATATCGAGAAGCACGGCAAGCCGACCTCGCTCGCCGATCTCGACAACCATCGCGTCGTCTCCTTCGGCGAGTCCATTCCCGTCCACATCAGCGATGTGAACTGGCTGGAGACGGCAGGGAGACCGGACGGCTCGAAGCGCGTCAATCTGCTCCAGATCAACGACATTCTGTCGATCAAGCGCGCGGTGCAGCGCGGCGCCGGTATCGCCATGCTGCCGGACTACGTGATCGACAAGGACTCAGGCCTGGTGCAGGTGCTGACCGATACGGAAGTGCCGTCCTTCGACACCTATTTCTGCTATCCGGATGCGATGAAGAACCAGGTAAAGCTCCAGGTCTTCCGCGATTTCCTCGTCGCAAAGGCGCGCAGCTGGGCCTATTGATTAGGCAAGCTTACGTAAGGGCTTGGTCCAGGACGCCGAAAAAGCGAGCAAAATCGGGCATCCATGCGTATTTGCATGGCAGGTCTGCGCATCGACTGCTTGTTATTTCGGCACGACGCGCACATATCACGATCATCTCCTGAGCGCGTTCTCCTCCCATTAGCGCTCATGAGTGTTCCCCTCTGGAGGTTCAGCCGGAAACGGCACTTCCAATTGACTCGGCCGGATCTTTGGATCCGGCCTTTTTTCTTTCCAGCTCCGCACGGGCCGTTTTCGGCGTCAGGCCGCCTTGCCCTGCGCGCTCGTCACTTCGTCGGCGAGGCGTCCTGTCAGCTCGGCCATGTGATCGAAGATCGCACGGAACGAGGCGACGCCCGCCGAGGCGGAGCGCAATTCGACGATCAGGTCGCCGATCTCCGCCTGCGGCATGGTCGCCTCGACCACGTCCCAGCCCGGCCAGCCCTCGCGCGCGTCGTAGCCGAGGATCTGGCCGCGCCGTTGCGGGATCAGGGCCGTGATGCGCGCGGTCGCCTCGGACGGCGTCGCGATCTCGACCCTCATCACCGGCTCCAGCAGCACCGGCGAACAGGCCGCCATGCCTTCCTTCATTGCCAGCTTCGCCGCCATCTGGAACGCCATGTCGGAGGAATCGACCGAGTGGTACGAGCCGTCCGACAGGTTGACCGCGATATCGACGACCGGGAAGCCGAACGGCCCCGTCCTGAGGAAGTCGCGCACGCCTGCCTCGACCGAGGGGATGTAGGTCTTGGGCACCACGCCGCCGGTGATCGTGTCGGTGAACTCGAAGCCGGCGCCGCGCGGCAGCGGCTTGATCTCGATCTGCACGTCACCGAACTGGCCGTGGCCGCCCGACTGCTTCTTGTGCCGGCCGCGCTGCTGCGTGGCCTTGCGGATCGTCTCGCGGTAGGGCACCTGCGGCGCGCGCGACTGGAGCGGGATCTGGTGGCGGCCTTCCAGCTTCTCGGTCGCGACGCGCAGATGCATCTCGCCCTGGCCGGCAAGCACCGTCTCGCCGGTGTCCTGGTTCTGCGACACGAAGAGCGACGGGTCCTCCTCCGCCATGCGCTGTAGGGTGGCCGACAGCTTGACGTCGTCCTTCCTCTCGCGCGGCCTGAGCGCAAGCGCATACACCGGCTCGGGCGGCAGAGGGAGGTCGGCTTTTGCCGGTGCGACCTTGCCGATCGCCAGCACGTCGCCGGTGCGGAAATCGTCGAGCTTGCCCAATGCCACGGTGTCGCCCACCGCGGCGACGCCGAGCTTGGCCTGGTCGCGGCCGGTGAGACGATAGACGCCCGTCACCTTGCCGCTTCGCGCGCCATCGGCGGCGAGTTCCGCGCCGTCGGCGACGGTCCCGCTCAAGATGCGCGCGACGGACAGCTTGCCCCCGTGCGGCGTGTGGAACGTCTTCATGATCCTGACGCAGCTCGATCCGGAGACGCCGAGCCGCTTGCGCGTGTCGGAGGCATCGGGCGCGTCGTGGCGGATGGCCTTCAGCAGGCGCAATATGCCGTTGCCGTGCTCGGCCGAGCCGATCAGCACCGGCGTCACCGCGCCCTCGCGCAGGTCCGCCGAGAGGTCGTCGAACACTTCGTCGCGTGGCGGCTCGATCTCCTCGAGCAGTTGTTCCATCAGCGTGTCGTCATGGTCGGCCAGCCGCTCCAGCATGGCGAAGCGGGCTTCCACCTCGCGCGCCTTCTCGTCGTCGGGGATCGCGGTGATTTCGCTCTCGGCATGCTCGCGCCAGACATAGGCGCGCTCCAGCGCGAGATCGATCGAGCCGACGACGATGCCGTCCTTGCGCAGCGGGATCTGGCGCAGCAGCAACGGCCGCGAGCTCGCCGGCTGGAGCAGCTTGAGCACGTCGCGGACGCCGGCGCTGATCTTGTCCACCTTGTTGAGGAAGAGCATGCGCGGCAGGCCGAGATCGTCGAGTTGGCGCAGGATGAGCTGGAGGGCGGGGATCTTCTTGTCGTCGGCCTCGGCGACCACGATCGCCGCGTCGCAGGCGGCGAGGATCGGAACCGCCTCGTAGGAGAACTCGATCGATCCGGGACAGTCGGCAAAGGTGATCGACTCGCCCATGAAATTGACCGTGGCGAAGGTCGCCTCCGTGCTCATCTGGTGAGCGCGGGCCTCCGGCGTGTTGTCGCCGACCGTGGTGCCGGCAGCGACGCTGCCCTGCTTGGCGATGGCGCCCGTGCGGGCGAGGATGGCTTCAAAAAGGGTGGTCTTGCCGCTCGCGAAGGGACCGATGATGGCGATGCATTTCGGTCCCTTGCGCCTCTCTCCGGCGCGCTTGCCCATGCTTTCCTCCTCTCATGCGTTGCACATGAGCGGCGGCCGGCCCGTCCGGCCGTCGCATGGCCTGTCCGGCCGTGCGGCCGGTTGAGGCCATGCGGGTATGGAACCACCAATGGACGGGGAGGGCAAGGGCGAAGGGGGAGGAGGGGGCTCGGGAAACTCGACGGCGCTCGTAAGACTTAAGCCGCCATCAGTTCGTAAGGGCGGGCGTCGCCCTCCAGCTTTCGGACCCGGATGGGTTGCTCTTCGGCCGTCGGAACGCTTCGCCGCGAGAGCTCGTCGATCCCGGCTTCGACCGGTAGTCCGAGCTTTTCAACGGCCAGACGACGCACCAATGCTTCCGCCGTGCCATCGATTTCGATTTCGTTGCGTTCCCAACGGCCGATCGACTGCTTGTCGCGGTGTACCAGAAGGGCCAGCTCCGATTGCGTGAAGCCCATCTCCGACCGCAGGAAGCGCAGCTCGTCGCCGCTGATGCCTTTCGGATGGTTGACGATCCCAAGGGCGATGACGTGATGCAGCTCGTTGACTGCGGGAATCGTGAGGATCTCATCGCCTTCCTCATCCACCTCGGCCACAATGCCATCGATATAGACATTGAGCAGTCCGCTCTCGGTGTAGTGATGCATCTTACCCATCGTCCGTAGCTCCAATGATCGACCCCGCCACACGCTCGAATTCGTCGAGCCACATGACGGTCACGATCGTGAGAAGACATTCATCCTTGGCGGGAACGACAACAATTCCGATCGACCGGCTGCCGCTGTTCGGCGTCCTGCATTCGATCTGATAGCGGAAATGGCCCGGACGCGTTGCAGGAGCCGGCGCTCGATGGACGTTCCCGAACCTGAGCGCATGGAGCACATCGGAGATGATCAGACCGCGCTCCGAAAGCCGCTCGCGCGCATGCAGCTTGTACGTGATGCTGAGCTTCGGGTTTCTCGCAATCGATCTGATCTCATCCGTCGCACGGCCGGCATCCCAAGGCTGCGTCATCCGCGCAAAGCCATGTTGTTCAAATATCCCACCATCGAAGGTATCATCATGATACCTTTCTGGCCGGCTGGCGTCAATCCTGACGGGTTCGTTGCGTCATTCGACCCGTCAGGCACAGAATGTCAGTGACAAGCTGTCCTGTCACCGGCCACTAGTTGCTCCCCGCCATGCGCTGGCTGAGCGTGAGGCCCTTGGCGGTGCGGTCGGCGAAGCCCTTCCAGTAGGTGTGCTCGGGCTTGAACGTTCCGTCCTCGTTGGCGGCGAAGACGCCGTCGGCGGCATTGGGGACCACGTCGAGATAGGCCTCCATCTCCTCGTCTTCCTTCAAATATTTGCCGAGGAAGGCGGTGACGAAATGCTGGGAGATGTTGTTCATCCTGACCGTGTCCCAGACCGGATCGGCGTAGTGGTCGAACGGCGCCCAGCCGAGCTTTTCGGATTTCTTCCAGGACTCGACGGGCGCGGGGATCGGCGCGCCGGCATTGTGGTTGGCGTTCTCGAAGGTGAGGAGATAGGCGTCGGCGTTGATCGTGCCCTCGTAGATCGCCTTCACGCCCTTGTCGTAGCCCGAGACGTCGTCGACGCTGCCGGCGACGTAGAAGATCGGCTTCTGGATCTTGGCGAGCGCGTCCTCGTCCCAGAAGCCGCGCTCCATGCCCCACGGCGCGAAGGCGACGACCGCCTTGACCCGCTCGTCAGGCAAACCATTGTGGCTCTCCGAGCCGGCCTGGTTCACAGCAAGCGTCTTTTCCGGCGCGCCCCATTCGTAGCCGACGGCGGCCTCGGTGACGCCCGCGCCGGCGGAGATGACCGCGCCGTAGCCCCCCATCGAATAGCCGATGATGGCCGCCTTTTCCGTGTCGACCAGCCCGTTGAGGAAACTGCCGTCCTCGCCGCCGAGCCGCTCGATCTCGTTGAGGACGAACTTCTGGTCGAGCGGCCGGTTGACCAGCGTCGAGCCGAACTTGCCCTGGTCGTTATAGGTCGAATCCGTGTGGTCGATTGCCGCGACGACATAACCCTTCGAGGCAAGGTTCTCGGCCAAGTGACTGAGCAGGAATCGGTTTCCGGGGTAGCCGTGCGACACGATGACGAGCGGGTATGGCTCTTCGCCCGTGATCGGCTCCGCATCCCGCAACGCTCTGCCGTGGAGCGTCACCTGGGTCTCGCCGTCGCGCAGGAAGACGCCTTCATAGATGCGCGGCCGCGCCGACGGCGACAGCGCAGCCGGATACCAGACCTCGACCTTGAGCGGACGGTCGTAGCGCGGAAGCTCCTTGCCGGGCTCTACCTTCACGATGTCGACCTGATCCTTGTTGACGAGGTCGATCGTGCGCACGCCGATCTCAAGCTCGCCATAGGGCGCGAGTTCCGGCGCGTCGGGTCGCACCTGGTCGATCCGGTTGTCCTGGGCCATCGTCACTCCGACCAGTGCGAATTGAGCGGAAAAGCCGACGGCGAACGCCGCGGCGAGGAGCTTGTTCATCTATCGTCTCCTTGGAACACCATCCCTGTCCTGTCCAGACACTCTATCGCGTGCGCGCGTGAAGGCCAGACGACAGAGCGGTTTCCCAATTTCGTTGACTTTTCCGGCCACTGGCCGTACCTTTTCTTCAAGGTAGGTGATCATGACACAGACAGCGACAAAAAAGCCCAGCGCGCGCGTGCGCAGCGAACGGCTTGAGGCGCGGGTCACTCCGTATCAGAAGGGGCTGATCGAGCGCGCCGCCGCGCTGCAAGGGCGCAGCGTTACGGATTTCGTATTGTCCAGTGTGCAAGACGCTGCGCAGCGCGCGATCGACGACTATCAGCGGATCGACCTGTCCGTAAAGGATGCCGAGGCGTTTGTAGAGGCCCTGCTAAACCCGCAGCCGGTGAACGATCGTCTGCGTGAAACGATACGGCGTTACCGTCGGGCGACCGGTGTTTGAAGAATCCGGTGAGCGAGCGAACGTAGTAGCGCTCGACGCGTCTCACGATCGATCGTCGTTCGAGAGTGGCGTCGAACCGTTGGATCGCTACTTTCGGACTCAGATTGGGCAGGATGCTCGCAAAGGGATGGCCGCGCCATTCGTCCTGCTGCTAACAGATGGTACGATCGTTGGATATTATACCCTGTCCGCCACAGGTGTGAGCGTGGGTGAGTTTCCAGAACGGATTGCGAGGAAGTTGCCGCGATATCCGCTTGTTCCAGCTACCCTTGTTGGACGGCTCGCCGTCGATCATCGCCATCGTGGCAGGGGGCACGGACGGCATATGTTGGCTGATGCACTCTTTCGTGCCATGCGCAGCGAGGTAGCTTCATTCGCTGTCGTCGTCGAAGCCAAGGATGAGGACGCGCAGCGGTTCTACGAGCGGGAAAGCTTCATACGGTTCTCCGGGCAGCCGATGAGGCTGTACCGGCCTATTGCAGACTACCGCAAGGTTTTCGAGGAAAAGCTGTAGGGCTGGCCTCACGTCTCCGGTTCCGTCGTGAACATCAGCGGGAAGCCGGCGGCCTTGCCGGCGTCGGTGGCGCGGGTGGCCTTGGTCTCGGCGACGTCCTTCGGATAGACCGAGACGACGCAGACGCCTTTCTGGTGCGCCGTGATCATCACGCGGTAGGCCTGGTCGTCGGTAAGCCGGAATTCGGCCCGCAGCACCATCACCACGAATTCGCGCGGCGTGAAGTCGTCGTTGACGAGAATGACCTTGTGCAGCTTCGGCCGCTCGGTCTTCGGCTTGACCTTGACCCTCGGCTTCGTGACCGTTTCCGGAGGCATGGCGCCCTCCTTCGCGAATGACGTTGCCGCTCACATAACCCGATCGCGCAGGATGTCCAGACCGCCGACGTGGCGTCAGCGCTGGAGCACCGCCTGCACCTCGATCAGGTTGGAACGGACGCGCAGCACGTAGAACCCCATCGTCGCAAGGTGCGTGGCGAACAGCCCGTCTTCCGAACTGTTGACGATGATCCACGGCCGGATCTTCAGCGCGGAACGGAACTGCGCTTCCATCGCGTTCCACAGATTGTCGAGGTTGCGCTCGCGGATCACGTCCTCGAAATCGGCGTGCGACGCAGTCATCAGCCCGTAATAGGCGTAGAGCTGGCCGTAGGAGAACCAGAAGCGGTCATCCGCACGGGTGTCGAAAAAGCCGCGATCGTAGTTCTCCGAGCGCTCGCGCAGGATCGCGGAAGTGTCGCCCAATGCGCTCGCCACGCGGTCGAGATACTGGATCAGGTTGTCGGCTCGGGCGTCGAACACGGCCTCGCAGCGCGCCAGCCGGTCGTCGAAGGCGCGCAGGTCCCGCACGATCTCGCGGTAGTAGGCCGGCGTCGGGGTCTTGGGGCCCGGCGGGTTAAGGCCGACATACCAGGTGTATTCGTCGAACTGGGCGTTGCCGCGCGCGCTCTGCAGATTGGCGTCGATCTGCGAGGTGCCGCGGACGCGGCCAAGATTGTCGGCGAGCTCCGTCGCGGTGCGCCGGATCGCCTCGTGGATGCCGCGCTGGAACGAGGCCTTGTTGTCGAGGAAGGGCGTCTTGTCCCAGGACAACCCGAACAGGCCGAGCTTGTAGAGGATCATCGACGAGATCCACGCGTTCCGGTTGACGTTGAAATCCGTCAGGTCGGCGGCCACCTCGGCGATGGCCGAGCGGCCGCAGCTTCGGCCGCTCGGGGCGGCAGCGGCAGCTGCGGGCGCGTCCGCCACAGACGGGCCCGTGTTCGCGGTGGCGGTGGGATAGGTCACCGGCGCCTCGACGGTCGCCATCGCGGGCGAGGGCTGCGGCGGCAAGGCTGCCTGCTCGCCGGCCGACCGGCGGCGCTGCTCGAAATTGTATTTCGCGACGTAGTCGGGGTCGAAATCCGTCCAGCGCTGGGTGGAATAGATGAAATAGGCATAGAGTGCCGCGAGCAGCAGGATCGCTGCGCCCAGCCCCGCCTTCAGGATCCAGCCCTTCTGCAGGTACCAGCGGCCGAACCACAGGAACGGCCACATCAGGATGCCGATCAAAAGGCCGATGGCGCGGCCGATCCACTGGAACACCATAGTGACGAAAGCGACGATCGGATCGAGCATGGGTTCCCTCAGCCTGCGAATGTGTCTCGCGTTCAGTCCTTCAGCCCGTAGAGCCGCTCGCGGAACGCCGCCTTGTCCTTGAGATATGTGGTTTTGAGCGTCTCGACAACATGCGCGCGCCAGCGCGCCGGCCAAGCCTCGTATTCCTTGTAGAAGCTCTGCTTGTTGAAGACGTAGCGGGAGACGAAATCGTCCGGCACGAAATCCGAGATCAGCCGGTTGGTGAGCCAGGCGTCGGGATGGTCGGGCCTGGCCCGCACCACCAGGAAGCGCCGCTCGGGCTCCATGTCCTCCAGCCGCAGCTTGCCGGTCTGGGCAAGCTCGCGCTTGGCCGCGTTGAGGAACGGGAAGATGCCGTCCTTGTTGATCAGGTCGGCGTTGGAGTGGATCCAGGTCTGCAGCCACACCTTGTCGACCTTGTCGAAGTCGAGGTTCGGCTGCTGCCTGTGGATCAGCGCACGTACCGCCATCTCGGCGCGGTGCTCGAGATAGTTCGACGTCTCGATCCACGAGGCACGCGGCAGGTCCAGCCGCCCGGTGGAGGCAAGGAAGCGGAACACGCGCTCGGCGTCGCGGATGCCGAGATAGCTCACCTGCCACGGCCGCGAGCGGCGGAAGCCGGGGGCGGCGGGATCGGAGATGACGGTCGTCATATCCTTGTCGATGAAAACGTAGATGCCGCCGAAATGGCTGGTCCAGAACGCTTCGTGGCGGAAGATCACCCGGTCGGGCACCAGCTTGTTCTCGCGGATGTCGCCGGTGACCTTGGCGAGATCCACCATCCGCTCCAGCATGGCCGTGTCGCGCCAGGCATCCGGCTCGAGCTTCAGCCGGTCGACCAGCGCGCCCAATTCGCCGGCTTTGCCAAGCACGTCTTCCGCCGAGAGCACGCGGAACTCGACCTGGTTGATCGACAAAAGGTCCTCGATGTCCTCGACCTTGGACACCGAATCCTCGATCTCGCCGTAGATCACATCCTTGATCGTCAGCGCGTCGATCACCCGCCGGTTGCTCGAATAGAACTCGAACATCAGCTGCGAGGTGTTGGAGAACGCGGTGTGCACCACCGGCAGTTCGGCCTGCGCGGGCGTCAGGATGATGAAGCGGCGATTGACTTCGTTCGGATCGAGATATTGCAGGTCGCCCAACTCCTCGGCGATCTGCGGCGAGAAGCCGGTGCGGTCGATGTCGAAGCTCTTCAGCTTCGTCGGCTTCAGCCCGAACGCCTTCAGCGCCTTGTTGTAGCGCTCGATCAGATGCGGCTCGTCGACGGTGAGCAGGCGGCCGTAGATGAGGTCGTTGTCGCGGAGGAGGTCCATCAGCGCGACTCCCCCTTCTCCCCGTTCACGGGGAGAAGGTGCCCGAAGGGCGGATGAGGGGCGGCGCAAGCGTTCACAATCCAGTCTCCGGCGCAGATGTCGCGGGAAGATACTTCGTCTCGCTGGAGACCATTCTCTCGCCAAGTCTTCCGTCAAGCGCGGCAACGATCATTTCCAGAACAGCGCGACGATCCTGCAGGACGTCGATATGCCAGACGCGAAGTACGTTCCAGCCGTTGATGTTCATAGAAGTGTCTCTCCGGATGTCCCTGACCGACCCTTCATGCTGGCTGCCATCCACTTCGACAACAAGGTTCCTCTCGCGGCAGGCAAAGTCTGCGGTGAACAGCCCTATGCCATGCTGCCGTACGAACTTGAAACCGTTGAGGCGGCGGTCTCTCAACTCGGTCCATAGTGCTCGCTCCGCATCGTTGTCGACTTTGCGGAGACGTTGGGATTGTTCGGTCCGGCGAGTGTTCTTGCCACGCATGACGCTGCCCCTCATCCGCCCTTCGGGCACCTTCTCCCCGTGAACGGGGAGAAGGAACTAAGCTCCCCACAGCCCCTTCGCCTTCAGCTCCTCCATCTCCTTGACCGCCCGCTCGCGCAGCCTGGCGTCGCGGATCAGCTTCGACACCGCGGCGTCGTCCGACTTGTCGGAGTAGCGGAATTCCGAGTCGGCGTAGCGGTTCACTTCCTGCATGACCATCTCCATGTCGAAGGGGCCGCGAAGGTCCTCGATCATTGCCTTCTTGTCGTCGTAGGGCTTGTGCATGAAGGTTTCGGGCTTCTCGAACCAGTCGTCGGGCAGTTCGATGTCCATGGCGCGCATCTTGATCGCGTCGGTGACGTTCTTGATGGCGCGGCCGGTGAAGCGCGGCTCGGCTTCCTTGATCAGGTGCAAATAGGTGCCGATGTCGGCCATGGTCTTCGGCTGGCCGTTCTCCTTCATGAAGCGCTCGTAGACGCGCATCAGCCCGTCCTCGTGCGGCTTCGAATGGCTTTCGTAGGCAGTGTTGACGGCGCGCTGGATCTCCTGCGCGGCGTAGAGCTGGTGCTCGCCGAGCGGGATCTTGTGGTTCTTGCCGGCGAGCAGCACGAAGATGTCGATATAGTCGTCGCGGCTCTGCGGCCCGTCGACCAGCCAGCGGGCGCCGGCGCGCTGGCGCAGAGCGTCGTCGACGTTTTCGGGGTAGTTGGAGAACATGCCGAAGGAGCAGTTGCCCCGCACCACGGTCATTGCGCCGGAGAAGGCATCCATCAAAACGCCGGTGATCTCGTGCTGGCCGGCGGAAGCGCGGTCGTCGGAGCGTTTGGCCGCCACCTGGTCGATGTCATCGATGGTGCCGAAGCCGATCGCCTTGGGATTCAGCACGTTCTCCACGAAGGCGCGGCAGTTCTGGCCGGACTTGCCCTGGTAGGACGAGATCTGGTCGACGCCGAAGTTCTGGTAGTGGAACGGATAGCCCGCCACTTGGCAGTGGCCGTTGACCAGGCCGGCGATCATCTGGATCAGCGTCGTCTTGCCGGTGCCGGGCGCGCCGTCGCCGATGAAGGTGAACAGGAAGCCGCCCAACTCGACGAACGGGTTCATCTGCCGGTCGAAATCGTAGGCGACCAGCATCTTGGCGAGCTTCACCGCCTGGTATTTGGCGATGTGGTTGCCGACGACCTCCTCCGGCTTCTTGAAGGTCATCACCAGCGGTTTGGCCTTCTGGCCGGGTGCGACGTCAAAGCCGTTGAGCGTGAAGTCGTCCGCCTCGATGCGGATATGCGCGTCCTCGAAAGCGCCGAGCCCGTCGAAACGGCCTTTTCGCGTCAACAGGCCCTCGATCGCGATGCGGGCGAAGGCTTTCGCGCGCGCCATCATGTCGTGGTCGTCCTTCGCGCCGGCAAGGCCGGCGTCGAGCCCCGCCACCAACGACTTCAACGCGTCCTGCGCGGTGTCGAAGAGGAAATCCGGCTCGGCGATGTCGTTCGGCGGCTCACCGTCGGCCTCAATGGTCTGCGCGAGATAGGAGGCGAAGGCGAAGGCGGCGACATAGGCCGAGGCGTTGATCAGCTTCTTGAAGTTCGACGCCTCCTCGCCCTCCAGCGGCGCACGCGCATTCTTCGCCTGCAGGGCCTCGAGATCGTTGCCGCGCGCGAAGACATCCGCCACCGCCAGCGCCACGGAGAGACCGCGCCGCGCCCGGAACAGCAGCGTATGCTGCAGGATCGACAGCATCTGGTCGTCGGGCCGCACGGCGGCGATCCGCTTGGCGAGCTCGACCTCCTTGGTGCGCTGCACCGAGCCGGTGGAGACCGTCGAGACGAAACGGCGGCCGGTGCCGGCGAGCGCGGTGTTCGACAGGCCGGCGGAGGCTTCGAGCACGATGACGCGGGTCACCATCGACTGCGCGGTGGCGCGGTGCTTGTCGATGTCCTTCTCATCGATGGTCGTCAGGCCGGTGTCCATGTCAGACTCCAATTGATCCAAGATAGCGGTCGATTGCAGGAAATACGTCTTTAAGAAGTAGGTTTATAAGATATAGTACTGAGAAAAATATCATCCCGGTCATAAATGGATAATAACCATCTATCCGCGATGAAACGCCGATTACATAAACCAAAGAGACAAAAATTGTCACTAAAACTCCCGTAATGCTAGGGGAAACAGAGAATACATGATCAACGCTGTCGAGTAACCCTAGCATTGATAATCCAAAGCAAAGCAAGAAAAATATGAATATTATTGATCTAGTTGTTCTCAGGTGATCACCATCTCTTAATATAGCGTCAGCAGATGCTCCAATGAACGCAAGTGAAACTACGGATCCCATTAACCACCCTGCCCAGGGATCGAAATTCCATTGATTGAATGTGGTGGCTATGAGTGTAAACGCAAGAAAATTTAAAGTTCCGAGAATCTTCTGATGGTCATCAAGATACCCGCCGAACTGAAATTGGCGCCATCGAATGAGGTACGGTGTGAGAATTATAGTTGCGAATGCAATCTGAGGTTCATATCCACTTACGTCAATTCCTATTAATCTGCCGATGCGTGAAATTGTCGCCTCTACAAAAATATCGTAGTTCAGTACAATTCTGGAAAATGTAGAAGATAAGAAATCTCCCGCGTCTCCAAATATACTTGAAAAAATGTGCAAACCAGAAGCGGCCCCGGCGATGGCAAAAATCTTCCGAATCTGGAGTTTGCTTTTCTCTTGCAGGAAATTAATCATACGTCGCTGATCACCCGCCCGCCGGACAGGATGTGCACCTTGTAGCCGCCGAAGATCTTCTGCGCCTCGCCGGCGGCGTAGAGGGCCTGGTAGGCCTCGTGCGGGACCAGGGCGTGCTTCTCGTAGGTCGAGACGCCCATGCGGGCGGCTTCGAGGTCGTCGGTGTTGATGTAGAACTCCTGCGTCGCCTTCTCGCTGGAGAAGAGGCCGCGGCGGCCGGGGCGCTCGTTCTTGGAATAGACCTCCTGCACCGTCCAGGTCAGCAGCCAGGCGTTCTCGGCCTTGCGCACCTTGTTCAGCACCTCGGCGACGGTCGAATTGTGCTCGGTGATGCCGGCCGAATAGAATGGCCCCAGTACGAAGCGGCGCAACTGCTTGGGGTGCAGCGTCTCGAAATCCTTGTCGAGATTGCCGGCGATGGTGGCGGGGGTGAGCGTGTAGGCGGAGTTTTTGGCGGCGAAGTCGTCGAACCTGTGCGCGAGATCGGGATTGAGCAGGCCCTCGACCGGCAGGGGAATCTCCACCTTCTCGTTCAGGCGGCCGTCGCGGGTCACCAGCGTGTCGACCATCTTGTCGGAGGAATCCTCGACCGCGGCCATGTAGACCAGCGGCAGGTTGGCCAGCCCGTCGAATGCGCCCCAGTGGACGAAGTAATAGGGCCGCATGGTCTTGGGATTGGCCGAGACTTTCACCGTCTTCGGCAGCACGAAAGGCGCGAAGACCTGCCCGGTCGAGACCTCCTGCAGGTAGAGCCGCTCGGCCATCATGCGCTGCAGCTCGGTGGGCATCGCCTTGTGGCGCAGGATGAAGTCGGCCATCTCGGCGCGCAGCGCCTCGGGAGAGGGGATTGCCGTCAGGCGCTGCTCGGCGGTGCGGCGGTCGTTCTCCAGTTCCAGCACGTTCTGGAACACCGGGAAGCCGCTCTCGGCACGGGAGATGCGGAAACTCTCCATGAAGCCCAGCCGGTTGCGCCAGGCGCCGAACGAGTGTTCCAGCCGTACGACGTATTCCGCCACCACCTGCGCGATCACGTCGTGCCGGTAGAGCGGCGAGGAATCGTCGCGCAGGAAGATGTCGAGCCCTGTGAGCGCGGCTGCGATCGCGTCGAAATAGCGGGCGGCGGGGTTGTCGGGGGTCATGGGTGCTTCCGCGTTTGAGGCGGAGATGTGTGACGCCTTGAGAGCAACGAGGCCTGCTGGCCTGTCCCTGCCGCCCGAGCGTCGTCATCCTCGGGCTTGTCCCGAGGATCTACCGAGTTTGCAGACACTGGCTCTGGCGCGTTGCTCGGGGGTGTCTGATGCCCGTCGCTATCCATCCGAACGCCGTAGATCCTCGGGACAAGCCCGAGGATGACGCCAGCATCGGGGGCAGCCGGCAGGCCAGAGGGGGGTCCGATGTCCACCGGCTTGGTCGTATGTCGCCTCAAGCCTTCACGTAATCCGCCGAATTGTGCTTGCGCATTACCTCGTCGAAGCGGCGGGCAAACGCATCGTCGGCGAGCTTCTTGCGGCGCTGGATGTCGGCGGTGGTGACCATGTTCTTCTCGTGCATTTCGAGCAGGTCGCCGATGTGCTTCTGGGCGGCGGCGCCGATGCCGGCCATGGTCTCCTCGGCCGTATTGTCCACCTGGCTTCCCAGCGTGTTGATCTTGTGCGCCACGTCCTGCTGGGCGGCGGTCTTCAACGAGTCTTCCAGCGCCTTGTAGAGGACGATGCGCTGCTCGGTGTCGATGGTCAGCTTGTTGATCAGCGTCGACTGCGCGGCGATCTGGTTGTTGAGCGAATCGACGAAGGTCTGGAACATCGACGTGTAGCGTTCCAGCGTCTGGCTCTCGGCCAGAAGCTCCTGCTCCTTCGCCTGCTTTTCGTTGTATTCGGTGGCGAGCTTCGAGCGCTCGCCTTCGAGCTGGGTGCGCTCCTGCTGGCTGGTGGAGGCGGCGATCTTGTTCTCGATGTCGAGCAGCAGCGGGTTAAGCTCCTCGATGCGCTTCTGCGTCGCGGTCAGGCTCTCCATCGTCACCTTGCGGCGCTCGATCACCTGGCTGAGGCTGGCCTCCGAGGTCTTGTAGCGCTGTTCGAGGACGTTCTTCTGCTCTTTCAGGATGCCGACGATCGTGTCGGACTTGGCAAGCAGTTCCTGCAGGTTGCCGGCCAGCGACATGTTGCGCACGCGCTCGGTGCGCATGCGCTGCTTGCGCTGCTGCGAGAATATACCGATGAAGTTTTCCCAGCCGGTGTAGCTCTTCATCGTCTCGAATTCGGTGCCGAACACGTTGGTCGCGTCCTCGAGGCCGATGATGAGGTCGGCGATGTTCGCCTCCATCGTCTTCTGCTGCCTGAGCACGTCCTCGATGCGGGCGTTCTCGATGTCGAAATCGGCCTGGCCGATCTTGGCGTCCGTCTTGGCGAACTTCTCCAGCAGGATTCCGGACTGCTCGATCTTGGAGCGCATGTCTTCGACGGTGCGCTTGGTCTTCTCGATCTCGGAATCGAAGTTCTGCAGTGTCGCCATGAATTCCCTCCGGGGCCGACGTTCGGTCACGCGGGCGAATATATGGGTGCAGTGTTTCGATTGAAAGTCGCGGGGATGCGCTTTGGCGCTGAATTGCAACATTGCGGAAACGCGCGCCCGAAGGATCAGGGCTTCGCCGTGGCCTGCGGCACCTTTCCACCGTGACATTCGATCGCGATCGGAGCCATGGCGGCCACCTGGGGATCACAGGCGGCCTTTGTCAGGCTCGCGGCGCATTTCGGACTGAGCTTGTCGAAGCTGTCGATCATGCACTGGATGACCCGTCCCTCTCCGGGCGTCGTCCCCAGACAATGGCGAATGTAGTCGCGCTGGCAGGCCTCGCGCTGCTCGGCGGGGATCTCGGGCTGGGACGCATCTGCCGGACCCGCCAGCGCGAGCAAGGCGACAACGATGGCGCGCGTCACGACCGGGCTCCGGCAACGGCGCGGCGGGAAACGCGGGGCGAGCTCTCGACACGCTCGCCCAGCCGGTCGAGGCCTCGTCCTGCCCGGGCCCGGTCGTAGACCTGCTCGTAGTCCTCGAAACGCGTTGCGAACCAGCGGTCGAGAACCGTGGTGAAAAGCCCGTAGTGGCCCCGGAACCGCGCATGGTGCATGGCGTGGTAGCTCGGGGTGATGAAGAAGCGGCCGATCCGCGACTTGGCGAACCATTCCGGCATGAACTCCACGTTGGAATGCCCGAGCACGTTCAGCACGTAGTTCGACAGTCCGGCGGCGATCAGACCGCCCATGCTTAGCGGGATGGCGAGCGAGACCAATGCCGAGAAGCCGAGGATTCCACCAATCAGGATCGCGCGCTCGATGATCGAGAACGACAGCGACGTCAGCGGGTCGGTCACCTTGGCCGTGTGGTGCTGGCGATGGATCCAGAACAGGGCCTTGTGGTGCAGCGCGCGATGCGTGGCGTAGAACCAGACCTCGGTGAACAGGAAGACGAGCAGGAAACTGCCGGCAAACAGCAGCGCGCTCGTATCCTGCGCGTACTGGACCAAACCGAAATGCCTGACCGTCGAGAAGACCAGCGCATCGAAGGCGATCACCGTCACGGCAGACTGCAGTTCGCTGCCGATCTGCCCTTCGGCATAGGCAAGGCGATAGACGCGCCGCCGCTGGGCGAAGCTCGATGCGTTATACCAGGCGAAGGCCGCGCCGACGATGATGAGGCTGCGGATCGTCATCGAGGCGAGGATGATGGCGAAGGTGATCGCCCAACCCGTCGATATCGATTCCATGTGACCGCTCCGGGATAGAGGGATTGCGGCGAACCGCGTTCCCAGTATCATGTGAGCATTGCTCGCTTTTTCATACTCGCATCGTCCCGGCGACCCAAAGGCGGTGGCAGCAAATGGTCAGGCATTTGATATTCAAGCGAAAAGAGCCTGGGCAGGAGCGCGCGCGGCAGACGGTGGAGTCGATCATAGAGGCGACCGCTCAGCTTCTCGACCAGGACGAGAACGCCTCCACGAACCGTATCGCTGAACGCGCCGGCGTTTCGATCGGGTCGCTCTATCAGTACTTCCCGAACGCCACGGCCATTCTCGCCGCCATGGCGGAACGTGAGCGCGTGCGGGTGAGCGAGGGGATAAGGCGCGCCCTTGAAGAGCTCGATCCGGAAGACCCGGAGCCTGCGATCCGCGCTGCGATCAGGGCCCTGCTCGAGGCCTTCGACAAGCGGCAGCGCGTCCGCCGCAAGATTCTGCTGTCGCTGATGCCCGTGGTCGGGCGCGAGGCCCAGGCGCAGTTCTTCGAGGCCGCCGTCGACGAGATCTCGGAGGCGGTGCGGAGCGCGGGAGGCGATGGCCCGTTCCGGCCCCTGAGCCGCACGGCGACCCTGGTGCTGGGCAGCGCGATCATGGGTGCGGTGCGAACGGCCGTCATGACCGAGACATCGGATCTCGCCGATCCGGAATTCGAGGACGAACTGGTCCTGCTCGCGATGGGGTTCGTCACCGCGCCCCGCGGAGGTCCTGCCGGACGGCCGTGAGTGCGCTCACGGAAAGGCCCGCCCCGGTCGTCCGGTGGCGGGCCTCGTCGTCAGTCAGTGCGGCTCAGCTGTAGGGCGAGTTGCATGCCTTACGGTAGCCTGCGCTCGACATGTAGGTGTTGTCAGACGAGCGATAGGTCCGGTAGCGGTCGTGGCACCAGTTCACGTGGGCGGAGCCGCTGGACTGGGTGGCGTTGTTGATCGCGCCGCTGATGATCGCGCCCGCGATGAATGCGCCGGCGGGGAACCAGTAGCCGTTGTAGTACCGATATCCGTCACGGCGCTCGCGGTATCCGCGGTGGCCGTTGTAGTAGTAACGGCCGTTGCGGCGCTCGAACCGTGCCTCGCGACGATCCTGCCGGTGCTCGAAGCGGTCCTCGCGGCGATCCTGGCGCCTGTCAAAGCGTCGCTGACGCTGCTCGCCGCTCATCTGCACATCGAGCACGTTGCCGCCAGCCGCTTCCGTCTGCGCGTTCGGCGCAACGAGCGGGGCCGCGGCCACCGGGAGGGCTGAACCCGCCGCGAAAGTGAGCGCGATGGCCGCGCAGATTGTATTGCTGAAGATCTTCATTGGGTTGCCTCGTGACGTTGTCCCTATGCCGGACCAACGAGGCTCGCATCAGATCGTTGCATTAAATATCGGTAACGATTGGCATTCCCGGTTCATCCGCCCGCAAAGCCGATGAAGTCCTCCGGGTCGACGCGGCCCATTTCCTCCTCCCAGTGGCGGCGGCAGAGCGAGCGGTAGACGTCCTTGCCGATCGCCACCTGGTCGCCTTGCTTGGCGACCTTGCCGTCGGGGCCGAGGCGCACCACCATCGTCGCCTTGCGCCCGCACGGGCAGATCGTGCGCACCTCGCGCAGCTCGTCGGCGATGGCCAGCAGCGCTTCCGAGCCGGAGAACAACTTGCCCTGGAAATCGGTCCTCAGGCCGTAGCACATCACCGGGATGTCCAGCCGGTCGACGACGCGGGCGAGCTGCCAGACCTGCGCGTCCTCCAGGAACTGCGCCTCGTCGACGAAGACGCAGTGGATCGGCCGGTGGCGGTGATGCTCTGCGACCAGCTCGAACAGGTCGTCACCGTCGCGAAACATGTCGGCGTCGGATTCGAGCCCGATGCGCGACGAGATGTAGCCCTGATCCTCCTTGCGGTAATGACCGGCGACCAGCAGAAGCGTGTGCATGCCGCTCTCGCGGTAGTTGTACGACGCCTGCAGCAGCATCGTCGACTTGCCCGCGTTCATGGTCGCATAGTGGAAGTAGAGCTTGGCCATTCAGCTGCCTTTAATCGCTGCGCCGTGAAACGGGGAGGGGGCGGGCCGCGGTTCCACCGAAAATTGCCGGCCGCCGCCCTGTGCGTCGCAGGCAGGCAGCGATCTGACGGCTAAAGGACAGGCGCGCGGCTTGAAAGAACGGAAGAATGGTGTTTCGTTCGGGGCACAACGAGAGATATCCCCCTCGATCGGGACAAAATGGGAGACTGTTCATGCTGAAGTCCAAATCAGTGCTTCTGGCGCTGGGCGCCGGCCTCGTCGCCGGCCAGGCGCTCGCCGCCGACCCCGAAAGCTGCAAGGCGGTGCGTTTCGCCGATGTCGGCTGGACCGACATCACCGCCACGACGGCCACCGCCTCCGTCGTGCTCACCGCGCTCGGCTACGAGCCGTCGACGCAGCTGCTCTCGGTGCCGGTCACCTATACCTCGCTCGCCAACAAGGACATCGACGTCTTCCTCGGCAACTGGATGCCGACCATGGAGGCCGACATCAAGCCCTATCTCGAGGCCAAGACCGTTGAGACGCTGGTGACCAATCTCGAAGGCGCCAAATATACGCTCGCCGTGCCGAAATACACCTTCGATGCCGGCCTGAAGTCGTTCGAGGACATCGCCAAGTTCAAGGACAAGCTCGACGGCAAGATCTACGGCATCGAGGCCGGCAATGACGGCAACCGGCTGATCCTCGACATGATCTCGGCCGACAAGTTCGGCCTGAAGGATTTCGAGCTGGTCGAAAGCTCCGAGGCCGGCATGCTGTCGGCGGTGCAGAAGGCGGCTTCGTCCAAGCAGGACGTCGTCTTCCTCGGCTGGGAGCCGCATCCGATGAACGCCAACATCGAAATGGCGTATCTGTCGGGCGGCGACGACGTGTTCGGCCCGAACTATGGTGGCGCGATCGTGGCGACGAACGTCCGCGCCGGCTACGCCACCGAGTGCCCGAACGTCGGCACGCTGCTGAAGAACATGGTGTTCTCCCTCAAGATGGAGAACGAGATCATGGGCGCCATCCTCAACGACGGCAAGGACGCCACGGTCGCCGCGACCGAATGGCTGAAGGCCAATCCGGACGCGATCACCCCCTGGCTCGCGGGCGTCACCACGCTCGACGGCAAGGACGGGCTGGAAGCGGTGAAGGGCGCGCTGTAGGGCGGGCGCTACACCCCCCTCTGCCCTGCCGGGCATCTCCCCCTCAAGGGGGGAGATCGGCTTCGCCAAGGGCGGCGCTTATCGAGATCGCGCGTGAGTGGAACGGGTGTTCGAACTGCAGATCTCCCCCCCTTGAGGGGGAGATGCCCGGCAGGGCAGAGGGGGGTATTTCGCCTCCCGGCAAGGGGGAAGATTAAGCATGGATCCGCTCAGCGAACTCATCCGCAGCATGAAGATCCCCGTGGGGCGCTGGGGCAAGCAGTTCTTCGACTTCCTGACGCAGAACTTCGAGTGGTTCTTCTCCTCCATCGCCAACGCGGCCACCTTCGTCCTCGACGGGCTGATCGACATCGTGCTGTGGTTCCCGCCGGTGATCGTGGTGGCGGCGATCGTCGCACTTGCCTGGTATCTGCAGCGCTCCTGGCGGATTGCGCTGTTCGTGGCGCTGGGCCTCCTGTTCATCATCAATCAGGGCCTCTGGAAGGAGACGGTCGAGACCATCATCCTGGTGGTCGGCGCCGCCGCCGCCTCGATGGCCATCGGCGTGCCGGTCGGCATCTGGGCCGCGCACAATCCGCGCGCCTGGGCCTGGCTCAACCCGATCCTCGACCTGATGCAGACGATGCCGACCTTCGTCTATCTCATCCCGGTGCTGATCCTGTTCGGCCTTGGCGTGGCGCCCGGCCTGATCGTCACGGTGATCTTCGCCGCGCCTGCGCCGATCCGGCTCACCTATCTTGGCATCACCTCGGTGCCGAAGCCGATGCTGGAGGCGGGGCAGGCCTTCGGCGCCACCAGGCGCCAGCTGCTCTACAAGGTCGAGCTGCCGGCGGCCCTGCCCACCATCATGGCGGGGCTCACCCAGTGCATCATGCTGTGCCTGTCGATGGTGGTCATCGCGGCGCTGATCGGCGCCAACGGTCTCGGCAAGCCGGTGGTGCGGGCGCTGAATTCGGTCAACATCCCGCTCGGGCTTGAGGCGGGGCTCGCCATTGTCGTGCTCGCCATCATCCTCGACCGCATCTCCCGCGTGAAGATGGGAGGCGTCAAATGAGCGTCGCCGTCGATTTCCGCAACGTCGACATCGTCTTCGGCGAGAACCAGAAGGCGGCACTTGCCATGCTCGACGCGGGCGCCGACCGCGCCGACATCCTGGAGAAGACCGGCCAGGTGCTGGGGGCCGCGGGCGCCAACCTCACCGTCGAGGAGGGCGAGATTTCCGTCCTCATGGGCCTGTCGGGCTCGGGCAAGTCGACGCTCCTGCGCGCGGTCAACCGGTTGAACGTCGTCACGCGCGGCCAGGTGCTGGTCAAGGACGGCGACCGCATGGTCGACATCGTCTCCTGCGACGAGGCGACGCTGCGCCATATGCGGCAGAAGAACGTGGCGATGGTGTTCCAGCAGTTCGCGCTGCTGCCCTGGCGCACGGTGGCCGAGAATGTCGGCTTCGGGCTGGAGCTCGCCGGCGTGCCGGACGCCGAGCGCAAGGAGCGCGTCGCGCGCCAGCTGAAACTCGTCAACCTCGACCAGTGGGCGAACAAATATGCCCACGAGCTGTCCGGCGGCATGCAGCAGCGCGTCGGCCTTGCCCGGGCCTTCGCCACCGAGGCGCCGATCCTCCTGATGGACGAGCCGTTCTCCGCGCTCGACCCGCTGATCCGCACCAAGCTTCAGGACGAACTGCTGCAGCTGCAGAAGAGCCTGAAGAAGACGATCGTCTTCGTCTCCCACGACCTGGAGGAGGCGCTGAAGATCGGCAACCGGATCACGATCATGGAGGGCGGCCGCATCGTCCAGTCCGGCCCGCCGGAAGACATCGTGCTCAAACCCGCCAACGCCTATGTGCGCGACTTCATTGCCAATGTGAACCCGCTCTCGGTGCTGACCGCCTGGAACGTGATGCGCGACCGGCGCGACCTGGAAAGCGCCGGCGAAGGCTGGCTGTGGCTCGACCGCCGCCGCACGACGCGCTTCAAGATCGACAGCGACGGGCTGGTCGCCGCCGCCGAGCGCGACGGCAAGCCGGCGGTCTGGGTCTCCTGTGACGACGTGGAATCGCTCCCCGACGACGCCCCGCACGTCTTCTGGGCCCGTCCGGGCACGAGCCTGAAGACGGTGATGCTGGCGATGCACAGGAGCCAGACCTCGCCGGTGGCGCTGTTCGACGAGCAGAGCCGGTTTGTGGGGGCAATCGGGATCAGGGACGTGCTGAGCGCGGTGTTGAGGAGGTAGGCTGCCCCTGGCTTGACCTCATTGCCTGGCGGAAAAATCCCTCGTTTGCTCCAGCAGGCAGATCGCAATGCCGTGCATGCACGGCTCTAAAAGGAATCGTTCTCTCTACTTGTCTCGCATCCGGTAAACGGCGTTGCGAATGTTATTGTGACCACGTTCCTGACGCAGGCGTCGCTCGAACTGAACGCGCCAATGCCAGTGCTTCCCGTCGAAGTGGTTACGATGTTGTCTCTGAGAACGTTGCGCAAACCGCTGCCTACATAGATGCCGTTTCGCGTGCCTCCGCCGATAATGCCATGGATCTCATTTCTCTCGATGACCGACTGCTCGGCATATTCAGCGCGAATACCGTTGGACGACGACGTTTCCGAAACGCTGTCGATGATGTTTCCGGTGATCGAAATATGGTAGCCGCTGTCGAGATAAATACCGGCCGCGCTTGAGCCAGCCCCATCTCCTGTGTTGGTGATGAAGTTGTTGCGGGCGACGAGGTTGGACCCACCGAGGAAGAGGCCGTGGCCTCTGGCGCCGTCGAGCCGGAGATCCTCGACGATGTGTCCGAGCCCACCCAACAAGTAGACGTTGATGTAGAACCCGCGGACGGTGCCGTTGCGCACGGTGACGTTCTGCCGGCTGTAGCTGGCGATTCCATAGGCCGTTGTGCCCGTTCCACCGCCAAGGCCGCCGAGCTTGAAGCCGTTCATCTCGATCGTGACGTTGTTGGTGTTGACGAGTATCGCGGTGCCGTTCGTGATCGACGTGACGAGATCGTGCTTGAGGCAATAGATGCCTTGCACCGTGATGACGATGGGCACCGTCTCGATCGGGGTACAATCGACCACTTCCGCGGATGCGGATGACGCGGCCAGCAACAGCGAAATCGCGGCACCTGCCAAGGCAACCAGACGTCTCATGCAATTCTCCTGTGACTCGTGATGACGTAAGGGAAATCAAAGCCCATCCGGGCGAGAATGTCCACGGCCGCCGAGCCAGCCTCGGACCGCCTGCCGTTGCAGAGCGCATCGCGGGCAAGGCCTCGCATGTCCGTAGCCGTCAGCAGACTGCCGCCGCGGTCTTGCCTGCCGCCTTTCGCACACTACCCTTCTTCTCTCTGTTGGCCATCGCCGTGAGCCGAGACAGCCGGCCAGACCCCCAAGGAGGAGCCACCCATGCCCATCCCCAAGAACACGATCTGCGTCTGGTATGAAAAGGACGCCGAAGCCGCCGCCCGGTTTTATGCCGAGACCTTTCCCGACAGCCGCGTGAACGCCGTCCACCATGCGCCGGCGGATTTTCCGTCGGGGAAGAAGGGCGACGTGCTGACGGTCGACTTCGTCGTCGCGGGCATTCCCTGCATCGGGCTCAACGGCGGGACGGCGTTCAAGCAGAGCGAGGCCTTTTCGTTCCAGATCGCCACCGACGACCAGGCGGAGACCGACCGCTACTGGAATGCCATCGTCGGCAATGGCGGGCGGGAGAGTGCTTGCGGCTGGTGCAAGGACCGGTGGGGCGTCTCCTGGCAGGTCACGCCTCGGACGCTCACCGAGGCGATGGCCGCCGGCGGCGAGGAAGCCCGGCGTGCCTTCCAGGCGATGATGGAAATGAAGAAGATCGACGTCGCGGCGATCGATGCCGCGCGGCGCGGCTGATCTCAGTCGCCCGGGTCGGGGATCTTGAGCAGGTTGCCGCAGGCCTTGCAGTGCACCGCGTCCGGGTCGTGGCGCTGCAGGCCGCATCGCTCGCAGGGGTAGAAGACCTTGTGCGGCCGGAAGATCGCCTGCCCCAGACGGATGAAGAGAGTTACGCCCGCCAGCATGACGACGACCGAGGTGATCTTTCCCCACGGGCCGTCCAGGAGGATGTCGCCGTAGCCGGTGGTGGTCATGCTGGTGACGGTGAAATAAAGCGCGTCGACATAGCCGGCGAAGCCGGAGCTTTCGCTGAAGAAGAAGGTGTAGATGAACCCTGTCACCACGAAGAGGAAGGTGATCAGGTTGGTCACCGACTCGACGACCTCACGCCAGGGACCGTAGCCGCGCCTGACAAGCGGCCGCCAGAACACACCGCTGCGCGACAGCGTCCACAAGCGCAGGACGCGCAGGAAGCCGAGATTGGCGAGCCACAGCGGAAACAAAAGCGTCATCAGGATGAACAGGTCGAGGATGCTCGTCGGCTGCCGTAGCCAGCGCAGGACGTCGCTGGAGGCGAGCGCGCGGGCGCCGATATCGAGCATCAGCACCGCCGCGATAGAATAATCGATCCAGAGAAATGACGGCCGGTCTCGCAGCACCGGGCTCGCGATGAAGAAGGCGACGATCAGAATGTCGATCGCCATCATGGCATACTGGAACCGCACCGCGCCGGGCGCACGGCCGTGATAGAGCAGCCGCAGTCGCTCGCGCAGAGCATCAAGGCCAGCCGGGGGTAAACCGGAAGGGGATACGCGATCGTCCATCACCAGCCTTGAATGTCGGGCGGCGAGGGCGGTTCCGACCGAGGCGGAACGTGGCGATGGGTCAATTCGTGCCTCCCGCTGCGATTTTGTGATCCGCAGTCTCGCGGTTGCGCCAAGCTTCTGAAATCGCCCGCCCGCCCGCAAGGGAGAAATAGGGCGCCGGACCGTTGCGTCCTTTCCACAGCCCGCCGCTCTCAAACTCCGGTCTCGCGCCAGGCCGAGCATGAGCGATATCCCGAAGGCGACGACAAGCCATCACAAGCCGGCTCACAAAGTCGTGATAAAATGACACGAACAATGCCACTTGTTATTGGCACTACACGTGCCTATTTCCCCGTCAGGCCAACGACGACGACGCGAACTGCCGCCGCCGAGCCTCACAAGAAAGGCTAAGACAATGAACAAGATCGTTCTCGCTTCCGTCGCTCTTCTGGGCCTCGCCGGTGTCGCCGGCGCTCAGGAAGTTCCGGCCTTCTATGGCCAGAACCCCTATGGCCTGTCGGCCGACGCGCAGGGCACCGTCCATTCGGCGACCATCGTCTCCGGCCAGTCGGGCGCTTCGCTCACCGGCACCGACGGCTTCCAGATCAACCTGAACCAGAACTACTCCGGCAAGTAAGCCGGAACCGGCACGGGAGGCGGGCATTGCGCCGCCTCCGCGCCCCAACCACAACGAAAAGGCAAAGACAATGAACAAGATCATCCTCGCTTCCGTCGCTCTTCTCGGCCTGGCCGGTGTTGCCGGCGCCCAGGAAGTCCCCGCCTTCTATGGCGTGAACCCCTACGGGCAGACTGTCGACGCTTCGCAGCAGACGGCTCACTCGGCCACCATCATCCGCGACCAGTCGAACTCGACCGTTCCCGGCGCTGACGGCTTCCAGATCAACCTGAACCAGAACTACTCCGGCAAGTAAGCCGGGACCGGCACGGGAGGCAGGCCATGCGCCGCCTCCGCGCCCCCAACGAAAAGGCAAAGACAATGAACAAGATCATCCTCGCTTCCGTCGCGCTCCTCGGCCTGGCCGGTGTTGCCGGCGCCCAGGAAGTTCCGGCCTTCTACGGCGTGAACCCCTACGGGCAGACCGTCGAGGCTTCGCAGCAGAAGGCTCATTCGGCCACCATCGTCCGCGAGCAGTCGAACTCGACCGTTCCCGGCCATGACGGCTTCCAGATCAATCGCAACCAGAACTACTCCGGCAAGTAAGCCGGGACCCGGCACGGGAGGCGGGCGATGCGCCGCCTCCGCGCCCACCCTCAAGAAAAGGCAAAGACAATGAACAAGTTCCTCCTCGCTTCCGTCGCTCTTCTCGGTCTCGCCGGCGTCGCCGGTGCCCAGGAAGTCCCCGCTTTCTACGGCGTGAACCCCTACGGCCAGACCGTTGAAGGCTCGCAGGCCGCGTCGCATGTCGTCTCCGGTCAGGCCAGCGCCACCGTGACCGGCACCGACGGGTTCCAGATCAACCAGAACGAAAACTACTCCGGCCGCTAAGCCGGAGCTTGAGGGGCGGCCAGGACAAACCCGGCCGTCCTCTCCGTCCGAGAAAATCCGGGCGGGGAACACGATAGGGAAGACGACAGTTGTGGAGATGATGTAAGCTCGCAAGGGCGAAAGGAGAAAGGCAGATGTCTGAGACCACATTCGACACCATGACGGCCGAGCGGCCGCGGGACGATGGGTCTTTGCCCGACGGACGCCGCCTTCGCGCCGAGCGCAGCCGCAAGTGCATCGTCGATGCGCTGATCACCCTCATCCGCAACCGCGAAATCATGCCGAGCGCCGAGCGGGTCTCGGAAGAGGCCAAGGTCGGCCTGCGCACCGTGTTCCGGCATTTCGAGGACATGGACAGCCTCTACCAGGAGGTCGGCGACCAGATCGACGCGCAGATCCAGCCGATCATGCGCAGGCCCTTCATCGCCAGCGACTGGCAGGGCCGGATCATCGAGATGATCGACCGCCGCGCCGAGGCCTTCGAATGGGTGATGCCCTTCAAGGTGCAGGCGAATGCGCGGCTCTTGCAGTCCGAATACCTGAAGGCAAAGCACCGCTGCGCCGTCGATGCCGACATCGAGCGGCTGTGTGCGATCCTCCCGCCCGAAGTGAAGCGCGACGAGACGCTGTTCGACGCCTTCCTGACGGTACTGAGCTTCGACGTCTGGTATCGCCTGCGGCAGGACCAGGGCCGCACGGTCGAACAGGCGAAGGCCGCAGTGCGAAGGTTGGTCGACGGGCTGCTCGCCACGATCTGAGCCTCCCGGCCCGGCTGGCGTCTACGCCACTACAGCTGCGATTCGATCGGCAGCCAGCGCACCACGAAGGCGATGAGCCGCCGGCCTATGCTCGCCTTCGGCTCACCATAGCGCAACTTGCCCTCGCCTTCCGAGCGATTCCAGCGGATGCGGCTGCCGTCCAGCGTGAGACGGTAGCTGACGTCGGGGGCGCGCTCGGCCTTGAAATGGTCGAGAAGGGCCGCGACCAGCTCCGGGTCCTCGAACAGCACGCCCATCTCCGCATTGAGCGACACCGAGCGCGGGTCGAAGTTGAACGAGCCGATGAAGCCCAGGCGCTCGTCCACCGCGAACGCCTTGGTGTGCAGGCTGGCGCCCTTCGAGCCGAAGATCGACAACTTCCTCTGCCGGCCTGCGGGCTGGAACTCGTAGAGCGCGACGCCCGCCCTCAGTAAGCGTTTGCGATAATTGGCATAGGCGCCGTGCACGGCGGCGACATCGGTGGCCGCCAGCGAATTGGTGAGCACGGTGACGCTCACGCCCTTGCCGACCATCTTCTCCAGGATCGCGGCCCCCCTGCGCCCGGGGATGAAATAGGGCGAGACGATCTCCAGCCTGCGCTCTGCAGAGCGGATCTCGACCATCAGCTTGCGCATCAGCCAGGAGCGGAGGCGGCGGCCGTGCACCTTTTCCGGCGGGTCGGCGAGCACGCGCGCGCCGTACGACCAGCGCATGCCGCCATGGGCGGCGACGAAGTCGTCGATCGAACGGGTGTCGCCGATCACCTTGCCGGCATCGAGTTCGGCCACGCGCAGCCTGCTTGCCGAGCGGCGGCGCACGGTCGGATGCACCAGATGCAACGGCCGCGAGGCGGGGCAGGTCCAGTAGCGCTCGAAGATCGCCACAGTGTCGTCAACGGCGCTTCCCAGCATCACCATGTCGAGGTCGCGGAAAGCGGAATCGGTGCGCTCGAAATACTCGTCGCCGATGTTGCGACCGCCGACGATCGCGATGCGCCGGTCGGCGATGAAGGCCTTGGCGTGCATGCGCCGCGTCAGGGCAAACGCGCGCGACACCAGTTCCAGCCAACGCAACACCGAGCCGTTGCGCAGGCCGACCGGGTTGAACAGGCGCAGCTCGATATTGGCGTGGCTGTTGAGCGCCAGATAGGTCTCGTCGCTCGACTGCGGGTTGATGTCGTCGATCAGCAGCCGCACCTGCACGCCGCGGTCGGCAGCCGCGACGATCTCCTTGAGCAGCAGCCCGCCCGACCGGTCGTCGCGCAGGATGTAGTACATCAGGTCGAGCGTGGCGGTGGCGCCGCGGGCGGCCAGGATGCGCACGGCCAGCGCGTCGTCGTTTTCCGAGACCAACAGCAGGCCGCTCCTGCCGGCTGCGGCCCGGTCGTTATCGGTTCTGGTGATGGCGGTGTCCATCGCCGCGCCCTCAGGACCCTCCGGCCGTGAGACGGGCATCACGCCGCATCGCGAACGCCCTCCGTCGCGGCGCCGGCGAGCTTGAGCCGCGCCTTGATGGGCAGGTGGTCGGAGGCGACACGCGCCAAGGGCGAGCGGTGGACCTCGATCGACGAGATCATCGCCTGCGGCCGGGCAAGGATGCGGTCGAGCGCGAGCAGCGGAAAACGCGAGGGGAAACTCGGCAGCACGGCGTTGAGCGGCCCGAAATGCGGCAGCAGCGACAGAAGCGAGGAACGCGTGTTGACCCGCCATTCGTTCAGGTCGCCCAGGATGACGGTCGGGCGGATGACGCCCTGCGCGGCTTCCAGCACGGCGTTGGCCTGACGCTTGCGCGAGTGGCGGAAGAGGCCGAAATGCGCCGCGATGACGCGCAGGTGGACGCCCTTGATCTCGAGGTCGACGATCAGTGCACCGCGCGGCTCCAGCCCGGGAAGGTGGATCGTCTTGACCTCCTGCACGACGCCGGCGCGGGCGAGCAGCAGGTTGCCGTGCCAGCCGTGGCTGCGCGAGCCCTGCGGCATGTGAAGCGGCACAAGGTCGGTGGATTTCGCCAGCGCCTCGAGGTCGAGCAGGCCGACACGCTCGCCGAGCCGCTCGTCGGCCTCCTGGAGGGCCACGATGTCGGCGTCGAGCTCCGCCACCACCGCCGCGGTGCGTGAAGGGTCGAAACGGCCGTCCGTGCCGACGCATTTGTGGACGTTGTAGGAGGCGATGGTGGTGCAGGGATCGTCTTCGCCGATCTTGACGAAATGGGGCAGCTGGTTGCGCAACGCCGCGGCGAGGGTCCGGGGGAGGGTATGGCGGTCGTTGATCATCAAGGCCAAGATAGGATGAACTCGCGGACTTTTCAGGGCACCGCCACAACGTGCACACCCGCCGCCGGTTCCTTCCGTTCCTTGTTACCCGTGATTCGCGGCCATTGGAAGGAATCCCGGCGGTTGGGACCGCGTCGCAGCCTTAGTCTTTCCGACTAGGGCGTGGACTCAATAGCGCGTATCCACAGCCGCGCTGATGCGAGTGCGACGGCGGCGAGGAAGTTGCGTGCCAGCTTGTCGAAGCGGGTTGCGATGCGACGGAATTGTTTGAGACTGCAGAAGTAGCGCTCGATCAGGTTCCGCTGCCGGTAGAGTTGGGGATCGACCGATCGTTTCAGCTTCACCTGACTTTGTGTCGGGATATGCGCCGTTCCGCCGCGTGTGACGACCATCTCGACGATCGCTCGGCTGTCGTAGCCGCGGTCGGCGACCACGACGGTAGCGGCCGGAAGACCTGCCAAGAGGTCCGGGAAAGCGGTCTTGTCTGAAGCTTGGCCGGGCGTGATCAGCAAGCGCACCGGCAGGCCGTCCTGATCGACCACCGCGTGGATCTTGGTGCTCAGTCCGCCACGAGAACGGCCAATGGCGTGATCCGGCCCCCCTTTTTTCCGCCCGCGGCATGCTGGTGCGCGCGGACGATCGAGCTGTCGATCAACTGAAGCGACTGCGGAGATCGCTCGGCCAAGGCTTCAAACATCCTCAGCCAGACGCCCTTCTTCGCCCATCGATTGAAGCGGTTGTAGACCGTCGTGTATGGGCCGTATCTTTCCGGCAGGTCTCGCCAGGGCGAACCTGTCCTCAGCACGTAGAAAATGCCATTCACGACCCGACGGTCGTCTGCACGGCGAGCCCCTTTGCCTACCGCCGGAAGCAGCGGCCCCACAATCCGCCACTCCGCCTCGCTCAGATCATAGCGCGCCATTTCAAGGCTCCTTTCGATAACCTTGAATCAAGCTTCGCTCAGCAACTCAAGCCTTATTGAGTACAGACTCTAGGCGCGTGGTCCATGCCCATGTAGACGCCGCCGCGCCTCAGCTCGTCGACCATCTGGCCGATGCGCTTGCGGCGCGTCTCATCGCCCTTGGCCCGGCCGATCCAGCCGACATAGTCGTTGCGCTGGTAATGCGGCCGCGCCGCGTAGTCGGCTTCCACGCCGCCGTCGCCGAGTGCGGCTGCGACATCTGCGGGCATGGGATGGACCGGCCGCTTCGCCATCAGCCCTCGACCATGCCGGAGAAGCCGCCGAAGATCATCCGCTTCATGTCGAAGGGAGAATCGGCCGGATCGAAGTTCATGCGCGGGTCGGCCATGACCTTCGCCTGCACATCGTCGCGGTGGGCGCGGTCGCGGTAGACGATGTAGGAGAAGAAGGTGATCTCATCCTCCTTTGCCATGACTGCCCGCGGAAACGAGGTCAGCTCGCCATAGGGCACATCGTCCGCAATCGCCTCCATGTAGCCCAGCGCTCCATGATCCATCCACACCTCGCGTCCGAGTTCGGCCATCTTGCGGTAGTCTTCCACCTTGTCCTTCGGGACTGCGAGAACGAAACCGTCGACATAGCTCATCTTATCCTCCTACATCTGCAGACAGGATAACGCGCCGGGCCGAGAAAGATCAGGCCCTGCCGCCCAACTCTCCTGCCGCGTGCTGACAGGGGTGCGCGGCGCTTCCCAAACCTGTCGTTTTTCGCGTATTCGGCGGCTGTTTTGGGACGGCGGAAACATCCTCGCTCGGGCTTGATGCGCCGCACGCGACGGGAGGAGCCGTTATCGCGAGATGGGGGAGACCGCCATGGCCGAGTACAAGAGCGACATCGAGATCGCGCGCGCCGCGAAGAAGCAGCCGATCATGAAGATCGGCGCCAAGCTCGGCATTCCCGAGGAGCACCTGCTGCCCTATGGCCACGACAAGGCGAAGATCTCGGCCGAGTTCATCGCCTCGAAAAAAGGCGGCAAGGACGGCAAGCTGATCCTCGTCACCGCGATCAACCCGACGCCGGCGGGCGAGGGCAAGACGACGACGACGGTGGGGCTCGGCGACGGGCTGAACCGCATCGGCAAGAAGGCGATCACCTGCATCCGCGAGGCCTCGCTCGGGCCGAACTTCGGCGTCAAGGGCGGGGCGGCCGGTGGCGGTTACGCGCAGGTCGTCCCGATGGAGGACATGAACCTCCACTTCACCGGCGACTTCCACGCCATCACCACCGCGCACAACCTTTTGTCGGCGCTGATCGACAACCACATCTACTGGGGCAACGAGCTCGGCATCGACACCCGCCGCGTGGCCTGGCGGCGCGTCATGGACATGAACGACCGGGCGTTGCGCGAGATCATCTGCTCGCTCGGCGGCGTCGCCAACGGCTATCCGCGCGAGGCGGGCTTCGACATCACGGTGGCCTCGGAAGTCATGGCCATCCTCTGTCTGGCGACCGACCTGAAGGACCTGCAGAAGCGCATCGGCAACATCATCGTCGCCTACCGCCGCGACAAGAGCCCGGTCTACGCCCGCGATCTCAAGGCCGACGGCGCGATGACCGTGCTGCTCAAGGACGCCATGCAGCCGAACTTGGTCCAGACGCTGGAGAACAACCCGGCCTTCGTGCACGGCGGCCCATTCGCCAATATCGCGCATGGCTGCAACTCGGTGGTGGCGACCACGACGGCGCTGAAGCTGGCCGACTATGTCGTCACCGAGGCCGGTTTCGGCGCCGACCTCGGCGCGGAGAAATTCTTCGACATCAAGTGCCGCAAGGCGGGGCTCAAGCCGGCGGCGGCCGTCATCGTCGCGACCGTGCGGGCGATGAAGATGAACGGCGGGGTGAAGAAGGAAGACCTCGGCAGGGAGAATGTCGAGGCGGTGAAGAAGGGCTGCGCCAATCTCGGCCGCCACATCGAGAACGTGAAGCAGTTCGGCGTGCCGGTGGTCGTCGCCATGAACCATTTCGTCTCCGACACCGACGCCGAGATCGCGGCGATGAAGGACTATGTCGCCGAGCAGGGCGCGGAGGCGATCCTGTGCAAGCACTGGGCGCAGGGCTCGGCCGGCATCGAGGAACTGGCCCACAAGGTGGTGCAGCTCGCCGAGAGCGGCCAGGCGCAGTTCGCGCCGCTCTATCCGGACGAGATGAAGCTGTTCGACAAGATCGACACGATCGTGAAGCGCATCTACCGCGGCCTCGAGGCGATCGCAGACAAGGGCGTGCGCGACCAGCTGAAGCAGTGGGAGGACCAGGGCTACGGCCACCTGCCGATCTGCATCGCCAAGACGCAGTACTCCTTCTCGACCGACCCCAACCTGCGCGGCGCACCGACCGGCCATGTCGTGCCGGTGCGCGAAGTCCGCCTGTCGGCCGGCGCCGGCTTCGTCGTGGCGATCTGCGGCGAGATCATGACCATGCCCGGCCTGCCCAGGAACCCGTCGTCCGAGAAGATCTACCTCAACGACATGGGATATATCGAGGGGCTGTTCTAAGGCTCGGTATCAGAGCCCGCGTCCGCGCAGGCCGGTCAGTTCCGCCACGCGATGCAGCCGCCGCTGCTCGATGAGCGCCTGCGCCTCCGCGCGGTCCATGCCGGTGTCCTCCAGCAGGCGCACATCGCCCTGGGCGACGAGGCGCTCGACGGTGCGGCGCCGGACGGCTTTGATATGCAGGCGGCGCCAGGCGGCGACGAGGCGCATCAGCAGGGTCTTTTCGCGGGGAGGGCAGGTCTCGGCCATGGGCGTGTCCTTTGAGGCATGCACATGGTCCCGCTCCGTTTGACATTCGACAAACGAATAGTGACAATGCCAGAAATCGTTTTTTCTGATGGCGACCGATGACCGTTCCGCTCGAAAGCGACCTTCTGCGCACCTTCCTCGCGGTTGCCGAGACCGGCAACGTCACCCGCGCCGCCGAACGCGTCGGGCGCACCCAGTCGGCGGTCAGCATGCAGGTCAGGCGGCTGGAGGAAGGCATCGGCGAGGCGCTGTTCGCGCGCGGGCCGCGCGGCGTCGCGCTGACCCCGCGCGGCGACCAGTTGCTGCCTTATGCGCGTCGCGTCGTTGGCCTGCTCGACGAGACGGCTGTCGCGATCCGCACCACGCCGCTGGACGGCCCGGTGCGCATCGGCCTGCCGGAGGAATGGGGCCAGACGATCCTGCCGCGCGCGCTCGCCGCCTTCGCCGAGCGGCATCCGGCCGTCGAGGTCACGGTCCGTTCGGCCACGTCGGTCAAGCAGCTTGCCGCGCTCGACCAGGACCAGCTCGATCTGGTGGTCGCCTACGTGCCCGACCGGCAGCTGGAACATGACGTATTGTGCGTGGACACGACGGTCTGGGCGGTGTCGGTCGGGTTTAGGCTGGAAGACAGGGACCCCGTTCCGGTTGCCTTGTTCAACGACGAATCGAACTGGTGTTCGCGCTTCGCCATCGCCTCTCTGCAGCGTTACGGCATCCGCTACCGCGTCGCCTATACCAGCGACACGCTGGCCGGCCTCGTCAGCGTGGCATCCGCCGGGCTCGCGATCGCCTCGCTGTCGCGCAGCGCCATCCCGTCCGACTGCCGCGAACTGACGGCCGCGGACGGCTTTCCCCCGATCGACGCCTCGCGGGTCATCCTCAAGCGCAATCCGCGCCGTTCGAGCGCGGCCATCCTCGGCATGGCGGAGATGATCCGCAAGGCGTTCCAACCCGGCGAGCCGCTGCGCTGAGGCGCCTGATACATCCTTCCGGCGCCGGCCTCAGTTGAGGCTGGCGCCGAGCCGCTCGCGACGGGCAATCAGGAACGCCCTCGCAGCCGGGTCGCTCTGCAGGCCGGTGGCGCGTTCATAGGCGAGCCTGGCCTCGGGCACGTCTCCGCAGCGGGCGAGGAGGTCGGCGCGCGCGGCCCAATAGGGCTGGTAGTCCGTCAGCCGCGCATCGTCCGAGACGGCGTCCAGATGCCTCAGGCCGGCGCCGGGCCCGTCGGTCTCGGCAATGGCGACGGCGAGGTTGACGGCCACGACCGGGGAGGGGCAGATCCCCGCCAGCGCCTCGTAGAGAAGCCGGATCGCCGGCCAGTCGACAAGCCGCGTCCGCCTGCGGGCGCAATGCGCCGACTGCACCGCCGCCTCGATCTGATAGCGGCCGAAGGCGCCGAAACGGCTGGCGCGCAGCAGCAGCGCCTCGGCCTCGTCGATCAGTTCGTCGTTCCAGGCGGCGACGTCCTGCTCGGCGAGCGGAACATAGGCGCCGGCGGCCGTGCACCTGGCGGCGCTGCGGCCTTCCGCGAACAGCATCAGAGCCAGAAGGCCCAGCACTTCCGGCTCGGAGGGCAACAGCGCCGAGAGCACGCGCCCGAGCCAGATCGCCTCGCCGGCGAGATTGGTGCGGCGCGCATCCGCGCCTGCCGCATCGCTCCATCCCTCCGCGAAGGCGGCGTAGATCGCGGCCAGCACCGCGTCGAGTCGTGCGGGCATTTCCGACCGGTCCGGTATGCGCAACGGCACGGCCTTCTGCCGGATGCGCGATTTGGCGCGGACAAGGCGCTGCCCCATCGTGGCTGGAGAAACCAGGAAGGCTGCGCCGATGGTGGCCGCGTCGAAGCCGAGCAGGGTCTGCAGGATCAGCGGCGCGCGCATCGCTGGCTCGATCTCCGGGGCCGCGCAGGCGAACATCAGCTTCAGCCGTTCGTCGGGAAAGCCTTCGTCTGCCGCGATGCCCCTGCGCTCGTCCTCGATCATGGCGACATGCTCCCTCGCGGCATCGGCCGTGCGCCGTTTGCGGCTCGCGTCGACCTGCCGGCGGCGGGCGACGGCAAGCAGCCAGGCCTCGGGCTTCTGCGGCACGCCGCTCGTCGGCCACTGGGCGAGCGCACTGGCGAAGGCATCCGCCAGCGCGTCCTCCGCGCCGGCGATGTCGCGCGTATGTGCCGCGAGGTAGGCGACCAGCCGACCGTAGCTGTCGCGGGCGGCGCGTTCGGCCGCCGCCCGCGCCGCCGAAGCCGGGCCGTCGGCGTTCAATTGGCCGGGGCCATGGCTGGCCAAACCTCGCGCACCTCGACCGTACCGGTGGAGGAGCCGGGGCAGCGGGCGGCCCACTGCACGGCCGAATCCATGTCCGGCGCCTCGATCAGGTAGTAGCCGCCGAGCTGTTCCTTCGTGTCGGCGAAGGGCCCGTCAAGGACCTCGGTCCTCTCGTCGCGAACCCGCACGGCGGCCGCGGTCCCGGAGGGCTTCAGCCGTTCGCCCGCCAGAAGGACGCCCGCCTTCTTCAGCGCCTCGGTATAGGCATTGTAGGCAGCCGCCATCTGGTAGGTCTCATTGGTCGGGACCTTGGGCATCTTCGTTTCGTCGACGTGAATGAGAAGCATGTATTGCATGGTGATGTTCCTTTCCGGCCACGTTTGCGTGCCGGACGAATGTCGCGCGGAGCTTCCCGCATTCGACAGTTTACAGCAGATTTTCTTCGCCGCCGCCTTTTTGCCCGGATGGATGACGCGTGGCCGCATTGCCCAGCGTTGCCGTTGGCGCGTATGTCAGATGCATTCCGCCCACACCAAGGCAGACATGAAGAACCGTATCACCAACCTCGTCCGCGGCCTTCGCGACCTGCCCGTCACGTCCGCGCCCTTCGTCCTTACCGCGATCGCCGGCGTCGGCGCCTACGCCTTCGTGCAGATCGCCGACGAGGTATCGGAGGCGGAGTTCGATGCGTTCGACCGGGCGCTGCTCACGGCCTTCCGCCGGCCGGACGACCTTGCGACGCCGCTCGGGCCGCCCTGGTTCCGCGAGTTCATGGCGGAGCTCACCGCGCTCGGCGGCTATCCTCTTTTGACCATCATCGTCGCGCTCGTGGTCGGCTATCTCATCGTCGCCCGCATGTTCGGGCCGGCACTGTTCACCGTGCTCGCGGTGGTGTCCGGCACGGCGGTCAGCCATTTGCTGAAGCTGTTTTACGACCGGCCGCGCCCGGACGTGGTCGAGCAGCTGGTGACCGTGCACACGGCGAGCTTCCCGAGCGGCCACGCAGCCATGAGCGCGGTGGTCTATCTCACGCTCGCCTCGCTGATCGTGCGGCTGGTCGATTCGACCGCGATCCGGGTTTATGTCCTCGTCGTCGCCCTGCTCCTTACCGTCTCGATCGGCATCAGCCGCATCTATCTGGGCGTGCACTGGCCGAGCGACGTCGCGGCAGGCTGGGCGTTCGGCATCGCCTGGGCGAGCCTCAGCTGGCTGGTAGTCGCCGCGTTGCGGGCCTGGCGCAGGCGGCAGCAGGCATGAGCGCCCGGCGCGCAGGAAGGACGGCATCATGACACCGCGCTGGCGCTGGCTGCTTGCCCTGCTCACTCGCCGGCTCTGGTTCCGGGCGTCGATCATCTCGCTGCTGTCGGTCGCGGCGGCGCTGGTCTCGATCGTCGTGGCGCCATACCTGCCCGCCGGCATCTCCGCCAAGATCGGGGCGGACTCGGTCGAGAGCATCCTGACCATCATCGCGTCGTCGATGCTGGCGGTGACGACCTTCTCGCTGTCGACGATGGTGTCGGCCTATTCCGCCGCCACCTCCAACGTGACGCCGCGTGCGACGCGGCTCCTTATCCAGGACACGACGGCGCAGAACGTGCTCGGCACGTTTGTGGGATCGTTCCTCTACAGCCTGGTTGCGCTCATCACCCTGTCGACCGGATCCTATGGCGAGCGCGGTCGGGTGGTCCTGTTCGTCGTGACGGTGGGGGTCGTCCTGCTGATCGTGGTCACGCTGCTGCGCTGGATCGACTATCTGCTCGGCTTCGGACGGGTGGGGGAAACGACGGCGAAGGTGGAGGAAGCGGCGGAGCGCGCGCTGAAGGACCGTCATCGCAACCACTATCTGGGCGGTGCGCCGCTGACACTGGGCGAGCCGGTGCCGCCCGACGCGACGCCGGTCTTCGCCGACCGAGTCGGCTATGTCCAGCATCTCGACATCGCCGCGCTGGCCGAGGCCGGCGAGGCGCGAAAGACGAAGGTCTGGGTTGGTGCGACGCCAGGAACCTTCGTCGATCCGGGCCGACCCCTGGTCTGGGTCGGCGTGCCGCTGTCGAAGGACAACGAGGCCGCCTTCCGGGAAGGATACACGGTCGGCGAGGAGCGCACCTTCGATCAGGACCCGCGCTTTGGCCTGTCGGTTCTGGCCGAGATCGCCTCTCGGGCGCTGTCGCCGGGCATCAATGACCCGGGCACCGCGATCGACGTGATCGGCCGCACTGTACGGATCCTCTCCGTCTGGACGGCGAAGCCCGAACGCGACGCCGAACCCGAGGAACCGCGGTTTCCCGACGTCTTTGTCCCTTCGCTCGAACCCGCCGAGATGTTCGACGACGTGTTCCACCCCATTGCGCGCGACGGCGCCGGCCAGGCCGAGGTGCAGATCAGGCTGCAGAAGGCCTTCGCGGCGCTCGCCAGATGCGGTGACGGGCGGTTTCGGGATGACGCGCTGCGACATTCGCGCGAGGCGCTGGAGCGGGCCGAGCGGGCGCTGGACCAGCCCTCGGACATCGCTCGCGTCCGCGGCGCGGCGGAGACTGTCGGAAGCCATGAGCCGATGGCGGGACCAAGGCGTTCGTCCTAGACTTGACGTTGGGGGATGTCTCACACGTGATTCGGAGAGGGATATGAGAGGGGTAGCTTTGTGGTTCTTTGCGTCCGCTGTCGTCTACGTGACGCTCGGCATGCTGTTCGGCATCTGGATGTCGGCGTCGCACGACCACACGCTCGCGCCGGCGCATGGCCACCTCAATCTCGTCGGCTGGGCGACGATGGCCCTGTTCGGCGTCTACTATCACGTGGTGCCGGCGGCGGCGCAGAGCCCGCTGGCGAAGGTCCACTTCGCGCTGTCGACGCTGGCGGTTTGGTTCATGTTTCCCGGGATCATCCTGGCGATCCAGGGCCAGACCGAGATCCTTGCCATCATCGGCTCCTTCGCAGCACTTCTGTCGATGCTGACATTCCTGTTCGTGGTGCTGCGGACGCGCGCGGCGCTGGCCTAGTCGCCGCAATTCTCCAGTTGCGCATAGCCCCGTTCGCGGCTATGCGTTCCACCATGATCTCGAAGTCGATCAACGCGAACTGGTGGTGGCCCGCTCTCTAGCGGCCCCGTCACGCGTGTACTAATCACAGGTGGCCGCAACGGAATATCCGGGCGGCCATTTTCATTTTCCGCCCGGGCCGCCTCTAAGGGGAACGGAGAGCAGGATGAGCACGGAACATTTGGTCGACGGCGCGGAGCGCTTCACAACGGAGGGCGGCGTTGAGGTCACGCGACGACGCAGCCCGACGCCCTATGAGGGCGCGATCGACACCTATATCGATGCGCTGAGCTCGCGGCGCGGCGCGGTCTTCTCCTCCAACTACGAATATCCCGGCCGCTACACGCGCTGGGACACGGCGATCATCGACCCGCCGGTGGCGATCACCGCGATCGGCCGCAACATGCGCATCGAGGCGCTCAACAGGCGCGGCGAGGCGATGCTGCCGGCGATCCGCAAGGCGGTCGGCGCCCTTGCCGATGTGGCGGTAGAGGAGGCGACGGCGGCGCTGATTGCGTTGAAGATCGCCGAGCCCGGCCGGGTGTTCTCGGAGGAAGAGCGCAGCCGCGTCCCTTCGGTCTTCACCGTGCTGCGTGCCATCGTGGCGCTCTACAAGACCAATGACGACGCCAATCTCGGCCTTTACGGCGCGTTCGGCTACGATCTCGCCTTCCAGTTCGACCCCGTGACGCTGACGCTGGATCGCTCGCGCGGCCAGCGCGACCTGGTGCTGTTCCTGCCGGACGAGATTCTCGTCGTCGACCACTACACCGCGCGGGCCTGGCACGATCATTACGACTTTGCCGCCGAGGGCCACTCAACCGATGGCCTCGCGCGCGGCGGCGAGGAGCGGCCGTTCAAGACCTCCGACCGCATCCCCCCGCGCGGCGACCACGAGCCCGGCGAATTCGCCAGGCTGGTGGACAAGGCGAAGCTCTCCTTCAAGCGCGGCGACCTGTTCGAGGTCGTGCCCGGTCAGATGTTCTACGAGCGCTGCGAGACGACGCCGTCGGAGATCTGCCGCAGGCTGAAAACCATCAACCCGTCGCCCTATTCCTTCTTCATCAATCTCGGCGACAACGAGTATCTGATCGGCGCCTCGCCCGAAATGTTCGTGCGCGTCAACGGCCGCCGTGTCGAGACCTGCCCGATCTCCGGCACGATCCGCCGCGGCGACGATGCAATTTCTGATTCAGAACAAATCCTCAAACTGTTGAATTCAAAGAAGGATGAGTCCGAGCTGACGATGTGCTCGGACGTCGACCGCAACGACAAGTCGCGCGTCTGCGAGCCGGGCTCGGTCAAGGTCATCGGCCGGCGCCAGATCGAGATGTATTCGCGGCTGATCCACACGGTCGACCATATCGAGGGCCGGCTGCGCGAAGGCATGGACGCGTTCGACGCGTTCCTCAGCCACGCCTGGGCGGTGACGGTCACCGGCGCGCCGAAGCTCTGGGCGATGCGGTTCATTGAGCAGAACGAGAAGAGCCAGCGCGCCTGGTACGGCGGCGCGATCGGCATGGTGCATTTCAACGGCGACCTGAACACGGGCCTGACCCTGCGCACCATCCGCATCCAGGACGGCATCGCCGAGGTGCGCGCCGGCGCCACGCTGCTCTACGATTCCGACCCGGCCGAGGAGGAGGCGGAGACCGAACTCAAGGCGTCGGCCATGCTGGCGGCGATCCGCGAGGCCAAGGCCGGCAACGCCGCCGTCACGCAGCGCATGCCGGCGCGGGTGGGCGAGGGGGTCAACATCCTGCTCGTCGACCACGAGGATAGCTTCGTCCACACGCTCGCCAACTACTTCCGCCAGACCGGCGCCAACGTCACCACCGTGCGCACGCCAGTGCCGGACGAAGTGTTCGACCGCTTCAGCCCCGATCTCGTCGTCCTGTCGCCGGGGCCCGGCACGCCGGCCGACTTCGACTGCAAGTCGACGATCAAGCGCTCGCGGGCGAGGGGGCTGCCGATCTTCGGCGTGTGCCTCGGCCTGCAGGCGCTGGCGGAGGCCTATGGCGGCGAGCTGCGCCAACTGCACGTGCCGATGCACGGCAAGCCGTCGCGCATCCGTATCAACAAGCAGGGCATCGTCTTCTCGGGCCTTCCCAAGGAAGTCACCGTCGGCCGCTACCACTCGATCTTCGCCGATCCCGTTCGGCTGCCGGACGAGTTCCTGGTGACGGCCGAGACCGAAGACGGCGTCATCATGGCCTTCGAGCATCGCAACGAGCCGATCGCGGCGGTGCAGTTCCACCCGGAATCGATCATGACGCTCGGCCAGAACGCCGGCATGCGCATGATCGAGAACGTCGTGGCGCACCTGCCGCGGCGGGCGAAGGTGAAGGCGGCGTGAGCTTGGAGTTGGCAAAGGTGGCGTTCCTTCGCGCCCCCCTCTGTCCTGCCGGACATCTCCCCCATGAGGGGGGAGATTGGCCGGCACGCGGCTTTTCGCCAGAATTGAACGTTGCAGAATTGGCGCGGATGGAAATGACAGCCGATCTCCCCCCTCGTGGGGGAGATGTCCGGCAGGACAGAGGGGGGCGCCGTAGAGCGCCTGCCGGCGAATGACACCCAAGCGCAGGGTCGCCCGGCTCGCCTTCTGGTCCATCATCGTCGCCTTCGCGGTGATGGCTCTCAAATTCGTCGCTTGGTGGCTGACCGGCTCGGTCGCGCTCTATTCGGACGCGCTGGAATCGATCGTCAACGTCATCGCGGCCGGGGCCGCGTTCTGGGCGATCAATGTCAGCCACAAGCCGGCCGACCAGGACCATCAGTTCGGCCACCACAAGGCGGAGTATTTCTCCGCCGTGCTGGAAGGCGTGCTGATCGTCGTCGCCTCGCTGTTGATCCTCGCCGAAGTGTTCCGCGCCTGGCAGGCGCCCGTTACCCTCGACGAGCCGGGCCTCGGCCTCGGCATCAACGCCGCCGCGGCGGCGGTAAATGCGTTCTGGGCGTGGCTTTTGATCCGCGCCGGCCGGCAGGAGCGGTCGCCGGCGCTGGTTGCCGATGGCAGGCATGTGATGACCGACGTCGTCACCTCGGTCGGCGTGCTCGCTGGCCTGCTTGGCGCGATCGCCACCGGCTGGGTGTTCCTCGATCCGCTCTTGGCGCTGATCGTGGCGCTGAACATCCTGTTCCAGGGCTGGAAGGTCATCACGTCTTCGCTCAGCGGCCTGATGGACGAGGCGGTGCCGCTCGACCAGAACATCCGCATCCGCGAGATCATCTCGGCCAATTCCAAGGGCGCGCTCGAGGTGCATGACCTGAAGACGCGCATCGCCGGCCGCGCCACCTTCATCGAGTTCCACCTCATCGTCGACGCCGACATGCGGGTGGGCGATTCGCATGCGATCTGCGACCGGATCGAGGAGGCGCTGAAGGCGGAGATCCCGAGCGTTCGCGTCACCATCCACGTTGAGCCCGACGACGAAGCGAAGCTGCCGCTCGGCACCGCTGCGGTGCCCTTCGCCTGACGTCGCGCATGGCTGCCCGGCGAGATTGCCTGTTCGCCCGGCGGGCCGCAGGTTCTAGAAAGGGTATATGGGACAACAGCAGGCCGATCCGACATCTCGTCTTGCGAAGCTGGGCTGGTGGGCCCTGCTCGTCGTTCTTTCCGTCGCCTTCTCCGCGCTGTTCGAGTGGGCGGACCTGCCGGCCGGGCTCCTCATCGGGCCGATGATCGCGGGCATCGTGGTCGGCGTCCTCGGCGCGCGGCTCAGCCTGCCGCCGGTCGCCCTGCTGGGCGCGCAGGCGATCATCGGCTGCCTCATCGCGGCCTCGCTTGAGCCCGCCCTGTTCGCCGCCCTTCTGGACGACTGGCCGATCCTGCTTGGCGCGACGCTCGCCACGCTGGTGGCCAGCGGCGGGCTCGGCGGCCTGATCGCCCGGTTCGGCATCCTTCCCGGAACGACCGCGATCTGGGGCTCCGCGCCGGGTGCGGCCTCTGCGATGGTGCTGATGGCCGACGCCTTCGGCGCCGACGCGCGGCTGGTGGCCTTCATGCAATATGTCCGCGTCATCATGGTCTCGATCGCCGCCGCGCTGATCGCAAGGCTGTTCGTCGACACGTCGGGGATCGAGCGGTCGCCGGTCGCATGGTTCCCGCCGCTGCAGTGGGGACCGTTCATGACGACGCTCGCCGTCGCGCTGGCCGGTGTTGTCGGCGGCCGGCTGGTGCGCCTGCCGGCGGCGATCTTCCTCGGGCCGATGCTGCTCGGCATCGTCGTCCACGCCGGCTTCGGCCTGCCGCTGCAACTGCCGCACTGGCTGCTCGCCATAAGCTACGTGCTGGTCGGCTGGTCGATCGGGCTGCGTTTCGACCGCAAGGTGCTCGCGCATGCCGGCCGCTCGCTGCCGCAGGTCATGCTGGCCGTCCTCCTGCTCATCGGCTTCTGCGGCGCGGTCGCGTGGGTGCTCGTCCACTCCCTCGGCATCGACCCGCTGACCGCCTATCTGGCAACCAGCCCAGGCGGCATGGACACCGTCGCCATCATCGCTGCTGCGTCCAGTTCGGTGGACATCGCCTTCGTCATGGCAATGCAGATGATGCGCTTCCTGATCGTCCTGCTCGCCGGCCCGCCGGTCGTGCGCTGGCTCGCGGAGCGGGTCCGCGAGCCCGACTAGGAACGCCAAGGGCTTGCAAGCATCGTCTCGCTCGGCCATTACGTAACGGCATGTGCAGGAGCCCGTATGAGATGACGGACGGTCGGATCGAGGTGGCGGACGGCGAGCCCGCCGATGGGGAGCAGGCCGGCGCGCTGGTCAGGCGCATCGCGCTGATCGCATTGCTCTCGATCCTGCTCGGCTTCGCCATCCAGGGCCTGATCCTCCTCTCGAAGCTCGCGGGCGGGATCACGCCGGCGACCTCGACGATCATCGCCGATCTCACGCATGGCGTCTCCTGGTCGCTGCTGATCTGCGTCGGGGTCGGCATCGTCACGGCCGTGTCGAAGGCAAAGCCGCTGGTTGCGGGCCTGGTGTCGCTTCTGGTCGCGCCGCTCGCGGTGGCGTTCGCCAAGTCCAGCCAGAAGGTGATGGCGGGGCTGGTCTCCGCGGCCGAGCAGGAGCCGGTCCTGTCGCTCAGCGCCATCTCGGTGCTGCGCGCGGTCGAATACGGCGTGCTCGGCTGGCTGCTGGCGCGTCTCGTCCAGAAAAGCGAGGTCCGCGCCACGCGCTATTTCGGCTCGGGCGGGCTGGTGGGCGTGGTGTTCGGCGGCGCCATCGCCTTCTTCACCTATCAGGTGGCGGTCTCGAAGGGCTTGTCGCCCGGCGCCGTGCAGATCGCGTCGAGCATCATCAACGAAGTGATCTTCCCGATCGGCTGCGCGGCGGTGATCTATTCCAGCCAGCTCGTTGGCCGCAGCGCGCGGCTCATCGAACAGGCAAATGCCGCAAAGCCGGCCTGACGGCTTGCGCCGGCGCGCGGCTTCGGATATTGAGCGCGCCATGTCGTCGCGCCAGACCATCACCGTCTCCCGTTTCGCCGCCTTCGCGGGCGAGACGGCGCGCGCGTTCTCCTCGACCCTGCTTCTTCTCGGCCTTATCGGCGATCGCCGGGCTCGCTGAAGAGGGGCGCCCGGCGGTCGATAGCCGCCCAGGCTTGCGCTCCTCGCCAGTCCCAATCTCGATCAATGCATGCTAGGACGCCGTCCGTACACGCCTCAGCGCGCCGGCGGCTCCGGAGAACGACAGATGAACAAGCACAGCCCGATATCCCAGAAGCGCGGCATGCCGGACGCCCCGCGCAAATACCAGCCCTATCCCTTCATAGACATTCCCGACCGCACCTGGCCGTCGAAGCGCATCGAGACTGCGCCGATCTGGTGCTCGGTCGACCTGCGCGACGGCAACCAGGCGCTGATCGACCCGATGGGCCATGACCGCAAGGCTCGCATGTTCAAGCTCCTGCTGGACATGGGCTTCAAGGAAATCGAGATCGGCTTTCCGTCGGCCTCGCAGACCGATTTCGACTTTGCCCGCTGGGCAATCGAGGAAGCAGGCGTTCCGGACGACGTCTCGCTGCAGGTGCTGGTGCAGTGCCGCCCCGAACTCATCACGCGCACTTTCGAATCGCTGCAGGGCGCACGCCATCCGATCGTGCATTTCTACAACTCGACCAGCGAGTTGCAGCGGCGCGTCGTGTTCGAGAAGGACGTGCGCGGCATCAAGCAGATCGCGACCGATGCGGCGAAGATGATCACCGACATGGCGGCGAAGGCGGGCGGCGGCTTCCGCTTCGAATATTCGCCGGAGAGTTTTACGGGCACCGAGCTCGATGTGGCGCTGGAGATCTGCAACGCCGTCACCGAGATCGTCAATCCGACGCCGGACAACAAGCTGATCCTCAACCTGCCGGCGACCGTCGAGATGTCGACGCCCAACATCTATGCCGACATGATCGAATGGATGTGCCGCAACCTCGACAGGCGCGACTCGATCATGGTCTCGCTGCACCCGCACAACGACCGCGGCACGGGTGTGGCGGCCACCGAGCTGGCACTGATGGCGGGCGCCGACCGGGTCGAGGGCACGCTGTTCGGCAATGGCGAGCGCACCGGCAATGTCGACATCGTGACGCTCGCGCTGAACATGTACACCCAAGGGATCGACCCCGAGCTGGACTGCACCGACATCAACCGGATGAAGGACGTCTACGAATATTCGAACCAGCTCAAGATCCCTGAGCGCCACCCCTATGTCGGCGAGCTGGTCTACACCGCCTTTTCCGGCTCGCACCAGGACGCCATCAACAAGGGCATGAAGGCGATCAAGAAGGCGAACAAGGAGTTATGGGAGGTTCCTTACCTGCCGATCGACCCCAAGGACGTCGGCCGCACCTATGAGGCGATCATCCGCATCAACTCGCAGTCCGGCAAGGGCGGCATCGCGTACGTGCTGCAGGCCGATTACGGGTTGAACCTGCCGCGCAACCTCCAGGTCGAGTTCTCGCAGCACATCCAGTCGATCACCGATGCCGAGGGCAAGGAAGTGCCGGCGAAGCGCATCTACGAGCAGTTCCTCGAGCGCTATGTCGACCAGCCGAAGGGTCGTCTGAAGTTCGTCGACCACCAGACGATCTCGGACCCGGAGAACCGCCAGCGCCGCAAGGTCGAGGCGACGATCCTCGACCGCGGCAAGGAGGTGACGATCACCGGCACGGGCACCGGCCCGATCGACGGCTTCGTCGACGCGCTGTCGCGCCATGTCGGCGTCGACATGTCGGTGCTCGACTATTCGGAGCACTCGATGCAGCGCGGCTCGAACGCAGCCGCCATCTCCTATGTCGAGATGGAGCATCCGGGCGGCAGGCTGTTTGGGGCGGGCATCAACACCAACATTGTCGCCGCCTCGCTCGAAGCGGTGGTCTCCGCGGCCAACCGCATCCTCGAAGGCAGGAAAGCCAAGGCTTGAGCGACACGCTGCACGCGCGCGAGAAGGGGAACGGGCGCGAGACGCTCGTTCTCCTGCACGGCTTCGGCGGCCACTGGATGGACTGGTACGACATCCAGCCGGACCTGGCGCGCGACGCCCGCGTGCTCGCCTACGACCTTCCCGGTCATGCCCGCTCGCTGGACCATCCGGCGGCGGGGTCGGCCTCGGGCATGGCGAAGGCGATCCTCGCCGACCTCGACCAGCGCGGGATTGCGCGCGTGCATGTCGCCGGCTTCTCGATGGGCGGCGCCGTTGCCACGCTGATGGCGCTGCGCGCGCCCGACCGCGTCGCCTCGCTGACCCTTCTGGCGCCCGGCGGCTTCGGCCCGGATATCAGCGAAGACCGGCTGAAGAACCTCGCCTCACCCGGCTCCACCGATGGCTTGCGCGCCGCGGTCAATGCGCTCGGCGCGCCCGGCTTCGACATGCCGACCAAGAACATCGCTGCACTCGCCGCGACCCGCTCGCTGCCCGGCCAGGAGGCGAAGCTGGTGGAGATCGTCGGCAAGATCGCGAAGGACGGCAAGCAGGGCGAGATCCCGCGCGACAGCCTGGCGACGCTCGCCATGCCCGTCACCGTCGTGTGGGGCACGGACGATCCGGTGCTGCCGTTCTCGCAGTCCGAGGGCTTGCCGGAGAGCTTCCAGCTCGTCGTCCTGCCCGGCATCGGCCATATGCTGCCCGAGGAAGCGCGCAAGAGCGTCATCCACGCCATACGAACCACCATGCGACGGGCGACGTAGCTCTGGCGCACCGTTTTGTGTTAATGATCGGTTAACACGCCTGTGTGGAGCGTTCGCCGATGAGTGAGTCCGGCCAGAGTCCGAAGCATCCCGAGTCGCTGGGCCGCTTGGCCGAGCAGATCCGCGAGATGAAGAACGCGCTCGCCGATCGCGACGATGTCGTGGTCGAGCTGCGCGAGGCGAGCCGGATGCGGCTGGAGCTTCTGGCGCAGGAACTCAGCACCGTGTTCGAAGAGACGCCGAAGGACAGCGAGCAGTTCGACTTCACCATCTCGTCCGGCCTGCAGCCGCGCTTGTGGATCGACGCTACCGCGCATGTCGCGATGGGCCGCGATCGCCGGGTCTACCGCTTCGTGCGCGACACCCGCCTCGGCCGTGTCGTGCTCGCCGAAACCGCCGAGATGAAGGACGTGGCCGACAAGGTGACGCGCTACATCGCCGAGCGGATGATCGAACGCGAACGCATGATGAATGGCGATGTTCACCCCGCCGCCCTGGCGGTCGAGACGCAGGCGGCGCCGTCCTCGACCGGCGACAGATGGGCGTGGTTCCTGTGGGCGCTCACCTTCATCGTCATCGGCGCCGCGGCCGGGGTGACCGCCGTGCTCGCCTGGCTGTGGGACAAGCTGCCGCCTGCCGTCATGCCGTAGCCTCGGCGCGCTTCGCCGGTTCGATCAGCTCTTGCTGCGACAATTGCTCGACGCGGCCCGTCGGGCCCACGAGACCGCGGCGGGTGAGGCGGATGCGCCATTCGGCGCCCTCGTCGGCCTCCATCTCGATCAGGTTATACTGCGCCAGCGGCTTCTCGTGGCCGAGGCTCTCGCCTGCCGCGGCCACGCCGACCACGGGGACCTGGCTTTTGCCCTTGCCGGGAATCCAGTTGAGCGTCGGCAGATGCGTGTGGCCGTGCAGCACGACCTCCGCGCCGTGGCGGCGCACGACCTTCTGGAAGGTGCCGATGCCGTAGAGCCGCTTGTGGGCGGGGTCCGCGCCGCGCACCGGCGGATGGTGGATCAGGACGACGCGGCACAGGCCCTCCTCGCCGGCGCGATGCAGGATGCGCCCGAGGCGCCGGCCCTGCTCGTCGGTGAAGCTTCCGGTGGCGAGGAAAGGGGCAGTGGCGCGCGCCGAGGAGACGCCGATGATCGCCACCCGGCCGCGGACGCGGACATAAGGGAAGCCGTTGACATTCGTCTTCGCCCAGCCGTGCTCGCCCTCCGTCCACGGCCGCCACGCCTCACAGGCCTTGCGCAGCGCGCCGGGCACATAGGCGTCGTGGTTGCCGGGCACGACCGAGACGTCTGCCGGCGCGCCCAGCATCTCCAGCCATTTGCGCGACACCGCGATCTCCTCGGCGAGCGCCAGGTTCATCAGGTCGCCGGTGACGGCGGTGTGGTCGGGGGCAGCTTCCTTCATGTCGGCGACGATCGCGCCCAGCGCGCCGTCGTGGAAACTCCTGCTGCGCGTGCGCTGCCAGTTGATGTAGCCGGTGATCCGCTTTGAGGCGAGCTGGCGATAGGTTACAGGGGGCAGGGGCCCGAGATGGACATCCGAGATATGCGCGAGCCGGAACATAGAACCTCTGTAGCGGATGGCGCATGGCCGTGCCACCGCTTCCGGGACGCACAATGAGCGCGCCGTCCGATCCGTTCCGCCAGACCGGCTGGCCCGGCCTGCGCGGCCGTCTGTTCCACCTCTATTTTCTGTTCCGCCGGCCGATGACGCTCGGCGCACGCGGCATCGTCTACGACCGCGCGGCGAACGCCGTCTTCCTGATCGAGCACACCTACGTGCCCGGCTGGCAGCTGCCGGGAGGCGGCGTCGAGACCGGCGAGACGATGCTGCAGGCGCTGGAGCGGGAGCTTTTCGAGGAGGGCAATATCGAGCTCACCGGCCCGCCGGCGCTGGTCAGCCTCCACCACAACCGTCATGCCAGCCGGCGCGACCATGTCGGCGTCTACCTGGTGACGGACTTCCGCCAGACCGCCCCCAAGTCACCCGACCGCGAGATCAAGGCGGCGGGGTTTTTCCCGGTGGATGCGCTGCCGGAGATGACGACCGGCGGCACGCGGCGGCGGATCGACGAGGCAATCGGTGGCGTGGCTCCATCGCCGTACTGGTAATCAATACCGCAGCCCCCTCACCCGTGCTACGCACCCACTTCGCTCGGCGGACCTCTCCCCGAGGGGAGAGGGGTATCGCGAACGTCTGCGACCCCTTCTCCCCCTCGGGGAGAAGGTGGCCGCGAAGCGGCCGGATGATGGGGCCTTGCGCCTGCGAGCCGTTTACACCTTTCCGAACCGATCCCGATCATGCGGCGCCGAAAAATCGATCTCCGGTCCCACCGGCACGATGCCGGTCGGATTGATGGTTTTGTGGCTGCCGTAATAGTGGTGCTTGATGTGGTGCAGGTTCACCGTCTCGGCCACACCCGGCACCTGGTAGAGGTCGCGCAGATAGTTCGACAGGTTCGGATAGTCGGCAATCCGGCGCAGATTGCACTTGAAGTGGCCGACATAGACCGGGTCGAAGCGCACCAGCGTCGTAAACAGCCGCCAGTCGGCCTCGGTCATCCGGTCGCCGGCGAGATAGCGCTGCCTTGAAAGGATGTCCTCGGCGCGGTCGAGTGCTGCGAACAGCTCGGCGAATGCCTCCTCATAGGCGTCCTGTTTCGTCGCGAAGCCGCAGCGATAGACGCCGTTGTTGATCGATGGGTAGACCCACGCGTTGATCGCGTCGATCTCGCCGCGCAGCGCCTGCGGATAGAAATCGAGCGACGCGTCGCCCCATTCGTCGAAGGCGGAATTGAGCATGCGGATGATCTCGGACGATTCGTTGGAGACGATCGTCTGTTCCTGCTTGTCCCAGAGCACGGGCACGGTCACGCGGCCGGAATAGGTCGGGTCCGCCTTGGTGTAGATCTGGTGCAGGTAGTCGAGGCCGTAGAGCGTGTCGCCTGTCGCGCCGTCCTCGGCGAGAAAGGTCCAGCCGTTTTCGCCCATGAAGTGATGCACCACCGAGACCGAGATCGCGTCCTCGAGCTTCTTCAGCTTGCGGAAGATCAGCGTGCGGTGCGCCCAGGGGCAGGCGAGCGAGACGTAGAGATGATAGCGGCCGGGCTCGGCCTTGAAGCCGCGGGTGCGGCCCGGCGCGGGCTTGCCGTCGACGGTCACGAAATCGCGGAACTGCGACTGCACGCGCTCGAACCGGCCCGACTTGCCGGTGTCGTACCACTTGTCCTGCCAGATGCCGTCGACCAGAAGTCCCATGGTGCAATCCTTCCTGTTCACCGAGATGTAGGGCAAGAGGCGCCGCAACGCACCGGCTTCGCGGTGAACGGAGCGTAACTTGTTGTGGCGGGGGCATGGACGGCGCGGAAAAAGGGTGCTAGCGGGGCGGCCAAAGGATCAATCGTGACCAGCATCCGTTTTCCGCGACGACGAATTGGCTGAACTGCGCCCTGCCGGGCGCGGATAGCGCACGCCGCCCTGCGGCTCTCTCGTCTGCCGAAACGGAACCCTCTCCATGAGCGTCAACGACATCGCCTACCTGCCGGAAAACCCGGCCCATGACCGCGCGATCGAACAGATCAACGCCGAGGCCTTCGGGCCGGGCCGCTTCACCCGCGCTGCCTACAAAATCCGCGAAGGCGGCCCGCACGAGCGCGACCTGTCCTATGTCGCCGTGCACTGGGGCAAGGTCATCGGCTCGGTGCGCATGACCCGCATCGCGGCCGGCGAGGGCAGGGCGCTGCTCCTCGGGCCGCTGGCCGTCATCCCAGACTGGAAGAACCTCGGCATCGGCCGCAAGCTGCTCGACATCGTCGTGACCAAGGCGAAGGAGCAAGGCTGGGGCGTCGTCGTGCTGGTCGGCGACGAGCCCTATTACGGCCCGCTCGGGTTCAAGAAGATCCCCTACGGCCAGATCTCGATGCCGCGCCCGGTCGATCCGGAGCGGTTGCTGGCGCGCGAACTCGTGGAGGGTTCGCTCGCGAAGCTCAAGGGCGACGTGGTGCACGAGGATCGCGCGGCGAAGGTGGTGGCTTAGGTCCGGGCGGCCCCCTCCACCACGCTTCGCGTGGTCCCCCTCCCCCGCTTCGCAGGGGAGGATCGGCGGTGCCGCTTGCACGCCCTCATCCTCCCCCGTTTACGGGGGAGGGGAACCACGTAGTGGTGGAGGGGGCGCAACACAAAGTGGGGGGACGGATGCGAACTGGGATTGAAGCTCGACAATCCGATTGTTCCCAAGGCGGACCGGCCTACCGCCCCTCCCGCCACCACATGCCGCCGAGCGCGAGGAGCAGCAGGCAGAGGCCGAAGAAACCGGCGAAGAGGGGCACGCGGTTGACCGATTTCAGCACGCTCTCGTTCGTGGTCTTGAGGCCCAACCAGTCGCGGCCGGAGGCGTTGGCGGTGCCGCGCACCGGCACGATGCCGGGCAGTTCGATCCGGCCGTCGGCGGCGACGCGGCGCACGCTGCCGCCGGTGGCTTCCGCCAGCGGCCGGAGAATCTCGCCGGTCGAGACCGTGTCGGCGAATTCGGGCGCGTTGACCGGCCCGACATGGGCGAGCGCGGTCAGGTCGCCGTTCGCGACCTGGTAGAGGCCGATCTCGTCGGTCTCCATCGAGCCTGCGAAGATGCCGGGCTCGGTCTGGGTCAGCGGCAGGGTGCGCGTCGCGCCGGAGGGCGTGATGATCTGCGCCTGGCCTGCCTCGTCCGCCATGGTCTGGCGGCGCACGTTGAGCGTCATGCCCTGGCCCTCGGCGGTCAGGCGCTCTTCCTCCAGCTCGGGCTCCTTCATCAGCCAGTGGGCCAACCGGCGATAGAGCGAGACATGCGGCCCGCCGCCCTCGAAGCCGCGCGCCCACAGCCAGCCCTGGTCGGACAGGAGCATGCCGACGCGGCCCTCGCCCTTGCGGTCGAGCAAGAGCAGCGGCATGTCGTCGGCGCCCTTCATCACCGTCTCGCCTTCGACCTCGCCGATGCCGATCTGGCGGAACCAGCGGCTCCAGCGCGGCGGTTCCTGAGCCGAGCCTTCCAGCCCGCGCGTCACCGGATGCTTGCGGCCCGTGTCGGTCAGGCGGGGATAGAACGCCTTCTCCAGCACGTCGCCGGTCGGCAGGGCGGGGAGCGCCGCCATCAGCGGCGTGCGGGCGATCGACTGCTCGCCGGCATATTCCGGACCGGCGGCGATCAGAAGCGCACCGCCCTGTTCGACATATTCGGCGATGTAGTCGTAGTAGAGGATCGGCAGCACGTCGCGGTGCTGGTAGCGGTCGAAGATGATCAGGTCGAAATCGTTGATCTTCTCGACGAACAGCTCGCGCGTCGGGAAGGCGATCAGAGACAGCTCGTTGATCGGCGTGCCGTCCTGCTTCTCCGGCGGACGCAGGATGGTGAAGTGGACGAGGTCGACAGATGCGTCCGACTTCAGCAGATTGCGCCAGGTGCGCTCGCCGGCATGCGGCTCGCCCGACACCAGAAGCACGCGCAGGTTCTCGCGGATGCCGTCGACCATGGCGATGGCGCGGTTGTTGGTGTCGGTGATCTCGCCCTCGGCCCGCGGGATCGACAGTTCGATGATGTTGCGGCCGGCATTGGGGATGGTGACGTCGAGCGGCATCTCGGTGCCGATCGCCGCCTGGTCGGTGGCCACGAGGTCGCCGTTGACGCGGATGCTCACCTCGACGGTGCCGGTCTCGCCCGCCGTGCCGGTGACGCGGTAGGTCATCGCCAGCGGTTTGCCGACGAGGCCGAAGCGCGGCGCATTCTCGAAGCGGATGCGCCGGTCGCGCTCGTCCTCCTCGCCGGTGATCAGCGCGTGCAGGGGGGCGGAGAAGCCCGGCATCGAGGCTGGAACGTCGTGCACCTGGCCGTCGGTGATCATGATCGCGCCGCCAATGCGCGACGGCGGCACGTCGCGGAAGGCGCCGTCCAGCGCGCCGAACAGGCGCGTTTCGGCGCGGTCGTCGGCGGCACTCGCCTTGCCGGTCTCGACCACGCGCAGTTCGAACTGGTTGAAGCGGCCGAGCCGCTCCTGAATGGCGGCAAGAGCCGCGTCGGTCTCGGCCGTGCGGTTGCCGATATCCTGGCTCTGGCTGCGATCGACGACGACTGCCACCACGCTCTTCAGCGGCTCGCGCTCCTCGTCCAGCAACACCGGATTGGCCAGCGCGAGGCCGAGCGCGGCAAGCGCGCCAACACGCACCAGGCTGCCGCGCTGGCCGAGTGCGACGCCGGCAAGCGCCAGGAGTGCGAGCGGCAGGATGATCGCCGCCAGCCAGGTCCACGAGAGCAGGGGTTCGAAGCCGATCGACCAGTTCATCTCACTGCCCCAGCCTCTCGAGCAGGATGGGCACGTGCACCTGGTCGGATTTGTAGTTGCCGGTCAGCATGTACATCATGATGTTCACGCCGCCGCGCAGCGCATAGACCCGCTGCATCGGGTCGGAGGGGACGGTGGGCAGCAGCGGCTGGCCGGACTCGTCCACCGCCCAGGCGCCGGCGAAGTCGTTGGCGGTGATCATGATCGGCGACACGCCGTCGCCGACGCGCACCGGCCGGTCCTCGCCCGGCTGCGCCGGCGTGCTGACCTCGACCCAGAGCGGGCTGCCGGCGTAGCGGCCGGGGAACTCCTTCATGATGAAGAACGACTTGGTGAGCACGTGATCCTCGGGCACCGGCTCCAGCGCCGGCACGTTGAGATTGCCGAGGATGTCGCGCAGGCGCTGGGTGGCGGCGCTGGTCGAGTTCGCGAAATCGAGGCCCGTCTCGAACTGGTCGCGGGTGTCGAACAGCACCGTGCCGCCCTGCTGCATGTAGGCGTCGACGCGGGCGATCGCGGCTTGCGTCGGCATGGTGGTGGCAGGGTCCACCGGCCAGTAGATCAGCGGGTAGAAGGAGAGCTCGTCCGCCGAGATGTCGACGCCGGCGGGTTCGCCGGGCTCGAGCGCCGTCTTCTCGGTCAGGAAGCGCCGCAGCCCCTCCATGCCGGCGCGCGACACGGCGTCGATCGCCGGATCGCCGGTGAGCACATAGGCAAGCCGCGTGCGCGAGATCGAGGCGATGGCTTCGGCGTCGCCGGGCTTCTCGTCCTGCGCGCGGCCGTCATAGGTGCCGCCGAGCACCAGTGCGAGCGCCAGCAGCGCCGCCGTGGCGCGCATCGATCCTGCGCGGCGGCGGCTGAATACGCCGCCGATCCACATCACCGCCAGCGTGTCGAGCGCCATCAGCGCAAGGGCTGCCGCGATCAGCGGTCCCTTGAGGTCGCGGGATTCGTCCAGCGCGTAGCTCACCGTGCCGACGGGGAGGGTGGTCGACGGGCGCGCGATCGGGTCGAGCGTCGCCGTCGCCGGCAACAGGTTCAGCGCTACCACGCCTTCCTCCGAGCCATAGAGGCCGGGCGGGTTCTCGACCGTGATCTTCGGCAGCGCCCCCGGCTGGAGCGGGCGCGCTTCAGGATCGGGCGTGGTCAGCGCGCCGTCGGCACCGATGACGCGGTAGGGCGGCAGCGAGGTCGCCGGCGCGCCGTTGGCGGTCTCGACCTGGCCCTGGTTGCGCGACAGCTGCACGACCCGCCGCAGCATCTCGACGAAGGAGCCGGAGATCGGCAGGTTGGACCAGGTCGCCTCGGGCGTGACGTGGAAGAGCACGACCGTGCCCTGGCCGCGCGTGGCGCCGGTGACCAGCGGCGTGCCGTCGGCGAGGTTCGCCCAGGTGTGGTCGACGATGTCGGGGCTCGGCTCGGCCAGCACCTGCCGCGAGACGGACACGTCCTGTGGCGGAGTCAGGCCGGCGAAGGGGCCGGTGGCGGGGAAATCGCTGACCGGCTGCGGCTCGGTCCAGGACAGTGCGCCGCCCAGCGCGCGCTCGCCGGCGCGCAGCCGGACCGGCAGCAGTTCCTCGTCCGGCTCCGCCGCCGCCAGCCGCGAGCCGGCGAAGCGCACCAGCGTGCCGCCGCCCTGCACCCATTCGACCAGTGCCTCGCGCGCGGCATCGGGCAGGGTGCCGACATCGGCCATCACCACCATCGCCGGCTTCTGCGCCAAAAGTTCCGGCACCGCGACGGCAAGGTCTGGCGTCTGCGATTCGACGAGGTCCGCATAGGGTTCGAGCGCCCGGCGGATGTAATAAAGCGGCGACAGCAGCGGCTGCGCCTGGTCCGCCTCCGACTGCGACAAAAGCCCGACCCGGCGGCGTTTCGAACTCTCGTCCAGCACGCGGATCGCGCCGGCCTGCGCCTCGCCGTCGATCGACACCGAAGCAAAGTCGTTGCGCAGTTCGAACGGCACGGCGACGTCGGCGGTGGTAGAGCTTTCGCCCGGCGCGAAGCTCAGCACCGTGTCGGCGATGCGGCGGCCGCGGTCGTCATAGGCGCCGGCGGCGAGCTGCATCGGCGCGACGTCGGACGATGGCCGCACGGCGGTGAGCGTGAAGGCGGTGGCGGTGTTGTCGACCGCGGTCAGCGCGGCCTTCGGCAGGTTGGACGGCTCGGCCCAGACGAGGCGCGAGGCGCCGCGCGACAAGATCGCCTCGAAGGCGGTCTCGTCGCCCTCGGCGCGCAACCCGTCGGAGAGGATCGCGATGGTGACGTTCTCCGCGCCGTCGAGCGCGGTCGCGACGCGGGCATAGGTTCCCGGCCGGTCCACCGGTACGGGACGGGGTTTGGCCACGGCCAGCCGCTCCATCGCGGCGCGCGCCTCGAAGGGGCCGATCTCGGTCGCCGCCGGCTCGGCGGTGAAGGCGAGCACCACGGGCTGGCCGGCATCGTTGGCGTCGGCGATCAGGCGCTGCGCCGTCGCCACCCGCAGGTCCCAGCCGGAAGCGCTCGCCCAGCCGTTGTCCACCACGACGGCGACCGGGCCGGAGCCCGTCTCGGCGCGCTCCTGCGGGTTGAACACCGGCTCGGCCAGCGCGAAGATCACCAGCGCCGCCATGATCAGCCTGAGCAGCGTCAGCCACCATGGGCTCTGGTGTGGCGTCTCCTCCTTGCGCATCACGCGCGCCAGGATCTTCAGCGGCGGGAACAGCTCGCTGCGCGGCTTGGGCGGGGTCAGCCGCAGCAGCCACCAGATCACCGGCAGGGCGACGAGCCCGGCCAGCACCGCCGGGAAGCCGAAGGAGAGCGGCAGCCAGCTCATGCGCGGCCTCCCGACGCATAGCCGCCGTCGACGGTCATCGCTGCATGGACCCTGACGAGGGATTCGGAGGCGAGCCGGTCGGTGTGATTGACCGTGTAGCTCCAGCCCAGACGCTTGGCCCAGGCGGACAGCTGGTCGCGGCGGGCCTGGTAGACCAGCCGGTAGTCCTCGGCCAGCGTCTCGGCGCGGCCGGCGGTGAGCTTCAGACCGGTCTCGGGATCGCGGAACTCGGTGCGGCCGGAATAGGGGAAGGTCTCCTCGGCCGGGTCCGAAACCTCGATCAGATGCGCGCGCACGCCGTGGCGGGCGAGCACGTCCAGCCATTCCATCGTCTCCTCGACCGGGTCGAGGAAGTCGCTGGCGATGACGATGTCGGAGAAACGGCGGATCGAGGAGACGTCCGGCCGCGCCTCAAGCCGCGAGGCATGCGCCAGGTGCGAGGCCAGCCGCTCGGCGCCGTTGCGGGCCGAAAACGCGTCGGTGAGGCCCGGCCAGCCGATGCGCTCGCCGCTGCGCGACAGAAGCTCGGCCAGCGCCAGGATCAGCACCAGCGCACGCGATTCCTTGGACACGGTCGCATAGGTCGACTTGTAGAGCATCGACGACGACGGATCGGCCCACAGCCACACCGTATGCGCGGCCTCCCACTCCTTGTCGCGGACATAGATGTGCTCGTCGCGGGCGGAGCGGCGCCAGTCGATGCGCGAGGAATCGCCTTCGACATAGGGCCGGAACTGCCAGAAGTTCTCGCCGATGCCGCGGCGGCGGCGGCCGTGCCAGCCGGCGATGACCGTGTTGACGACACGGCGCGCCTCGACCAGCAGGTCGGGCACGAGCGAGGCCCGCAGCCGGGCGCGCGCCAGCGCGTCGCTGGTCCCGACCGGTGTGACGGCTTCGCCGATCGATGCGGCCATCAGCCTGCCGCTTTCACCAACCGCGCGATGACGTCGCGCACATGCATGCCTTCCGCGCGGGCCGAGAAAGTTAGCGCCATGCGATGCTGCAGCACCGGTTCGGCGAGCGCATGCACGTCGTCCACCGACGGGGCGAGGCGGCCTTCGTAGAGCGCGCGGGCGCGGGCGCACAGGGTCAGCGCCTGGCTGGCGCGGGGGCCGGGACCCCAGGCAACGTGCTTGTCGGTGTCCTCGTTGCCGCTGCCGGGACGCGCCGAGCGCACGAGGGTGAGGATCGCCTCCACGACGCTCTCGGGCACCGGCATGCGGCGGATCAGCATCTGGATGGCGCGGAGCCGCTCGGCGTCAAGCACGTTCTCCGCCTTCGCCTCGCTGACGCCGGTTGTCTCCAGAAGGATGCGGCGCTCGGCGTCGAGCTCGGGATAGAGGATGTCGACCTGCATCAGGAAGCGGTCAAGCTGGGCTTCCGGCAGCGGATAGGTGCCTTCCTGCTCCAGCGGGTTCTGGGTCGCCAGCACGTGGAACGGTGCGGGCAGGTCGTGCCGCTGGCCGGCGACGGTGACGTGATATTCCTGCATCGACTGCAGCAGAGCCGACTGCGTGCGCGGGCTGGCGCGATTGATTTCGTCGGCCATCAAAAGCTGGGCGAAGATCGGGCCGGGGATGAAGCGGAAACCGCGCTTGCCGGCGTCGTCCTGCTCCATCACCTCGGAGCCGAGGATGTCGGACGGCATCAGGTCGGGCGTGAACTGGATGCGGCGGGAATCGAGGCCGAGCACGACGCCCAGCGTCTCCACCAGCTTGGTCTTGGCGAGGCCGGGCACGCCGACCAGCAGCGCATGGCCGCCGGCGAGGAGGGCCACCATCGTCCGCTCCACCACGCTTTCCTGGCCGAAGATGACCTTGCCGACGCCGGCGCGCACCTTCGAGATGTCGTCGAGCGCCTTTTCGGCCGCGGCGACCATCTCCTTCTCGCTGATCCCGGCTTCCCTTGTCATCACGCTCATGCGTCTCGATCCTCTGGAAGAGTGCCCCGGCCGCGGCATTCAAGACGCGGCCCGGGCAGGCGTTCGTCCTTGCCAGCGTTCGTCGCAAGAGGCGGTCGGTCGACTCGCATGTTTCGCTGCGCTGCAAGATGAACTTAAATCACTGACCTAGGCTGACAAGCGGAACAACAGTGACTATTTCGTGACCATGCAGCAGGACAGCCAGACCAGCCCACAGGACACGCTTGCCGGCGCGCGCGATACCGCGGGCCTGACCGCACTCATCTCCCGCGCTACGCGGGCGGGCAAGGGCCTGCCGCCGGTCGAGCGCTGGAATCCACCGTTTTGCGGCGACCTCGACATGGAAATCCGCGCCGACGGCACCTGGTTCTACCTTGGCACGCCGATCGGCCGCATGCCGCTGGTCCAGCTGTTCTCGACGGTCCTGCGCAAGGACGAGGACGGGAAGACCTATCTCGTCACGCCGGTCGAAAAGGTCGGCATCCGGGTGGTCGACGCGCCCTTCGTGGCGGTGGAGGTCGATGCGTCGGGGCAGGGCGAGGACCAGGTGCTCACCTTCCGCACCAATGTCGGCGACGTGGTCGAGGCCGGTCCGGACCATCCGCTGCGCTTCGTCGACGAGGACGGCACCGGCGGGCTCAAGCCCTATCTGCACGTGCGCGGGCGGCTGGAGGCGCTGGTGGCACGGCCGGTGATGTACGAGCTGGCGGAGATCGGCGAGGAGATCGAGATCGACGGCAGGGCAATGTTCGCCCTGCGCTCGAAGGGCGCGGTGTTTCCGGTCATGCCCGTCGAGAAGCTGAAGCAGCTCAGCGGGGAATGATGGACCAGCGTGCGCTAGAACCCTATTCGGCGGCGGATTTCCGCGCCCGCGCCTTGCAGCGCGCCGCGCCTGGCCCCAGCGACGACGTCAATGGCGACCACAGGCTCAACCCCAACTCGCGCAAGGACATCGTCCGCGAGGGACTGCGGCCGGCGGCCGTGCTCGTCCCGGTCATCGACCGGCCGGAGGGCGCGACGATGCTGCTCACCAAGCGCACGGAGAAGCTGAAGAGCCATCCGGGCCAGATCGCCTTTCCCGGAGGCCGCGTCGACCCCGGCGACGTGTCGGTGGAGGCCGCCGCCATGCGCGAGGCCGACGAGGAGATCGGCCTCAAGGGGGAGTTCATCGAGATCGTCGGCCAACTGTCCGACTACTACAGCGGCAGCGGCTTCCGCATCACGCCTGTTCTGTCGGTGGTGCGGCCAGGCTTCACGCTGACGATCAATCCCGACGAGGTGGACGACACGTTCGAGGTGCCGCTGCGCTTCCTCATGGACGCGGCCAACCACCACACCGACAGTCGGATCTGGAACAATATCGAGCGCTATTTCTACACTATGCCCTATGACGGCAGGCACATCTGGGGCGTCACGGCGGGCATCATCCGCGCGGTGCACGACAGGCTCTACGCATGAGCGGCGCGTCGATCGCCTCGGCTGCCTGGCTGGCCGAGCCGGCGCTGCAAAAACTGCTCTCCGTCCTGTCCGCCGACAGCGAGAAGGCGCGGGTGGTGGGCGGCGCGGTGCGCAACACGCTTCTCGGCGAGGCTGTCACCGACATCGACATCGCGACGACGACGCTGCCCGACGAGACGGTGCGCCGGGCGCAGGCCGCCGGCTTTCGCACCATTGCCACGGGCATCGAACACGGCACGGTGACGGTGCTCGCCGACGGCAGGCCGCACGAGGTCACCACGCTGCGCGCCGACATCGCGACCGACGGGCGGCATGCGACCGTCTCCTACGGCCGTGACTGGAAGGCCGACGCCGAGCGGCGCGACTTCACCGTCAACGCGCTCTATGCGGAGGCCGACGGCACCGTGATCGATCTCGTCGGCGGGCTGGCGGACCTCGAGACGCGCACCATCCGCTTCATCGGCGACGCCGAGACCCGCATTCGTGAAGACTATCTGCGCATCCTGCGCTTCTTCCGCTTCTTCGCCCAGTATGGCGGTGGCCGGCCGGACGCCGCGGGCCTGAAAGCCTGCGCGCGGCTGAAGGAGGGGATTGCCCGGCTTTCGGTCGAACGCATCTGGGCGGAGTTGAAGAAGCTGCTCGGCGCTGCCGACCCGTCGCGCGCCCTTCTGTGGATGCGCCAGGCGGGCGTTCTCACTCTCGCCGTTCCTGAAACCGAGAAATGGGGCATCGACTCGATCCATGGCCTCGTTACGGCCGAACGCGACCTCGGCTGGCCGGCCGATCCACTGCTGCGTCTCGAAGCGATCGTCCCGCCCGACCCGGCGCGGGCGGTCGCACTGTCGGAGCGCCTCAAGCTCTCCAACGGCGAGCGCGACCGGCTGGTGGCCTGGGCCTCGGTGCCGCTGCCGGCGCACGACATGGCGGAGGCGGTCTTCGCCAGGCTTCTCTATGGCGGCGACCCCCAGGCCTATCGCGACCGGCTGATGCTGGCACTGGCCTCGGCCCGCTCCTATGCCGGCACGAGCGACAAGCACATGATCGAGGCCGGAGGCTATGGCCGCCTGCTGAAATTCGCCTCGACGTGGAAGCGACCGGTCTTTCCGGTCGCCGGAAAGGATCTCCAGGCGCTCGGCATCGCTCCCGGCCCGGCGATGGGCGACCTGCTGCGCCGGCTCGAGGCGGACTGGACCGCCTCCGGCTTCGCCCTGACGCGGGACGAACTGCTCGCGCGGGCTACCGCGCCAGGCGCACCTGACTGAGCGAACGGGCGATGCCGGAGAAGGCGGCCATCAGCTTGTCGGGGTCCGACGCGTCGAAGTAGTGCTCCGTATCCGTCGCGCAATATTCGAGGATGCTCTTGGCGTCGGCATTGTCGACCATGAAGGCGACGGAAAAGATCTCGATCTTGTTCGTCTTGGCATAGTCGCAGATCGCCTTCGTGTCGGCATTGGTTTGTGCTAGCTGTGTCGCAGCGGTGGAAGCATTGCTGCTCAAAGAGGCGTGGCGACCGTTGCCGGAGTTGAAGCGCAGCGTGTTCTCGCCGTCCGTCATCAGCACGATCGCCTTGCGCGGCGCGACGTTCTTCGCGTCATAGGCGCCCGCCTCCTTGAAGGGGGCGGTCGGCGACAGCAGGTTCACGCCCCAGATCATCCCTGCGGGGATGTATGTGTAGGGCTTGTAGCTCGATATGTTGATGATCATCCCGTCGATTGCCGAGGCGAGCGACGCCTTGTTCTTGCTCAGCGGCACGATCGGGTTGAGGCACTTCTGGCTGGTCTCGACATAGCCGGGATAGGTGACGGCCGGTGACCCGTCGTTGAGGCGCGTGGTGCCGGACATGCGCGAGCCGATACAGCCGTACCAGCGGTATTTCGTGACGCTGCCGCCACCACTGCAGACTTCTTTTTTCTCGGTATAGGGCGTGCCGTTCTTCACGCATTGTCCGCCACAGGTAGAGTTCTGCGGGACGCCGTCGACATAGGTCGTGCAGGAATATTTCGGCGCATATTCCAGACAGGGCGTGGTGGTGACGTCCTTGATTTCGCAGACCTTCGGCTTCGGGTCGACATCGTAATCGTCAGGCACGCTCAGCCAACTTTCGTTGCGGTATTTCGTCCCGACATTGACGTAGTCGGCATAGGGGACCAGGCCGATGCTGACATCGGCCTTGGCATTGCTCATCAGCTCGGTGACCAGCGAGCCCGCCGCCTTCTTCAGGGTTGCAATCTTGGTGGCACCGGAACTGTCCTTCTCGGACATCGACCATGTATTATCGAGCACCAGCGCCAATTCGACACTGCCGGTCACGGCGCGGACGGCGAGCGAGGAGGCTTTTACGTCGAGCCAATCGTAGTGGACGATGCCCATGAAGGTGGTGGGCAGGCGGCCCTGGAGAGCAAGGTCGACCTGGTCCTCGCCGAGGTCGAGGCTGGCGACAGAGAGTTCGTGGATCCGGCTGTCGGAATAGTTGCCGCTGACGAAGCTGTCGGCCAGCGCGCGCAGCTTGGTCTCGTCCTTCTCGTCGGAGGCGGCGATCGCCAGCGCGGCGGCGTCGGCGACGTCCTGCAGGTGCTTCTCGGCCGAGAGGTAGCGCGTGTAGTCGACCGCGACGCCAGCCGCCAGGATCAGCGGCAGCGAGGCCACCGCCGTGACGGTCGCAAAGTTACCGCCCCGGGCCCTGAGGAACCGTTTGAACATGCCTGTCTCTCCGGCGCATACGAAAGGCTGGAATGCCTGTTGTTCGCCGCACAATGACAGACAGGTGTTATTTTGAAGTTACGGAACGTCTTGAAGTTGCACGCAATTACCCGCGGCCGGTGGGGTCGCAGGTAGATGATTCGTTAGGTATGTCCCGGCCGGAACAGGCGTCAGGCGGCGTGGCGCACCTTCTCGATGCGCGAGCGGATCGCGTCGATCATCGATTCGCGCATGACGGTCTCGCCGTGGGTCTCGCGCATATGCTGGACCGCGCGGCGCATGATCTCGGCCTCTTCCTCGTGGCGCGTATGCCATTCGCATCCCGGCACCAGCGAGCCGCAGTGGAATTCCTTCATGGCGTTTCTCCCTTCTTTCTTATGGGCGGCGAGTATAGCCGGAAATGCGGCAAGAGCTTGTACGTTCCGCTCTAAGCTCGCCTCGGCCTCACGCCCTTTTCGCCGCCGTCGGTCTGCCGAATTCGCGCGCCGTCGCGGCCATTTCCTCCTCGACCCAGGCGAGAAACGCCTTCATCTGCCTGGTCTCCGGCCGGGTGGGCGAGGTGACGGCGAAATAGCCCGTGCCGATGTCGACCGCGCGAGCGAAGGGGGCGACGAGAAGCCCGGCCCGGATCGCGTCGACCGCCAGCGTGTGCCAGCCGAGCATGACGCCCTGGCCGCCGATCGCGGCGTCGGCGCACAGCGAGGCGTCGGTGAAGTGGTCGGCCGGGCCGAGGTCCGTCTCCTTCATGCCGTAAGGCGCCAGCCAGTGGTCCCAGATGCCGCGCGCACCGGAATCGAGCACGATCGGCGCGCTGCGCAGGTCCTCCGGCGACCGCAGCGTCTGCGCAAGCGCCGGCGCGCAGACCGGGAAGACCTCCATCGGCAGCATCCGGCGCAGGCGCACGTTCGCCCAGTCGCCGCGACCGACCCTCAGCGCAAGGTCGATATCCGAGGAATCGAGGTCGACGATCTCCGTCGTGGCATCGATGCGGATGCGGATGTCGGGATGCGCGGCCCGGAAGCGCGACAGGCGCGGCACCAGCCATTTCGAAGCGAGCACGGGCGCCACCGACACCGTGAGCGCGCGCTCGCGGTCCTCTTCGGCGACGGCGAGTGCGTCGTCCAGTGTGCGGAAGGCGGCGGTGAGGCGCGGCAGGAGGCGGGCGCCGAGAGCGGTCGGCAGCAGGCCCTTCGGCGTGCGGGTGAAGACGGCGCGGCCCAGTTGCCGCTCGGCGCGGATCAGGTGCTGGCTGACGGCGCCGGGCGTCACGCCCAGTTCGTCGGCCGCCGCCTGGAGCGAGCCCAGCCGACCGACGGATTCGAGTGCCTTGAGGCCGTTGATATGGAAGCGCTGCAGACGGTTCATGCAGTTTTTCTATATCATAGGCGAAGCATTCTCCATTGAGAAAGTGGTGTTTCGGCCGCATGATTGGAGCATGGAACTTGAACGGAGGCTGCCATGCTGAAGTTTTTGACGACCCTGCTGTCCGATCTCGCCGGCCGCGCCGGCGTATCGCGCTCCTTCGCCGATTGCGCGGCGGCCTGCGCCGACTGGCTGCGAGATCCGCTGGCCCATCCCGAACTCGAGACGATGAACCTGTCCCAGATCGCCGACCTGCCCGCCGGCCAGTTGCGCTCGCTGGTGCGGGAGTGAGATGCAGGCGAGGCGGCGGAGCCGGAAGCTCCGCCGCCGCCCTGGATCACTTCTGGATCGTGACCTTGTCGACCATCTTCATGGTTCCGCTCTGCTGCCACGCCACATTGACCTTCTCGCCGGTCTTGAGGCCCGGGTCCTTGAAGCTCTTCGGCAGGGTGTAGGTCGAGCCGTCGTCGAGCGAGAGCGTCATCGCCTTGCTGTCGTAGGTCTTCACGCTGCCGGTCGCGTGATGCTGCGTGGCGGCGAAGGCGAACGACGACACCGCGACGAGGGCGGCTGCCGTAACGGGAACGAGATGGTTGCGCATGTCGGTTACTCCTGAAAATCGGCCGCCTCTTCTAGGGCGCGGCTCTGCAGGACATGGCCGTCAGGTTGCGTCGTGTCGCGGCTTGGGGGAGCCGCCGGCGTTTCCCGGCCACGGCGTGGAAAATAGACCTGCCGAACGGCTGCGCCATTAGACGAAAAAGAAAATCCTGCGCGGCGTCACCGCCATATTCGCCAGCGGATTCAACGCTTTGTGGAAGGAATGGGGCGGCGTGCGCAGCGGCTATGCGACGCACACGGATGTATGCCGACGGGCAACCCTGTCGGAGGCTGTCGCGGATGGTCCGGCAATCTCCGACAGCCTATGGCCACTTCACCTCGGGAGGCATCGACGACAGGATCGAGTCGACATTGCCGCCGGTCCTGAGGCCGAAGGTCGTGCCGCGGTCGTAGAGCAGGTTGAACTCGACATAGCGGCCGCGCCGGATCAACTGCTCCTCGCGGTCGGCGTCGGTCCAGTTGAGATTGAAGTTCCTGCGCAGGATGTGGTCGTAGACGACGAGGAAGGTGCGGCCGACATCCTGCGTGAAGGCGAAGTCGGCGGCCCAGCCGCCCTTGTCCTCGTCCGAATGCAGCCAGTCGTAGAAGATGCCGCCGATGCCGCGCGGCTCGTTGCGGTGCGGCAGGAAGAAATACTCGTCGCACCATGCCTTGTAGCGCCCGTAGTCCGCGACCGCCGCGTGCCGGTCGCAGACGAACTGCATCGCGCGGTGGAAGGCGATCGAATCGGCATCCTCCTGCGTCCTGCGCCGGTCGAGCACCGGCGTCAGGTCCGCGCCGCCGCCGAACCACTGCCGCGAGGTGACGACCATGCGCGTGTTCATGTGCACGGCCGGCACGTTCGGATTGTGCGGATGCGCGATCAGCGAGATGCCCGACGCCCAGAAGCGCGGATCGTCCTCGGCCCCGGGGATCTGCTTGCGGAACTCCGGCGAGAACTCGCCGTGGACGGTGGAGGTGTGGACGCCGACCTTCTCGAAGACGCGGCCGTACATCATCGACATCACCCCGCCGCCGCCTTCGCCCTCCTTGCGCAGCCAGGGCGTGCGCTCGAAGCGGCCCGGCGACCACGATGACTGCGGCCCCGTCAGTTCGTCCTCGATCTTCTCGAAGCCGGCGCAGATGCGGTCGCGCAGTTCCTCGAACCAGGCTCGGGCCGCCGCCTTCTTGTCTTCGATGTCGTCCGGCAGGCCTGCCGGGATCTCGGGCCGTTCCATGCGCACTCCGCTCGATCCACAAAGGACTCGTCTTTTTCGGATGCGATCCCTAAACTTCAATCCAGACGGGTCAAGGAGGATGTCGCGTGGGCACTCCGACACGGCCGCCGCTGGACGGCCTGAAGCGAAGTCTGGACCGGCAGAGAGCCGAGGGGATACGCCTTCCCCGCGACGGCTTCGTGCGGGAGACTTTCGCACTCCCTCGCCCGGTCGCCCGCCAGAAGGCCCGCGAATGGTTCGACCGCTGGCCGAAACAGGCGTACTGGACCGCGATCGAAAGCTGGCGCGAACGCCCCGACGACGTGATCGAGTTCACGATGCGACGGTTGCCGACGGCGGATTAGAGCGGGCGCTCGGCCCAATTCTCGCAGGCGTGGCGAATGCGAAGGATGACGACGAGATCGTCCACCTCCTCGTAGATGATCAGATGCGAGCGGTGCGAGTGGATACGGGCAGGCGGCTCGATCTCATATCTCAGCCGCGCCATTCCCGGATTTTCGCCGAGCAGTTCGAAGGCCCTGATCAGGTCGAGCGCATAAAGATCGGCCTGCTTCTCCCCGAAGCGGTCGAAGCCTTCGCGATAAAGCCGCTCGAGATCGGCCTCTGCCCGCGGCGAAAGGCTATATGCCACCGGCTCGTGCTTTCGCCCGCGCAGTTGCAATCACTTCATCGGCAGTCTTGTCCGAGATCCCGCTCGCCCGAGCCTCATCCACCAGCTTCTGCATATGCGCGATCTTTTCGGCCCGTTCTTGGTCGTGCCGGATAAGGTCGCGCATGTAGTCGCTGGCATTGCCGTATCTGCCGGACTTCGCCTGCGCCTCGACCCACTCGCGCATCTGGTCGGGGAGGGAAATGTTCATCGTAGCCATGGTCGATCTCCAGTTTTTGGCAAAGATTGCCATATTCGTACGAATTTTCAAGTGCGCCCAATCTGCCGTACCGCCTCGCTCAGCGTGATCGCGGCGCTCATGCCGAGGTTGAGGCTGCGCGCCTCGGGGCGGATCGGGATGCGCAGCTCGGCGTCGGCGAGGGCGTGAACGCTGTCGGGCACGCCGGACGATTCGCGGCCGAGCATCAGCACGTCGTCGGGCCGGAAGGCGAAATCGGTGTAGGCCCTCTCGGCCTTCGTCGACATCAGCACCAGCCTTCGGCCGCTCTGGCGCCGCCAGTCCTCGAAGGCGGCGAAATCGGCGTGCTCGCGGATCGCGGCGATCTCCAGATAGTCCATGCCGGCGCGCTTCAGCGTCCGGTCCGACAGTTCGAAGCCGATCGGCCGGATGATGTCGACGGTGGCCGAGAAGCAGGCCGCGAGCCGCAGGATCGCGCCGGTATTGCCAGGGATTTCAGGCTGGTAGAGCGCGATGTGGAGATCGTGAGTCATGGACTTCGCACTTTGATTCAGGTCGAGACGGGTGAGGCTTCCGGGCAACACCCATCCGCGACTGTCGGCAAAGTGTCGGCACACGGGCTGGCCTTTGCCGGAGAAGTCGTCTATACGGCGCTCCTCGTCAACTCGAACCAAGGAGGGCGGAATGGACTACCAGCTGCGCTATGCGCCTGCCCGCCTGATTGGGCCTTCCGCCTGACGGCACCCTGGTTCGACCGATCCTGACACTTTGAGCATCGTTCGCTGGGGCTGCCCGTAAAGCCAATCGCTTTCCGTGGAGTTCGACGATGCATGCCAAGCCGGGTCACCCCGCACATTCCGCCCTTCCCATTCCGTCCGAAACGATCGGAAAGCCCGCCGCACCTACCGACAATGCCCTGTCGGCAGCCGTCGGCAGGGCGCTTGGAGGGCAGGCGACCAATCCCCATCCTGGCCGTGCGACCGGCCCGAAGGGAACGAAACCGGCCGTGAAGGCCGCCACCAACGGCCCGCGCGGCAAGGACCGCGCCGTGGTCGTGAAACCGATCGCGCCGCGCAGCGGGCACAGGTGAGACCATGATGACTGCACTCTTCCGCTGGTTCGAGTCCCTGCTCGATCCGTTTCCCGCCGCGGAGCCGACGGAACCGCCAAGATCCTTCCTCGCCTTCTGCCTGCACTATGCCAAGGGCACGTGGCCGCTCATCATCGCGGGCGCGCTGTTCTCGGCCGGCATCGCGATCGCCGAGGTTTGGATGTTCGGCTTCGTTGGCAACATCGTCGACTGGCTGTCGGCGCAGAGCCGCGAGACCTTCCTCCAGACCGAGAAGTGGAAGCTTATCGGCATGGCCGTGGTCGTGATGATCCTGCTGCCGTCCATGGTCTTCGCGCAGTCGCTGTTCAACCAGCAGTCGCTGATGGGCAATTTCCCCATGCGCATCCGCTGGATGGTGCACCGCTATCTGCTCAAGCAGTCGATGACCTTCTATCAGGACGAGTTCGCCGGCCGCGTCGCCACCAAGCTGATGCAGACGGCGCTCGCCATCCGCGAATGCATCGTCAAGCTCGTCGACGTGCTGAACTACGTCGTCGTCTACTTCCTCGGCATGCTGTTCATCATCGGCTCGTCCGACTGGCGGCTGGCCTTGCCGCTGGTCGGCTGGATCGCGGCCTATATCGGCCTGCTCTATTACTTCATTCCACGGCTGGGCAAGGTCGCGGAGGAACAGGCCGACGCGCGCTCGATGATGACCGGCCGCGTGGTCGACAGCTACACCAACATCCAGACGGTGAAGCTGTTCAGCCATTCGCGCCGCGAAGCTGCCTATGCGCGGCAGGGCATGAGCGAGTTCCTGGATACGGTCCACCGGTCGATGCGGCTGGTGACCGGCCTCTACGGCACGCTCTACGTGCTCAACTCGACCCTGCTCCTCGTCATCTCGGCGCTGGCCATCTGGTTCTGGCTGGGCGACGTCGTCACCATCGGCGCCGTCGCGGTCGCCATGGCGCTGGTGCTGCGGCTGTGGGGCATGTCGCAATGGATCATGTGGGAGGTGTCGGCGCTGTTCGAGAACATCGGCACGGTGCAGGACGGCATCACGTCGATCGCGCTGCCGCGGCTCGTCGAGGACAGGCCGGGCGCGAAGGACATCGTCGTTTCGCGCGGCGACCTCTCCTTCGAGGACGTGCGGTTCCACTACGGCAAGAAGCGCGGCATCATCGAGGGACTGACGTTGACGGTCAAGGCCGGCGAGAAGATCGGTGTGGTCGGCCGCTCGGGCGCCGGCAAATCGACGCTGGTCAATCTGCTGCTGCGCTTCTACGACATCGAGGGCGGTCGCATCCTGATCGACGGGCAGGACATCGCCGGCGTCACGCAGGACAGCCTGCGCGCCAACATCGGCGTCGTCACGCAGGACACCTCGCTGCTGCACCGCTCGGTGCGCGACAACATCACCTACGGCCGCCCCGACGCGACCGAGGAAATGATGCTGGACGCCGCGCGCAAGGCGGAGATCGATGGCTTCATCCAGGGCCTGCGCGACCCCAAGGGCCGCCAGGGCTACGACGCCCATGTCGGCGAGCGCGGCGTCAAACTGTCGGGCGGCCAGCGCCAGCGCGTGGCGATCGCCCGCGTCATGCTCAAGGACGCGCCGATCCTGATCCTGGACGAAGCGACCTCGGCGCTCGATTCCGAGGTCGAGGCGGCGATCCAGGAGAACCTCTACCGGCTGATGGAGGGCAAGACCGTGATCGCCATCGCGCACCGCCTCTCCACCATCGCAGCGATGGACCGGCTGATCGTCATGGACAAGGGCCGGATCGTCGAGGACGGGACGCATGAGGAGCTGGTGAAGCGGGGAGGGCTCTACGCCCAGCTCTGGGCGCGCCAGTCCGGCGGCTTCCTGCTCGACGAGACGCCCGAAGAGGAGGGCAAGGTCGAGGCGGCAGCGGAGTAGGGCAGGTCGCCGACCCTCACCCGGCCTCCGCTTCGCTCGGCCACCCTCTCCCTGAGGGGAGAGGAGGTTCGCCAGCGCCTTCGCGATCCGGAGGAAAGGTGGCCGCGACGGTCGTAGACCTCCTCTCCCCGTCGGGGAGAGGGTGGCCGAGCGAAGCGGAGGCCGGGTGAGGGGGCCGCCTCGATCCGCCCCTCCGCCCATTACATTTTCTTCATCCTGACAAAGAGGGGATGTCCGGCTGGCAGCAGGGGACTACATTAGCCGTAGATGAACGATTCCAAGACCCTCCAGGACCGCCTCTACTCCCCTTTCGAGAACGTGGTCGACGCCTTCGCCGACACGGATCGGCCGGTGCTGCCGCGCGATGCGTGGCAGTTCATCCTGTTCTTTGCCCGCCAGGCGAAGATGCCCTTCGTGCTGCTGCTGATCGCCGGTGGCCTGTCGGGCGCGGTCGATGCGGCGCTCTACTGGTCGGTCGGCTGGCTGATCGACCTGCTCGACGCGGCCAATCCGGCGACGCTGATCGCCGACTACTGGCCGCATCTCGCCGCGTTCCTGTTCCTGATCCTCGTCATCCGCGCCGTGGTCATGATCGGCAACGCGGTCGTCGAGCAGCAGGTCGTCGTGCCGAATTTTTACCAGCTCGTGCGCTGGCAGGCCTTTCGGCGCGTGATGGACCAGCCCTACGAATTCTACCAGAACGATTTCGCGGGCCGCATCGCCACCAAGATCCTGCAGGGCGGCGAGGCGACGGGCGACTTCATCGTCTCCTCGTTGCAGACGGTCTGGAGCTTCCTCACCTTCCTGATCCTCGCCGCCACGATCCTCGGCGCGCTCGATCCCATCATGGGCGTGGTGCTGGCCGTCTGGGTCGCAGGCTATCTTTGGGCCGCATACCATCTGCTCCCGCCCCTCAGGCAGGCAGGCCGCCGCACGGCGGACGAGCGCTCGATCGTCAACGGCCGCATTGTCGATGCCTTCACCAACATCATGGCGGTGAAGCTGTTCGATTCGGGCGGCCGCGAGCACAACTATGTGCGCGAGGGCATGCAGCGCTATCTCGACGCGGTGAAGCAGCTCACACGCTCGATCACCACGGTGCGGGCTGCGGTGGCGCTGCTCAACGGCTTCATGATGGCCGGCGTCGCGGTGCTGGCCGTCAACAAGTGGATGGGTGGCGCCGCCACCACGGGCGAGGTGGCCGCGGCGCTGGGCCTGGTGTTCCGGCTCAACCAGATGTCGGGCTACATGATGTTCAACATCAACGGCCTGATCCGCAACTTCGCCACCGTGCAGGACGCGACGACGGTGATCTCCGTCGAGCCTGGCATCAAGGACGCGCCGGACGCGACCGTGATGCCGCGCGCCAAGGGCGATCTCGTCTACGAGGACGTCTCCTTCCACTACGGCAAGAAGAGCGGCATCATCTCCAATCTCGACCTGCACATCCGCCCGGGCGAGCGGGTGGCGCTGGTCGGCCCGTCGGGCGCCGGCAAGACGACGCTGGTCAATCTGGCGCTCAGGCTGTTCGATGTCGAGAGCGGTCGCATCCTGCTCGACGGCCGCGACATCCGCTCGGTCACGCAAGCCTCGCTGCGCGCCCAGTTCGGCGTGGTCAGCCAGGACGCGATGCTGATGCATCGCTCGATCCGCGACAACATCGCCTATGGCAAGCCGGACGCCACCGAGGAGGAGATCATCGCCGCGGCGAAGAAGGCGTCGGCGCACGAGTTCATCGTCAACGTGTCCGACCCGAAAGGGCGCAAGGGCTATGACGCGCATGTCGGCGAGCGCGGCGTCAAGCTGTCCGGCGGCCAGCGTCAGCGCATCGCCATCGCGCGGATGATGTTGAAGAATGCGCCGATCCTCATCCTCGACGAGGCGACCTCGGCGCTCGATTCGGAGATCGAGGCCGCGATCCAGGAGAACCTCTACACGATGATGGAGGGTAAGACCGTGCTGGCCATCGCGCACCGCCTCTCGACCATCGCGGCACTCGACCGCCTCGTCGTCATCGACAAGGGTCGCATCGTGGAGGAGGGCACGCATGAGAGCCTGATTGCCAAAGGCGGGCTCTATGCCAAGCTGTGGGAGCGCCAGTCGGGCGGCTTCCTCGCCGATCGGCTCGCCGCGGAGTAGCCGATGGCGCTGCGCCTGCCCGGCCGCATCACCGTCGAGCGCGCATCAAGCGCCACCGGGCTGCAGCCGGTCGAGCACGAGATCCTCGGCGAGATGGCGAGTTCGCTCGGCGAAGCCGGGCGCAGGGCCGAGCAGGCGCTGGCGAAGCTCGCGGAGGACGAGGCCGGGCTCGAAGGCGAGGCGCGCGAAAAGCGTCTGCGCGCCGTCGCCGCCGCTGTGCAGGCCTATTTCATCCAGCGCGAACTTTGCGGCATGCGCCGCCACGACGACGTCATCCGCGAGATGGGAATACCAAAGCGCATCCTGGCGCGACTGGGCGCCCGATAGCTGCGCCTTACTTCGACATGAAGATCTCGCAGGCGCCCGACACGCCGATTTCTCCGGCGCTCTTGTATTTCTTGGCTCCGGCCCGGCAGGACGCCATCGCGCGTTCCTCCGCGGCCTTGGCGCTCGCTGCATTGAGCGCCGTGGCGCAGACGCTCGATCCGTAGAAATAGTCGATCGGCGTAGAGGCGAAGGCCGAGTGGCCCGAGGCGGCGACGTACTGCTTGTACATTTTCCCGCACCCACCGCTCATCTCCCGCGTATAGAGAACTCGACGACGTACGTTGCCCTCGCTGCCCGCGAGTCCCGCGGATTTCGCCTTGGCGGGCTTCTTCGATTTGGCATAAGTAGACTGCCGATCGGTCTTCTTGGCTTCCTCCTTGGCCAGCGCACCTGCTACTTGCGCGTCGACAAATACCGTCGAGAGCAGAGCGAATGCGAAGATCCGTAGTTTTGTCATGCGTTTATCCCCCAACTCGTCAGAGGCACCTTGCTGCCGCCTGAACTTCCGATTGCCGTCCGCCTATTGCCGGCAACCTGAAATGTTACCCAGAAGTTCACTACTGTCCATACGATCTCGAACGTGCCGTTGACGTTGGGCGAGCTGCATCATGCCAATGCCTCGAGCGCACTTTTCGATCGCTGGTTTGAGCTGTTGAATACTGCCGACTGCCGGGCGGCGGATGGGGCTGCCCGGAGGGACGAACGCGTCACTTCCCTGTCGTTGGCAGACAGTCCGCGCCACCCCCGCGACAAACTGCCCACAGCCTGTGTCGGCGTCTGGACAAGGCCGGACGCGACGCATAGAAACCTCGCCACAATATTGCCCGACTCCGAGCCGGGAGACGCCGCGTGTTTGGGCGTCTGATGGTGCCGGGTCCAGCCTTTTAGGCAGTGCGAGACAAAAGGAAGATTGTCACGTGAGCGCGACCGAATCAGCCGATCCCAATCGCCGCGATTTTCTGTACATCGCCACTGGCGCCGCCGGCGCCGTTGGCGTGGCGGGCCTCGCTTGGCCGTTCATCGACCAGATGCGCCCCGACGCCTCGACGCTCGCGCTCGCCACGATCGAGGTGGACGTCTCGGCGATCGAGCCCGGCATGTCGGTGACGGCCAAATGGCGCGGCAAGCCGGTGTTCATCCGCAACCGCACCAATGAGGAAGTCGAGGCCGCCAAGGCGGTGAAGCTCGATGAGCTCAAGGACCCGGTCGCGCGCAACGCCAATATCGGCGCCGACGCGCCCGCTACCGACATCGACCGCTCGGCGGGCGAGGGCAAGGAGAACTGGATCGTCATGATCGGCTCCTGCACCCATCTCGGCTGCGTGCCGCTCGGCCAGCAGGGCGATTTCGGCGGCTGGTTCTGCCCGTGCCACGGCTCGCACTACGACACGGCCGGCCGCATCCGCAAAGGCCCGGCGCCTGAGAACCTCGCGGTTCCGGTGTTCGAGTTCCTCTCGGATACGAAGATCAAGATCGGTTGAGGGGAGCATTCCGATGAGCGGTGGACACTCGACCTATACGCCCAGCTCGGGCCTCGGACGCTGGATCGACCAGCGCATGCCGCTGCCGCGGCTGATCTACGATTCCTTCGTGGCCTATCCGGTGCCGCGCAACCTGAACTACGCCTACACCTTCGGCGGCATCCTCTCGATCATGCTGGTGGCGCAGATCGTCACCGGCGTGGTGCTGGCGATGCACTACGCGGCCGACACGACGCTCGCCTTTACCTCGGTCGAGAAGATCATGCGCGACGTCAATTCCGGCTGGCTCTTGCGCTACCTGCACGCCAACGGCGCGTCGTTCTTCTTCATCGCCGTCTACATCCACATCATGCGCGGTCTCTACTACGGCTCCTACAAGGCGCCGCGCGAGCTGCTCTGGATCCTCGGCTGCATCATCTACCTCCTGATGATGGCGACCGGCTTCATGGGCTACGTGCTGCCTTGGGGCCAGATGTCGTTCTGGGGCGCCACCGTCATCACCGGCTTCTTCACCGCCATTCCGCTCGTCGGCGACTGGATCCAGCAGCTGCTGCTCGGCGGCTTCGCGGTGGACAACCCGACGCTGAACCGCTTCTTCGCGCTGCACTACCTGCTGCCGTTCATGATCGCGGGCGTCGTGGTGCTGCACGTCTGGGCGCTGCACGTCACCGGCCAGACCAACCCGACCGGCATCGAGGTGAAGTCGAAGACCGACACGGTCCCGTTCACGCCGCATGCGACCATCAAGGACGCGTTCGCGATGATCGTGTTCCTGGCCGTGTTTGCCTATTTCGTGTTCTACATCCCGAACTTCCTCGGCCACCCCGACAACTACACGGTCGCCAACCCGCTGAAGACGCCCGCCCACATCGTGCCGGAATGGTATTACCTGCCGTTCTACGCGATCCTGCGCGCCATCACCTTCAACATCGGCCCGATCGACTCCAAGCTTGGTGGCGTGCTGGCGATGTTCGGCTCGATCGCGGTGCTGTTCTTCGTGCCCTGGCTCGACACCTCGAAGGTGCGCTCGGCGGTCTACCGTCCGTGGTACAAGCTGTTCTTCTGGCTGTTCGTGATCAACGCCATCCTGCTCGGCTGGCTGGGCTCGCGTCCGGCCGAGGGTGTCTACGTGATCATGTCGCAGATCGGCACGCTCTACTATTTCGGCTTCTTCCTGATCATCATGCCGGTGCTTGGCCTCATCGAGACGCCGCGCAAGCTGCCGAACTCGATCACCGAGGCAGTGCTCGAGAAGAACAAGGGCGCGGCCTCCGCGCAGCCGGTGGGTGCCGCCGCCGCGCCGGAAACCAAAGGCTGAACCGTGGCTCGCAAGGGATTTTTTGAGATGAAGAAGTTCCTCATCGGTGCGGCGGCCGCAGCCTTCGGTCTCACCGCGAACCTCGCGCTCGCGATCGGCGCGGAAGAAGCCGGCCACAATGCCGCCGAGCCGACCCACTTCCCGATCAAGAAGCCGGTGGAGATGGACTGGTCGTTTGCCGGTCCGTTCGGCACCTACGACAAGGGTCAGCTCCAGCGCGGCCTCAAGGTCTACAAGGAAGTTTGCGCGGCCTGTCATTCGATGAAGCTGGTGCCGTTCCGCGCCTTGGAAGAGCTCGGCTACAACGAGGCGCAGGTGAAGGCCTTCGCCGCCGAATACGAAGTGCAGGACGGCCCGAACGCCGATGGCGAGATGTTCACCCGCCCCGGCATCCCGTCCGACCACTTCCCGTCGCCGTTCCCGAACGACGAGGCGGCGGCGGCTTCCAACGGCGGCGCCGTTCCGCCGGACTTCTCGCTGATCGCCAAGGCGCGCGCTGTCGAGCGCGGCTTCCCGACCTTCGTCTTCGACATCTTCACGCAGTATGCGGAGAGCGGACCGGACTACATCCACGCGCTGCTCACCGGCTACGACGAGACGCCGCCGGAAGGCATGGAGATCGCCGAGGGCACGCACTACAATCCGTATTTCATCGCCGGCAAGTCGCTTGCCATGCCGAAGCCGATCAACGACGACGCCGTCACCTATGACGACGGCTCGCCGCAGACGGTCGACCAGTATTCGCGCGACGTGTCCGCCTTTCTGATGTGGGCCGCCGAGCCGCACATGGAGGCGCGCAAGCAGACCGGCTTCAACGTGATGGTGTTCCTCGTCCTCTTCGCCGGCCTCGTCTACATGACGAAGCGCAAGATCTGGGCTGCGGTGCCGCACTGATCCGAACCTGATCGGACTTGAGACAAGGGCGCCCATGTGGCGCCCCTTGCTTTTGAGGCGCATGATCGCGCGACGATGGGGCGGGGGACGGCGAGGCGACCATGGCAGTGTTCATCTCGTTCCTGCTCTTCCTGTTCGGCGCCTCGATCGCCAGCTTCGCCGGGCTTGCCGCGCACCGGCTGCGCGCTCGGCCGGTCGGCCAGTCGGCATGGGCGGCGCTGTCCGGGCGCTCGCATTGCGACGGCTGCGGGGCGCAGCTGACGGCGCTGGAACTCGTTCCCGTGCTCGGCTGGCTCGTCGCGCGCGGCCGCTGCGCGCGCTGCGGTCATCGTGTGCCGGTGATCTATCCCGTCTCGGAGGCCCTGGTCGGGGGAGGGCTGGTTGCAGCCTTCCTGTTCGCCGGTCCGGCCGCCCTGGCGATCGCGCTGCCGGCCGTTGTCCTCGTCGTTGTGCTTGGCGTGGTATTCCTTGCCATGCGGGGTGGCGGTTGATACCGACTATGCAATCCTGCCCTCAACGGACCATCGCCCGCGCATGAACTCCACGCTCGAACAGACGCTCCTGTCCGCGATCCGCACGATCCCGGACTATCCGAAGCCCGGCATCCTTTTCCGCGACATCACCACGCTGCTCGGCGACGCGCGCGCCTTCCGCCGCGCCGTCGACGAGCTGGTGCACCCCTATTCCGGCACCGGTGTCGCCAAGATCGCCGGCATCGAGGCGCGTGGCTTCATCCTCGGCGGCGCGATGGCGCACCAGCTCTCCAGCGGCTTCGTCCCCATCCGCAAGAAGGGCAAGCTGCCGCACACCACCGTGCGCGTCGCCTACTCGCTCGAATATGGCGTCGACGAGATGGAGATGCACACCGACGCCGTGCAGCCCGGCGAGAAAGTCATCCTGGTCGACGACCTGATCGCCACCGGTGGCACGGCAGAGGGTGCGGTGAAGCTGCTGAAGCAGATGGGCGCGGACATCGTCGCCGCCTGCTTCGTCATCGACCTGCCCGACCTCGGCGGACGGAAGAAGCTCGAAGCGCTGGGCGTGAATGTGCGGACGCTGGTGTCGTTCGAGGGGCATTGACGGACTACAGAGGTCTTCGGATTTCCAGGGCAGGGCGCACCGGTCATGATCCACACCCTTGCCATCGCCGGCTACCGCTCAATCCGTAACCTCGTGCTGCCGCTCGAGCAGCTGACCGTCGTCACAGGCCGCAACGGCACCGGCAAGTCGAGCTTCTACAAGGCGCTGCGGCTGCTGGCCGATGTCGCGCAGGGCAACGTCATATCCTCGCTCGCAGCCGAAGGCGGGCTTCAGTCGACATTGTGGGCGGGACCGGAGCAGTTCTCGCGCGGCATGCGGCAAGGCGTCCAGGCGATCCAGGGCACCAGCCGCCAGAACCCGGTCAGTTTGAAACTCGGCTTCGCCTCGGACGATTATGGCTACGCCATCGATCTCGGCCTGCCGATCCCGTCGGCCTCGATGTTCAACCTCGATCCGGAGATCAAGGCCGAAGCGGTCTGGGCAGGCGAGATGCTGAGCAGGCGCAATGCCTTCGCCACCCGCTCGGGGCCAGCCGTCACGGTTCTGGACGAGTCCGGCCGGCGCTCGACGCTGACCAGCCTGCTTGCGCCCTTCGACAGCATGATGACGCATGCCGCCGATCCGCGTGGCCTGCCGGAATTGCTGCTCCTGCGCGAGCGCATGCGGGCATGGCGCTTCTACGACCATTTCCGCACCGATGCCGACGCGCCGGCGAGGGTCGCCCGGCCGGGCACGCGGACAACCGCGCTCAGCGCCGACGGGTCCGATCTCGCCGCGGCGCTGCAGACGATCCGCGAGATCGGCGACCCGAAGGGGCTGGCGCAGGCGGCGGACGATGCATTTCCGGGCGCGGAGCTTCGAATAGAAGAGTCCGCCGGCCGCTTCGAACTGCTGATGCGGCAGCACGGTCTGCTGCGTCCGCTGAAGGCGGCCGAGCTCTCCGACGGAACGCTCCGCTACCTGCTGCTGCTTGCCGCGCTGATGACCCCACGACCACCCGGTCTGATGGTGCTCAATGAGCCGGAAACCAGCCTCCACACCGACCTCCTGCCGCCGCTCGCACGGCTGATCGGCGAGGCGTCGAAGACCTGCCAGGTCGTCGTCGTGACGCACGACGCCACGCTCGCCGACGCGCTGCACGACGCCGGCGCGCTGCGCCACGACTTCACCAAGTCGCTCGGCGAGACCGTGGTGGACGCGGCGGACCGGCCTGCCTGGACATGGCCGGAGAGATAGGGGTGAAATCGAGGGCGAGAGGGGCGAATGGCCCTGTGCCCCTCCGCCCTGTTGCATGGTCCTTGCCGGCCAACCGCTGTTACGCCCGCCCTGCGCAACTCTTCTCCCACGCGATCGTCATCCCGGCGACCGGAGGTCAGCCGGGATCTATTCTTCTCTCCGGTTACGCGCTGAAAACACCCAACGGTCGCAAGAAAAGGATCAGCGCCAACCCGCCAAGGTCAATCGATCCCGGCTGACCTCCGGTCGCCGGGATGACGTCGCGCGAGGGGCGAGCGCTGTCTTGAGAGAGGCCCCGGCGGTCAGTTCAGCGACATCCATCCGATGGATCGATTTCCATCCGTTTTCTGCTAACCCCTTGTTCCTGTTGGCCCGTCAAATTTTTCCATCCCCACCCCTCCAGCATGCCCGACACTATGTCAGGTCAAACGGGAGCCGGCGATGGGCTGGAGGGCGAAGGCGGGGAGGGAACAGGCGGAGATGGCGAGGATCGTCATGCGCCTCTTCTCGATCGCCGACATGGCCGAACAGGCCGCCGGTCGCTCGTTCTGGGTCCGCTGGTGCGTGCTGTGGGCCGCCTGGCAGGCGAATACGCTGCTGAGCGCCTATGTCGAAGGCACGCTCCGTAGTTTCGCCCGCAGACCCTGGACGCCCGTCCCGATGCCGGCCGGCTTCGGCAGCACTCCCTTCGATGCGGAGGACCTTGCCGATTCGCTCAGGGCATTCGGGCTCTACATGCAGGCGGTGGCGGCGCAGCTGTGCCGGCTGTCGTTCCTGCACCGGGGGCAGGCGTCCGACGAGGCCGGCAATGAGGGCGGGGCGATCCACGGCCTGGGCGCGCTCATCGAAAGGCGCGCCATATCCGCCGCCGTACCGGTCGAGTTCTGCGACACGTCCTGAAAAGCACGTGTCGTGCCCCTGATCGCAGCGTCATCGCAGATGAGATCGGCCTTCCCTCAAAAGGGGAGGACAATTTCGCATGCCCGTCTTTCCGGGGCCGCGCAGCGGAACCCGGAATCCAGAGCGCCGGGCAAGCAAGCAGTTCGTCGACCGTCGCGACCATGTCGGATTGTGGATCAGGGCAGTGCGCAGGCGTTGGCGCGCTGGGTTCCGGGCTCCGCTACGCGGACCCGGAATGACGGCGGTGAGGGGCAGTGCCCACCCTTCGAAAGCTCGCGCTGCCCCTCATCCGCCCTTCGGGGATCTTTCCCCCGTGAACGGGGAGAAGGAGGTCTCCTACCGCGCGATCGACGCAATCACATCGCGCAGGATCGCATTGATCTCGCCCGGGCGTTCCAGCGGCACATAGTGGCCGCAGTCGGGAATGACATGCAGGCTGCCGTCGCGGGCCATCCGCGTCTGCCTTTCGCTTGTCGCGAGGCCCGGCGCGGTGTCCTCGGCGCCGGTGACGATGGCGATCGGGCCGCCGAATCCGGCCAGCACGTCGGTGCGGCTATCCCTAGTATGAAAGGCGGTCACGCCGCGCGCGAGGTCGGACGGCGGCTGAGCCAGCGCGCAGCGGCGTGCGGATTCGACGACATGAGCCGGCGTGGCCGTAGAGAACAGCGGTTGCCAGAACGTCTGCCACGCGGCGTCCACCCGCCCGTCGTCCAGCATCGCCAGCGCGGCGGCGTGCAATTCGGGGTCCGGGCGGTGCTCCGCCTTGGTGCCGATCAGCACCAGCGCGGCGACGCGCTCGGGCGCGAGCCTGGCGACCTCGAGCGCGCAGGACCCGCCGACGGAGCAGCCCGCCACGACGATCCTGTCGCCGCGCATCGTCGCAAGGGCAGACGCCGCCCAGGCCGGAAGGTCACCGCCGAGGGTGTAGAGATTGGGCGCCTGTGTCGCGCCCGGCAGCAGGCCCATCTGTCCCGTCCACATCGACCTGTCCAGCGGCAGGGCATGAAGCAGCAGCAGTTCAGGGCCGCGGTCCACGGATCGCCTTCGTGGTTCCGCTCAGAATTCCGTCTGCACCAGGACCGAACTGTCGAACTCGATCACCTTATCGCCGGTGCTGTCGAAGGCCTCGGCCCGGATGGTGAGCAGGCGCCAGCCGGGGCGCGAGGCGACAGGGCGGTGATCGACGCCGGTGCGGGTGAAGGTGATCGTCTCGCCGGCATAGACCGGCTTCAGCCAGCGGAGGTTACGGATGCCCGGGGAGGGGCCGAACACCGGCTTCGGGTCGGGGCCCGTCCAGCGACGCGGCTCCGTGTCCATCCGCGTCTCGACGTTCTTCTTCATCCACACCGCGGCGGTGTGCCAGCCCGAGGCGCAGAGCCGGCCGAACACGCTCTTCTCGGCCGCCTTCTCGTCGAGGTGGAAGGGCTGCGGGTCGAACTTCCTGGCAAAATCCTTGATTGCCTGCGGCTCGAACAGGTGGGTGCCGAGAACAGTCGTCTCGCCGACGCCGAAATACTCGTCCAGGCTCATGCGCTCGCCGCCTCCCGCGTCAGGAACATGCCGGTGTTTTCCAGTTCCAGCACGGTTTCGCCGCGCTGGTTCGACATCGTGCTCTTCACGGTGACGAAGCCGAGCCCGGGCTTGGACTTGGATTCGCGCTTGGCAAGCACGGTGCACTGGCCGGTCAGCGTGTCGCCGGCCAGCACCGGCTTCTTCCAGCGGACATATTCGACGCCGGGCGCGCCCTGCGAGGTCGAGTCGAGGATGAAGCCGTCGCACATCATGCGCATGAACATCGCGCAGGAATGCCAGCCCGAGGCCGACAGCCCGCCGAGGATCGACGCCTTGCCGGCCTCCTCGTCGAGATGGAAGGCCTGCGGGTCGAATTCGGAGGCGAATTCGATGATCTCGGCGGCCGTGACGGTCTTCTCGCCGAGCCTGATCGTGCCTCCGACCTCAAGGTCGTCAAAGGTCCATGTCTTGCCGTTCATCGCGCCGAAACCTGTTCAAGTCGAAACGGTTCTGGACCGATCGCCCGCTGCTTGCAAGCACCTGCGAGGTAATTGCTTGTACCAGGCGCGGGCCTCACAGCCAGCCTTTGCTCCGGAACCAGAGGAACGGCAGGATCGCCGACAGGACCATCAGGCCGAGCGCCCATGGATAGCCGAAGCTCCATCCGAGTTCCGGCATCACCTCGAAGTTCATGCCGTAGATCGAGGCGACGAGCGTGGGCGGCAGGAAGACGACGGCAGCGACGGAGAAAATCTTGATGATCGCGTTCTGCTCGATCGAGATCATGCCGAGCGTCGCGTCGAGCAGGAAGTTGATCTTCTGCGACAGGAACGTCGTGTGATCGGCCAGCGAGAGGATGTCGCGCGAGACGGTCTTGATGCGGGCCCGGACATCCTTCGTGGTCTTGATCGTGGTCGCGGCGTGGGCGAGGAAGCCGGCGAGTCGCTGGAGCGAGAGCAGGCTGTCGCGCAGGTTCGACGCGAGATCCTCCTTCTGTCCGATCGCCTTCAGCAGCGCCTGGAAGTCCCGGCTGCGGCTCGAGGCCTTCTTGGAGCGGGCCTCGAAGATATCGCGGGAGATCGTCTCGACGTCGCGGCTCGCGCGTTCGAGGATGTCGGCCAGCCGGTCGACGATCGCCTCCAGCAGCGTGATCAGGATCGTGTCTCCGCCGGTACATCCGGTCGACGCCTTTTCCGCGCGTTGCGGGAAGGTCTTGAAGGCGCGAGGCTCATGATAGCGGATCGTCACCAGCTTCTTGCCCGCGAGGATGAAGGTGACGGGAGAGATCTCCGGCGCTCCGCCCTCGACATAGGCCGGCACCGTCGCCGTCATGAAATAGGCGCCGTCCTCGACATAGAGCCGGCTCGAGATCTCGATCTCCTCCATCTCCTCGCGCGTCGGCAGCGCGAGCCCGAGCAGGCTTTCGACCAAGAGCTCTTCTTCCTTGGTCGGGTTGAACAGATCGAGCCAGGCCGCGTCGCCAGTGCGTGGGTCGGACACGTCCACGCCGACAAGGCGGTCGTTTTCCAGCACGAAGGTCCGGATCATCGTCATGCATCCTTCTGTCTGGAGCTGTTGGTGATTGGACGAGACAGTCGGTCAAGGGGATCGAAATCGATACGACGCCGACCGTTCCGCCCGGACGCCGGCAGGCTTAGTCCCACGACCTGTCATGGTCAACTCGCCAAGCCGCCAATGGCGCGACGGTCGGCTATCCGGGCCAAATGCCCGCGACGTCGTCGCGCAGCGTCTCACGGCCGGGACGGCGCACGCCGCGGCCGTCGCCGGCGACGTAGTCGACGAACCGAAGCCTCGGATGGCCGCGCGCGGCCTCGTAGACGGCGCGGTCCGGAATGATTGTTTCGCGGCCATAGGCCATGTTCCGGGACAGGCGCAGCTCCGGCATCGCGCGGCAGGCGAGTTCCACGCAGAACAGCCGGTCCGACCGGCCGGCGTCGAAATTGAAGTCGAAACGCTTGCCAAGTTCATCGAAGAGCGTTGCCACCGCGCGCTGCCGCCAGCCGGGCGTGGCGATGCGCGGCCGCAACGTCACGGCGCGATCCGTGTTGAGCACGACCGAAGGCGGCGACAGGTGGACGCCCTTCATGTCGGCCTCGATGAAGATCGCGCCGCGCCGGATCGCGTCGCGATGAGGCATGACGCTGGGATGCGACCACATGCCCAGCGCCCGCAGCTCCCGTTCGGTGCCGAGATAGATCGCGGCGTGCTGGAACAGACCCGGGATCGTGTGACCCGACAGTCGGCCTTTCGAGCTGACGAAGACGAGGTCGAGGGGCTGGAGGCTTGCTACGATCCGGGCCTGAATGGCTGGCTCGGACAGATAGCCGGAGCGCCAGCTGATGCGCCCGATGACCTGGCCGATGGCAGGGGCGGCGGGTTCGATCACGGCAACCAGCCAATGCGGCTGTCGCTCGGCGTCGGCGCAGCATTTGGCGCCCGTCCGCATGTGTACCGGATCGCTGGCGCAAGCGGACAGCAGCGCGACGAGTGCCAGCGCGGCTGTCGCGATCATCGCACGGCGAAGAAGACTCGCCGCCCATCCTCCCACACCCACCATGAAACAAGCCCCCTGGAGCTTCATATCACTCAGGTGTTGAGCTTGAACAGCAGCACGTCGCCGTCCTGGCCCAGGCATCCTGTCGTATTGGGCCGCCGAAAGACCACATCCCGCGCATCAACCGGCCGGCCGAGGCGTCAGGTGTTGAACTTGAACAGCAGCACGTCGCCGTCCTGGACGACGTATTCCTTGCCTTCGTCGCGCGCCTTGCCGGCTTCCTTGGCGCCCACCTCGCCGCCGAGCGTGATGAAGTCCTCGTAGGCGATCGTCTGGGCGCGGATGAAGCCGCGCTCGAAGTCGGTGTGGATCACGCCGGCGGCCTGCGGCGCCTTGGTGCCCCTCACGATCGTCCAGGCGCGCGTCTCCTTCGGGCCGACGGTGAAGTAGGTGATCAGGTGCAAGAGGTCGTAGCCAGCGCGGATCAGCTTGTCCAAGCCCGGCTCCTCCAGCCCGAGGTCGGCCAGGAACTCCTGTGCCTCCTCATCGGGAAGCTGGGCGACCTCCGCCTCGATGGCAGCGGAGATCACGACCACGCGCGCGCCCTGGGCGGCCGCCATCTTCTCCACGGCCTTCGTATGCTCATTGCCGGTTGCGGCCTCGGCCTCCGAGACGTTGCAGACATAAAGCACGGGATGCGAGGTCAGGAGGTTCAGCCCGAGCAGGATGGGCATCTCGTCGGCGGCCAGCTTGCCCAGCAGCAGGCGGACCGGCTTGCCGTCGTTCAACAGGGCCAGCGCCTGTTCCATGACCGGCAGGACGGCGAGCGCTTCCTTATCCTTGACGCTGGCGCGCTTGCGGAACTGCACGACGCGCCGCTCCAGGCTCTCGAGGTCGGAGAGCATCAGTTCGGTCTCGACCGTCTCGGCGTCCGCGACCGGGTCGATGCGACCCTCGACATGGGTGATGTCGTCGTTCTCGAAGCAGCGCAGCACATGCACGATCGCGTCAACCTCGCGGATGTTGGCGAGGAACTGGTTGCCCAGTCCTTCGCCCTTGGACGCGCCACGCACCAAGCCGGCAATGTCGACGAAGGAGATGCGGGTCGGGATAATCTCCTTCGACTTGCCGGCCGCGGCAAGCTTCTTGAGCCGCGGATCCGGCACCGCCACCTCGCCGGTGTTCGGCTCGATGGTGCAGAACGGATAGTTCGCCGCCTGCGCGGCCGCGGTGCGCGTCAGCGCGTTGAAAAGGGTGGATTTGCCCACGTTGGGAAGCCCAACGATGCCGCACTTGAAGCCCATGGGGGACAGTCCTGTCAGGAAGCGAGAATTTGGTCAGGGCTATGGGCGAAAGGATCGACGATCGTCAACCCCCGACTGTTGGTTACCATTGCGTGCCGGGTGTTACTCGGAAGGGCCGAGTCTTGCTTGTTTGACGCCTGACTCGCGAAGAACGTCCAGCAGTTCAAACAAAGCGTCGCTGGGAGCGGAGCCCATATCGAGCGAGATGCGTTTCGGTTCAACGATGGCAGAGTGAATGATACCCGACACTCCCCCGTCGCTTACTCGCTCGTCATCGATGTCGAACCAACGATCGAACCATTGCTCGAAACGTGACTGACCGACTGTGTCCTTCTCGAATTCAATCGAGAGAGAATCCCAATGAAAAGGTGCGATTTCCAGGGACATCTGCCGATAGTCGGCCGTCATCGGAGGGAAGCTTACTCGCACATAGCCAGCAACCACAGTTGCGTGGAACTCTGGTCCGCTCTCAGCCCAATCTACTGCGGCCAGTCCCTTGTAAACGCCATCGATCTCCCCAAACTTGACTTCAGGCCTATTCGGATTAGGCGACTTTGCAGAGAGTCGAGCGATTGCTGGCTCCAATTCCCTCTCGACATACTCGTCGCGGATCTTCTTAATCCGCTCGTGAAGCTGCTCTTGGTTCACGTCACTCCTCCTTGCCGAACAGCTTCTTCAGCATCGCCGCCATCGGGCCGGATTCGGGGAGCTTGACGGCCGGCTGCTGCGGCCGAGCCTGGCGGATGTGGCTGACGCCCTTTGCCTTGCCGGCATCCTCACCCGTCCTGGCCGCCTTCGCGGCGTGGCCGTCGCCCTTCGAGGCGCCCGGCACGGCGAGCGCCAGCTTGTTCATGAAGGAGTTGTCGTCGCCCTTGGCCAGCAACGGGGCGTTCTCGCCGATCGCGTCCATCAGCGGCTCGAGCCATGCCTGGTCGGCTTTTGCGAAGTCGCCCAGCACGTAGCCGTGCACCAGTTCCTTCACGCCCGGATGGCCGATTCCGATCCTGACGCGCCGGTAGGCATTGCCGATGTGCTGATCGAGCGAACGGATCCCGTTGTGGCCGCCCGCGCCGCCGCCCACCTTCACCCGCACCTTGCCGGGCGCGAGGTCGAGCTCGTCGTAGAGCACGGCCACGTCGGAGGGGGAGAGCTTGTAGAACCGCATCGCCTCGCCGACCGACTGGCCGGAGAGGTTCATGAAGGTCTGCGGCTTGATGAGGAGCACCTTCTCGCCGCCGAGCGTGCCTTCGGCGACGAGGCCATGGAACTTCTTCGTCCAGGGAGAAAAGGAATGGCGGCGGGCTATCGCGTCCGCCGCCATGAAGCCGGCATTGTGCCGGTTGTTCTGGTACTGCGCGCCGGGATTGCCGAGACCTGCGAGGATCAGCATGGCTTGGGCTCCGCCGGCGCGGCCGGGTTATTCCTTCGGCGCCGCTTCCTCGGCTTCCTCACCTGCCTCCGAACGGGCAGCCGACGAGCCGGCGATGGTGGCGATCGTGAAGTCACGGTCGGAGATGACCGGCTTAACGCCCGCCGGCAGCTTCACGGCCGAGATGTGGATCGAATCGCCGATCTCGCTGCCGTCGAGGTCGACGGTGATGAATTCGGGGATCGCGTTCGCGGGAACCGTGAACTCCACCTCATGGCGCACGATGTTGAGCACGCCGCCGCGCTTGATGCCGGGCGACTTCTCTTCATTGATGAAGTGAACCGGCACCTGCACCGTCACCACCGTGTCCTTCGAGACGCGGAGGAAGTCGATGTGGAGCGGGTTGTCCGTCACCGGATCGAGCTGGTAGTCCTTCGGCAGAACCTGGATCTTCTTGCCGGCGACGTCGATCGTGGCGATCGTGGTCATGAAGCCGCCGCCATGGATCTTGTAGTAAAGTTCCTTGTGGTTCAGGGCGATGGCGAGCGGGGGCTGCTTGTCGCCATAGATGACTGCGGGTATCTGGCCATTGCGGCGAGCTTCACGGGCGGACCCCTTACCGACCTTCTCGCGTGCATCGGCCTTGAGCTCGTACGTATCGTGGCTCATGGTCGTTCCTTTCGGTTGTATGGAGCGCTTCCGGTCCGGCTCGCGGCCTTGTCCGGAAACGTCGAAAGCCGCCTTATGGGCGGCCCTCCTCCGCGTTGCCTCCAAGGGTGTCTACGCGGGTGGCGGCTCTATAGCGGAAGGCCCCGAAACGCGCAACCCGCAAGCACGGCCACACTATGCGGCGATCCGCGACAGCCCGGCGCGCGTGCTCGTGATCATCAGCGCGGCCCGCGCCGCCTCGCGGCCCTTCTCGACGAAGTGGTTGCTGTAGATCGCCCGGTGATGCTCGGTCTCCTGATAGTGGTGCGGCGTCAGCGAGACGGACAGGACAGGCACGCCGGTGTCCAGTCCCGCACGCATCAGCCCGTCGACCACCGCCTGGGCGACGAAGTCGTGGCGGTAGATGCCGCCGTCGACGACGAAGGCTGCCGCGGCCACCGCGCCGTATCTGCCGGTTGCGGCGAGGTCGCGGGCAAGCAGCGGCAGTTCGAAGGCGCCGGGCACGTCGTAGACGTCGACTTTGTCGGCGGGAATGAGTTCGAGAAAGCCGTCGAGCGCCCTGTCGACGATCTCGGCATGCCAGTTTGCCTTGACGAAGGCGTAGCGGGTGGGTGTCATCGTGATCTCCTTCGGTTGCGACACGTCACCCAAGGCGATCACGCGCAGAGCAGTCCCGCGTGGGTCTGCCGCTGCCCGTTCTCTTCCATCCGGACTGTAACCGTCGGCTCAGGCATCGCACCTGATCTGCTGACCCTTCATATCGAAGGCGCTCGCGGGCTCGCGACTTCCGCCGCATACCGCCGGTGGGGAGTTTCGCCCCGCCCTGAGAACGCGGGCACGATAGGAGAAGCTGGCCGGCGTGGCAACGGGCAGCAAAAAAGACCCGCCGTCATTTGCGACGGCGGGGGAGTGAGGCTCGGACGAGGGCAGGGGCCCGCCCTCGAATTGCTTCGCCTACAGGCTCCAGGTTTCGCGGGTGCGCCGCCAATCGGCCCGGGCTGTTTCCTCCAGACCGAGAATGTCCTCGCGGGAGAGGCCGATGTCGCGCAGCAGCCGGTCGTCCTTCTTGGCGAGAAGGTCGTGCAATGCACGGGTCAGCGATGCGGGGCGCAGGGGCGCAGATTGCTCGGCAGCGGCCGGGAGATAGGTAGCGTCGAAATATGCAGTGGTCATGGTCGTGTACTCGGTGTCCAGACAGGGAATAAGCGTCTCGTTGACATTCGACAAACGAATTGCTGTGATGTCAGCCATGAGTATTCGGAATGCCTCCTGATGAGCCTGCATCTCGATGAAGACCTGCTCCGGACGTTCCTTGCCGTCGCCGACAGCGGCAATTTCACCCATGCCGCCCTGCGGGTGGGACGCACGCAATCGGCGGTGTCCATGCAGATCAAACGCCTGGAGGAGGCTGTCGATGCGGTGCTGTTCGAGCGCGGTGCGCGTGGCGTCTCGCTGACCTCCAAGGGAGGCCAACTGCTCGGCAATGCGCGGCGGATCGTCGGCTTGCTGGACGAAACGGCTGCGCTCTTCGACGCGACCTCGCTTGAGGGCAAAGTGAGTATCGGTATCCACCAGGAGTATGCGGAGGAGCGTCTGGCGAATGCGCTCCATTCATTCGACCGTCGCCACCCTGGCGTCGAGATTACCGTCCGCTGCGGAACGTCGGAGGAAAACCTGACCCGCGTGCAGTCGGGCGACCTGGATCTTGCCGTGATCTTCGATTGGCAAGGGCATTCGGATGGCGAGGTTCTCATGGTCGATCCAACGGTATGGGTGACGTCGGAAAAGCACCTGACGCATGAGCGGAGGCCTGTGCCGATCGCGCTATTCCGCGACTCCGCATGGTCCCGCGACTTCGCGATCCCGTCGCTCGAGAGTTGTGGCGTCGACTATCGGGTCGCATTCCTCAGCGCTGTCAAAGGCGGACTCAGACTGGCAGTGACCTCAGGCCTCGCCATTTCGCCGATCTCCCGAAGCGATATCCCACCCGGATGCCGCGAACTGACGGCGGATGAAGGTTTCGCGGTGGTTGACCACTCCAACGTGGTGCTCGTCATCAACCCATCGTCGCGTAGCGCTGCGGTCGCTGGCATGGCCGAGGCGATAAGGGAGGCTTTCGCGCAGATTCCGACGCAGGCGGCGATTGTCGCGTCCGGCAAGGCCGAGTAGATTTGACGTCATCGGGGGCATGGGTGGACTCCCCGCCAAGGCTGCGGCCCAAGTTCTGCCTTCGCATCCTTGCGGAGGAAACCATGCCTCGCGTCACGCTGCCTTCACGTCTATCCATTCCATTGTCCGAGCTCTTCAATGCCAGGCCGATTCTCTCCGCGGCCTGCCTTGGCAAGGATGTCCCGAGATGACCACCGGCGCGATATCACTTGCACCGCAGCCGGTCGCCTTTTCCGACGCCGTCCGCGTCTTTGCCCGCATCGGGCTCCTCTCCTTCGGCGGTCCGGCCGGCCAGATCGCGCTGATGCACCGCATCCTCGTCGACGAGAAGAAATGGCTCGACGAGGCGCGGTTTCTGCACGCGCTCAACTACTGCATGCTGCTGCCCGGGCCGGAGGCGATGCAACTCGCCACCTATGCCGGCTGGCTGCTGCACGGCATCAAGGGCGGGCTTATGGCCGGCGTCCTCTTCGTGCTGCCGGGCGCGATCGTGCTCACAGCGTTGTCGAGCCTCTATCTGCTCCTGGGGGACATCCATGTCGTCCAGGGGCTGCTCTTCGGGCTCAAGGCGGCGGTGCTGGCGGTCGTGCTGGAGGCGCTGGTCAAGGTCTCCCGGCGGGCGCTGACCGGCCGGCCGATGGTGGCGATCGCGATCTTGGCCTTCATCGCGATTGCCCTGCTCAAGCTGCCGTTCCCTGTCATCATCGTCGGCGCGGCCTTGATAGGCGCGGCACTTCATCTTGCCGGGCGGAGCGGAGCGCAGAAAGCGGCAAAGCCTGCCATTGCCGAGGTGGACATGCCGGAATGGACGAGCCCCAGCCTTTCCCGGTTTGCCTCCACGCTCGCCGTCTGGCTTGCGCTCTGGTTCGGCCCACTCCTGCTTCTCCACACGCTCCTGGGAAGTCAGAATGTGTTTGCGCGCGAAGCGTCGTTCTTCTCGGTCATGGCGGCGGTGACTTTTGGCGGGGCATACGCGGTGCTGGCCTGGGTCGCCCAGCAGGCCGTCGAGGTTTATGGCTGGCTCCGGCCGGACGAGATGCTGACAGGCTTGGGGCTCGCCGAGACCACGCCCGGGCCGCTGATCCTGGTCCTGGTCTTCGTCGGCTTCCTTGGCGGGGCTCGGCAGTCCGGACTGGAGCCGCTGGCCGGCGGCCTCGCGGGGGCGGCGGTGACGCTCTGGTTCACCTTCGTGCCATGCTTCCTGTGGATCTTCGTCGGCGCGCCCTATGTCGAGACGGTGCGCAGCGTCGCCTGGCTTTCCGCCGCGCTCGCGGCGGTGACCGCGGCCGTGGTCGGCATCATCGCCAATCTCGCTCTGTGGTTCGGGCTGCACGTGCTTTTCGGAACGGTGGACGACGTCGTGGCCGGGCCGTTCTCGGTCCGGGTTCCCGACCTCTCAAGCCTCGATCCCTGGGCCGTGCTCATCGCCGCCGCCTCGGCTGTCGCCCTGTTCCGCTTCCACGCCAACATGCTCGTCGTGCTGGCCGGCGCGATGGCCGCGGGCGTGGCGGTGAGGCTGTTCGCCACCTGACAGAGGGCCTACGCGCGGGCGCGACCGTCCAGGTTTGGAGGGCCGTCGTCCGAAGGACGATATTCGCGGTGGATGCCCTTGCCGGCACGCTTGGCCGCGTAGAGCGCCTCGTCGGCCGAGGCGAGCAGTATCGCGGGATCGAGACCGTCGTCGGGAGCATAGGCGCTGCCGATGCTGACGCCGAGCTGGATGGTGTCGCCGATGCCGATTTCGAACGGCCGAGAGATCGTCGCGATCAGCCGCTTCGCCACGAATGCCGTCTCCTCCCGGCCGGTGAGCGGCAGGATGACGGAAAACTCGTCGCCGCCGTTGCGGGAGGCGTGGTCGTCGGGCCGCAGGGCGTGACGAATGCGCTCGGCGACTGCCTTGAGCAGGACATCGCCCGCGGTATGGCCATGGCGGTCATTGACGGCCTTGAAGCCGTCGAGATCGAGATAGAGCAGCGAGAACCCGTCGCCATCGATCCGGCGTTCGAGGCGGGCGCACATGTCGGCCAGCTTTTCGTCCAGCGCCATGCGGTTCTGCAGGCCGGTCAGGGCGTCGGTCATCGCCAGCCGGCGCGTGACCTTCTCGGCGCGGATCATTCGCACCAGTATGTCGTGGTTCTGGAACATGATGACGTGCATGCCGACCACCCACAGCGGCAGGATGATCGCGAGCGAACCGATACCGGGATAAGGCGCGTTCAAGGATGCGATCGCGAAAGGTATGCAGCAGATCACCATGATGAGGCTGGCGAAACGCGGCGTCGGCGCATTGCGCGACGACATGGCGCCGACCGCGCCGGCCGTGTTTACCGAGGCGATGATGGCCAGTACCGGTTCACCGCTGGTCATACAGGCATAGGATCCGGCGCCGAACACGACGGTCCACAGTGCGCCGAGAGTGAGAAGGGCGGGAACATAGTCCTCGCGCCGGCGCCCCAGCGTTCGCTCCGCATGGGAGATAACGGCGAGCCGGACGGCAACGATCACGATCTCGGTGACGAGCCATATGATGGGCCACCAGGCGCCGGTCATGAAATAGGCAAACGTCGCAGTGGCTATGACCACGGCGGTTCCGACCAGAAGGGCGCCCTTCCGATCCATGATCGACTGGATCAGTCTTCCGCGCAGCTCGTCAGAATCAGGCTGCCCGCTGGAACTCAGCCAGTAGAAAATCCTCCCCAAGGGTCCCGAAGCCAGCGAGGTCTTCGCGTGGCTGCGCTGATCCTGGGATACCGCACTGTCGAGACGCGACATGACCCATGTCTACCATGCCGACCTTAAGGCATGGAATTCCGAAATGGTCGGATTTTAGCGAACGCGCCTCGGTTCAGTCGAACAGGCTGGAGACCGATTCTTCGGTCGCAGTGCGCGAGATTGCCTCGCCGATCAGGTCGGCAATCGAAACCACGCGGATGTTGTGGGCTGCCTCGACGCTGGCCGTCGGTTGGATCGAGTCGGTGATCACAAGTTCCTTGAGCTTGGACGAGGTGATGCGGGCGACCGCGCCTCCGGAGAGAACACCATGGGTGATGTAGGCGGTGACACTGGTCGCACCGTTGGCGAGCAAGGCATCGGCGGCGTTGCAGAGCGTGCCGCCCGAATCGACGATGTCGTCGAGCAGAAGGCAGTCCTTGCCCTCGACGTCGCCGATGATGTTCATGACTTCCGACTCGCCCGGCCGCTCGCGGCGCTTGTCGACGATCGAGAGCTGCGCGTCGATGCGCTTGGCGAGCGCGCGCGCTCGCACCACGCCGCCGACGTCGGGCGAGACGACCATGACGTTGGAGAGGTTGTAGCGGGACTTCACGTCGCGGGCCATCACCGGCACGGCGAACAGGTTGTCGGTCGGGATGTCGAAGAAGCCCTGGATCTGGCCGGCATGCAGGTCGAGCGTCAGCACGCGGTCGACGCCCGCGCGCGTGATCAGGTTGGCGACGAGCTTGGCAGAGATCGGCGTGCGGCCCGAAGCGCGGCGATCCTGCCGCGCATAGCCGAAATAGGGGATGACCGCCGTGATGCGCCGCGCCGAGGAGCGGCGGAACGCATCGATCATGATCAGCAGTTCCATCAGGTGGTCGTTCGCCGGGAACGAGGTCGACTGCAGCACGAAGACGTCCTGGCCGCGCACGTTCTCCTGGATCTCGACGAATATCTCCTGGTCGGCGAAGCGCCGGACGCTCGCCTTGCCGAGCGAAATGTTCAGGTACCGGGCGACCGCTTCGGCCAGCACCCGGTTGGAGTTGCCCGCGAACAATTTCATGCAGAATCCCTGGCGCTCGTCTCGCTCGGATAATGCGCGCCTTTAAGCGCCAAGCCGGCGCATTTCAAGCCAATAAGGAGATGTGCACACGGCAGGTGCGAAAAAAGTCGCAGACCGTTCTCAGCCCGCACGGGTCGCGAGCCATGCGGCGAACTCGTCCGCCGTGCGATCGGCGATGGAGCGCATGTTGGCTTCCGTTACGTCGATCCATCCCTGGTTCTTTCCCTTGACCCGCTCCTGCCCGGAAAAGCGATGCACCCGGTTGCCTGCGGTATCCATCACGTCCCAGACGTAGAAGATGATCGTCTCGCCTTCCTCGGGCGAGGTGGAGAAGAAGCCCTTCAGCGTATATGTGGCCGTTGGATCGCCCGAAGTCTGCAGTGCGAAGCGCTTGGACGGCGCACGCGCAGCAAGTTCCGCCGACAATTGTTCGACGGCTTCCGTCGGCGCGCCGATCACCGGCGCCAGGCTCACCCGCGCCGGCTCTGTCGTCAGGGCGGCGACCTGCGGCGGAGTGGACGCGGTCTGGGTCGGCTCGACCACGGGAAGCGGCTCCGGCGTGGACTTGGTGGCGATACCCATCGTGGGGTCCACACTGGTGCAGGCGGCGCCCGCAAGCGCCGCGATCGCGAGAACGAATGCTGTCAGGCAGCGGTTCATCGCTCCGATCTTACCCTCTACACAGGGCCCTACAGGCCGATACGCACAGTTTAGACCTCATCGCACGATCAAGTCGAGACCATGGCGCGACAGTGGCCGGGGATCGCCTTCGGTGGTCAGATAGGTACGACCGAGCGTCATCGCCGTCTCGGTGTCGGAATCCATGATGATCATATGCGCGAACAGCGTCATGTTCGGCGCGATCGGCTCCGGATTGCCGGTGTAGAACATCGGCATGTCCATCCAGGACGGCGTGAAGCGCGCGCCCTGAGAGTAGCCGCAGGCGTTGAGGCGATGGCGCGTCATGCCGTGCGCCTCCATCACCCTTGCATGCGCGTCGAACACGTCGCCGAAGGTCTTGCCGGGCACCATGGCTTTCTCGACGGCCAGCAGCGCATCGCGGCAGGCGTCGTAGAGCTCCTGGTGGCGTTTCGACACCTTGCCGACGATGGCTGTGCGCATCATCGCGGCGTGGTAGTGGTGGAAGACGCCAGCCCATTCGAGCGTCAGCTGGTCGTTCTTGGTCAGCTTGCGGCGTCCGGCCTTGTAGCGGCACAGAAGCGCGTCCACGCCCGAGCCGATGATGAACTCATTCGCGGGATAGTCGCCGCCGCCGGCGAAGATCGCGCCCTGCATGGCCGCGAGGATCGCGCCCTCGTCGCCGCCCTGCTTGATCAGGGGAAGGGCGGCGTCCAGCGCGTCGTCTGAGAGCGCGGCCGCCTTCTCGATCTTCCTGATCTCGGCCGGGCTCTTCACCACCCGCAGGCGCGAGACGATGCCGGACGCGTCGGAGATCTTGCCGAAGGTCTGCATCTGCTCGTCCAGCCGACGTCCGTTGAAGGCGGTCAGGCCGTGCGTGTCGTATTCGATGCCGATGTTGCAGCCCAGCAGATCCATGTCGTTCAGGAGGTTGCGCAGGTCGACGGCCGGGTTGGCGTTGTCTCGGTCTGTCCACAGCACGATGTTCTCGATGATCGAGGTGTGCTTGGCCTGGCGCAGGTCGGCGGAACGGGTCAGCAGCACCATCGAGCCGTCGGACTTCACCACCAGGCACTGGAAGAAGCAGAAGCCGAACGTGTCGTAGCCGGTCAGCCAATACATGCTTTCCTGCGCGAAAAGCAGGATCGCGTCGAGCTTGCGGTCGGCCATCTCCAGGACGAGCCGGTCGCGCCGCGCGTCGAATTCGGTGCGTTCAAAATGAAGCGCCATCATTCCTCTCCAATCACGATCGACGAGATCAACCGGCCGTAGTCCGGCTCGCCGCGATGGGTCGTTCGGCGGTAGGAGTAGAAAAGATCCTCCTCCGCATAGGTGCAACGGTAGAGCGCATGCGCCTGGACGCCGGCAGACCGCAGCCGGTCGACGGTATAGGTGTTGAGATCGAACATAGCATGCCCGGCTTTCTGCGACGGCGCGAAGTAGTGTTCGTTCGCGGCGTTGCCGGCGGTGAAGCGTTCGACGAATTCGGGGCCGACCTCATAGTTGCGCTGGCTGATCGAGGGTCCGAGGACTGCGACGATGCGCTCGCGCCGGGCCCCCAGCGCTTCCATGGCCGAAACCGTGTTCTCGAGCACGCCGGTGAAGGCGCCCTTCCAGCCGGCATGCGCCGCGCCGACGACTGCCGCCTCAGGATCGGCGAAGAGAACGGGGCCGCAATCGGCGGCCGATGCGCTGACCGCAATGCCCGGCCGGTCCGTCACTATAGCATCCGCCTTGGGCCGCTCGCCGGCGAACGGCTCGCGCACCGTTACCACGTCGGGCGAATGCACCTGCCAGACGCTCAGCAGATTCCCAGGCTCGACACCCATCCATTCGGCGACGCGGCGACGATTCTCCGCCACATGGGCCTTGTCATCGTCGGAGCCGGTGCCCGTGTTCAGGCCAGCGTAGATGCCTCCCGACACGCCGCCGGCGCGCGTGAAAAAGCCGTGCCGGATGGACGGCGCGCCAGCAAATTCAAGATGTTCCGACCTGAGCGGGTCGGGGCGCGAACTGTTCTGCATCAACTGCCTTCTGGCGGCTCGGGGTCTGCGGGCAAATCGGCGACAGGCTTGTCCCGGCGAGCGGGAAGTTGGGACAGACGGTCGGTGCGTGTCAATCTGCGTGTCCAGGTGCGCCACCCTGCCAAGCGAACTAATCACCGCTCACGTGGCTGAAAGGCGCAATGCTTGGAGGCTTTCGGGCAATGGCCAGAACCTTGAACAACTCGCCCATCTGGTCTTGAGCTGCCAGGCGCTCGACCTCGTCGCGGATCTCCTCGCGCCTAGTCTCGTCGACATTCGCTCCCAGGCTGCTGGCGCGCTCCAGCAGGCCCATGGCGAGCAGGAATTCGCCCTGCGACATCGCAGCCGTTTTCAGTCCCTGGCGTTCGGCTTCCCGCGCCAGCGCCTCGAAATCGACGTGCGAGGTGAGGTCCGCCTCGCCCGGATGGTCGAGCGTGGGGTCGTAGGTATGGCGGCGCACTGCTTGCAGCGTGTCTCCGAGGCCGGAAGCGAGATGGCCGTAGTCGAAGAACAGGCCGGCGCCGCCGTCCTGCGCGATGCGTTGCGCGATTCCGGCCATCACGGCGCTACGGGCCGGCGCGATCTCGAAGATCGAGCCTTCCGGTGCATCCGCCGATCCCGGCGGCAGGAAGGTGTCGTCCAGCGACGCCATGCCGGCGAAGAAGGCGAGGGCTCCCGCCTCGTCCAGCCCCACCATGCGCTCGCGCCAGCCGGCCTGAGTCTTTACAAACTGCCTGATGGGAATCGCGTCGAACAGCTCGTTGCCGACGATGAACAGGGAGTGCGGCGGCAGCTCGTCCACCGTCCGCAGCCAGGAGATGCGCTGTGACGCTTCGCCGAGGGTCTGACGCTGCACCTCGGCCAGCCGCGGACTCGCCTCGACGAGGGCGATCTGCGATCCCGATTCAAGCTCCGGCGCCAAGTGCCTGATCGTGCGCAGCAAATCCTTCGTCAGCGTGCCGCGGCCGGGGCCGATCTCGGCGATCGTGGCGGGCAGGGGGCGTCCGAGCGCCTGCCAGGCCGCGACCAGCCACACGCCGACGATCTCGCCGAACATCTGGCTGATTTCCGGGGCCGTGGTGAAATCGCCATACGCACCGAACGGCTCGCGGGTGGTATAGTAGCCGTCCTCCGGATCGAATAGGCACATCGCCATGTATTCGGCGACCGAGATCGGGCCATGCGCCGCGATCTGTTCGGCGAGGCGCCGGGCGAGGGGCGTCATCTGGCGGCGGGCTGCTTCGCCGTCGCCATCGCCCAGATGCCGGCCAGCACCATAGGCAGCGACAGAACCATGCCCATGGTGAGCCAGCCGCCGAGCAGGTAGCCGAGCTGCGGGTCCGGCACGCGGAAGAACTCGACGATGATGCGCGACAGGCCATAGCCACAGATGAACGCGCCGCCGATGAATCCCGGCGTCTTCAGCTTTTTCAGACCCCAGACCAGCCAGACGAGGACGAGGAAGAGCACGATGCCTTCCAGGCTCGCCTCGTAAAGCTGGCTCGGATGGCGCGGCTCCGGGCCGCCATTGGGGAAGACGAACGCCCAAGGCACATCGGCAGGACGGCCCCAAAGTTCAGAATTGACGAAATTCGTGACGCGCACCAGCCCCAGTCCGACCGGCACGCCGGCGGCGACCACGTCGAACAAGCTCCAAGTGTTGATCTGCCGGCGGCGCGCAAACAGGATCATGGCGAGAATTACGCCGAGCAGGCCGCCATGGAAAGACATGCCGCCCTCCCAGATCGCCAGCATGTCGAGCGGATTGGCGATGTAGCGGGCGAAATCGTAGAAAAGGATATAGCCGATGCGCCCGCCGGCGACGACGCCGACGGCGGCCCAGACGACGAAGTCATCAAGGTGCTCGGGCGTCATGGCCGGCGTATGGTGCGCCCAGAGACGTGGCGTCGAGGCAAGCCTGCGCGAATACCACCAAGCGAACAGAATGCCGACTACGTAACCGAGTCCGTACCAGTGGATCGCGAGCGGCCCGATCGAGATCAGCACCGGGTCGATGTCGGGGAAGGGAAGGGCCGCAAGCGGCAGGAGAAGTTCGGTCACGGAAAGCCTGTCGAACCGGTTGCGAAGAGCGGCGGACCTTGGCCGAGGCTCCGGGCGAGGTCAAGGCGGCGGCGCGTCGCCTTGCAAACGGCCGCGCGGCCTCCTAATTGCTTTTCAGCAACGAGGTTTTCCCTATGTCCAACGGACCCAACCGCATCCTCGACGAGTTCGCCAAGCTGATGACCGACGCGGCGGGCGCCGCGCAGGGCGTCCGCCGCGAGGTGGAGACAGCTTTCCGCTCACAGGCAGAGAAATGGTTCAACTCGATGGAGATCCCGCAGCGGGAGGAATTCGAGGCGGTGAAGGAGCTGGCTGCGCGGGCGAGGGCGGAAAATGCCTCGCTTCTGAAGCGGATCGACGCTCTGGAAGCACGCGTCGCGGCGCTGGAAGGGACCGAGGCCCCGGCGCCGAGCCGGAAAAAGACTGCTGCGAAAAAATAATTCGGACATCTGTCCACAGGCAGCCGCACTGCGAAAAGCGTTGCGGCTGAATCGCTTAACGGTATCGCTGAATCTGCCGCACGCCGGCTTTCCACACCCTCGCGCAAGCTTCCTGCAAAAAGGGACTAGCGCGCCGACTCTCCATCAATAGACTGAAATTGTTGCATGATTCGGAACACCGAACATGCGCCGGTCCGGGGCGGTCCGGCAGGGGTAGTTTGTTCCTTCCGCTCAGCCGTAGTGCGTTCACCAGTCGCGCGTGCCTCTCCCGGTGGAGCGTGCGGTGGCGCTCCCGTAACGACAGGAAGCCTACGATGAGCCTGCTTGAACTCGATCTCTCCAGAAACCCGCACCCGGTCGACATGATCGAACAGGTCGCGCACGCGAACGACTGGGCCTTCGAGAGAACCGGCGACGATGAGATCGCGATCGCCGTCGCCGGCGACTGGACCGACTACCATGTCTCCTTCTCCTGGATGGAGGATTTCGAGGCGCTGCATCTCGCCTGCGCCTTCGACATCAAGGTTCCCGAGAACCGTGTGCTCGAGGTGATGCGGCTGCTGTCGATTATCAACGAGCAGATGCTGTTCGGCCATTTCGACCTGTGGGAGCAGGAGGGCGCGATCATGTTCCGCCAGGCCCTGCTGCTCTGCGGCGGCGCGGACCCGACCAGCCAGCAGGTCGAGGTGCTGCTCAACTCGGCGCTTGAAGCCTGCGAGACCTATTTCCAGGCCTTCCAGTTCGTCGTCTGGTCGGGAACGAGCGCGCGCGATGCGCTCAACAGCGCCCTGTTCGAGACGCAGGGCAACGCCTGACGCGATGAGTTCGCCGAGGCCGCCGATCACCTACGAGGATTTCGAGCGTGTCGACATTCGTGCCGGCACGATCGTCGAGGCTGAACCTTATCCGGAGGCCCGCAAGCCGGCGATCAAGCTCAGGATCGATTTCGGCCCGGAGATCGGCGTGAAGCGCTCCTCCGCACAGATCACCAAATACTACGAGCCTGAGACGCTGGTCGGGCGACAAGTGTTCGCTGTGGTGAACTTTCCGCCGCGCCAGATCGGCAAATTCATGTCCGAAGTGCTGACGCTGGGCTTCCCGGACGAGGAAGGCGCTGTGGTGCTCGGCGCGATCGACCGCAAGGTGCCGGACGGCGGGCGGCTGTTCTGATCAGCTAGTCCGGATTTCTTTAAGCCGGCACCCTCACTACCGCGCGCAGGCCGCCCATCGGGCTGTCGTCGAGCGAGATGTCGCCGCCGTGGCTCCGGGCGATGTCGCGGGCGATAGAGAGGCCGAGGCCAGTGCCGCTCGCATCCTGGTTGCGGGCTTCGTCGAGACGGACGAACGGCTTGAAGACGTCCTCGCGTCGGTCGAGCGGGATTCCGGGACCATCGTCGTCCACGATCATCGTCAGCGCGCCACGGCGATGGGTCGCCGTAACGGAGACGTTCTTCGCGTAGCGGAATGCGTTGCCGACGAGGTTGGTGGCGAGCCGTGTGAAGGCATGCGGGCGCACATGCACCTGCGGCTCGCCGACGAGCGCGATCTTCAACGTCCTCTTGCGCAGGTTCGCCTCTTCCTTGAGGCGGTCGAACAGCGCGTTGAGGTCGAGCGTGCCGGTGTCCTCCGAGGCTTCGCCACGCGCGAAGGCAAGATAGCCCTCAAGCATGGATTGCATGTCGTCGATGTCCTGGTCGAGCGCGGCGACGTCGGCCTTGGAGCCGGTCAGCGCGAGCTGCAGGCGGAAGCGCGTCAGGATGGTGCGCAGGTCGTGGCTGACGCCCGTCAGCATGGCGGTGCGCTGCTCGATCTGCCGCTCGATGCGCTCGCGCATCTGGATGAACGCAAGGCCGGCGCGGCGCACTTCCTCGGCGCCACGCGGCTGGAAGTCGGCGGGCGGCGAGCGGCCCTTGCCGAACAGGTCGGCGGCTTCCGCCAGCTTCTGGATCGGACGGATCTGGTTGCGCAGGAACAGGATGGCGATGGTGAGCAGAACCAGCGAGGTGACGACCATCCAGACCACGAAGATGTGGCTGTTGGAGGCATAGGCCTGGCTGCGCCGGGCAAACACCCTGAGCACCTTGTTCTCAAGCTGGATCCTGACCTCGACGATGCTCGAATTGCCCACCGTGTCGATCCAGAACGGGCGGTTGATCTGGCGGGTGATCTCGGTCGACAGGATGCCGTCGAGGATCGAGAAGAAGGGTTTCGGCCCTGGGGCGGGCAGGGGGTCTGGCGGCAGGAGGTCGATCTTGAGCGCGAGGCGCTCCTGGGCGATGCGGATCACGTCGGCATAGTTGTCGCCCGGCGGGTAGGTCTCGATCATGTCGATGATCGCAGCGATGTCGCGGACGACGGCTGTCGACAGGCGCTGGGTGACGAGCTGCCAGTGGCGCTCCATGAAGACGAAGGCCACCACGCCCTGCAGCAGGATCATCGGCGCGATGACGATGATGAGCGAGCGGGCGTAGAGGCCCTTGGGCATGTAGTGGGAGACGCGCCGCCACGCCTTGCGCCAGATCAGCGGCCCGCGCGGGCGCCAGCGGCGCAGGAAGGCCTCGATGCCGCCGGGCCGGACGTCGGTGGGATCGGTCGCCGCCATGTCCGCCCCGGCCGCGCCTATTCGACGCTCAGCCTGTAGCCCACCCCGCGCACGGTCTGCAGCCATACGGGATTGGCCGGATCGCGCTCGATCTTGCGGCGCAGCCGGTTGATCTGCACGTCGATGGTGCGTTCGCCGACCTCGGCCTCGCCGCCGACCAGTTCATGCCGAGGGATGGTCTCGCCGATGCGGCCGGCAAAGACCGACAGGATGTCCTGCTCCCGGTCGGTCAGCTTGATCGTCTCGCCGCCTTTCTTGAGCTCGCGCCGGGCGATCTGGAACGTGTAGGGACCGAAGACGATCTGCTCGACCTTCGGCGTCGGCGGGGGACCGCCGCGGCGCAGGATGTTGTTGATGCGCAGGATCAGTTCGCGCGGATCGAAAGGCTTCGGCAGATAGTCGTCGGCGCCCGCCTCGAGGCCGGCGATGCGGCTGTCGGTCTCGGAGAGCGCGGTCAGCATCAGGATGGGCATGTTCTTGTCGGCGCGCAGCGCCTTGGTGAGCTCGACGCCGGTTTCGCCCGGCATCATCACGTCGAGCACCAGGAGATCGAAGTCCAGGCCTTCCAGATGGCGCCGCGCTTCAGCCGCCGTGCCCGCCACGGTGACGCGGAAGCCGTTGCTCGTGAGGAACTGCTTCAAAAGATTGCGGATGCGCGTGTCGTCGTCGATCACCAGAAGGTGGGGCGCGTCGTCTCCCGGTGGCGTCCGGTTTTCCTCGGTCATCTCCTCATCCCCTCTCGGCGGATTTCGAGCCTGGAAGTTCATCAACCTGAACCCTCAGCTCGGGTTTGACCATGCCGCGCAGGAAACCCTCTATCGCCTCCCGCTCGGCGGAGCTGTAGCCCCGGATTGCCTCCGCGATGCGGCGGGACTGTGGCGTAGCCAACGCCAGCGCAAGTTCCCGGCCCTTGGCGGTCGGATAGAGCTCGCGCTGCCTTCGGTCCTTGAGCCCTTGCACCTGGACAATGTAGCCCGTGTCGACAAGCTGTTTCAACACGCGCGCGAGCGACTGCTTGGTGATCTGCAGCACGTCGAGAAGCTCTGCCACCGTCAGGCCCGGCCTGCGGTTGACGAAGTGGACGACGCGGTGGTGCGCACGGCCGAAGCCATACTTCTCCAGGATCTGGTCCGGGTCGGAGGTGAAATCCCGATACGCGAAGTAGATGAGCTCGATGATCGCGAAATCGATCCCGGCCTCGCGGGTCAGCGCGGTTCGGATCGGTTCCGGGGTCGTCTTGATACGTGCCTGCATTGGTCCTCGTAGGCCATTTGGAATTTTATGTCAGCCTTGTTGACATAAATTAGGCCGGCTGGTAATTTTTGCCAAGCTTTTCGGCGCTTGGCGACTGAAAAGCCAAGGGATGAACGCTTTTCCCGTAACTTCCTTTTCACGGACGGTCCTGTTTCCCGGACCTCCGGCCTCCGGTGGCGATTCGCCGCCGTCCGGCTTATGATCGGAAGACGGCGAACAATGAGGCCGGCACGGCCAAGGAGTGTGACATGGCATCGGTTCCCTTCGACAAGCTCGATGGTTACATCTGGATGAACGGCGAATTCGTCAAATGGGCGGACGCCAAGATTCACGTGCTCACGCACGGTCTGCACTATGCGAGCGCCGTGTTCGAGGGCGAGCGGGCCTATGGCGGGGAGATCTTCAAGCTCACCGAACATACCGAGCGCCTGCACGAATCCGCGCGTATCCTTGGCTTCAAGATCCCCTATTCGGTCGCCGAGATCGACGATGCCTGCCGCGAGGTGCTGCGCAGGCAGGGCTTCAGCGACGCCTATGTCCGTCCGATCGCCTGGCGCGGATCGGAGATGATGGGCGTGTCGGCGCAGAACAACCGCATCAACTGCGCCGTCGCCATCTGGCAGTGGCCGAGCTATTTCGATCCCGAGCAGAAGCTGAAGGGCATCCGCCTCGACATCGCCGAGTATCGCCGGCCGGATCCGCGCACGGCGCCGTCGAAGTCGAAGGCTGCAGGCCTCTACATGATCTGCACCATCTCCAAGCACAATGCAGAGGCCAAGGGCTATGCCGACGCGATGATGCTCGACTGGCGCGGCCAGGTCGCCGAAGCGACCGGCGCGAACATCTTCTTCGTCAAGGACGGCGTGCTGCACACGCCGAAGCCGGACTGCTTCCTCGATGGAATCACCCGCCGTACCGTGATCGATCTGGCCAAGCGCCGCGGCTACAGTGTGGTCGAACGCGCCATCATGCCGGAAGAACTCACAGGTTTCTCGGAGTGTTTCCTTACCGGCACCGCCGCCGAGGTCACGCCGGTCTCGGAAGTGGGGCCGTATCGTTTCACGCCCGGGGAAATCTCGCGCAATCTCATGAACGACTACTCCGCCGAAGTGCAGCCCAAGCGGGCTATCGCCGCCGAGTAGAGGCGGGTTTTTCCGATGCTGACCACGGGCGGCCCATGGCCGCCCGTTTTCTTTGGTCGGGAGTCATTTGACTTTCGTATTGTTCAGGCTCTCATTGTCGCAGGCGCGGTCGATAGGCGGCCACGCCTCCCTTGGAGGGGAAAGGACAGGCACATGGAAGCACTTCTTCCGATCATCATTCAGATCGTCACGGGAATCATCGGCGGCCAGGCGGTAGGTGCTGCGATCAAGCAGGCGGCAATGGGCCAGCTCCCCAAGATCATCAGCGGTGCGCTCGGCGGCGTCGGTGGCGCGGCCATCCTCGGCAGCCTGCTGGGTGGTGCGGTCGATCCGGCGGCGGCCGGCGGTCTCGCGAGCTCGCTCAACCTCGAGAACATCGTGGGTGGTGCTGGCGGCGGCGCGATCCTGACCGGCATCGTCGGCGCCGTCATGAACGCGATGAAGAAGTAAGCGGGACGGCCCTCGCCCTGCTTCCGACGGGCGGCCGATGCGCCGCCCGTTTCTTTTGGGTGGACGGCCTGTCGCCCTGCCGCTAAGCCCCCCCGCAGCTTCCACGACAGCATGAAAGGCCGACGATGGGTCGATTGAATGCCGGGATCATCCAGGTGACGCCGTTCCAGCAGAACTGCACGATCCTGTTCGATGACGAGACGAAGGCCGGCGTGATCGTCGATCCGGGTGGAGATGTCGACGTGCTCGTCAAGGCGATCGAGGACAACGGCTTCAAGATCGAGCAGATCTGGATCACCCACGGCCATCTCGACCATGCCGGCGGCGCCATGGAGCTGAAGGAGCGGCTAGGGGTGGAAATCATCGGCCCGCACGTCGCCGACGCGCCACTGCTTGCCAATATCGACAATCAGGCGATGCGCTTCGGCATCACCGGCGTACGAAACTGCACGACGGACAGGTATCTCGCCGAGGGAGACACTGTCTCCTTCGGAGAACATGTCTTCGAGGTGCTCCATTGCCCTGGCCACGCGCCTGGCCACGTTGTCTATTTCAACCGCGCGGCCCGCTTCGCGCATGTCGGCGATGTGCTCTTCAACGGCTCGGTCGGCCGCACCGATCTGCCGGGCGGGGACCATGCTGCCCTGATCCGATCGATCAAGGAAAAGCTGCTGCCGCTTGGCGACGACATCGGCTTCATCTGCGGGCACGGGCCGGGCAGCCGCTTCGGCGATGAACGGCGTTCTAATCCCTTCCTCACCTGAAAGGGGCGGTTATCCGCCCTTCGCGATCCCGACGAGTTGCTCGCGGTCCGGCCGCGGGCGCGGCTGGCGATAGGGGTTGTCGCTGTCCATCTGCGCGCCGTTCTGCGCCGCGATCTGGGCCGCGATGATGGCGTTCAGCGTCGCGGCCAGATTGAAGTTCGGGCGCAATTCGATCGGCTTGCCGGGCAGGATGGTAAGTTGCGGGGCAGGCCTTTCGATCGCGCCGTTTCCGGCGGCATGAGAGACCGATGCTGCGGCGCCGACAGTTATGGCGGCACCCAGAAGAATGCGAAAAATGGACGACATATCAGCCTCCGCACATACGGCCATGATGGTCGTACGCGTTGCAACTCTCACCCGTTCCGCCTGAACCGTGGCTGAATGACCGGTTCAGGCCGCGTTCGCCCCGCCCGAGAGGCGTCGGCATCAGCCGACGGTCAGATTGACCGCCTTCGGCCCCTTGCCGCGCTTGTCCGGTTCCGTGTCGAAGGAAACCTTCTGGCCATCCTGCAGGCCGGCTAGGCCGGACGCCTGCACAGCGGAGATGTGCACGAAGATGTCCTTGGCGCCGCCATCGGGCGTGATGAACCCGAAACCCTTGGCATGGTTGAAGAATTTGACGGTGCCTTGCATCTGGCCCATTGCATGCTCCCTTTTCAGTCACTGACATGCCGCGCCTTTCCTAACCCCGGCGCGTTCGGTTGGTTACTGGAGGAGATGCAATTCGCACGATCGCTGCGGAGCCGTCCCCACGGCTCACTCTTTCGGCGATCCGCCTGCGAAAAGCGCGCGCTGAACACAGGCAAGCAGATACAGTCTCCGGGCCGGCAATTACCCGAAGCCCGAATAGTCAACAAAATCGCCGCTGGAGCAAGCGAAACTTTCGTTGTGGCCCACCCTTCGGCCGCGAGAGCCGAAGGCCGGCCTTTGTCAGTCGCAGAAGGTGACCGGGCCGATGCTCACGCAAGCGCCCGGGCGGAAGGTCTCCGAGCGCCTGAGGATACGTGGGCGGCAGCTTTCCCCGACATGTCGGTGGACGACAGAACCGTATCCCGGCAGGTAGTGGCGGCGGGCATCGCGATGGCAATCGACCGGCGGGCGGGAAGGTCCGGGGATGAAGCCCGGACCGCCACCAGGGCCGTCGACGCGGACCGGGCGGCAGTTGCGGCCACGGTGATAGTGCCAGGCGCGACGGCCGAATTCCGGAACGTAATGCCGTTGAACGTCGCGGTGGCAGCCCGAGACGTTGACGAGCAGCCCTTCGGCCAGGGCGGGAGACTGGCCGGGCTGTCCGGCGCTCGCGGTCATCGGTGTGGCCGACGCTATCGACAATGCGAGTGCAGCGGCGATCTTCAGGAAACGCATGTCTTGTTCCTCCAGCCTTCGGGCCCGTGCCGAAGTGGAAAAACATCGCATGAAAGCAATCGTCAGCAAAGCCCGACGAGTGGCGTCGGTTAAGACCCGGAAAAAAAGCGCGGCGCCTGAAGCGCCGCGCCATCGTGTCCCGAAATCGATCCGACGGAAGCGGATCAGGCCGGACGGAGGTTGACTGCCTTCGGGCCCTTGCCCATGCGGTCCGGCTCGACGTCGAAGGAAACCTTCTGTCCGTCAACGAGCGTGCGCATGCCCGACTTCTCGATGGCCGAGATGTGGACGAAGACGTCCTTCGCGCCGCCATCCGGCGTGATGAAGCCGAAGCCCTTGGTTGCGTTGAAGAATTTAACGGTACCGGTCTGCGACAATGGGGAATCTCCTTTTCCCGTGGGTCATAAGCGTCTGCGCGGTGTGCACAGGGTCGCGGCGTCGGATCGTCACGATGTCGGGGAAAGGTGGTCCAAAACTCATCCAGTCTCCGGGTCAGTCAGTGCCCGAACATCACAAGCTATGGCAGAAGGCTGGCTGATTGACAAGATGTCGCGGACCGGCAAGGCATCGACTCAGTAATGAAGCCGCAAAGTTCTACCGTCGGCGGAACAGGCAGATGCGGTTTGTGTTGGTGCCGCGGCTGTTGTTGCCGACGCCCCAGCAATTTGCCGTCTTGGTGAAGGCCTGGTCGTTGACGATCACGCCGATGAAGTCGAGCGGCAGGCCTTCGGCCGCCTCGGCCACATGCCGTTCGAGCAGTACCTTGCCGCCGCGCACCTCGCCGACCTCAAAGGCAACATGTCCGCCGGGGCGCACGACGCGGGCAAGCTCGGCAAGGGTCGCGCGCACGAAGCCTGTCCACTCCGCCACTGTCCTGTGGTGGTCGATGGCGACCATCCTTGGATCGATGCCCGCGAACCAGCAGCGCAGCCAGTTGTCGCCGGCATAGTCGACCACGTCGAGGAAGGGGGGCGAGGTGATGGCGAGCGCTGCGGACGCATCCAGCAGGGCCGGCGTGTGCGAGGCGCGACCGGTCATCAGGAGCGGCGGCTCGGCCGGCGAGGGGAGGGGACCGGCAAGCAGGCTCGCGGATTTGCGCAGGATGATGGCGACAACGTCCCGCCGGGGAGGCGTCTGACTTCGCTTCGCGTTGATCCTGCGCTGCGAGGCGACCGACACGGCCTGGTTTGGCGGCAGGGTGTAGACGGAGAAGAAGCCGGACGAGTGGCCGGTGAGCCGGTTGATTGCCACCATGCGGATCCACTGCTCGGCCCGCGTCAGGCGATCGGCCCGCACGAGCAGCCAGGCGCGCAGTGCCGCGATCTGGCGCAGCGTGTCGGGATGATAGAAGGCGAGCAGGTCCGGATTGCTCTCTGCCTCCGCGTCGAGGTCGATCGCGGCGAGCGCTTCCCCCACCTCCTCCAGCGTTGGCGGCGAAAGGCGTGGGCCGACGAGCATTGCGGAGAGCGGGTTCACGTCGTTGCCGGCGGCGCGCCGGCCGAGCAGGGCGGCTTCCAGCGGCGTCGTGCCGCGTCCCATGAAGGGGTCGTAGACGAGGTCGCCGGGCTCGGTCAGCCGTTCGATGAAGAAACGCGGCAGTTCCGCCTTGAAGCAGGCGCGGTAAGAAATCTCATGCAGGCTGGACGACTGGCGCTGTCGCGCGGTCCAGAACTCATTGACAAAGTAAGTGAGGCCGTCGCGTGCGACGATTTCCGTCGGGCGTCCGAAGCCCGAAAACGCCGCCAGAGATTCCGTGATTCCGGAAGAAAGGTTCGGATGCGCGGTCATCAACGTAACGGTAGCCGCTAACGCACGATTCGGCGAGTTATCTCGTCGCCAGCCAGACAACATGACGCGCGCCCTTCCTTCCGCGATGCGCGCGCACCATAACCTCCTCGACTGCGAATCCGGCATCGCGCAGGCGCTTCGAAAAGGCGCGGTCCGGCCCTTGCGACCAGACGGCCAGCACGCCGCCCGGAGTCAGTGCCCCACGCGCGGCGGCAAGCCCCGCATGGTCATAGAGCCTGTCGTTGACGCGGCGGGTCAGACCCTCGGGGCCGTTGTCCACGTCGAGGAGAATGGCGTCCCACTGAGGTGCCCGTCCGCCGCCGGGGGCTGGTCGGATCAGGGCCGCCACGTCGGCGATCGCCACCGTCACCCGCGGATCGTCCAGGCACCCGGCAGACAATTCAGCCATCGGCCCGCGTGCCCAATCGACCACTTCTGGCACGAGTTCGGCGACCGTGATACGCGCGTCCGACCCGAGGGCAGCCAGGGCCGCGCGCATCGTGAAGCCCATGCCGAGGCCGCCGATCAGGACGGATGGCGCCTTGCGCCCGGCGAGACGCTGCGCGACGAGCGTTGCGAGCGCCTCTTCGGAGCCGGAGAGCCGCGAATTCATCAGTTCGATCGTTCCCGACATGATCGAGAACTCTGCCCCCCGGCGCTTCAGCCGCAGGTCTCCGGCGCCGTCAGGCACGGCGGCGCTGGCGAGATGCACCCATGGGATCATGTCCGCGCGATCTTGAGCCGGGCGACGGGTGACCGTTCCGCTCTCACTTCGCCGCGCCGATCTCGGCCTTGCAGATCGGTTCGGCCTTGAAGCTCTGCTCCATCCAGGCGTCGCCCTTCGGATATTCGTGGATGAAGGTGGTCAGGTCTTCCGAATAGGTTCGGCCGAAGAAGGCGAGCGCATCCTCGCCGAGCCCTGCCCTGGCGAATTCGCCGGCGAGGCAAGAACAGTAGGCGTCTGCCTTGTTCGGCGAGACGTCGGCATCGAGCCCCTGCCTGTAGTAGTTGCCACAGTCGCGGCCGAAATCGGGCTTCGGCGGCTCGTCCGCCTGGGCCGAGCAGGCAAGAAGGACGGCCGCGGCCGTCCATGTCGTCAGCATCTTCATGGTCGTTCCCCCGCGACAGGGGGACTCGTATCGCGTTCAGCCGCCATTGACCAGCGCCAGGATGAGCTGGTGGACGTTACCGCCCTTTGCCATCTCGACTCTCTCGAAGGCGCTGTTCTTCGCCTTGTAGGCGAGACCGGCGTCAAGGATCGGCTTCTTCACCCTTTCCTTGATCTCGCGGCAGCCCGGATCGTTCTCCACCACCATGCCGACGGTCGTGTCGAGGATGGCCTGAGTCATCTGGCGGATATAGTCGCCATGCACCTTCTCGTGCGCCCGGATACCGTCGATAAAGCTTTTCCAGAGTCTCTCGGTCGACGCGGGCAGCTGTGAAGACGGCTTCGGCAACGTGTAGGTGATCGTCAGGAACGGCTTGGCCGAAACGAGACGGCATGAGGTGCCCTCCGGCACATAGTTGCGGCGCCATTTCAGGTCGTAATTCGTGACCGCGATCGTGCGCGTCGGGCCGATCGTTGGTCCCTTATCGCCGATCGACGCGTAGAGCTCCGGGCCGGTCGTGCCGGAGATGGCGTAGGTCTTGACGACCTCGGTCGCCTGCCAGTCGGCGGCGTGGGCCGAGAAGGAGGCCGCCAAAGTCGTGGCGACGGCTGCTCCGAGGAGGGAGCGATGCACTCTTCGTGTCATGTCTTGCCCTGCGGATAGATTGTCTCGCCGCGCTTCAGCATCTCGACGAAGGCCGCGACGCGCCTCTGCCGCGCGGTCTCTGTCTTGAGGTTATGCAGCCGGAAGGCAAGCGCGAAGCGGTTCTGCGCCGAAAGCCGTTCGAGCATCGCTTTGGCATCCGGCTCGGCATCGATCGCGGCCTGGAGGTCGGGCGGGATGGTCATGTCCTTAGAGCCGCCATAGGCGCGGTCCCAGCGACCGTCGGCCTTTGCTGCCTCGACATGCCTGAGGCCGTGTTCGGTCATCCGGCCTTCCCCGATCAGGCGGGCGACATTGTCGACATTGATCCTGCTCCAGACGCTCTTGCGGCCGCGCGGCGTGTAGCGCTGGAGAAAGCTCTTCTCGTCGAGGCTCTTCTTGATGGCGTCGATCCATCCCCAGCACAGGCATACATCGATCGCCTGCTTCGGCGTGATCGACGGGACGCCCGACGCGACCTTGAAGATGCGGATCCAGATCTCGTCGGCGCGGTCGTGGTTCGCGCCGAGCCACGCGTAAAAGGCGTCGGTGCTTGCGACCTCACGGACCTTGGCGGGGTCGACTTTGACGGGCGCCACGACGTCCTACTGCCCCGGGCGTCCGGTCTTGCCGGGGCGGCGCTTCTGACGCTTTTCGTCGGCGGGGTCTTCGTAAGAGCCCACACCCACCTTGCCGCGGACCACCGGCTTGACGTCGTCCGGCCTTGCCGGTTTCGCGCCTTCGACCGGCTTTTCGGTGCGTCGCACCGTCATCTCGTCCAGCGTGTTCTTGCGGAACAGGCCGCGGCCATCATTCGGGGTTCCATAGTCGGATCCGTGCGCCTCGCTGGCGGTCTGTTTCCTGAACAGTGAACGGTCGACGGCGCCGGCCGGCGTCGCATGGTCGCCGGAGGTGCCCATCTCGTCGAGGGCGGGCTTGGCGAAGAGCGACGTCGCCGTCTTCGGCTTGCCGCGTGCGGCGTCCCTGCGCGACTGCTGCGTGTTATCGATCGCCACATCACGCGCCAGCGGATCGTCGGCCACCGCAAGCTCGGCCTCGCGCAGCCGCTTGATCTCGTCGCGCAGGCGGGCGGCGCGCTCGAAGTCGAGGTCGGCGGCTGAATCGCGCATCTCCTTTTCGAGATGTTCCAGATGGGCCTTGAGATTGTTGCCGACCAGGTTGTTGACGCCGCCGCTGCCGCCGGACGGAAGCTCGGCGCGCACGTGGTCCTTTTCGTAGACCGAATCGAGGATGTCGGCGATGCGCGACTTTACGCTCTCCGGCGTGATGCCGTGGGCGGCATTGTATTCGAGCTGCTTCTCGCGGCGGCGCTCCGTCTCAGCCATCGCCCGCTCCATCGAGCCGGTGATCTGGTCGGCATAAAGGATGACCTTGCCGTCGACGTTGCGCGCGGCGCGGCCGATGGTCTGGATCAACGAGGTTTCCGAACGCAGGAAGCCTTCCTTGTCGGCGTCGAGGATGGCGACGAAGCCGCATTCGGGGATATCGAGGCCTTCGCGCAGCAGGTTGATGCCGATGAGGCAATCGAAGGCACCGAGGCGCAGGTCGCGGATGATCTCGATGCGCTCCAGCGTATCGATGTCGGAGTGCATGTAGCGCACCCGAATGCCCTGCTCGTGCAGGTATTCGGTCAGGTCCTCGGCCATGCGCTTGGTGAGCACAGTGCAGAGCGTGCGGTAGCCTTTACGCGCCGTCTCGCGGATCTCGCCCAGCACATCGTCGACCTGGCTCTTCGCGGGCCGCACCTCGACGGGCGGATCGATCAGGCCGGTCGGACGGATGACCTGCTCGGCGAAGACGCCGCCGGCCTGGTCCATCTCCCAGCCGCCCGGCGTCGCGGAAACGGCGATCGTGGTCGGGCGCATGGCGTCCCATTCCTCGAAGCGCAGCGGCCGGTTATCCATGCAGGAGGGCAGGCGGAAGCCGTATTCGGCCAGCGTCGCCTTACGACGGAAGTCGCCGCGATACATGCCGCCGATCTGCGGCACGGTGACATGGCTCTCGTCGATGAAGACAATCGCATTGTCGGGGATATATTCGAACAGGGTCGGCGGCGGGTCGCCCGGACGGCGGCCGGTGAGATAGCGCGAATAGTTCTCGATGCCGGCGCAGGAGCCGGTGGCCTCCAGCATCTCCAGATCGTAACGGGTGCGCTGCTCCAGCCGCTGCGCCTCCAGCAATCGTCCCGCCTTTTCAAGCTCCTGCAGCCGATGCTGCAGCTCTTCCTTGATCGACTTGATGGCCTGATTCAACGTTGGGCGCGGCGTGACGTAGTGCGAGTTGGCGTAGATCTTCACCGACTTGAGGTCGCCGGTCTTCTGGCCGGTCAGCGGGTCGAATTCCATGATGGAATCGATCTCGTCGCCGAACATCGAGATGCGCCAGGCGCGGTCCTCCAGGTGGGCGGGGAACAGTTCGATCGTGTCGCCACGCACGCGGAACGAGCCGCGGGTGAAGTTGATCTCCTGGCGCTTGTACTGCTGTGCGACGAGGTCGGCGAGAAGCTGGCGCTGGTCGAGCCGGTCGCCGACCGTCATCTGGAAGGTCATCGCCGTATAGGTCTCGACCGAGCCGATACCGTAGATGCACGACACGGAGGCGACGATGATGACGTCGTCTCGCTCCAAGAGCGAGCGCGTCGCCGAGTGGCGCATGCGGTCGATCTGTTCGTTGATCGACGATTCTTTCTCGATATAGGTATCGGTGCGCGGGACGTAGGCCTCCGGCTGGTAGTAGTCGTAATAGGAGACGAAATACTCGACCGCGTTGTTCGGGAAGAACTTCTTGAATTCGCCGTAGAGCTGGGCGGCCAGCGTCTTGTTGGGAGCGAGGATCAGCGCCGGGCGCTGCGTCTCCTCGATCACCTTGGCCATTGTGAAGGTCTTGCCCGAGCCGGTGACGCCGAGCAGGACCTGGGTTCGGTCGGCATTGTCGACGCCCTCGACCAAGTCCTTGATCGCGGTCGGCTGGTCGCCGGACGGTTTGAACTCGGTCTCCATCCGGATCGCGATGCCGCCTTCGGACTTGTCCGGACGGGCAGGGCGGTGCGGTACCCACAGTTCGCCGTTCTTGTGCAGCGGGTTGCCGCTCTCGATCAGGTCGGCCAGCGCCTGGACCGTGGCGGTGACGCCGGAGGAGGCGAGCGATCCGACGTCCTCCAGGCTGATGTCGAGGCCCGCGACCGGGTTGAGGCCCGCGGCGGCGCGTTCCTTGGCGCTCGCGGCGCCGCCCATCGACGTTCCGCGCGCGGTGCGTGTCGGCGCCGATGAACGCTCCGGCACCTTCTTTCCGCCCCTGGGAGCGGGCGTTTCGCCGCCGGCCGCCTTGACGCGGTGCGTGCCGGCCGCGGAGCGGATCGCGCGGGTCTCGGACTTGCGGCCCTCGGCTTCGGCCGCTTTCTCCAGGTCGCGCACCCAGTCTGAGACGCTGCCGGAAAGAGGTGCGCCTTCGAACTCCGCCTGCGGTGCCTCGCCGAAGCCGCGCGGCTCCAGCGGCTCGGATGCATCGTGGAAGTCGGTCATCTGGCTGCCACGCTTGCGCATGGCGTTGCGGTCGGAGGATTTGGCCATGTCCCAAATATGGGCGGAGTCCTGCGCGAAGGGAAGGGCGGAGGCTCGACACGGCTGCGGCACCGGCCGGCTCCTGACAGAAGGTTGTCAGGAGGGTGTCGTTATCCGAATGCCGGAGCAGGGAGGCGGGACATGACGGTTCTCGAATTGCGCCAGTATACGATGGCGCCGGGGCGGCGGCAGGATTTCGTCGACATTTTCGACCGCGAGTTCGTCGAGACGCAGGAGGCGCTGGGCATCGAGGTGCTTGGGCAGTTCATGGATCTGGACCGGCCCGACCGCTATGTCTGGATACGCCGCTTCCCGGACATGGAGCGACGCGCGGCCGCGCTCGACGCCTTCTATTCCGGACCCGTCTGGGCGCAGCACAGCGAGGCGGCCAATGCGACCATGACGGAATGGCACGACGTGCTGCTGCTCAAGCCGGCGGGCGCGGGGAGCGACCTTGCAGCGAGCCCAGCCGAGCGGCTTCCGCATGGCCACAGGGCGGCGGAGGGCAATCGGCTCGCGGTTCTGGTGTGGGATGTGCCGCCGGAACGTCTCGCTAGCTTCGCCGCGGCGGCCGCAGGCGCATTACCTGGTCTGCGCGCCGTGTATGTTACGGAGCCGTCGGCGAACACTTATCCACGCCTGCCGATCCGCGAGGACGCCAGCGTGGTTGTCGCCATTCTCGATGGTGAGCCGCCAGCCGACAAGACGAGGCTCCGCGGCCTCGCCCCATCGCAGGTGCTTCGCCTCGCGCCCACGCCGCGATCGGCCCTGCGCGGGGTATAACTACAGACTCCCTGGCGACTCAATTTGCCGCGAAGCAGTAGAACAGGCCGGCGCCGCCGGTGCCCTTCAGCGCGTCTTGGCTACAGCCGCCACGCGAGGCATGCGCCGCATTCCAGGATGTCGCGGTCGGCAGCGTGTCCGGCCCTTTGCGATCGTGATGGCCGAGCATGGCCGCACCCTCCGCGCCGCTGGTTGTCCAGTTGGAGCAGGTGTTCGTCCCGTCCACCGTGCCGTCCGCCTTGGTGCCGGTCAGTATGTCGTGTTCGTTCGGTTGGTCACCGCGCCCCTTCACGACTTCTCCCTTTTCGGTCAGGCCGGTTTCCTTGGTGATGCCGTTGGCGTTGCTGTGCAGCGAGGCGACGTCGTCGGCGATCTTCTCGCCCTTGGCGTTGAACCATGGGCCGGAACCGATGCGGTCCTTCGCGTTCACCTGGTCGGTCGACAGATAGGCCCGCCAGGTCTTGCCGGTCGCGCCAGCCGCCTCGGCAAGCTGCGCGCAATGCGCATCGGCGCCTTCCAGCCCGCCCAGGTCGGCACCCTTGCCGCTGCCGACGCTGGTGATGAAGAAGCTCATCGACGTATCCTGCGCCTGCGCAGGAACAAGCATTGCGCCGGCCAGGGCCGCGGAGACGATCAGCAGACGTTTCATGGACTATCCTCCTCTGTCGTGTTCGGACTGCCGTCGCACGGCACCGCACATACGAACGCATACGTAACGCGCCCGTCGCTTCGAAAAGGCGACAGGGGGAACAACTTGTCGTGAGGGTTGCTTGAGCCCGACCTGTTTTCAGGGTTTCGGCGAAGCCAATTGCGCGTCGATCGCGGCGATCTGCTTTTCCCAGAACCCCTGGCCGGAGTCGCCCATGCCGTTGTCGCGGAAGGTGGTGCGGGCGTCCTCGAAAGCGGCCCTGGCGTCGATGAGCGCGTTGCGATCCTTGCCGCGCTCACCGAGTTCACGCAAAACCTCGCCGGTAACCGAGCGGATGCGCGCCCACTGGATGGGGAGTTGCGCCCGGTGGACATGGGAGATGGCAACGCCAAGCGCCTGTTCCGCCTCATGCAGAAGCGCCATGCTGTTCTCGATCCGTCCCATGCGCAGCAGAATCCGCCCTTCGTTGTAGCGGACGCCGGCGAAGTTTGCTGCGTCGCTCTGCGGCGTATAGACTGTCAGCGAACTGCGATATGCTTCTAGGGCACGCCGAAGATTTGAATAGTCATTCGTCAGTTCCGCAAGCGTCACATAAGCGGTGGCAAGGTTCCCTTGCGCTTGCGCCCACGTGCCAGGCGAACTTTCAGGCGTGGCGACGGTCAACGCCGCTTGCTGCGCCTTGATGGCGCGCTGCACGGCCTCCGGTTTGCCGGCCTTCTCGCCGTATGAATTCAGTGCGGCGCCAAGATTGGATTGCGCCGATGCCCACAACTGCGGCCTCGCTTCCCTGGTCCATACAGTCAACGCGCGCTCAATCGCGTTGGAAGCGTCGAGATAGTCCTCAGGCTCGCCACTGATATCGCCAATCGATGAGTGCACATTGCTGATGTTGAGCTGGATACCGGCCCACTCCTCGGGCATCTGCTTCTTGGTAATGATCTGCGATGCGCCTTCCAGGGCGTTCAGCGCTTCATCCAACTGAGACCGTTCACCGGTGCGCTGGCCAAGGATATTCAGAAGAACGCCGAGGTCTAGGTTGGTGATCGCCCAGTCGAGCGGGAACTTCTTGCGCGGTCTATCCTTGAGGATCGCACGATAGATCTCCGCTGCCTGATCGAGCCATCGCGGATCCATGGTCCGCTCGCCCAGCTGCGTCATGACGATCGCCATGTTGCCACGCAGGTCTCCATCGCGGCGGGCATCGGGGGCTGACCGGCCGATCTGCCAAGCCTTGTCGTATGCGGCGAGTGATCGCTGGAAAGCCTCGTTGTCGACGTGCCAAGCGCCCTGGTCGGCCCACGCGTCGCCTTCGGAAACCTTCAGGAAATACGACCGGGCTACATCATATCTCTCGACCTGGGCGAAGGCATCGGCGTACCGCAAGGCGGCTGTCTGGAAGTCGAAGTTCAGTAGGGCGGTCTCCGCGTGATCCTCGAAGGTCTGGGAGAGTTCGCGCCGTCGCTTCTCGATATCGGACTCAGCCTCGTCGAGCGCGCTATCGATCTCGCCGGCGCGCTTGCTCGCTTGTTCGCGGAAGGAGAGCGCCAGCCGGATCGCTCCCTCCTTCTCGGCGGTGTCGGCCAGCGCGGCGAGGCGGACGATTTCGGGGTCGGTCCGACTCTGGGCATTACGGGAGGCGACGATCTCCTTCAGCCGCCGCGCGCCTTCGTCGAGTTGGCGGGCGAGATCGCCGCCTGCGGCCACATCTACGCCCAGCACGTCGAGCATGCCGTAGAGCGCGTCCATCGGCACGCCGTTGGTGTTCGCCACCTGCTCGACAAGTTGCCGGGTCGGCAGCGGCGTCGCGGCTATGGTGAGCAGCAGCTTGCGGCGCTCGCCGCGGATCTGCGCCTCGTCGCCCTTCCTCTCCTCCGGCGTGAGGCCGAAGAAGAGCTGGCGGCGCAGGCTGGCATTGGTCCACGGCAGTTGTCGCGCGGCGGTGGCCAGGTAGACCTCCTCCGTCACCATCGTCATCACATCACCGAAGGCGAAACCAGCAGCCGGCAGGTGCTTGGCGAGCGCTGCAGCGTAAGGGCTCGATCCGCCCGTGCCGTCCAGCGCGGCCTTGCCCGGCTCTGCCGCGAAGCCGATGACGGCCCCCAGCGTGTCTGGATCTGCGCCGCCTGTTTTCTTCATCGGCACGACGCCGCGCAGCGCGCCAAGCCCGGCGGCCGCTACCGGCGCAGGGCTCCCGCCTTCGGTTGCGATCGTCGCGCCGGGCGGGAAAGGGTTCGTCCGGCAGGCGTCGAGCAGCAGGATCGTGACGGGCACGGCCGCCTGCAGTTCGGACAGGAGAGGGGAGAGGGCAACGAGACCTTGTGGATCGTCCGGCGCCGTGTCGACGGGGACGAGGAAATTCTCGCCGCCCGCCTCGATGCCGTGACCGGCGAAATAGAGAAGGGCCACGTCGGAGCCCTCGGCGTCCTCGGCGAAGCGGCGCAATGCTCGCGAGAGCCGGGTGTGGTCGGCATCGAGCACGGTCGACACCTCGAAGCCGAGATCGCCGAGCAGGCCGGAGATCAGTCTTGCGTCGTTCGCTGGGTTGGCGAGCGCGGGCAGGGCGGCGTAGCCGGATTGGCCGATGACGAGCGCGATGCCCTTGAGCGCCCTGTCCTGCGCCTCGGCGGCCGTGGCGAGGAAAACGATCATGGATGCCGCAAACGCAACGAGCGCCTGCCGGACGATCATGCGCCATATTGGGAGCGATGCCGTCGTCATGCGGCCGCCCGTGTTCCCGCGAAACCCAAACCCATCTACTGCACGGATCGTGGCATTCCGATGGCCGCCGCGGCTGGTCAGTTGGCGGAGCCTTTGGCGTCCTTCAGCTTCTTCTCCACGTCGAGCGAGAGCAGCGCCAGTTGTGCTTCACCGGCGAGCAGCTCGGCCGAGCGGGTGCGCTTCTCGTCGCCGAACACCTTCCAGATCTCCACCGTCTGGTCGAGTGTCTCCTTGGCTTGCTGGAGAAGGGCCGGGTCCTTGCCGAGCTTGCCGGCTTCGAGGAGCGTCTCGCCCAGCGCCCCGGTGGTGCGCGCCCAGTCGAAGGCGGCCTCGTCTGGATTGAAGACCTCGAGTGCCTGGCGGTATTCGCCGACCGCCTGGACATAGAGGGCCGCGTCGCCCTTCATCGCCGCCAGTTCGGCGAGCATGCCGCCGAGATTGTTGCGCAGCATTGCCCAGTCGCGGGGGAGCGTGTCGCGCGGTGTTCCGTCGACGGCGTCGCGGGCGGCGGCGATCGCGCGCTCCAGAGCTTCGGCGTCCTTCGACACCTGCGCCAGGTTCCAGTAGGCGCTGGCGAGATGGCCGCTGGTGGCGGCCCAGTCGGCAGGGACCACGTCGCGCCGCCGTTCCTCCAGTGCCAGGCGGAACGCCGCCACGGCTTCGTTCAGCATCGCAGCGTCGCGGGTCTTCTCGCCCTGCCGGCGCAGCGCGATGCCGATATTGTCCTGCAACGCCGCCCACCTCAGCGGCGCGCGCTCGCGCGTCATCTCTTCGGCGGCGAGCCGGAAGGAGGCGAGGGCGGCGTCGAGATCCTTGCCTTCACCCGTCCGCTCGGCGAGCAGCGCCTGCGCGGTCCCGAGGTTCGCCACCGTCTCCGCCCACAGGAGCGGGCCGCGCTCGCGCGTGCCGACTTCAAGCACCGCCTGGTAGGCTTTGATCGCCTCGTGGATTCGCTCGGTGCCTGCGCCGCGTGCGGCAAGTTCGGACAGGATTATGGCGCGGTTGTTCTCGCTCGTCATCCAGTCGAGCGGGACGGTGTCGCGGGTGCGCACCTCCAGGGCCGCATCGACTGCGCCGAGAGCGGCTTCGAGTGTAGTGGGATCGGCCAGGCGGCGGCCGATCTCGTACTGGATCGCGCCCATGCGGTGCATCAGCCGGCCCCACTGGGCCGGCTGCCTGTCAAGCGGCACCTGCGCCGTCGTCTCGCCGAGTACCATCGACGCCTGGTCCAGCTGGTCGATGCCCGGCTGGCGCATGCCGGAGAGAAGCAGCGCGTAGGCGAACTCCGACTTTAGGTCGACCTGCAGGTCGACGGGCGTGTCCGCGGGTGCCGCGGTGATCGCGTCGCGCAAGGTCTCGACCGCCTCGGTCAGGCGTGCGGCGTCGGCCTCCCGGTCGCCCCTTGTGGCGAGCGCGTTGCCGAGACCCGCCTGCGCTTTCAACCAGTCGACGGGGTTGCGGCGCAATGGTGCGAGGTCGGCCGCGTCGCGGAAGGCCTCGATACCGGCGTCGAGCGCCGCGTTGTCCGCGCCGTAATAGCCCTGGTCGGCAAGCGCCTTGGCCTGGGCGAGCTTGTAGCGGACGGCGAGGCCGTCACCGACGCGCTCGACCTCGGCGAAGGCGCGGGCGAAGTCTTCCGCAGCCTTGGCGTGCTCGAACTTGAGGAGCCAGGTCGCGGCGGAGGCGGCGTAGACCGAGGCGCGCTCCTTGCGCAGTTCAGCGGCACCGCTCTCCACGGCGGTCAGGCCGTCCGACAGCGCCTCCATGCGGGCGCGCGCCTGGCGATGGAATTCGGTCGCCGCATCGAGCGCGCCCTCGCGCACGGCCTCGTCGGCAAGGGCGGCGAGGCGCGCGAGGTCGGGGTCGCTCAGTTTGGCGCCGGAGGCGGCTAGGCGCTCCTGGGCGAACTCTCCCTGCGCGTGCAGCAGCCGGTCGAATTCGTCCGGCGCCTTGGGCGCCTTGTCGCCGGCGGCGCGCAGCGTGGCGAACAGTAGGCCCATCGGCACGCTCTTTTCGCGCGCGACGGCGGCGACCTGCGCCCGGTCGGCGGAACTGAGCGATGCGATGGTGAGAAGCAGGCCCCGGCGCTCCGTCCTGATCGGCGTGCGCTCGTCGGATGAGGGTTCGGCAGAGCCGCCGAAATAGAGCTGGCGGCGCAGGCTCGCATTGGTCCAGGGGACCTGGCGGCCGTCGGAGTCGAGATAGACCTCCTCCGCGACGAGGGTCATGATGTCGGCGAAGTGCAGGCCCTGCGCCGACAGGTGCTTGAGCAGCGCGGTGGCGTAAGGGCTGGTGCCGCCCGGCTCGCCGTCGAGCGCGACCTTGCCCGGCTCGGCCGCGAAGCCGACGATGGCGCCGACGGCGTTCGGCTTGCCGGGATCGGACGCGAAAGGCGTGACGCCGCGGCTGGCACCCAGGCCCGTCGCCGCGATCGGCTGCGGCCTGCCGTTGTCGTCTATAAGGGTGGCCCCCACCGGGAATGGGTTGCTTCGGCAGGCGTCGAGCAGGACGATGGTGACAGGAACGGATTTCTGGAGTCGTTCCATGAGTTTCGTCGCGGAAGCGAAACCCTTGGGTTCGGACGGAACCGCGTCGACGGGCACAAGGAAGTTCTCCCCACCGGCTTCCACGCCATGGCCCGAATAGTAGACCAGCGCGACGTCCGCGCCGCGGGCGCGCTCCTCGAAACTGCCGAGCGCGCCGGACAGGCCTTGCGCGTCGGCGTCCATCAGCGTCTCGACCTCGAAGCCGAGCCTTTCGAGCAACGCTGCGATCTGGCGCGCGTCATTGGCCGGGTTGGCGAGCGGAGCCAGCGATGCATAGCGGGACTGGCCGACGACCAGCGCCACGCCCTTGAGCGGCTTGTCCTGCGCAAGACCAGCCGTCGACAGGACCAGGACGATCGCAAGGACCGTCCAACGCGCCAGCAGGTTCCTCCAGCGTGCCATCATCTCCAACCCGTTCGTATTTCCGCAGCGGAAGCTACATGATTGCGTCTTGATGGCAATCCGATGGCGGCCTCAACCGTAACGGAGCTTCAACGCCACGATGCTCAACGCGCAGGCGAGCGTCACCAGATTGGCACCGATCAACGGCCAGGAGCCGATCAGGATGCCGTAGACCAGCCAGAGGAACACGCCGGAAGCGAAGGCGCCGTTGGCGATCAGCGACACGCCGGCTGTCTGCCGCTCACGGAACATCTTCACCATCTGCGGCACCCAGCACAGCGAGGTGATCACCGCGGCCGCGCTGCCGATCAGTTCGACGGGAAGGGTCATCCAGCGTTCTCCGGGAATGCCTGAAATGCGGGCGGGGCGATACGCCGCCGCCTCGCGGCCTGTCAATGACGGCATCGTCGCAGCCGGATGTCCCGAACCGGTATCGGGAAGGGCCGGCGGCGCGGGAACGCCGCCGGCCGGGACGTCGATCACAGCGAGTTGGTGAAACGCTGGATGCGGATGCAGGCCTCTTCGAGCGTCTTCTCCGAGGCCGCGTAGGAGATGCGGAAGTTCGGGCCGAGGCCGAAGGCCGAGCCGTGCACAACCGCTACACCTTCCGCCTCGAGCAACTCGGAAACGAAATCCTCGTCGGTCGCGATCACTTTGCCCGACGGGCCTTTCTTGCCGATCAGGCCCTCGCAGGAGGGATAGACGTAGAAGGCGCCTTCCGGCACCGGGCAGTTGATGCCGCGGGCCTGGTTCAGCATCGATACGACGAGGTCGCGGCGCGCCTGGAAGATCGCCTTGTTCTTGTGCACGAAGTCCTGCGGCCCGTTCAGCGCCTCGACCGAGGCCCACTGCGCGATGGTGCAGGCGCCCGAGGTCTGCTGGCCCTGGATCATGTCCATCGCCTTGATGAGCTGCACGGGACCGGCCGCGTAGCCGATGCGCCAGCCAGTCATGGCGTAGGCCTTCGACACGCCGTTCATGGTCAGCGTGCGGTCATAGAGCGCCGGCTCCACCTCGGCGAGCGTCGTGAAGACGAAGTCGCCATAGGTCAGGTGCTCGTACATGTCGTCCGTCAGCGTCCACACATGCGGATGCTTGAGCAGCACGTCGGCGATCGCCCTGAGCTCGTCACGCGTGTAGGCGGCGCCCGACGGGTTGGACGGCGAGTTCATCACCAGCCATTTCGTCTTCGGCGTGATCGCCTTCTCGAGCGCAGCGGCGGTGAGCTTGAAGCCGTTGTCGATCGTCGTCGGCGCAAACACGGGCGTGCCGCCGCAGATCGCAACCATCTCCGGATAGCTCACCCAGTAGGGCGTCGGGATCACCACCTCGTCGCCCGGGTTCAGCGTCGCCATGAAGGCGTTGAACAGGATCTGCTTGCCGCCTGTGCCGACGATGGTCTGCTCCGGCTTGTAGTCGAGATTGTTCTCGCGCTTGAACTTTTTCGCGATCGCCTCGCGTAGCGGGACGATGCCGGACACCGGCGGATACTTCGTCTCGCCGCGCCGGATCGCCTCGATCGCCGCGTTCTTGACGTTGTCCGGCGTGTCGAAATCCGGCTCGCCCGCGCCGAGCGAAATCACGTCCCGGCCTTTCGCTTTCAGTTCCCGGGCCTTCTGGGTCACCGCGATGGTCGCGGAAGGCTTCACACGGGAAAGGACGTCGGCCAGGAAAGCCATGACGGAAAGTCTCCTTGAGGGTCTCAGCGCGGTTTTCGCGCGGGCTCCTCATGTCGCAAGACGGCAGCGGGCGCAAGTATCGATCCGCCCGCCCGCGTTAACGAGTGGTAAAATCTTGATCGTTAGCTTGCGTGCCGACAGTAGCTGCAGAGATCCATGTCATGGCGCGCAGCGTCGGCCTCGCCCATGTGACCGCCCACCCTGACGGAAGCTATGTCGGGGTGTGGGGCACCTATGTGCTGCGCAGCGCGTTCCAGCCGATCTTTTCCTTCGTGAACGGAAAACTCGTTCCCGTTGCCTTCGAGGGACTGCTGAGGCCGTCGAGAAACGGCACGGCGGCCTCTCCCGGTGTTTTCTTCGGTCTGATCCCGCCGATCGACCGGATGCATGTCGAAACCCTGTCGCGTACGCTGCATCTCCTCAACGCGGGCAAGTTCCTGCATCCGTCGGCGAGAGTGTTCATCAATTTCGATCCGTCGGTGTTCAGCGACAGGGAGCTGACCGAAGCCGCGCTGCGCGACATGCGGCTCGTGCTCCACGAGGCGGAGATCGAGCCGGAGAGGATCGTCTGCGAGGTGACGGAGCAGCGGACGGCCTCCCAATCGACGCTGTTCGCTTTCGTCGAGGCGCTGCGCAAGCATGGGTTCAGCATCGCCGTCGACGATTTCGGCGCGGAGGATTCCGACATCCATCGGATCGAGCGGCTGAGGCCCGACATCGTCAAGTTCGATGCCCACTGGATCAACTGGCTGATGAACTCCGGCCCCGGCTATGCCCTGCTCGCCGGTATGGTCGAGTCCTTTGCGCGCCAGGGCATCCGCACGGTCTTCGAGGGCATCGAGCACGGCTGGCAGCTGGAGCTCGCAGAGAAGAGCGGCGTGTCGATGGTGCAGGGCTATGCGATCGCCTATCCCGAGACCGTCCCTACAGTCTTCCCTTTTCCATCGCCCGAGGTCGCCGCCGAGCGGGGCGAGGAGAAAGCCGGCACGACGACAGCGGCGCCGGCCGCATCGCCACGGCGGGCACAATCGTTCGGCCGTCGAGGTTCCGCTCCTGGTTAATACCGAGGATTGCAACATCGAAATTCACGGCTTGCAAAGAAATCGTCGGGATATTCGCCCGCGGCAATCGCCGGTTGGCGTCGTGGCCGCGTGCGGAGGGGTAATTGACCGGTCGACTGATCTTCGACAACGAAATCCTGGTCGACGAGATCGGCCTGCGCACAGCGCGGTATCGTGACGTCCACATCAAGTCCGCCTACCAGCCGGTCTGGCGTTTCCGCGACGGCGTGCTGCGCGCGCGGTCCGTCGAGGCATTTGCCCGCGTGTTCCGAGAGGGCGTCGCCGTGCCGGCGGTCGAGTTCCTGGCACAGGTCGAGCCGGACGAGAGGTTTTACGTCGAATGGCTCTGTCAGACGCTCCACCTCGAAAACTATCCGAACATCGGCGCCTCGGGCGTCGAACTTTTCTTCAACTACGATCCCCGTGTGAACACCGATCTCGACCGGTCGATCGCTCAGCTCGGCGAGATGGCGGAACGCCTCGGCCGCCTCGGCGTCGACTCAGGGCTGCTTGTCTGCGAAATAACGCAGGCCGACACGCTGGACCGCGACACATTCGTGCGCCTGGCGGCTGAAATCCGTCGCCTCGGCATGCGGCTCGCCATCGACGGCTTTGGCGTGGCCAGTGCCACGCTCGACCATGTCAGGACCGTCGCGCCCGAATTCGTCAAGTTCGACGGCGCCTTCCTGCGCCGCGTGATGGAGGAGCCGGCCGCGCTCCACCTGCTTTCCCGGCTGTCGAACAGCCTCAAGGCGGCCGGAGCGCTGGTGATCTTCGAGGGACTCGAGACGCCGGGCCAACTTGTGACCGGTATCGAGACGGGCGCCGACTATCTGCAGGGCTTTCTTCTCGGCAAGCCGGAACTCGCCGGATCGCACTTCGACGACCGGCCATGGCGGATCGAGCATTTCACCGGCCTCGGCGATCGCGTGGTACCGCTCTACGCCGCCAGCTGATCCATCAGCGGCGCTGATCTCTTCCTCATTATTTCTCGCTGGTTCGCCGCCGACCGGCGAGGCACAGTCGCGGGGGAGAGCAAAGGGGAACGACGATGATCCGCATTTACGGAATGGCCGACAGCGGCAACTGCTACAAGCCGCGGCTCCTGCTGGCGATGCTGGGGCAGCCCTTCGAGCATGTGGAGACCAGTTCGCGCGACGGCACCACCCGCTCGCCGGCCTTCCTCGCCAAGAATGCCAACGGCAAGGTGCCGTTGCTGGAGCTGGAGGACGGGCGGTTCCTGGCGGAGTCGAACGCAATCCTGCTCTATCTCGGGGAGGGCTCGCGCTTCGTCCCGTTCGATCCTTATGAGCGCGCTCTGGTCTATCAATGGCTGTTCTTCGAGCAATACAGCCACGAACCGCTGATCGCGGTGCGCCGGTCGCTCGTCCTTTATCCGGAGCGCGCCGCGCTGGCGACGCCGGAGCGGATGGCGAGCCTTCTCGACGGCGGCCACAAGGCGCTGGGCGTGATGGAGGCCCGGCTGGCCGTCGAGCCATGGCTTGTCGGCGACGAGATCGGCGTGGCCGACATCGCGCTCTTCGCTTATACGCAGCACGCCGATATCGCCGGCTACGACATGGCGCGCTTTCCAGGCGTCGTCCGCTGGCTCGACCGGGTGAAGGCCGCCCCGGGCTATGTCGATCTCGATTGGAAGCCGGCACAGCATTCCGCGTTCGGCGGCTGATTGGAAAGCAGGCGAAGCAGGAGCGAAAGAGGAGCGAACTTTTGATATAGACATGCGCAGCCGTGCATGTTGTCATCCCCCCGTAATAAAGCATGACCAAATACGACCGGTGATCAACCGGCTATCTTACGGGAGAGAATGATGAGAGTCCCCACACTGCTTTCGCTTGCAACCGCGCTCGCCGCGCTGCCGCTCATGTCCGGCTCGGCCTTCGCCGTGACGGAAATCACCTGGTGGCACGCGATGACCGGCGCCAACAATGAAGTCGTCGAGACGCTTTCCAAGGAATTCAACGAGAAACAGACCGAATACAAGGTGACGCCGGTCTTCAAAGGTACCTATCCGGAGACGCTGAACGCCGGCATCGCCGCCTTCCGCGCCAAGCAGCCGCCGCATATCATCCAGGTCTTCGACGTCGGCACCGGCGTGATGATGGCCGCTGAGGGCGCCGTGAAGCCGGTCGCCGAGATCCTGTCGATGGGCGGCAAGGCCTTCGACAAGAGCCAGTATCTGCCGGGCATCGTCGCCTACTATTCGAAGCCGGACGGAACGATGCTGTCGTTCCCGTACAATTCGTCCTCGCCGATCCTCTACTACAACAAGGACATCTTCCAGAAGGCCGGCCTCGATCCGGAGACCCCGCCGAAGACCTGGCCCGAAGTGTTCGAGGCGGCGCGCAAGATCAAGACCTCGGGCGCTGCGGCCTGCGGCTACACCTCAACCTGGCTGACCTGGATCGGCCTCGAGAACTTCACCGCCTGGAACAACCTGCAGTACGGCACGAACGAGAACGGCCTCGCTTCGACCGACGTGGAGCTCACCTTCAACACCGAGCCTTTCGTCAAGCACTTCCAGACCATCGCCGACCTCGCCAAGGAAGGCGTGTTCCGCTACGGCGGCCGCACCTCCGAGGCCAAGCAGCTCTTCCTGTCGCAGGAATGCGGCATCTTCACCGAGTCCTCCGGCGGTCTCGGCGATGTGATCAAGTCGGGTATCAAATACGGCCTCGGCCAGCTGCCCTACTATCCGGACCTGGAAGGTGCGCCGCAGAACACGATCCCCGGCGGCGCTTCGCTGTGGGTCTTCGCCGGCAAGTCCGACGAGGAATACAAAGGCGTGGCCGCCTTCTTCGACTTCCTGTCGCAGACGGAGATCCAGGCGCGGCTGCATCAGAAGTCGGGCTACCTGCCGGTCACCATGGCCGCTTATGAAGCCACGAAGTCGTCCGGCTTCTACGAGCAGAACCCGGGCCGCGAGATCCCGATCCAGCAGATGATGGGCAAGGCCCCGACCGCCAACTCGAAGGGCGTGCGCCTCGTCAACCTGCCTCAGGTCCGCGACATCGAGAACGAGGAGTTCGAGAAGATGCTGGCCGGCGAACAGACCGCGCAGCAGGCGCTCGACAATGCCGTCAAGCGCGGCAACGAGGCGATCCAGCAGGCGATCGGAAACTGATAGCCGGAACGAAGGGGCGTCGCGCACAGCGGCGCCCCGATCTTCAGGAACGCTGGAACCGCCCTTGTCCTCGCGCGTCACCTTCCCGAACAAGATCCTTCCCTATCTGCTGCTCGCGCCGCAGCTCGCGATCACGCTCATCTTCTTCTACTGGCCGGCGAGCCAGGCTCTCTACCAGTCGATGCTGCGCGAGGACCCGTTCGGCCTGTCGACGAAGTTCGTCTGGTTCCAGAATTTCGCGCGTGTCCTCAAGGACCCGAACTATATCAATTCGGTGCAGGTCACGGCCGTCTTCTCAATCGCGACCGCGGTCATCTCGATGGCGGTGGCGCTGGTGTTGGCCGTGATGGCCGATCGCGTGGTGCGGGGCAGGGGCGTCTACCGGACGCTGCTGATCTGGCCCTATGCGGTGGCGCCGGCGATCGCCGGCATGCTGTGGCTGTTCATGTTCAACCCGACCATGGGCAGCTTCGCCTACATGCTGCGCGGGGCGGGCTACAACTGGGACCCGCTGCTCAACGGGCCGCAGGCGATGACGCTGCTCATCTCTGCGGCGGCCTGGAAGCAGATCAGCTACAATTTCCTGTTCTTCGTCGCCGGGCTGCAGGCGATCCCGAAATCGTTGATCGAGGCGGCGGCGATCGACGGGGCGGGGCCGACGCGGCGGTTCTGGACGATCGTCTTTCCGCTGCTTGCGCCGACCACCTTCTTCCTGCTCGTCATCAACACGGTCTACGCCTTCTTCGACACGTTCGGCATCGTGCACGCGGTCACCGGCGGCGGGCCGGGCAAGGCGACCGAGACGCTGGTCTACAAGGTTTACAATGACGGTTTCGTCAATCTGATCCTCGGCGACAGCGCTGCCCAGTCGGTGATCCTGATGATCATCGTCATCGCGCTGACGGCGTTTCAGTTCCGCTATGTCGAGCGCAAGGTGCACTACGGATGATCGAGAACGCGCCCATCCGCCGCGCCATCGCGCATCTGGTGCTGATCCTCGGCATCGTCGTCGTGGCATTCCCGATCTACTACACTTTCGTCGCCTCGACCCACACGCTGCAGACCATCCTCAGGCCGCCATTGCCGTTGCTACCGGGCGCCGAATTCTTCCGGAACTACGCGGAAGCACTGTTCGGCGGCGTCGGGCGCATCGGCGGAGTGCCGGTCGGAACGCTTCTGTTCAACACCACCGTCGTCGCGCTGGCGATCGCCATCGGCAAGATCTTCATCTCGATCCTGTCGGCCTATGCGATCGTGTTCTTCAACTTCCCGTTCCGGATGACGGCGTTCTGGCTGATCTTCGTCACGCTGATGCTGCCGGTCGAGGTGCGCATCCTGCCGACCTACAAGGTGATGGTCGATCTCGGCCTGATCGACACCTATACGGGCCTCACCCTGCCGCTGATGGCATCGGCCACGGCGACACTGCTGTTCCGGCAGTTCTTCCTGACCATTCCGGGCGAACTGGTCGAGGCCGCGCGGGTCGACGGGGCGGGGCCGTGGCGGTTCTTCAAGGACATCCTGCTGCCGCTCAGCCGGACCAATATCGCCGCGCTGTTCGTCATCCTCTTCATCTATGGCTGGACGCAGTATCTGTGGCCGCTGCTCGTCACCAACGACAACCAGATGAATACGATCGTCATCGCGCTGCGAAAGATGATCTCCTTCGCCGACGCTGATACCGAGTGGCACCTCGTGATGGTGACCTGCGTGCTCGCCATCCTGCCGCCGATCCTGGTCGTCGTCCTGATGCAGCGCTGGTTCGTGAAGGGCCTCGTCGAGACCGAGAAATAGGAGAGCCCATGGCGACCGTCGCGCTGAAGGACGTCCGCAAGAGCTATGGCGACCAGGAGGTCATCCATGGCGTCGATCTCGACGTGAGGGACGGCGAGTTCATCGTCATCGTCGGGCCGTCCGGTTGCGGCAAGTCCACCCTGCTGCGCATGGTGGCGGGGCTGGAGCGCATCACCAAGGGGCAGATCTCGATCGGCGGCAAGGTCGTCAACGAGCTCGAGCCGCGCGAGCGCAACATCGCGATGGTGTTCCAGAATTATGCGCTCTACCCGCACATGTCCGTCTTCGACAACATGGCCTACGGGCTGAAGATCGCCGGCCTGTCGCGCGAGGAGATCAGGGCGCGCGTCGGCAAGGCGGCCTCGATGCTGCGGCTCGAACCCTATCTCGATCGTAAGCCGAAGAACCTTTCGGGCGGCCAGCGCCAGCGCGTGGCGATGGGCCGCGCGCTGGTGCGCGAGCCGGCGGTGTTCCTGTTCGACGAGCCGCTGTCCAACCTCGACGCGAAGCTGCGCGTGCAGATGCGGCTGGAGATCAAGACGCTGCAGCGCGACGTCGGCACCACCTCGCTCTACGTCACCCACGACCAGGTGGAAGCGATGACCCTGGCCGACCGGCTGGTGGTGATGAACGAAGGTGTGGCTGAGCAGATCGCGACGCCGATGGAGGTGTATAGCGCGCCTGCGACAACCTTCGTCGCCGGCTTCATCGGCTCGCCGGCGATGAACCTGATGGCGGGCGAGATATCGGGCGGCGCGGTCGCGCTTCAGGCAGGAAGCCGCATCGCGCTGCGCGAATCCGTCATTCCCGAGGACGGCCGCAAAGTGCTGTTCGGCCTGCGGCCGGAGCATGTGAAGGCGACCGCGCCGTCGGAGGCAGATTTCAGCCTGACGGTTGCCGCCGTCGAGACGCTGGGGGCTGACACGCTGGCGCATGGGCGGATCGCCGGCGAAACCGACTTTGTCGCGCGGCTGCCGGGCGGGATGCCGGTAGCGGTCGGCGAGACGATACCGCTTGCCATCGAGCCGGGTGCGGCCCATCTCTTCGATGCGTCGAGCGGCAGGCGGGTATGACGCTGACTGGCGTCTTCGGCACATGTCATATTTAGTTGCCGCCGGATTCGGCAGGGGCTAACCAGCGGGCATGACCAACGACGACGATCTTTCAGCTTCTGCGACGGCCGACGCCCACCTTGCGGCGATCGTGGACTCGTCTTTCGACGCCATCGTCAGCAAGGATCTGAACAGCATCATCACGAGCTGGAATAGGGCAGCAGAGCGGCTGTTCGGCTACACGGCGGAGGAGGCGATCGGCCGCTCGATACTGATGCTCATCCCCGACGACCGCCGGCAGGAGGAAGTCGAAATCATCGCCCGTATCCGGCGCGGCGAGCCGATGCCGAGCTTCGAGACGATCCGCAAGCGCAAGGACGGCTCGATGGTGCCGGTCTCGCTGACCGTCTCGCCGATCCGCAATCCGTCCGGGCGAATCGTCGGAGCTTCGAAGATCGCGCGCGACATCACCGCGACCAAGGAAAGCGAGCGGCGCATCCGCCTGCTGATGCGCGAGGTGAACCACCGGGTGAAGAACCAGTTCGCCGTCATCCTGTCGATGGTGCGCGAGACCGGGCGCCGCACCACCGATCCGCGGGAGTTCGAGCAGCGGGTTCGCGACCGAATCATGGCGTTGTCGCGCTCGCACGATCTTCTGGTCAACTCGGATTGGGTGGGGGCGTCCCTCGCCGAACTCGTCGAGGAGCATTTGAAACCGTTCGGCCGCGAGAACCAGACCAGGATCGACGGGCCGGCGCTCAGATTGAGCTCCAATGCGGTGCAGAATCTCGGCATGGCCTTCCACGAACTCGGTACCAACTCGGCCAAATACGGCGCGCTGTCGTCCGACGCGGGGCGGCTTGAGGTGACGTGGCAGATCGTGGCGCGCGAGGACGGCCTCAGCGACCTGCAGCTGACATGGAACGAGACTTTTCCGCCGCCGCCGGGCGAACGGCGCTCCGATCCGGCGCGCAAGGGCTTCGGCACTGTGGTGCTGCAGCGGGTGACGCCGCAGTCGCTCGGCGGGCATGCGACGATGAAGCGGGAAGGCGGCACGGTGACGTGGACGCTTACCGCGCCGATGGAGACAGTGAGCGCGTCCGAGCGGGAATAGCTTGCCCGGCCGCCATCTCCGCCTGCCGCCGGATCGCCTGGAGCGATCGAACAGCAGCAGGGGGGCGCGCGTCGCGCTCCGCCGTCAGTACATCCGTGACTTGCAGAAAGCGTGCGGACCGTGGTCCGCCGCGCGCCGGGAGAGGCCGCCAGGGCCGGCGCACCGCTCCGGCATCGGCCTCCGCGGTGGCGCCCAGCGTCCGGAAGAAGAAATCCATCGAACGCCGTTGGACTGTATATGGGTGGGCATGGATGATTTTGCAAGGTCGGCCCTTCGCAGCAGGATCGCGCGCCCTATCTCGGTCATGATCGACGTGCTTCAATCACGCCGACCCGCCGCAGGTTCAGGAGGTTTACATGCGAACCGCACTCATCGCGCTGACCCTCGTCGCGACCGTTCTGCCGGCGCAGGCGATCTCGCGCTACAATTCGATGCAGATGTCTTGCGGCGAGGCGCAGAGCCGGATCCGGGAAGAGGGCGCTGTGATCCTGCGCTACCGCTCGGCCCGCGATCCCTCGCTGCCGCTCTACGATCGCTACGTCGCCCATGACGGCTACTGCCAGCGCGGCGAATACGCCAAGCTGGAAGTGGTACCCACGTCGGACACCAAGCGCTGCCGTGTGCTGAAATGCATGCAGAGGACGTATCCGTTTGATGAGTAGGCAGTAGGCAGTAGGCAGTAGGCAGTAGGCAGTAGGCAGTAGGCAGTAGGCAGTAGGCAGTAGAGGAAGATCTCTCTCGCAGCCCGGATTTCTCTGGACTGCCGGATCGTGTGGAGTTTTTGCCTACTGCCTACTGCCTACTGCCTCACCCAAACAGATCCCCCTGCGCCGGCGTGGCGATAGCGCCTTCGAGGCGGAGCATCTTTTCCTTGGTCGCAGCACCCCCGGGCGCGGAGAAGCCGCCGATCTTGCCGCCGGCCGCCAATACGCGGTGGCAAGGCACGACCAGCGGCACCGGGTTCTTGCCCATCGCCTGGCCCACCGCCTGCGCCTGGCCGGGGAAGCCGGCGCGTTCGGCGAGCTCGCCATAGGTGAGCGTCTCGCCATGGCGGAGTTTTCTCAACGCCGCGTAGATCGCCCGGCGCAACGGCTCGACCGGGCCGAAATCGACCGGAACGGCCGAGAAGTCGACCTGTTCGCCCTTTGCATAGGCCTCGATCCTGGCCGCCAGTTTCGCAATCTCGGGTGGGAGCTTTGCCGCGCGCGTCGAGGCGAGCCGCCGCGTCAGCGCCTTCTCGGTCTCGGCCGCGTCGCCCGCCGGCAACTGCAGCCGCACGACGGGAGCGCGATTCGCTTCGGCGCGCCAGGCAAGCCCGATCGGGCCGAGCACCGTGTCCAGCACGGTGTGGAACAGGGGTGAAGAAGCATCCATGGGCCGCTCCATGAAACGGGCTACCATCCTACAGCGAGTCCCGCAGTCGAACAATCCGGGAACATTTGCCCGGCAAAAAGCCGCGGATTGCGCCGGGTTGCGGGAAGGGGGCCGCGCGGATTACGATTCGCAGCCTTCGTCTCATTCCCGCCAGAAATCGGCTGCAATCGGGACAAACGCCAACGAGCCTGGAGTTCCGCGTTGTCCGTCCGCCGTCTCTTCTTGATCGCCTGCACGGCCGGACTTGTGTCGGGCTGCGTCTCCGGCGATCTGGCGTCGCTCGCGCCGCAACCGTCCCTCCAGCCGCAGGGGGCGACCTCCTCTCTCGCCGTGGCCGACATCGACGCGGCGGCGGAGAACTTCGCCGGACTGCCGCTCGCTCCCTCCGCTCTGGCCGTTGCCGCCGCCATGCCGGAAGGAGCCGCACCCAAGGGCGACCGGGTCGTGGCGCAGCAGCCTTCGCCTGAACGGCTGTCGCAGGTGGCGCTCGCCACTCCGCAGAACAATGCCGCCGCGGCGATCGCGGCCGCCGTTCCCGAACAGCCGTCCGCCGGCGAGGTGAAGGTGGCGGCGTTCGCGCCCTTGCCGCCGCGCTCCTCCGGCGCGCCGGTCGATGCGCTGATCGCCAAATATGCCCGCCACTACGACCTGCCGGAGGCGTTCGTGCGCAAGGTGGTCAAGCGCGAGAGCAACTTCAACCCCAAGGCTTACAATCGCGGCCACTGGGGGCTGATGCAGATCAAGCACCAGACGGCGCGCGGCATGGGCTATCGCGGCTCGGCCGAGGGCCTGTTCGACGCCGAGACCAACCTGATCTATTCGGTGAAATATCTGCGCGGGGCCTATCTCGTGGCGGACGGCGACGAGCGGCAGGCCGACCGGCTCTACCAGTCGGGCTACTATTACCACGCCAAGCGGGCGGGGCTGCTGGACGAGACCGGGCTCGGGCGGGACCGGGTGCGCAAGCGCAGGCAGTAGGCAGTAGGCAGTAGGCAGTAGGCAGTAGGTTTCTGCTTCCCCCGGGTCTGGCGATTACGCCGATTTAACGCCTTCGTGCTTACAACGGGGGCATGTTCAAGAAGAAGGCAAAGATGGCGGCGCCGGCGGCGTCTCCCGACGCGCCGAAGAAGCGCTCGGTGGTGAAGCTCGCGCTGGTTGCCGTGCTGGGGCTCGCCGTGCTGGGCGGGGGCGGCTATGGCGCCTGGGCCTATTTGCTGGCGCCGGCACCCGAGCTGCATGTCGAGGAAAAGGGGCATGGCGGGGTGGACCCGCAGAAGGTCGCGGCGCTGAAGGCGGAAGCGGCTGCCGAGACGTCGGCCACCTACAATTTCGCCTTGTCGCAGATCCTGAAGGGCCGTTGCGGCGCGCTCAAGGTCGACGCGCTGAAGGAGGCGAGCGACGCGGAAGCCGCGCATGACGGCCTGCTGGTGCAGATGTCGTGGCTGGCGGCGCTGCGCCGCGCCGGCACGGTGACGGAAGCCTCGTGCGACCGGATGCTGGCCGAGATCGACCGCGCCGAGGTCAAGGCCGAAGGCGGCGGCGCGCCGGCCGCCGGCGGCCATGGCGAGAAGCCCGCCGGCGGGCACTGATCCGGAGGGACGGCCCGCTCAGATATCCCCGGCCTTGCCGATCCGGCGCTTGAGGTCGAGCGCCCAGGCGCGGCCTTCGTCGCCGCCCCACAAAAGCCAGGCGATGCGGCCGGCCGACGGCCTGTCGTCATCGAAGAAGTTCCGCCCGCGCTTGTCGACCTTTTAGCGGGCGAAATAGCTGACCATGCGCCGGATGGTGTCGGGCGTGAGCGGGTGCGCCATTCGAGGCCGCGCGCTGCGTTCTGCGCGACGATGTCCGGCGGGGTGAAGTCGATCTCCTCCATGCGCGCGAGATAGGGCCCGCCGGCGGATAGGTCTAGCGAGGACCCCGAGCAGCAGCCGAATATTGGAGCAACTGTCACACAGCCTTAGCCGCACTGTCATCGGAGGCGGATAGCCTCGCTGTGCCCCCTTGAAACCCAACGGAGACGACAGTGCGCGAAACAGTCCTCAAATCGCTTGCACAGCTGTGCAAATCCATCGCGGCGCTGGGCCTTCTGGCCCCCATCACAGCCGCCTTGCCAACGCCGGCCCTGGCGTCCGACCTCACGGTCGGCAGGGCCTGCGGTTCCATAGCGTCCACCTGCAACAGGTGCATCGAGAACGTGCCCGACTCGGTCAATGCGCTTCGGGACCATGGCGACCCGCTCGGCTTCTTCACGATCGGGGACCCGGTCGGCAACGCCGCCTCGAACCGGCACTGGCAGGGCGTGCAGCGGCTGAACGGCGCCGGAAAGGCCTATCTCGCCATCTCGCGCTCGAACGGCAGCAACAATACGGTGCCGTTCTCGGTGGTGCATATGGGCGCGGAGAACGACACCGGCGGCCGCTGGCGCTCGAACAAGCTTTCCCACTCGTCCTACCCGGCCACAGCGCCCGACGTATCGGCGCAGATGCTCGCTGACGAGCCGATGCCGTCCGGCCTGGCGTTCAAGCATTCCGGCGGGCTGCAATCCAGCGGCGACATCCTCGCCGTCGCGCTCGACGGCTCGCTGTCAGGCGCCAGCAATGGCCGCGTGCTGTTCTACAATGTCGGCCAGCCGACCAGCCGGCTGCTCTATCCGCCACGCATTACCACGCAGACCTCGGAGGCCGGCTCCGTCGGCATCACCCAGCTGCAGGACGAGACGTTCCTGGTGGTGACCGCGCGCTCGGGCGCCAACACGCTCGAGTTCTACCGTTCGAACTCGGCCTATCTCAACCAGCCGACCACCACGTTCTCGTTCGTCGACAGCTGGCACGAATCCGAGCTGCAGCAGTCGACGATCAACGACTGGGAGTTCGGCGACTACCAGAGCCTGCAGTTCATCACCCAGTGCGACGGCAGCCTGTTCCTGGCCGGCACGCATATGAACACGTCGGTGGTGATCGGTATCGGACAGGACTGGCTCGACCTCTTCAAGGTGACGGATTCGGCCGGCCAGATCATGCTGAGCAAGGTGGCGAAGAGGCACCTCTATTGCGGCTATCCTTCGCCGGGCTACAGCACGGGCACCAACACCCACTGCAACCTCGACGCCGCCGGCGGCGTCTATGTCGACACCAACGGCAAGCTGATCGTCTACGGCGTCGAGCACGACAATTCGGGGCCGAGCAGCACGGTCAAGATGATGGAGTTCCGCTCGATCTTCCCCAACAGCAGCCAGTGCATGTCGGACATCCAGCAGGCCTTCATCGAGCTCTACGACGATTCCGACTTCAGCGACCGCGGCCTGATGATCGACTATGCCGACTATGGCAAGCGCCGCTACGACGACCTGAAGAAGGTGGAAGGATTCGGCGACAAGACATCGGCGGTGCGCTGGTGTGTGCCGAGCGGCTGGCGCGCCCGCATCTACCAGCACGACACGTTCGGCGGCAGCTACAAGGAGTTCACCGGCATGGGATCGCAGAATCTGAACGACATCGGGTTCGGCGACAAGACGTCGTCGGTCCGGTTCGTCTACGTCGGCGGCTGAGCGGATCTCGCGGAGCCTCGTCGCTCCGCCGTGAATGAAGACGAACGCCGCGCCCCCGCGCGGCGTTTCGCCGGGGCGGTCAGCGCGGGACGCTGCCCGGCTCGGCGGGCCGTTCTTGCTCGACGTCAAGCTCCCGCGGCAGGGGCCGGCTGGAGCAGGCGAGGTGCATGTCGCGGGCGAACAGTCTGCGCTGCTTTTCCTGGTGCTCCTTGCTCGCGGCCGCGATGGCCAGGCCGTAGGGGCCCATCAGCGCGCCGGTGGCCCAGCTCATCGGCGGCTTGCGACCGGCCTCGTAGTTCGCCGCCCGCGCGCGCATCTCGAAACACTGCGGCGAGTGGAACTTCGGGTCCTGCTGCGGCAGCGAGGCGGCGTATCGCGCCGGCGACGTCGTGCACCCGGCGATTGCGAGCGCCAGTAGGCAGGCGGCGGCCGGCACGGCGCGTTTCACGGCGGAAGAGGCGAGGGGACGGACAGCGGCGCGCGGCGCGGTCGCATATCGGGCGAACGGCATCGATACTCCATGCTCTGCCCAGCCACCCATCCGCGCCTCTAGCGGAGGCGCAGCCAACGCGCAAGCGGGAAGGGGCGGAGGGTGACTTATCCGGCGGTACGATGCGGGGGAGGTAAGGGCGGGCGGCGGGTCGGTGGATGGAAGGCGCACGGAGGCGTTGCGCGGGCGCAAGCGCACGACGCGGGGATGGACGGGAAGAGGGCTGCGGCGGCCGGCGTCAGGACGTGTCGAGGCGCTCGACCGCCAGCGCAAGCAGCGCGGCGGGAACGGCGATCGCGGGCCCGGTGGGTTCGCGTCGGGGCGGAATGACTGCCTGCCATTCTTCGCAGACCCCGTCCATCAGCACGGCAAGGGCGGCTGCGAGCGCGCGAAAACTCTGCGCGAGGCGCATGGCCTCGGCGGCGCCCTCGAAGCGGCCCGGCATCTGCGCGGGGAGGTCGCAGCCGGTCAGTTCGGCGAGATAGTCCTGCGCGGCGGCCTCGGCGGGGCGCAGGATCCACAGGACGAGACAGCAGACGAAGTGGCAGCGGCCGCCGGCGCGCTCCGCGAGATCGGCCAGCGACAACAACCGCGCCACAATGCGCCGCACCGCCTTCCTGTCCATCTCCCAGCCCATCCCGGCCTCCTTTCCGCGCTCAGTATGGGGCGGGGAGGGAAGTGTGGGATCGATTTCTTGAGGGGGCGGGTGGTTTTTGGGGAGACGGGGCGTGTGGTCCGGCGGGTAAGTGGCGGGACGGCTTGCTATTTCCTGTCCGCACACAGCTTTGCCGGAGGTGCGATTTTCCGTGGGAGTGACGTAAACTGTCCACAGGGTGGCCCTTGCTCATGCCACTTGCCAATCGCGCGAATCGGTTCCACTCTTGCAACCGGGAGGGGGATCCCATGAACAAGCTACCGAAGAAATTCGTCGAGCGCGTCGGCGCGCAGGTGAAGAAGTATCAGAAGATCGCCGAGACGCAGCAGAAGGCGGATTCAGCCGAGGCCGATACTGTCACGCTGGTCAAGGACATACTGGCCGACATCTTCGGCTACGACAAATACGAGGAACTGACCTCGGAGCACCAGATCAAGGCGACCTATTGCGACCTTGCCATCAAGATCGGCGGCAAGCTCAGGCTCTTGGTGGAGGTGAAGTCTGCGGGCTCAAGTCTTGCCGACAATCATCTTCGACAGGTGATCGACTACGGCGCGCATCAGGGCATTCATTGGGTGATCCTGACCAATGCCATCGAATGGCGGCTGATCCGCATCTACGTCGCCAACCAGATCAGCCACGAAGAAGTCTGTCGCTTCTCGCTGCCGTCCGTCAGCGCCAAGAACGAGGACCATCTGCAGCAGCTGTTCCTGTTCGCCAAGGAAGGGCTGACCATCGATGCGATGGATGCCTTCCATCAGCAGGCGCAGCTGTTCAACCGGTTCACCGTGGCCGCGATCATGTGCTCGGAGCCGGTGGTGACGGTTGTGCGGCGCGAGCTGCGCCGACTGTTCCCGGACCTCAAGGTCGTGCCGGAGAACCTGAAGGCGCTGATCGAGCAGGAAGTGATCAAGCGCGAGACGATGGAGGGGGACAAGGCGAAGGAGGCGGCGACGCGGATCAGGAAGGCGGGGGCGAAGATCGAGAGAGCGAAGAAGAAGGAGGTGGTGGCTTGAGCGGCATATTTTCGGTAACGGGAGATAGGCCTTGGCCCGCGTAGCGACGACAACCCACTATGTCGACCTTGATGGTGACTACGGCACGCTGGAAGGTGTGGAGGTGACCTGTAGTCGGTGCAGCCACTCGGAAGAGAGTTTCGGGACTGGAGCGTCTTCTCTTTTGCGGTGTGCAGCTCTCCTGCGCGAAAACTGCCCCCGTGGGGAGGTGAACTTTTATGACGTAGGGGCGTGAATCGCTTAGACTGGCAAGTAGTTTAACAGCCACAGATCCTAACTCGATCTGATAAGCTTGTATTCAATTGATCAAAGTTTCCGAACGACGTTAGACGAAATAATTGCGGGCGTCCGTCAGGCGAGCAAAGATGAATAGGAATTATCTGGCAAGGGTTGAACTGGAATTGCAGGATGCCGTTGCGCATCATGTACCCGTGCGGGGACAAATACACCCTGCACCTAATTCACTCCCCGCAGACGATCCGGCGTCTCGCTTGTTCCTCGCGGTCCAAGAATTTCTCAATGAGAAGGGTCTAGCTGAACCGATATGTGTAAACAGTGGAGATACTTCGTCCACGGCATCACACTTCTATCTAATGAATTGGCTTCTAGAGAACGCAAAAAATGGCGAAACTAGGTCGTCCATTGAAAAACTATTGTCGATTTCATCGAATGAGAAATAAATATATCGATATATCGCAATCTTGAGAGGAATTGAAATAAAAGATACTGTAAATATCGATAAATATATATCAATAAAGCCGTTTGCCGATTTTAAATACACGTCGATGAACATATACCAGCAACCGTTTAGTAATTTTCATGGCGACGCGATTTTGCAGATTGAATTTGAGGGGCCACCCGTTTTGGAAAGAATGGGGCAGTCCAATGCGAAAAATTTCCGCCATGCTCAAGCGCTAGCCGATGAAGTAATGCGGGCTTTCTCCCTAATTCCCAAATGTCTAGCTTACATGACTGTAAGGTGGGCAGAACACCCAAATTGGCGAGATCACCCAAGGCCAGGCCATGGCTTTAGCAGCGGATCTCGTCCGTTTCCGCACTACCGTAAAGGCTCCGTGTTCGACGGAGATGTTTTGATGAGTGCTTGGCAAAACTGGATAAGTTACGATGAGAAAAGGAAGGAGAAACTCCACGTTCCCCTTGAGAGAATTATGCTGTCCGCAGCTGAGACACATGTAGTTGATAAGCTAATAGATCTTAGCATAGCGCTCGAAAGCATGCTCCTGGATGGCGAGCAAGGAGAGCTTGCATATAAGATTGCAGTTCGCGGTGCATGGCTTATTTCTAGAAATCCGAGCGAGCGGATCGAAAATTATAAGTTGATCAAGAAACTCTACGGCATGCGATCTAAGGCCGTTCACACCGGAAATTTAGCTAAGGAAAGCGGTCGGCAAAATGGAACTCTTCTAGATGCCGAACTTGGTATCGAAATCGCCCGTGACGTCGCTAAGAAAATTCTATCGATCGGCAAGATGGATTGGGAAAAACTCGTGCTGGACGCGTAGTTGAGATATCAACATTTTAGGTCACCGGCCGAGGAAAAGGTTGTGAAACTCCTTGTTCATCTGGACATGCCTATTTGGCCAGCATCTCTTGCAAACCCCGAGCAGTTGCTCGCCCGCATTCTGCCGGGCATAGCCGCGTACCGCGTCGAAATCCGCGAATTCTTGCCATAGGTCGCGCCGATCAAGATCACCCTTTGATTTGCAAGGCCGGCCCCTATCATGAAGCGTTTGGCTATATTTGGGATCGCCACGACGGGTTTGTCGAAGGTTTAGCTGAAAGTGCTCATCACCATCGAGGCTCTGCATACTTCAGGACTGTGCTGCCCACTGGCCTGCCGGCCGTCTCTCCCCGTGAACGGGAAGAGACGCAGCTCAGCCATGGCGACTAGCTGAAATACCCCTGCAACGGCCGCACTTCCAGGCTCCCGGCCTTCAGCGCAGCGATCGCCTGCGCGGCGGCGTCCATGCCGGCGAGGGTGGTGTAGTAGGGCACCTTGTTCATCAGCGTGGCGCGGCGGAGCGATTTGGAGTCGGAGACGGCTTTCTGGCCGTCTGTGGTGTTGAAAACGAGCTGGACCTGGCGGTTGCGGATGGCGTCCTCGATGTGGGGGCGGCCTTCGAGCACCTTGTTGACCTTTTCGGCCGCGATGCCGTGGCCGGCCAGGAAGCGGGCGGTGCCGGAGGTGGCGAGGACGCGGAAGCCGAGGTCGGACAGCCTCTGCACGGCGGGCAGGACGGCTTCCTTGTCCTCGTCGCGCACCGAGACGAACACGGCGCCCGAGCGGGGCAGGTCGACGCCAGCGCCGAGCTGGCTCTTGGCGAAGGCGAGCGCGAAGTCGGTGTCGAGGCCCATGACCTCGCCGGTCGACTTCATCTCGGGGCCGAGCAGCGTGTCGACGCCGGGGAAGCGGGCGAAGGGGAAGACGGCTTCCTTGACCGCGATGTGCGAAATCGCGTTCGGGTCGATCTTCTTGCCGTAATGGGCGAAGGCGCCGTCGAGGCTTTCGCCGGCCATGATGCGCGCGGCGATCTTGGCGACGGGGCGGCCGATGGTCTTGGCCACGAAGGGCACAGTGCGCGAGGCGCGCGGGTTGACCTCCAGGATGTAGATGTCGCCGTCCTTCAGCGCGAACTGGACGTTCATCAGGCCGCCGACCTTGAGCGCCAGCGCCATCGCGGCGGTCTGGCGCTCCAGCTCGTCGATCGTGGCGCGGTCAAGCGTGTAGGCCGGCAGCGAGCAGGCGCTATCGCCCGAATGGATGCCGGCCTCCTCGATGTGCTGCATGACGCCGGCGACATAGGTGCCCTTGCCGTCCGAGAGGCAGTCGACGTCGATCTCGATCGCACCGGCGAGATAGGTGTCGAACAGCAGCGGGTTCTTGCCGAGCAGCGTGTTGATCTGGCCGGTCTTGTCGTTGGGGTATTTCTGCTTGATGTCCTCGGGCACGAGGCCGGGCACCGTGTCGAGCAGGTAGGTCTGGAGCTGGCCCTCGTCGTGGATGATCTGCATGGCGCGGCCGCCCAGCACATAGGACGGGCGCACGACCAGCGGGAAGCCGAGCTCGGAGGCGACGGTGCGCGCCTGCTCGACCGACCAGGCGATGCCGTTCTTCGGCTGGCGCAGGCCGAGCCGGTCGAGCAGCTTCTTGAAGCGGTCGCGGTCTTCCGCCAGGTCGATCGCGTCGGGCGAGGTGCCGAGAATCGGGATGCCGGCCTTTTCCAGCGCGTCGGCGAGCTTGAGCGGCGTCTGGCCGCCGAACTGGACGATGACGCCGACAAGCGTGCCGGCGGCCTGCTCGGCGAGAAGGATTTCGAGCACGTCCTCCGGGGTGAGCGGCTCGAAATAGAGCCGGTCGGAGGTGTCGTAGTCGGTGGAGACGGTTTCCGGGTTGCAGTTGACCATGATGGATTCATAGCCCGCCTCGCGCAGCGCATAGGCCGCGTGGCAGCAGCAATAGTCGAACTCGATGCCCTGGCCGATGCGGTTCGGGCCGCCGCCGAGGATGACGACCTTCCTGGCGTCGGAGACGGCCGCCTCGGAGCGCGGCGCGCCGTCGAAGGGCACCTCGTAGGTCGAATACATGTAGGCCGTCGGCGAGGCGAACTCGGCCGCACAGGTGTCGATGCGCTTGTAGACCGGGTGGACGTCCAGCTGCTTGCGCAGTGCGGCGACATCCGAGGCTTCGCGGCGGGTGAGCGAGGCGAGCCGCTGGTCGGAGAAGCCCATGCCCTTGAGCATGCGCAGGTTGTCGGCGTCGTCGGGCAGGCCGTGCTCGCGGATGCGGGCCTCCATCGCCACGATCCCCTCGATCTGCTCGAGGAACCACGGGTCGATGGCGCACATGGCGTGCACCTCCTCGGTGGAGGTGCCCATGCGCAGCGCCTGTGCCACCATGCGCAGCCGGTCGGGCGTGGGGGTGCCGAGCGCGGCGCGGATGGCGTTGCGGTTTTCAGACGCGTCGCCGGAAGGCGAGAAGCCGGGGATCTCGATCTCGTCCAATCCCGTCAGCCCCGTCTCCAATCCACGCAATGCTTTCTGCAGCGATTCCTGGAAGGTGCGGCCGATGGCCATGACCTCGCCGACCGACTTCATCGCGGTGGTGAGCACCGGCGAGGCGCCGGGGAATTTCTCGAAGGCGAAGCGCGGGATTTTCGTCACCACGTAATCGATGCTCGGCTCGAAGGAGGCCGGCGTGGCCCCGCCGGTGATGTCGTTGTCGAGCTCGTCCATCGTGTAGCCGACGGCAAGCTTGGCCGCGACCTTGGCGATCGGGAAGCCGGTGGCCTTGGAGGCGAGCGCGGAGGAGCGCGAGACGCGCGGGTTCATCTCGATGACGACGAGGCGGCCGTCCTTCGGGTTGACGGCGAACTGGACGTTGGAGCCGCCCGTCTCGACGCCGATCTCGCGCAGCACCGCGATCGAGGCGTTGCGCATGATCTGGTATTCCTTGTCGGTCAGGGTCAGCGCGGGTGCGACCGTGATCGAATCGCCGGTGTGGACGCCCATCGGGTCGAGGTTCTCGATCGAGCAGACGATGATGCAGTTGTCGGCGCGGTCGCGCACGACCTCCATCTCGTATTCCTTCCAGCCGAGAACGGACTCCTCGATCAGCACCTCGGTGGTGGGGGAGGCGTCGAGGCCGGAGCCGATGATCTCGAAGAACTCGGCGCGGTTGTAGGCGATGCCGCCGCCGGTGCCGCCCATGGTGAAGGAGGGGCGGATGATGGCGGGCAGGCCGACATGGTCGAGCGCCTGGGCGGCGACGCCCATGGCATGGGAGACGTAGCGCTGCTTGCGGTCGCCCTCGCCGAGGTTCCACTCGGTCTCGAGCGCGTCGAGCGCCGTGTCGAGGTCGGGCGGGTTGGCCGCCTTGAGCTCGGCGCGGCGGGCCTCGTGCTTGCGCTTGTCGGCGTCCTTGACCTCGGAGGCGTTGGCGAGCATGGAGCGCGGCGTCTCCAGCCCGATGCGGGCCATCGCCTCGCGGAACAGCGAGCGGTCCTCGGCCATGTCGATGGCCTCGGCGTTGGCGCCGATCATCTCGACGCCGTAGCGCTCGAGCACGCCCATGCGGCGCAGCGACAGCGCCGTGTTGAGCGCGGTCTGGCCGCCCATGGTCGGCAGGATCGCGTCCGGCCGCTCCTTGGCGATGATCTTGGCGACGACCTCGGGCGTGATCGGCTCTATATAGGTGGCGTCGGCCAGTTCCGGGTCGGTCATGATCGTGGCCGGGTTGGAATTGACCAGGATGACGCGGAAGCCTTCCTCCTTCAGCGCCTTGCAGGCCTGGGTGCCGGAATAGTCGAACTCGCAGGCCTGGCCGATGATGATCGGCCCGGCGCCGACGATGAGGATCGACTTGATGTCTGTGCGTTTCGGCATGGTGGTCCCGGCGTGTGCGCAAGCCGCCGGTGCGGGCAGGTCCGCCGGCGGCCGATCGATTCCGATGTAAGGCTAGGCGGGCTCTATAGGGGAGAAGCGGGAGCGATGTAACCCCCTATCGGCAAGGGAGAGGCGGATTGCGTCGCGCCATGTCGTCAGCTCCGCTGCAAGAGCCCGAATTGACTTCGCCGCGTCCATTTGCGATCTGCGATGGCGACCTCGGCATCTCCCGGCAGATATATGGTATTCTCGGATCAGGCCTTCCTCTACCTCTACCTGCCGATCACGCTGCTCCTGGGAGTGATCCTGAGCGGGACGAGGCTGTTTTCGCCGTTCATCCTGCTGGCGAGCCTGATCTTCTTCTACTGGTCTTCGGGCCTCTACGTCTTCCTGCTGCTGGTCAGCATCGGGCTGAACTATGCCGGCGCGCTCGCGGTGGAGCGATGGCACCGCAAGGGCGTGGTGGCGGCGGTGATCGCCCTCAACGTGCTGATCCTGTGCTATTATAAATACACCGCCTTCCTGCTGGGCAGCGTCGGCTTCTTCGGCTCGGAGCCGCTCAAGGCCTTCGCCGAGGCGATCGTGCTGCCGATCGGCATCTCCTTCTTCACCTTCCAGGGCATCTCCTACGTGATCGACGTATGGCGCCGCGAGGTGAAGGCCGAGCGCAACCTCGTGCTGTTCGCGGCTTACAAGGCGTTTTTCCCGCAGCTGATCGCCGGTCCGATCGTGCGCTACAAGGACGTCGAGAAGGATTTCCATCATCCGGAGCTGGACACCGACATCTTCGCCGCGGGTGCGGCTCGGTTCATGGTCGGCCTGTGCAAGAAGGTGCTGATCGCCGACAGCGTCGCAGGCGTGGCGGATGCGTCGTTCGCGCTCGCAGGCGCCGACCAGACCTTCGCATCGGCCTGGCTCGGCGCGATCGCCTATTCGATCCAGATCTATTTCGACTTCTCCGGCTATTCCGACATGGCGATCGGACTGGCCATGATGTTCGGCATCCGCTTCAGGGAGAACTTCAACCATCCTTATGCGGCGGCCACGGTGACCGAGTTCTGGCGGCGCTGGCACATGTCGCTGTCGACCTGGTTCCGCGACTATCTCTACATCCCGCTCGGCGGCAACCGCGCAGGGCCGGTGCGGACCTATGTCAACCTGATGATCGTCTTCCTGGCCACCGGCGTCTGGCACGGGGCGGCGTGGACCTTCGTGTTGTGGGGCATCTATCATGGCGCGTTCCTGATCGCCGAGCGGCTGCTGCTGGGCGGACGGGCGGTCGCCTCGCAGGCGCTGCGGATGATCTACTTCTTCCCCGTCGTGATTGTTGGCTGGGTGATGTTCAGGGCGCCTGACCTGCCCGCCTTCCTAAGCCACGTGCGCGCCATGGCCTCGCCGCTCGCCGACGGGGCGTGGACGGTGCCGGGCGGCGTGCAGCTCGCGCTGTCCCCGCAGGCGACGGCGATGATGCTGCTCGCGTGCCTGCTCATCCTGATGCAGGGCCAGTTCCGGCCGGCGGGCGTGGTGGCGGCGGGCGCAAGCGGCGAACTCGCGCGATATGCGCGGCTGGCCTTCGTCGCAGCCGCTGTGGCCGTGTGCACGATCTACGTCATTCCGCAGTCGTTCTCGCCCTTCCTCTATTTCAGGTTCTGAGGATGAAGCTCGCCAACCTCGCCACAGCTGCCGTCTTTGCCGTGTTCCTTGCGGCGCCGCTTGGAAGCCTTGCAGTCCAGGGCATCGACCCGGCGGCGGAGAAGGTCGTCACCATGGCGGAACTGACCTCCGCCCAGCTCCTGACGCCTGACGACAAAAACCGCAACGACGTCGCGCGGCGGCTCGTGACAAACTCTCCCGTCGGAATGGACGCCATCCGCACCAAGAACACCCTGGATTTCAAAGTGTTCGGCTTCGTCAACACGGGGCAGGTGATCTCCGGCGAAAGAGGATGGCTGTTCTACAAGCCGGGCTTCAGGGACGGCGAATGTCTTTCCGACCGCGACATCGGCGTCGGTCTGGCACGGATCGAGGCCATGCGAGCCCTCGCCGGAGCCGTCGGCATCGACTTTCGCGTGTCGGTCTCGCCGGACAAGGAGGTCGTGTATCCCGAAAGGCTTGGACCAGCCGCCGAAGCTGCCGCAGGTTGCAAGATCCGGTCGTCGCGCAGATGGCGAGAGCTTGCGGCTGCCAGCGGCTCAAGCGTGATCGATCATCTCGATGTCTTGGGGCACACGTATACGGACGATCTGCTTTACCTGAGGACCGACACGCACTGGAACGAGCTGGGGAAAATACTGTCGATTTCTCAGATCGCGAAAGCATATCTCGGAAAGGAACTGAAGGCTCCTTCGGTTGCCAGCGGTGAGGTGCGCAGGAATACCGACATGACCAAGAACCTCCTGCGCGTATCGTACGAGGAGGATTTCAAGATCTACAAGGATTTTGTCGCAAGCGAGTTTGGCAAGATTTCAGGAGACAGGCTGCCTTCGGCCCTCGTCCTGCACGATTCATTTTATGCTTCGGCCAAGCCTTTGCTGGAAGGCATCTTCGTCAAACCGATATTCCTCTCGTACGGCGCCGCGGATTTCGATGCCCAGGTGAAAGCCGAGTTTGCGAAAAGGCCCGCCCATGTCCTGGCCAATTCCGTCGAACGGGAGTTGTTTCCGCGTGTTTTGGGACGGGAAATCTCCTGGGCGCGTGGCGTGGGCGCGGCGATACTGGACGTGAACTCCAGCGCTGCCCGGGAATGCGCAGTTTCCGAAGCGGCCAGGGATAACCTGACCCTGAAGAACATGACCGAACTGAATGCCGGAGACTTCGAGGCGGGAATAGACCCGCAGATATACATCAAACTGCCCAATCAGGGCAGGCCGTGCGTCCGGGTCTCGTACGAGACGACGGTCAAACAAAAAGGTTCCGTCTTCCTGCCTATCCAGAAGACGGCCAATCAGAATGGTGCGTATTTCGAAGGGTTCTCGCTGACGTTCACCGACGCTCCGGGGCCACGCGACTTCGGGATCATTCTTCCCGAGGATTTCAAAGGGACTATATTGCGGGTCGACCCGATCGGCGCGAACGGACCGGTGTTCAAACTGAAGATACAGACAGGCTTTCTGCCTCCGGTCGGCGCCGTATCGAGCCAGTAAGGTTGACCGGCGCTATCGCGCCCCCATCCCATCCAGCGCCTTCCGCGCAGACTCGATCCGCTTGGCGTAATAGTCGTCATATCCGGTTTCGCCGGTCTCCTTGTCATACGCCCAGGCGGTTTCTATGGCTGTGATACCCTGGCGGATGAGGTCGGCGCTTGATGTGACTTCGCCGAGCGCGACCAGGGTGCCGCCGCGGTTGTTGGTGGCGACGGACCAGTCGTAGGGGAGGCGGTCGCGGGTCCATTCCTCGAGGGCGAGGTCGAAGGCTTCGAGTGCCGAGCGCAAGAGGGCGGCGTCTCGGCGTTTCGTGCCGAGGATCGCCAGCGCGTCGCCCATGTTGTTCTGGGCGGAGGCCCAGGAGAGCGGCTTGTCGGGGCGGGTCCAGACGTCCATGCAGGCGCGGTAGGCGGCGATGGCTTCCTCCAGCTTCGCTTCTTCGCCGGTGGAGGCACCGAGCTTCTTCAGCACGTTGGCGAGATTGTTGGTGGCCTTGGCCCAGTCGTCCGGCACGCGGTCCTTGCGCCACTCGTCCAGCGCGTCGCGGTATTCGTATTCGGCGGCGCGGAAGAAGGTGTCGTCGGCCATGCCGAAGCCGAGCGCCTGGTAGGCGTTGCCGATATTGTTGTGGACGGAGGCCCAGTAGAGCGGGAAGGCGTCGCGGGTCCAGATTTTCAGCACGTCCTCGCCGGCCTTGGTCGAATCGGCCAGCATCTTCGGATTGCCCTCGCGCTCGCCGACGAAGAGCATCGTGCCGGCGAGGTTGAACTTGGCCAGTGCCCACGGGATCGGATCGGCGTCGGGGCCGGTGCGCGTCACGATCTCCGACAGGATGGCAAGCGCCTCGCGCGCCGTGGCGGTGGAGCCGGAGCGCTCGCCGAGCCGGGACAGGGCGGAGGCGAGGTTGAGGCGGGCGGTCATCCATTCGAGCGTATCGGCCTCGAAGGGCGCGTCGGCCACTAGCTGGCGGTGGATGGCGATGGCTTCGTCGAGACGTTCGGTGCCCGTGTCGTTGGCGCCGAGCGAGGTGAGCGCGCTGGCGAGGTTGTTGCGGGCGCGGGAGAGGCCGGTGCGATCGCTTGCCGCCTCGAAGACCGGGATCGCCTGGCGATAGGCGGCGACGGCTTCCTCCAGCACTTTTGCGTCCGCGCGCTGGCGTCCGAGCACGTTGAGCGCATTGCCGATCTGGAGTTCGGCCTCGGCGCGCGGGAGGTTGGAGGGGAGGCGGGCGGCGAGGCGCATGATCTCGTCGCGCCCCGCGATGATGCGTTCGAGCGAGGCGGCGTCGCCCTTGTATTCGCCGTGGCGGTAGCTGGCGATGACGGCGCGGCGGCGGTAGTCCCAGGCGAGCTGGTCGTCCCAGCGCTCGACCTCGGCGAAGGCACGTTCATAATCGCTGGCCGCGGCGGCGAAGTCGAAGGCGAGTTCGTAGGCGGCGGCACTTTCGGCGTAGACGCGGGCATATTCGATGCGGCGGTCGCGGATGTCGGATTCGACCGCGTCGAGGTCGCGCGAGAGCGAGGCGACGCGTGCCTTGGCCCGCTCGTAGATCGAGGTGGCCGTCGAGAGCGCTCCCTCGTTGATCGCCTCGCCGGCAAGGGAGGCGAGGCGGACGATCTCCGGATCGGTCTGCTTCAGGCGGGCTCGTTCGGCCATGATCTCGGACAGGCGCCTGCTCTGGTCGCGCAGCAGCGCGTCGAGGCGGGAAGGGTCCTTCGGCGCTTCCGTGCCGAGGACCCTGAGCATGCCGTAGAGCGCGTCCATCGGCACGCCGCCGTCGGCCGCGACGCGCTCGACCTGGCGGCGGCCGATCTCGGGCAGGGCGGCAATGGTGAGCAAGAGTTGGCGGCGCTCGGACAGGATCGCGCCTTCCTCGCCTTCGACCGGCGCGGGCGCGGCGCCGAGATAGAGCAGGCGGCGAAGGCTCTCGTTGACCCAGGGGCGTTGCCTGCCGCCCGTCTTGAGATAAACCTCCTCGCCGACCATGCGCATGACGGTGCCGAACTCCTCGCCGGACATCGCGGCGATGTGGCGGACAAGCGCCGCCGCATAGGGACTGTTGCTGCCCGGCTCGCCGTCGAGCGCGACCTTGCCGGGCTCGGCGGCGAAGGCGATGACCGTGCCGAGGCCGTCGGTGCCGGCAGCGCTGGTCGGCGCGAAGCGCTGGACGCTGCGCGCGGCGGCTCCGCTGACGGTGACGGGCTGCGGAGCGTCGGCGTCGCCCAGGCGCAGCGCCAGCCCCGGCGGGAAGGGATTGTCGCGGCAGGCGTCGAGCAGAACGACGACGATCCTGGCCGATTTCCGCAGGCCGGCGATGAAGTCGGAGACGGGGACCAGGCTGTCGGCGAGTTTTTCGGGATCGGCGCCGGCGTCGGTCGGCACCAGATAGTTCTCGCCGCCGACCTCGACGGCATGGCCGGCATAGTAGACCACGGCGAGGTCTGCCCCCTCGGCGTCTTCGACGAAGAGGTCGAGATCGCGCTTCAGGCGGCGGGCGTCGCGGTTGGTGGAGGCGGAGGTCTCGAAGCCCATATCGTCCAACAGGCCGTCGACCGCGTCGGCATCGTTGGCGGTGTTCGGCAGTTTCGCCAGGTGCTCGTAGTCGGACTGGCCGATGACCAGCGCCACGCCACGCAAGGGTTTTTCAGCCAGCGTCGGGGCGCAGAGGGCGAACAGCACAGCGAGGGCGAGCAGACCGATCCACACGGCGCTCGCGCGATGCCGGCCGTCGAGCCCTGCCAGCTTCCCCGGCATGTTCACGGGATCTCCGCGATGAAGCGGTCGATGGTGGCGAGGCGGTCGCGGAAGTAGTCCTCGTAGCGGTCGACGCCCTTGGAGCGGACGAATTCGCGCAGGCCGGAGACGATCAGCCGTGCCTCCTGCAGGTCGGACTTGCTGCGGGTGAGGATGCCGTGCTCGGCGATGACGCCGGCGAGGCCGTCGCGGCTGTCGACCCAGCCGTCGGGATCTTCAGCCGGATCGCTGTTGCCGATCGCGGTCTCGAAGGCAACGCGTGCCTTGCGCATCGCCTCGGGGTTCTTCTCGATCAGACCGAGCGTCAGCCAGGACCTGGCCAGGCCGCCATACGCCTCGACGAGATCGCTCTTCTCCAGCCCCTGGCCCTTGAGGGAGTTCTCATGCGCGCCGATCGCCATGCGCGCGACCTTGGCATTGCCTTCCTTCTCGGCGAATTCGAGGTAGACGGTGCCGAGATATTTCCAGCCGACCGTCCAGCGGGTGCGCGCCTCTTCGGGCGTGGTATCGCCGAGCGAGGCCTCGAAGGCGGTGGCGGCGTCGACCATGGTCTGGCGCTCATTGTTGAGCCGGGCAAGCGCGAAGAGGGTACGGCCGAGCTCGTATTGCGCGCGCATCCAGTCGTAGGGCATGCGGTCGCGGGTGTAGATGCGGAGCGAATCCTTCAGGGCTGCGACGGATTCGTTCAGGGTGGCGACGTCGCGCGTGAGGCGGCCGAGCATGCCGGACGTCGTGCCGACATTGTACTGGCTGAGCGCCCAGGAAATCGGCGAAGCCTCGAAGCTCTGCACCTTCTGCGCCTGTCTGTAGGCCTCGATCGACTGGCGGAAGAGGTCGACGTCGTCGCGGTTGTTGCCGAGCCAGGCGAGTGCGGCGCCGAGATTGTTCTGGGTCTCGGCCCAGGCGGCGGGGCCGCGCTCATAGGTCAGTTCCGACAGCGCGGCATGGAAGGCCTCAATCGCCTCCTCGATCGGCGCAGCGCCGCCGCCGAGTTCGCCGACACGAACGAGGACCGCGCCGAGATTGGACTGCACGTCGGCCCATTCGAGCGGCATGCGCTCGCGGCGGATGACGGTGAGCGCCTGGCGGAAGCAGGCGACGGCGTCCTGCACCATCGCGGCGTTGCCGCGACGCTCGCCGAGGATCGCATAGGCGGCGCCGAGGGCGCTCAGCGTGTTCGACCAGTCGATCTCGGACAGTTGCGGCGAGCGGACGGTCAGTGCCGCCTTGAAGGCGTCGATCGACTGGTTGAGCCGCACGTCGTCGCGGTCGCGGCCGCCGAGCGTGGCAAGCGCTGCGCCCAGCACGTGCTGGGATTCGGCCCAGTCTTCGGCATTGATTTCGACCGAGCGGGTCGACAGGGCGTTCTCGAAGGCGACGACGGCCTCTTCCAGCGGCGCGGGGTCCGAGCGGCGCTCGCCGATGCGCACCAGCGCCTCGCCGAAGGTCTGCTGCATGCGGCCCCACAACGCTACGTCGGCGTCGCGCGTGGTGGAGGCAAGCGCCTCGCGCAGGATCGAGGCGGCGCGGTCGAGGCTTTCGGTGCCGGGCTCGCGCTCGCCGATGCGGCGCAGCGTCAGGCCGATGTCATTGCGGGTCCGCAGCTTCAGCTGGGGATCACCGATGTAGTCGGCGAGACGAAGCGCCTCGTCGCCCGCGGCCAGCGCCTGCTCATAGGCCGCACGGTCGCCCATGAAGCGGCCATGGCGCGACAGGCTCATCATCTGCGAGTGCTTGTAGGTCCAGGCGAGACGGTCGTCGCGGCGATCCACCTGCTCGAAGGCCTTGCCGTAGTCGGCCGCGGCGGCGATGTGATCGAAGGCGAGTGCGTTGGCCTCGGCGCTGCGGGCGAAGACGGCGGCGAATTCGCGCCGGCGGGCGAGCGCGTCCTCCTCGGCGGAGGCGACGGTTTTCTCGAGGACGCCGACGCGTTCCTTGGCCTGGCCGTGCAGGGCGATGGCGGTCGCGAGCGCGCCTTCGGCAAGCGCATGGTCGGCGAGGGCAGAGAGGCGGACGATCTCGGGATCGGTGCTCTTCAGCGCCGCGCGCTCGGCCATCAGGTCCTTCAGCGTCTCCGCCTGGGCGCGCAGCATTTCCTGCAGGGCCTTGGGGTCCTTGGGGATGTCCTGGCCCAGCGCGCGCAGCATGCCGTAGAGCGCGTCCATCGGCACGCCGCGCGCGGCCGCCGCCTGCTCGACCTGCTGGCGATCGGGGCCGGGGAGGGCGGCGATGGTGAGGAGGAGCTGGCGGCGCTCCTTCAGGATGTCGCCTTCCTCGCCTTCGACCGGCTCGGGGGCGGAGCCGAAATAGAGCAGGCGGCGCAGGCTCTCGTTGACCCAAGGGCGCTGGCGCCCGCCGGTCTTGAGGTACACCTCCTCGGCGACCATGCGCATGACGGTGCCAAACTCCTCGCCGGTCATGGCCGAGACGTGGCGCAGGACCGCGCCCGCATAGGGGCTGTTGGCGCCGGCCTCGCCGTCGAGCGCGACCTTGCCAGGCTCGGCGGCGAAGCCGATCAGCGCGCCGAAATTCTCCTGCCCGGCCGCCCCGCCCGCGGATGTGGCTCCGAAGCGGGCGACCGAGCGCGTTTCGCCAAGGCCGGCGGCGGAGACGGGGGCAGGGGCTGCGTCCGGATCTGTCCTGACGGTCGTGCCCGGGGGGAACGGGTTGTCGCGGCAGGCGTCGAGCAGCACGATAGTAAGCGGGACGACCTTGCCGAGATCCTGCATCAGGCGTGACAGCGGCACCAGTGTCTCAGCTGCGTCGTCGAGCGAGGAAAGGGCGGCGTCGGTGGGGATCAGCCAGTTCTCGCCGGCAGCCTCGATGCCGTGGCCGGCATAGTAGACGACGGCCGCGTCGGCACCCTCGGCATCCTCGATGAAGCGCTCGACGGCGCGCTTCAGCTTCTTTGCGTCCGCATCGCGCGCGGAGGAGGTCTCGAAGCCGAGCTCATCGAACAGGTCCTCGATGGCGCGGGCGTCTTCCGGCGGGTTGGCGAGCTTCGCCAGATGCTCGTAGTTGCCGTTGCCGATGATCAGCGCCACACCGCGCAAGGGCTTGTCGGCGGCCAGCGAGGGGGCCGCTGCGCATAGCAAAGCCAGCGCGCCGACGAAGCACGCCAGAACGGCAGCGATGAAGCCTTTCCGAACGCCCACCTGACCAGACCTAACCCAAGGGGAAGTGTCGCCAGACATATGGCGTCAAGATGGCGGCTGCTGGCAAGCCCGCTGGAACCCGACGGCCGCAGCTGCGTTGTCTCCCTTGGCCGGATCGCGGCCGAGGGAGGAACGAGATGGCTATCAAGAATGCGCCCACGCCGAAGGGCAAGGAAGCTGCAACAGGATTGCGGCAAGCCGCCGCCAAGGACGAGAAGAAGGTGGAGGCCAGAACTGGCCAAGACCTCAAGAAAGGCGCGAAACGCTTCGAGGAACGCTCAAGGAGTTCCGACGGGAAAAGTGCCGGAGCCAAGCAGAAATAGTTGCGGCACCGGATGTGGGCGACGGAAGCCGTCGATGCTTCAGTAAGTCCCCCCGGCGCGATTGTTTTCCTTTGCGTCATCACCTTCAGGCCAGGAACGAAAGCTTGCCTTAAACACTTCGCCCTATAGTCAGCAAATCTGGTCCAAAACCGCGAAAGGCCCGGGCGCTTGACCGATCAGGGATCGACGGTCCTTCGCATGCTCCGCAGAGCCTTCGGCTCGGCCTATGTGCCGGCCGGCCTCGCCTTCGTGATCGTGCTCATTGCCAGCGTCTATGCCGGCTACCTCAACCGGTCGCTGCATGAGCAGTCGATGCGCGCACAGGTGCAGACCAAGATCAACCTGATCCGTGCCAAGCTCGAAGGCAACATCAACTCCAATATCCAGCTCGTGCGCGGGCTGGCGGCGACGGTGGAAACCGAGCCGGACATGGACCAGGCGCGCTTCGCCGCGCTCGCAGGCAACCTGTTCCGCGAGCAGAGCCAGCTGCGCAATATCGCAGGCGCGCCCGGCCTCGTCATCTCACTGATGTATCCGATGGAGGGCAACGAGAAGGCGATCGGCCTCGACTACCGCGCCACTCCCGATCAGAGCGAGGCTGCGCTGCGCGCCCGCGACACGCGACAGCTCGTGCTGGCCGGGCCAGTCGCGCTGAGGCAAGGTGGAACCGGCTTCGTCGGGCGCTTTCCGATCTATATCAGGACGGCCGGGGCACCAGACCGGTTCTGGGGAATCCTGTCGGCGGTCATCGACGTCGACAAGCTCTACCGCGACAGCGGCCTGAGAGACCCTGACCTTGGTCTCGACATCACAATCTCCGGCAAGGACGCGACGGGGGGAACCGGAGCGCGCTTTATGGGCGACCGTGACCTTACCGGCGAGAAGCCGGTGACGGCCGACGTGATCCTGCCGTCGGGCTCCTGGCATATCGCGGCAGTGCCGGCGGGCGGCTGGGACTATACGCCCGACAATGCGGCGCTGTTCCGGGCGTTGCTTGCGCTCGCGCTGCTGGTGATCGTGATCCCGACCTTCTTCGTCGGCCGGCTCTATGGCGAGCGGGAGCGCTATTTCGAGAAGCTCGCCGAACGCGAGCAGGAGCTCGCGCGCCTGTCGCAGCGCCTGAGCCTCGCGCTCGATGCGTCGAAGATCGGCGTCTGGGAGCACAATGTTGCGACCAACCAACTCGTCTGGGACGACCGGGTGAACGAACTGTACGGCCTGCCGAAGGATGGCAAGGTTCGCAGCTATGACGACTGGGCGAGCGCGATCCACCCCGACGACGCCGACCGGGCCCGCCGGGACTTCGAGCTGGCGGTGGAGCGCCATTCTGACTACGCATCCGAATACCGGCTCCTGCTGCCCGACGGCACCCTGCGCCATGTGCGCACAAAGGCGAAGTTCATCGAGGGCGACCGGGACGAGCCGCGGCTGATCGGCACCGAGTGGGACGTGACCGAGGACGTTAGGCTGCACAACGACCTCGAGCGCGCCCGTTTCCTGGCCGAGATGCGCAATGTCGAGCTCGAGGCCGCCAAGGGGCGCATCGAACACAACGCGCTGCACGATCCGCTGACCGGCCTGCCCAACAGGCGCTACCTCGACCAGGTTCTGGAAAACCTGTCGGCGGCGGGCGCGGGCGGCGACGCCGCGCTCCTGCACATCGACCTCGACCGCTTCAAGCAGATCAACGACACGCTCGGCCACAGCGCCGGCGACGCGATGCTGGTGCACGCCGCCAGGGTGTTGGAATCGAACGTCCGCAAGACCGATTTCGTCGCCCGCATCGGCGGGGACGAGTTCGTGGTGCTGTGCCTGGCGTCGCCAACGAACGCAGATCTCGCTGGCCTGGCCGACAGGATCATTGAGGAGATGCGCAAGCCGGTGTCGTATGACGGCCACCAGTGCCGCTTCGGAGTGAGCATCGGTATCGCGGTCGAGCAGGGCGAAGGCGCGGACCCGAAACGGCTGATGGTCAATGCCGACATCGCCCTCTATCGGGCCAAGAGCCGCGGCCGCAGCCGGCACGAATTCTTCACGGAGGCGCTGCAGGCCGAGATCGTCGGCACGAAGCGGGTGGCGGACGAGATCCTGAACGCGCTCGAACGGCACGAGTTCGTTGCCTATTATCAGCCGCAGGTCGATGCAAGGACGTTCGAGATCGCCGGCGTCGAGGCGCTGGCGCGCTGGAAGCATCCGCGCCGCGGCCTGCTGTCGCCTGGCTACTTCCTCAAGACGGCGGAGGAGCTGAACGTCGTGTCGAGCATCGACCGGCTGATCCTCGAGGAGGCGCTGGCGGATTTCCGCGGCTGGAAGGAAAGCGGCCTGCCAATACCGCGCATCTCGGTGAACGTTTCGGCCCGCCGCCTGCAGGACGGAGAGCTGATCAGCGCGCTGCGGCAACTCGACATACCGCGCAACGCGGTGTCGTTCGAGCTGGTGGAATCGATCTTCCTCGACGACAATGACGACCTGATCACCTGGAACGTGAACCAGGTGAAGGAGCTTGGCATCGACGTCGAGATCGACGATTTCGGCACCGGCTATGCTTCGATCGTCAGCCTGCAGAAGCTGAAGCCGCGGCGGCTGAAGATCGACCGGCAGCTCGTGATGCCGATCGTCTCCTCCGTGAAGCAGAGGAAGCTGATCGAATCGATCATCGAGATCGGCAAGTCGCTCGACATCGAGATCGTCGCGGAGGGCGTGGAGACGATGCAGCACGCCGCGATCCTGAAGGATATCGGCTGCCACTACCTGCAGGGCTTCGCCTTCGCCAAGCCGATGAGCGCGGGGGACCTTGAACGCTTTGCCCGCGCGCACGGGAAGCAGAAGGCCTCCTGAGAACGAGCGAGCCGCAATGTCGGGCGCACGCCCATCCGGGCCAGCAAGTCCGCCACAAAATCCGCAATGACTCCGTGCAACCCTTAGGCTAATTGTGGGTTGTCTCGTGCCGGCTGACCGGCGCGAGGGTCGAAACCGGATTCGAGGAAGCACATGCGCTGGAGAGGCCGTCGTCAAAGCGACAACATCGAGGACCTGCGCGGCTCCGGCGGCGGTGGCTTCGGCGGCGGGACGGGTCGCGGCGGCGGCTTCCGTATCCCGGTCGGGGGCGCGCGCAGCGGCGGGTTCAGCCTGTCGACGATCGTCATCCTCGTGGTGCTGTTTTTCGCGCTGCGTGCCTGCGGCATTGATCCGCTGGCGATGCTTGAGGGCGGCGGCCTGCCCGGCCAGACGCAGGTGCAACCCTCGCAGCCTGGCGGCCAGACTGCGCAGCCGACCGACGAGATGGGCCAGTTCGTGGCCACCGTGCTCGCCGAGACCGAGGACGTGTGGACAGGTATCTTCCAGGCCGAGGGCCAGACCTACCAGAAGCCGACGCTGGTGATGTTCTCCGACCAGGTGCGCTCGGCCTGCGGCTTCGCCTCGGCGGCCTCCGGTCCGTTCTACTGCCCCGGCGACCGCAAAGTGTATATCGACCTTGCCTTCTATGACCAGCTTGCCCGCCAGTTCGGCGCGGCCGGAGACTTCGCTCAGGCCTATGTGCTGGCGCACGAGGTAGGCCACCACGTGCAGAACCTGATCGGCGTGCTGCCGCGCTTCAACCAGATGCGCCAGACGATGAGCCAGGCTGAGCAGAACCAGATGTCGATGCGCGTCGAGCTGCAGGCCGACTGCTTCGCGGGCGTGTGGGGCCACTTCACCGACCAGAAGGGGCTGCTCGAAGAGGGCGACATCGAGGAGGCGCTAAACGCCGCCCAGCAGATCGGCGACGACACGCTGCAGCGCAAGACGCAGGGCTATGTCGTGCCGGAGAGCTTCAACCACGGCACGTCGCAGCAGCGCCAGACCTGGTTCGCGCGTGGCTTCAAGTCCGGCAAGCTGTCGGACTGCGATACGTTCAACAACCCGATCTGAGGCCTGCCCTCCGAACATGAAAACGGCGCGCCAGGGGCGCGCCGTTTTCGATTCGTGCTCGTTGGTTTCAGCGCTCGGCGAGCGCCGGCTCGCCCTGCCTCTCGCGGATGAGGTTCACGAAGCGGCGGAAGAGGTAGTGTGAATCCTGCGGGCCGGGGGAGGCCTCTGGGTGGTGCTGGACGGAGAACACCGGCTTGCCCGCGAGCGAGATCCCGCAGTTCGAGCCGTCGAACAGCGAAACGTGAGTCTCCTCAACGCCTTGGGGCAGGCTCTTTGAATCCACCGCAAAGCCATGGTTCATCGAGACGATCTCGACCTTGCCGGTGGTGTGGTCCTTCACCGGATGGTTGGCGCCGTGATGGCCCTGGTGCATCTTCACCGTTTTCGCGCCAAGCGCGAGCGCCAGCATCTGGTGGCCGAGGCAGATGCCGAAGACCGGGATGCCGGTCTCAAGCAGATCCTTGATGACCGGTACGGCATATTCGCCGGTCGCGGCCGGATCGCCCGGGCCGTTCGACAGGAAGATGCCGTCGGGCTTCATCGCCAGAATCTCGTCGGCGCCGGTCTTGGCCGGCACCACGGTGACCTTTGCGCCGAGGCCGGCGAGGAGGCGCAGGATGTTGCGCTTTACACCATAGTCGACTGCGACGACGTGCATGGTCGGGGCGTCCTGTTCCGCATAGCCTTCGTTCCAGACCCAGGGCGTCTCGGTCCAGACGGAGGACTGGCCGGAGGTGACCTCCTTGGCGAGGTCGAGGCCGACGAGGCCCGACCATTCGCGCGCCTGGCGCTTCAGGTCCTCGATGTCGAACTTGCCGTCCGGCGCATGGGCGATAACGGCGTTGGGCGCGCCCTTTTCGCGGATGAGGGCGGTCAGCGCGCGGGTGTCGATACCGCTCATGGCGATGACGCCGCGCCGCTTCAGCCACTGGTCGAGATGCTCGGAGGCGCGGTAGCTGGACGGGTTGGTGACGTCGGCCTTGAAGATCGCGCCGACCGCGCCGGAGCGCGCCGCCGGATTGAGGTCCTCGATGTCCTCGGCATTGGTGCCGATGTTGCCGATGTGCGGGAAGGTGAAGGTGACGATCTGGCCGGCATAGGACGGGTCCGTCAGGATCTCCTCATAGCCGGTGAGCGCCGTGTTGAAGACCACCTCGGCAACCGCGGAGCCCGGGGCGCCCAGGCCTCGGCCGCGGATCACCGTGCCATCTGCAAGCACGAGGCAGGCAGTCGGGACCTCTTTGGTCCAGGGGGCGGTCTTGTCGGCCATCGGGCTTCTCCTTCGCCGGCTGAGGCCAGCCTTGCATACGGTCCATATAGGGGCCATATGACGCGTGACAAAACACAAGGGCGGCGGCAGCCATCCTTGTGCGCAACACAACATCCGTGTCTTGAGGCGCGGACAATATGCGAACGTCGAGGAGCGGTCAACAACCGCCCGGGTTTCGCACCGCGAATTGCTTCCCTCGAAAAATCAAGGGGTTATGCGGTCGGAAACGAATTGCGCGGCGTTGTTGCCGTCGCTATCCTCGCACGTCGCCACAGGAGTGACACCATGCGCGAGATTCTCGCCGCACAGTTGAAAGACGCAATGAGGGGTGGCGACAAGCGCCGCATCTCCACCATCCGCCTGATCCAGGCCGCGATCAAGGACCGCGACATCGCGGCCCGTACCGCCGGCAAGGGCGCGGTGAACGACGAGGAGATCCTGCAGATCCTCGCCAAGATGGTGAAGCAGCGCGACGAATCGGCCCGTATCTACGAGGAGGCGAACCGTCTCGAACTCGCCCAGCAGGAGCGGGAGGAGATCGAGGTGATCAAGTCCTTCCTGCCCAAGCAGCTGGGCGAGGAAGAGGTCAGGCAGCTCTGCGCCGCCGTGATCGCCGACGTCGGCGCGGATGGCTTGCGCGACATGGGCAAGTGTATGGCCGCGCTGAAGGAGCGCTATCCGGGCCAGATGGACTTCGGCAAGGCGAGCGGGGTGGTGAAGACCCTGCTGCAGTAGCGGCAACCGGTTTGCAGCGACAAAGGTGAGCCCGGCGAGAGCCGGGCTTACTCGCTTTTGGGCGCCTTGCGCGCGCGGGGCTTTGCCTTCGAGGCGTTCAGCGCCACGGCGGCGCGGATCAGGGCCTTCAGAGCGTCGGCGTCGATCTCTTCGCCCTCGCGGATGTCGATGGCGCGGCGGGTGTTGCCTTCGAGGCTCGAGTTGAACAGAGGCTTGGGATCCGGCAGGGACGCGCCCTTGGCGAAGGTCAGCTTCACGACGGCCTTATACGTTTCGCCGGTGCAGACGATGCCGTCGTGCGACCAGACGGGAACGCCGCGCCATTTCCATTCCTCGACGATTTCAGGATCTGCCTGCCTGATGAGGCCGCGGACGCGGGCGAGCGTTTCGCCGCGCCAGTCGCCGAGTTCGGCGATCCTCTGATCGATCAGCCGGGACGGGCTGTCCGTGCCCGGATCGCTCTTGCCTGCAGCCATGATCTTTGTCCTCACATCTTCTCGCCGGGCAGGCGGCTCGCCTGCCTCACCCAATCGACGAACTGCGCCTCGTCGAGCGGGTCGTCCTCGCGGATGTCGAGATAGCGCACATCCTTCTGCTTCTAGGTACCGGGAGGCTGCGGCTCAAGCGACGCGCCCTTGAAGAACGCGACCTTCACGTATTTTGCGAAGACGTGGAAGGAGAGAAACCATGTGCCCTCCGCATCCGGCGCGCCGTAGAAGGGCGAGTTCCATTTGACGGCCTTGCGCACGCCGGGGACGGTGCGCGTGACGATGGCATCCAGCCTGCGGCCAAGGTCGCTCTTCCAGCCGGGCATGGCGGCAATATAGGCTTGCACCGGCGCGTCGCCGTAGCCCTTGGCGATCTGGGGATTGCCGCCGGAGAGGAGGACCGGGCCGTCTGGCTTCGGTACGGCCTTTGCAGGCCCGGCTGGTGTCTTTTCTGGCATCCGATCGCTCCTATGCGCCGGTGCGCCGCCGCAGCGCATAGGGCAGCGCGAACATGTAGAGGCCGGTGGCGAGCAACAGGAAGAGTGGAGGCAATGGCGAATAGACCACCCAGGCGGGCGGCTCGCCCAGCGCCATCGCGACGAAGTTTGCGACGACGGCCAGCGTGAAGGCGATGGACAGCCAGCGGTGGACCTGCCGAATCCATTTGCTCCAGTTCAAGGGAACCTCCTCTGAAAATGTGTCGATGCGGCCGGGGTCAGACGTTATTCCATCTGGGCCACGACCTGTTCCAGACGATCGAGGAAGCGCGGCCAGCCGGCCCGGGCGCCGCCGAAGTAGCGCGGCTGGTCCGGGCGGAATCCCGTCTGCTCCATGCGCAGGCGCGTGCCCGATTGCGTCGGGACGAGCGTCCAGGTGACGACGCTTTCGAGATCGTGGTCGCCCCAGGAGTAGGACAGCGCCCGGTGCTGCTCGACGGAGCGAACCTCGCATTGGACGACGCCCCATTCGGCGCGGAGCTCGAAACGATGGCCGATGACGGGCCTGAATTCGTTCTTCATCAGCCACTCCTCGATGAGATGGGGTTGGGTGAGCGCGCGCCAGATCTTCTCGGGCGGAAAGGGGATGTCGCGCTCGACGACGACGGAACGCGTTTCGGCCAATGGCGGGATCACTGGTCCATCCTTTTCAGAAGGTCTTCGAGGCCGTCGAACCGGCTCTGCCAGAAGCCCGACATGCGGTTCGTCCAGTCGACGAGCGGGGTGAGGGCGCCGGCATCGGCGCTGTAATGCGTCTGGCGGCCCGCATGGCGGTCGCGCACCAGGCCGGCTTGCTTGAGCACGGCAAGATGTTTCGAGACGGCGGGCTGCGAGACGCCGGCCTGCGCGGTCAGCGCGCCGACGGTCTGCTCGCCCTCGCGGCACAGCCGCTCGAAGATCGCGCGCCGCGTCGGATCGGCGAGCGTCCTGAAGAGCATGTCATGGGCGTCGAGCATGGCAACCAATAACCCGTTGGCTATTGATTAGCGTATAACCCGGTGGCTATGGATTGGTCAAGGCGGCTGCTAACAGGAACGCATCGACGGGCGTCGGCCGGGCTATTCGCCCGGACGCACGAGGCGGCCTTCCTCGGCCTTGTGATAGAACTGGCTCGCGACGAGCCAGCCTTTCAGGGGACGCAGCGGCGGTATGCAGGTAGCGAAGACGATCGGCAGCGAGACGAAGATGTGAAACCACATCGACGGCTCGAAGGTGATTTGCGCCCAGACGGCGAACCAGACCGAAGGAATGCAGGCGAAGCAGATGACGAAGAAGGCGGGGCCGTCGGCGGGATCGGCGAAGGAATAGTCGAGGCCGCAGACCTCGCAGCGCGGGGCGAGCTTGAGGAAGCCCTCGAACAGGTGGCCTTCGCCGCAACGCGGGCAGCGACCGCGAATGCCGACTCTCCAGGGTTCGAGCGGGGGATAGGTGGCATGGTCGTGCATGGCGTCACTCCGCGCGACCGGCATGGTTTCGCGCTATGCTTCTGGTCGAGATCCATATATGTTCAGTTCTTGAATGCATACAATGCGACAAATTGTATGGCTTGAGGCGATATGCAAGACAGCGCGCATGCGGTTTCCGATCTCTCCTGGCTGGCGCCCGTGGGCACCGGCGGCGGGCCGATCTATCTGAGGATCGTCGAGGCGCTCGGCGAGGCGCGCGCCAGCGGCCTGCTGCAGCCCGGCGACCGGCTGCCGCCACAGCGCGACCTGGCGCAGGCGCTGGGCGTCGACCTGACAACGGTGACGCGCGCCTTCATGGAGGCGCGGCGGCGCAACCTGATCGAGGCGGCGCCCGGGCGGGGCACGTTCGTTACGCCGGGCGGTTCCGACGAACCGGTGCTCGACCTGAGCATGAACATTCCGCCAGCGCCGCTGGGCATCAACCTGCCGGCGCTGATCAGGAGCGGCATCGACGGGCTGCTGAAGCGGTCGAGCGCCGAGGCGCTGTTGTCCTATCATCCCGGGCCGGGCTCGGCGTCCGAACGGGCGGCGGGGTCGCAGTGGATCGCGGGCGAGGGCGACCGGCCTTCGGTCGCGCGGATGGCAGTCGGCTCCGGCGCGCAGGCGCTGCTGGCGGCCGCCGTGCTGGCGCACAGCCGGGAAGGGGATGTGATCCTGACCGACCTATGCACCTATCCCGGCCTGATCTCGCTGACGCGCGCACTGGGACGCGGGCTCGTCGGCGTGCCGGGCGACGCAGACGGCATGCTGCCTGATGCGCTGGAAATGCAGGCGCGGCACTGCTCTGCGCGGCTGGTCTATCTCAACCCGACGCTGCACAATCCGACGACGCTGGTCATGCCGCAGGCGCGACGGGAAGACCTGGTGACCGCGGCGCGGCGCTCGGGTCTGACGATCGTCGAGGACGATCCGTACAGCAGGTTCCTGCCGGACGCGCCGCCGAGCCTGCTGTCGCTCGCGCCAGACGTGACAATCTACGTGGCGACACTGGCGAAATGCATTTCGCCCTTCTTGCGTACCGCCTTCCTCGTCGCGCCGGAGGCCGAGACGACCGAACGCATCGCCGCGGCGCTTCGCGGCATCACGCAGATGGTGCCGCCGCTGATGACGGGCCTCGCCGCCGAATGGATTCGGAGCGGCACGGCGGGAGAGATTGCCGTCGCGGTGCGTGCGGAGGCGGTCGAGCGGCAGCGGATCGCGGCCGGCATGCTGCCGGCAGGCGCGGTGGCGCAGGAGGCGAGCCTGAATATCTGGTTGCCGCTGAAGGATGCTATTGGCGCCGAGGAACTGGTGCGGCTGGCGCGGCGGCGCGGGCTGGCGATCAGCTCGGGCGAGGAGTTCGCCGTGAGCGGAGGCGCCGCAAATGCGGTGCGCATTGCGCTTGGTGCCGCCGCCAGCCGCGAACGGCTGAAGGAGGGGCTGCGAAGCCTGGTGTCGATCCTGTCGGAGAGCCGCGAGCGGGTCGGCTTGGTCGTCTGAAGGGCCTGCCGGCTACGCAAACAGCGCGTGAAGAGCGTTCACCAACCCGGCCGTGTCGACGCCGACGACCGAAACTACGGCGATCACCCCGGCGGCAAACAGAAACAGATCGGACTTGAACGTGTGCATGACTATCCCCTTCGAGGAGACGGATAGCGATGCAATTCGGCCCGATCATGCCGGGATTCCGGCGAATTGACGGCAGGGACGTTCTTTCTCACGACGCTTTCAGCCGCGATCCGCGCAGGAGGCCCTGTTCCTCGAGGACCGGATAGGCGATCGAGGCGAGGAGGGAGTTGATCTGCTTCAGGTCGCGGATCGTGTCGAGATGGATGGAACTCGTCTCGACGCTGCGGGCCGTGCCGGCGCGCAGGCGCTCGAAATGGCCCTGCGTCGAGGACTTCTCGCGGTCGCGCAGCCGATCCTTCTCCTGGACGAGCTGGAGGGCGGTCTCGCGGTCGCGGCTGACAAGGACGTTGAAGGCGAGGCGCGCATTGGCAAGGACCGAGGCGTGGAAGGCGGTGAGTTCGCGCCAGCCGTCCTCGGTGAATTCGAGCTTGCGCTCCATCTTCTTGCGGACGTGGACCAGCATGTTGCGCACGATGATATCACCGACCTGCTCAAGCTTGATGCAGGCGCCGATGAGCTCCTGGCAGCGCATGGCCTCGGATTCGCTCAGCTGGTGCGCGGTGACCTTGGCGAGGTAGATCTTGATGGCCGCGTGCCAGCGGTCGACGCGGTCGTCGAGGGCAGCGAGATGATCGATGCGCGCCTTGTCCGGATTGCGGTAGAGATCCATGATCTCCACCAGCATGATCTCGATCGTCTCGCAGATGCGCACCACCTCGCGGGTGGCGTTGGCGAGCGCCTGCGAGGGCCTGTCCAGAGCATCTTCCTCCAGCGCGCTGCGTTCGGCCGGCGCGACTTCCGGCACGGTCGGGCTGCTGAGGGCGACGAGCGCCTTCGAGGCGCGGTAGACCAGGCCAGCCAGCGGAATGCCGGCAAGCAGGATCACGCAGTTGAAGAGGATGTGCGCGTGGACGATCTGGTCGGGCACCGTCGTGCCGAGGAGGGCGAGCGGGGGCTTGAACGTGAGCAGCAGCGTCAGCGCGACCAAGGAGCCCGCGCCGCGCATCAGGAGGTTGCCGATCGGCACGACCCGGACGGCGGGGGCTGCACCGCGCGTCAAAAGGGGCGCGATCACCGAACTGCCAAGGTTGACACCGAGCACCAGGACGACGCCGAGCTCGGCCGGGATGAGGCCGCGGCCGGCGAGTGCGACGAGCAGCAGGACTGCCGCGATGCTGGAATGGAACAGCCAGGTCATCAGCGCCGCGATCAGGAAGGCGGTGACCGGATCGCCCGAGAAGTAGCCGATGATGACAGGCAGCAGTCTCGAATCGCGCAGGGGCTCGGCGGCCGTGCCGATCATCTCCAGCGACAGGATCATCAGGCCGATGCCGACGAGGATGCGACCGAGCTGGCGCCACTCGCGCCGCTCGGTCGCCATGAAGAAGCTCGTTCCGGCAACGAGGCAGAGCGGAACGAGCAGCCTGAGATCGAAGGACAGGAGCTTGACGAGCAGGGCCGAGCCGACCTCGGCGCCGCGCACGGCCAACTGCCCCGCCATCCCGCCGACCACGCCGGAACCGGCAAAGGATGCGATCAGCAGGGTGACCGCGGTGGAGCTCTGGAAGGCGATGGCGAGGCCCGCGCCGGTGATCACGGCGAGCAGGGGATTGCCGAGCGTGGAGCGCAGCCGGCCGCGCAGCGTGTCGCCATAGGCGCGCTCCACGCCCGTCTTGACCATCCGCGTCGCCCAGAGGAGCAGTGCGACCGCGCCGGCGAGGTTGAGGAGAACGATGGTGCCGCTCATCGCAGAGCTAGACCATCTTCCTGTGAGCCATGTCCGTGAATTCCTTCGCTTCCGAGACCGATTCGGCCAGTAAACAGATTAGCCGGATAATAGTGTGGCGGGCTGCGGTTTCCAGCGTGTGTCGCCGACGCCCGGTGTCGGGATCAGGATGCCGCGCGTAACGGTATCCGGCGTCCGGAACATTACGGAAATGTAATAAGTATTTGTAATTATTACATAATTGTAATTGACGGTTCATCGCTCGTTCATCCGCGCCACCTTAGGGTCGCCGTGTCCATTACAAGGAGACAGAGATGAAACGCATTGTTCTTTCCGCCCTGGCGCTCGCGATCCTCGCCGCGCCGATGGCGCAGGCCCAGGCCGCGTCGACCCGCAGCCACGAGCCGCGCATCGAGGACCAGAGGGGCCGTCCGGGCGCCAGCCAGGGCTATTCCGTGCGCCGGAAGGTCGAGAAGCACCACCGCTACGAGCGGGGCCAGCGCTTCACCAACTGGAAGCGCTACGAGGCGCGCGACTGGAAGCGGCACGGGCTGCGCAAGCCTGGCCACGGCCAGCGCTGGATCCGCGTCGGCAACGACTACATGCTGATCACCATCGCCAGCGGCATCATCGCGGGCGTGATCGCCGGACGGTAGGAAGAGGTCCGAAGATGGGGCGGCCCGATGGTCGCCCCAGTGATCGCCCCAAACAGTCAAGCCTCGGCGGCGCGCAGCGGAGGGAGCGCGCCGCTCTGCTTTTCCACCGACCACGACCGCGCGGCCACCACCGCGGCGATCAGCATCGAGGCGACGCCGACCAGCGGCAGCGCGCGGTAACCAAGGCCGCTGGTAATGATCAGTCCGCCGACAAAGGCGGCGATCGCGATGCCGAGGTTGAAGCCGGCCGGGATAAGCGAGGAGGCGAGGTTGGGCGCATCGGCGGTCCATGAGAGGATGCGCGTCTGAAGCGGCGTGCCGATGGAGAAGTTGATGCAGCCCCAGAGCGGAACGAGGATGACCATCGCGAGCGGCCAGGGGCTGAGCAGGTAGAGAAGGGCGGCCACCACCGACTGGATGACGAGCAGCGCGATGAGGGAGGGCATCAGCTTCCAGTCGGCGAGCCTGCCGCCGAGATAGACGCCGAGCGTCGCGCCGAGGCCGTTGATCAGGAGCACCCACGGGATGGTCGAAGCGTCGAGCCGTGTCACCTCCTGCAGGAAGGGCGAGATGTAGGTGAAGGGCACGTACTGGCACATCATCAGCATCAGCATGACGATCAGCGTGGTCCAGACCTGCTGGCGGCCGAGCACGCCGATCTCCTGCGACAGATGGGGCGGCTCGGCGCGGGGGCCTTCCCGGTTGGGCAGCAGCGCCAGGATCGCGGCGAGCGTGAGGATGCCGAGGCCGAACATCGCCCAGAAGGTCGCGCGCCAGCCGAAGGCATTGCCGATGGCGGCCCCGATCGGCACGCCGACGATGTTGGAGACGGTGAGCCCGGCGAGGACGACGGCGACGGCCATGCCGCGCCGCTCCGGCGGGACGAGGCCGATAGCGACGACCATGGCGACGCCGAAATAGACGCCGTGCGCGCCGGCGACGATGACGCGGAACAGGAGCATCGAGGCAAAGCCCGGCGCCAGCGCACAGGCCAGCTGGCCGGCGACGAAGACCAGGGACAGGCCGATCAGCAGCGTCTTGCGCGGCACTCCGGTGGTGAGGATGGTCAGCAGCGGCCCGGCAACGGCGATGGCCAGCGCATAGCCGGAGACGAGATAGCCCGCGGCCGGCACGGAGACGCCGAGGCCTTCGGCAAGCTGCGGCAGGATGCCGGCAATGACGAATTCGGTGGTGCCGAAGGCGAAGGCGGTGACGAAGAGGGCGATTATGGGGAGGGGCATGCGGCTGACCGGTTGGAAACGGCGTCCGTAGCACCACGAATCGCCGCGCGCGGCAATCGAGTTCTGCGCGACAGGGGTGCAGTTTTTCTGGACGGGCGGCGGCGTTACCCGGCCTTGTCCACCTTCTGACGTTCCTGCATGTAGTGGCGCAGCACGGCATTGATGCGCGTCTGGTAGCCCTTTCCGGTCGCCCTGAAGAAGTCGAGCACGTCCTTGTCGAGGCGGATCGAGATCGCATCCTTGGGGACGGGAACGACGATCGTTGCCTTCGACCAGTCGATGTCCATGAACTCGGCCCAGTCGGGATCGTCGCGCATCTGCGCTTCGATCTCGGCGTCGGTAATACTTTCCAGCCGCTCAAGATTGGTTCGGCCTCTGCCCTGCCGGACCAATTCCCGGATTTCATCAGCCGAATATCTGACGATATTCTTCTCGCTCATTCCTTCTTGCCGCCATGGCCGTGATGATACGACACACACTTCCGCGAGACGTGTAGATCACGCGGACAATCTGGGTCTCGATCATGCAAATGGCCAGTGTGCGGTCTTCTCCTTGTTTGTCTGAACGTTGACTCAAATGCGGCCCTAACAAAGCCGCGGCGATCTGCAAGAAATCGATCTCTCGCGTAACCAGAACCTTCTGGTATTTGGTCGGATCCCAATCGAATTCAGAGAACTCGATCGCTTCTACACGTTTCATGGTCTCCTTCTTGGTGCGTCAATCGCGTTGTGTATATACATTCGTATTTCATCTGATGCAACCTGTGAAACCCGGTGAAAGGCGAGCCTCCCTCTCGCGTGCGTGGGCGGGGCGACATACATATGGCTCATGCGCTTTCCGCCCGCCTTCCTCGACGAGATCCGCGACCGCGTGCCGATATCCTCGGTGATCGCGAGCCGAGTCTCGTGGGACCGCAAGAAGACGAACGCGTCGAAGGGCGATTACTGGGCCTGCTGTCCGTTCCATGGCGAGAAGTCGCCGTCCTTCCACTGCGAGGACCGCAAGGGCCGTTATCACTGCTTCGGCTGCGGGGTGTCGGGCGACCATTTCCGCTTCCTGACCGAGCTTGAGGGACTGTCCTTTCCCGAGGCCGTAGAACGCGTTGCCGGGATGGCGGGCGTGGCGATGCCGGCGCGCGACGATCAGCAGGAGCGCCGGGAGCAGCAGCGCGCCAGCCTGACCGACGTGATGGAGATGGCGACGCGCTGGTTTCAGGAGCGACTGCAGGGGCCGGAGGGCGCCAAGGCGAGGGCCTACCTGCGCGACCGGGGGCTCACTTCGGTGACGCAGCAGACGTTCCGACTCGGCTACGCGCCGGAAAGCCGCAATGCGCTGAAGGAATTTCTCGCCTCGAAGGGGATCACCAAGGATCAGATCGAGGCCTGCGGGCTGGTGCGGCACGGCGACGACATTGCCGTCTCCTACGACTACTTCCGCGACCGGATCATGTTCCCGATCGAGGACCGGCAGGGGCGGGTGATCGCCTTCGGCGGGCGGGCGCTGAGTTCGGATGCGCTGGCGAAATACATGAACTCGCCGGACACCGAGCTCTTCCACAAGGGAAACGTGCTCTACAACTTCGCCAGGGCGCGCAAGGCGCAGGGGCGCGAGGGCACGATCATCGCCGTCGAAGGCTACATGGACGCGATCGCGCTGTCGCAGGCGGGTTTCGAAAATGTGGTGGCACCGCTCGGCACGGCTTTGACCGAGAACCAGCTTGAGCTGTTGTGGCGGATGACCGGCGAGCCGGTGCTGTGCTTCGACGGCGACAAGGCGGGACTGAAGGCGGCATGGCGCGCGGCGGACCTCGCGCTGCCGCTGGTGCAAGCTGGCAAGACCGTGCGCTTCGCCCTGCTGGCCGAGGGCAAGGACCCGGACGACCTCGTGCGGACGGAAGGACCGGACGCGTTTTCAAAGGTGCTTTCCGAGGCACGGCCGCTCGCCGACCTGATCTGGATGCGCGAGACGTCCGGCGGGGTGTTCGATACCCCAGAGAAGCGGGCGGAGCTGGAAAAGACGCTGCGCGAGGCGACGTCGCGCATCAAGGACGAGAGCGTGCGCTTCCACTACCAACAGGAAATGCGCGAGCGGGTGCAGGTGTTCTTCGGCTCGACCCGCGCGGCGCGGGGCGAGCGCGGCGACTTCCGCAAGGGCGGGCAGCAGTGGCGCGGCGGACCGGCCGATGGGCGCATGGCGTTCAGCGACAGCCTGACGCGGTCCGCGCTCGTGAAAGGCGGTGCGATGCCGATCCGCGAGGCGGCGATCATGGTGGCGCTGATCAGCCATCCGACGCTGATCGAGGAGAATTACGACCTGATCGAGATGCTGGATCTCAGCAATCCGCGGCTGGTGCAACTGCATGCCGCATTGCTCGACGCGCTGGCGCATGACGCGGCGGGCGACCGCGACAGCCTGCTCGACGTGGTGCGCGAGGCGGGCCTGGAGCCGGTGTGGCAGGAGGCGACGGAGCTGGTGCGGCGGGTGCGCGACTGGACCGCGCTGGAGGACGCTGCGCTGGATGATGCCCGCGACGCCTTCGCGCAGGCGCTCCACTTGCACCGCAGCCAGCGCACTCTACATAAGGAGCTGAAGGCGGCCGAAATCGCGCTCGCGTCGGAATCGACGGAAGAGAATTTCATGCGCCTTCTCGACATACAGTCCCAGTTCCGTGACATGCAGGCGACCGAAGCGCTGATCGAAGGCTTTGGCGTGCAGTCGGGACGGGCTGGCAGGAACTGAACGTCGCGTATCGAATCAGCGAATCGGGCGAAGGTGCGAATTTGATTCGCTTTTTCGCCACGAATCAGGTTTGAGCCGCTTGACGTTCGGTACAATTGTCGGAATCACGACGGTTCAACACTGGCTGATCAGCGGGAAACCGCGAGACGATGGACTGGCCGGAAGGCCGAGGAACAGGACGGAGCGCTGGCCGCTGACGGGATAATATCTCCCGTTCCCGGTAACAGGGTTAATCGGACATTAAGCGGAACCTTGATAGCTGCTCCGAAGGGAGCGGAATCAGACCGTATCCGTACCCGATCCTCGGCAAGATGCAATACGCGCCCTATCTAGTAGGGACGGAAGCAGGCGGCCTGCGTTTGGAGATGCAAGGAATGGCGACAAAGGAAAAGGAAGAGGCGGAGACCGAACGCGAAGGCGCCCCCGACGGGCCTCTGCTCGACCTGTCCGACGATGCCGTCAAGAAGATGATCAAGCTCGCGAAGAAGCGCGGCTATGTCACCCTTGACGAGCTCAATGCCGTGCTCCCCTCCGAGGAGACGGATCCCGACCGGATCGAAGACGTCAATGCCATGCTGAACGACATGGGCATCAACGTCGTCGAGGATGGCGAGAACGACGAGGCCGAGGCGGATTCGGGTTCCGACGGCGAGGAAGAGGCGAACGAGCTGGCCGAACAGACCGGCACGGCGGTCGCCGCCGTCACCAAGAAAGAGCCGACAGACCGCACCGACGACCCGGTGCGCATGTATCTGCGCGAGATGGGCTCGGTGGAGCTGCTCTCCCGCGAGGGTGAAATCGCGATTGCCAAGCGTATCGAGGCCGGCCGCGAGACGATGATCGCGGGCCTGTGCGAAAGCCCGCTGACCTTCCAGGCGATCATCATCTGGCGCGACGAGCTGAACGAAGGCAAGATCCTGCTGCGCGAGATCATCGATCTCGAGGCGACCTATGCCGGCCCCGAGGCCAAGCAGGCGCCGATCGTCGAGCGCGTGGACGAGGACGCCAAGCCGAAGGAAGAGCCGCGCCAGGCACGTCGCGGCCGCGACGACGAGGACGACATCACCAATGTCGGCGGCGAAAACCGCGTCGAGGACGAGGAAGAGGACGAGGACGAGCAGAACCTTTCACTGGCCGCGATGGAGGCGGAACTCCGCCCGCAGGTCATGGCGACGCTCGACGTCATCGCCGACACCTACAAGAAGCTGCGCAAGCTGCAGGACCAGCAGGTCGAGCAGCGTCTCGCTGCCATGGGCGCGCTGTCGTCCGGCCAGGAGCGCCGCTACAAGCAGCTGAAGGACGAGCTGATCACGGCGGTGAAGTCGTTGTCGCTCAACCAGAACCGCATCGAGTCGCTGGTCGAGCAGCTCTACGACATCAACAAGCGGCTGGTGCAGAACGAGGGAAAGCTGCTGCGCCTCGCCGAGAGCTATGGCGTGCGCCGCGAGGAGTTCCTGCGCGAATACCACGGCTCCGAGCTCGATCCGAACTGGATCAAGTCGATCGCGAACCTGGTTTCGCGCGGCTGGAAGGAATTCACCAAGAACGAGCGCGACGCGATCCGCGATCTGCGGGCCGAGATCCAGAACCTCGCGACCGAGACCGCGATCTCGATCGGCGAGTTCCGCAAGATCGTCAACCAGGTCCAGAAGGGCGAGCGGGAAGCCGCGATCGCCAAGAAGGAGATGGTCGAGGCGAACCTGCGCCTGGTGATCTCGATCGCCAAGAAATACACCAACCGCGGCCTGCAGTTCCTGGACCTGATCCAGGAAGGAAACATCGGCCTGATGAAGGCGGTGGACAAGTTCGAGTATCGTCGCGGCTACAAGTTCTCGACCTATGCGACGTGGTGGATCCGGCAGGCGATCACCCGCTCGATCGCCGACCAGGCGCGCACGATCCGCATTCCGGTGCACATGATCGAGACGATTAACAAGATCGTGCGGACGAGCCGCCAGATGCTGCACGAGATCGGCCGCGAGCCGACGCCGGAGGAACTGGCCGAAAAGCTCGCCATGCCGCTCGAAAAGGTGCGCAAGGTGCTGAAGATCGCCAAGGAGCCGATCTCGCTCGAGACGCCTGTGGGCGACGAGGAGGATTCGCACCTCGGCGATTTCATCGAGGACAAGAACGCCATCCTGCCGATCGACGCGGCGATCCAGGCGAACCTGCGCGAGACCACCACGCGCGTGCTCGCCTCGCTCACCCCGCGCGAGGAACGCGTGCTGCGCATGCGTTTCGGCATCGGCATGAACACCGACCACACGCTGGAGGAAGTCGGCCAGCAGTTCTCGGTGACGCGCGAGCGTATCCGCCAGATCGAGGCAAAGGCGCTGCGGAAGCTGAAGCATCCGTCGCGGTCGAGGAAGCTGAGGAGCTTCCTGGATAGCTGAGGCCCAGTTAAGCCGCGGCGGCGTTGCAGCGCGTCGCCCGGCGGGCTTGCGGTTGGAATGCTAACGGCGTATTCACTGTTCGCGCGTAGTCTGGATGCTTGATTGCGGCGAAACTGGAGACTGAAATGAGAATCGGACCTGTTCGCCCCCTTATCTAGACCGTCCTAGTGGAAGCCGATCGGAACGGTATTTCGCATTACGTTCTCATCTGGCTGGACACCCAGCAATTCAGCCAATTTGTAGTGCAGTTCCTTGGCGGCGATTCGTAGTTCGCGTATTGCCATATCCAAATCGTCGAGCGCAAAGAGCTTTTGGTCTTCGGCCAGCGTTGTCCACCTGTCGGAAATGACTGCGTTGGTGAACTCGATGGCTATTGTGTCGCGGTAGTGGAAGCGGAATCCACATCTGGCAAGTTCAGGATTTATCCCCGGCATGTCGGATATTAGTGCTTCCACATTGCGTCTGCTGGTGACGAAGGCGACCGTATAGGGCCTGTATCCCGGCTCGGTCTGGGCTCTTCTCTTGGCCGAAAGGATCGAATTGTAGTCGATCCATTGTTGGCAGTCGAAGCACACCGTTCGTGTTTCCTCCCAGAGCGCATGAAGAACATGCGTGTTGCGATGGCTTTGCTGTCGCCAATATCGCCGCACCGTCAGAAACGATGCGATAAGAGCTGCCAGCATGGCTGGAACCCACGTCGTCATCGCTGCTATTGTGATATGACAGGTCAAACTGTCGTTCGCACAATAGCCATAGTTGATGGTGAGCACGTCGCCCATTCTGCAATCCCCCGATGCAGATACATAACTGCACGTCGAACTTTGTTTTTCAATCTGTGATTGAATGAAGTCTTGCGGTGCAGGCCGATAGCGACTGCTGTGCGGGTATTTGAACCCTAAATGTTGTTCGTTCGCCCTGCCTCCGGCCCGACATAGCGCGCGCGGGGGCGGATCAGGAGGCCGGACTGGAGCTGCTCGATCGCGTGCGCCATCCAGCCTGAGGCGCGGGCTATGGCGAAGAGCGCGGTTTCGTGGCCGACGGGCAGGTTCAGCGTGCGCATCAGCACGGCCAGCGCATAGTCTATGTTGGCGTAGAGTCCCGTCGCCTCGGTGACGAGGCGAGGCAACTCGACGGCCAGGCGCGGGTCGGCGCCCGCGGCGGCGAGCGCGCGCAGGAGCACGTCGGCGCGGGGATCGCCATCGACATAGACGGTGTGGCCGAAGCCGGGGATCGGCTCGCCGAGCGCTACGCGGTCCGCTATCGCCGCCGCGATGTCGCCGTCGCCGAGTTCGGCGACCATGCGGGCGGCGAGCGGGCCGGCGCCGCCATGGCGCGGGCCTTTCAGCGCGGCGAGGCCGGCGATGGCCGCGTCGTAGAGGTTGAGACCGGTGGAAGCCGCGCAGCGCGCGGTCCAGGTCGAAGCGTTGAGCTCGTGGTCGGCGAGCAGCACCAGCGCGCGACGCAGCAAGTCTTCGGCTGCGGGATGGTCCTTCGCCCAGGCCTGCGCCACCTGGCGGTGGATCGGCAAGGGAGAGGGGGCGGCGCCAAGCACCGCCGCCGTGACCAGCCGCATCACCCGCGCGCCAGCCGCTGCGCGGCCCTCGGCGGAGCGGTTGTGGGCGCGCGGGTCCGCATCGCTGGCGAGCGCCAGAACGGCGATCGCGCGCGGCAGAGGCTTGGCATCGCGGGCGGCTTCGAAAATCGCCTGCATCGGAGCGTCCACGACCGGTATGTTGGCGGGCTCGAAGGGATCGGCGCGGCGCACGTCCCATAGCAGCGTGGCGGCCTGTTCGACGGTCGCGGCCTCGGCGAGCGCCACCACCGGCACGCCGCGATAGATCGGACCGGCCTCGGTTATGGTCGACACGGTCGTGTCGAGAACCGGGATCGCCGCCTCGGCGGAGGGCTGCACCGCACCCGAGGCGCGGCGGCGCTGGCGCAGCGCCCGGATGTCGTCCGCCCTGTAGCGCCGCGCGCGACCGTCGCCGACCGGCTCCGAACGGACCAGGCCGCGGCTGACATAGGCGTAGAGGGTCGCGAGCGAGACCGACAGCTCGGCGGCGGCCTCGCGGGCGGTGAGGAAGGCAGGAGCAGAGATCGCTTTCATATTGATCAAGCTAATCAAGATTGATCAATGATGGAAGAGGCCTACTCTTTTTGCAGTGCAGCAGGAGATAAAACCATGACGATCCATTCCAATCCGGCCGCCGGCCTCGACGGGGTCGCAGCCGCGGTAACGGCGCTGTCGCATGTCGACGGCGAGAAGGGGGAGCTGATCGTGGCAGGCATGCGGATCGGCGAGCTTGCGCAGAATACGGATTTCGAAGGGCTGACGGCGCGGGTGTGGGCGGCTGCGATGGCGCGGGAGGTCGACGCGGCAGAGGCGAGGCGGTGGCTTGGACAGGCGCGGGTGGCAGCATTCCAGCGCCTGCCGGCGATCCTTCCGGCGACCGCGGGCCTGCCGATGATCGACGCCTTCCGCGTCGCCGTGGCGGCAATCGCGCCGATCGACGGGCTTGCCTCCGAGGCGGCGATCGTCGGCGCCATGCCGGTGTTCGCGGCGGCGCTGGTGCGGCAGGCGGAAGGCAAGGCGCCGGTCGCGCCTGATCCGGCGCTCGGGCATGCGGCCGACCTGCTGAGGATGATGCGCGGCGAGGAGGCCGGCGTGGAGGAGGCGAAGGCGCTCGACGCCTATCTCGTCACGGTGGCCGACCACGGCATGAATGCGTCGACCTTTGCTGCGCGTGTCGTGGCGTCGACGCAGGCGAACCTGTTCATGGCGGTCACCGCGGGCTACTGCGCGCTGACCGGGCCGCTGCATGGCGGCGCGCCGGAGCCGGTGCTCGACATGCTGGACGCGATCGCGACGCAGGACCGCATCGCCAGCTGGATCGATGAAGCGTTGGCGCGCGGCGAGCGGCTGATGGGCTTCGGCCATCGCATCTACAAGGTGCGCGACCCGCGCGCCGACGTGCTGAAGCGCGCGGTGGAGCGGCTGGGCGGGCGCGGCACCGATCTCGGCTTCGCCGCGGAGGTGGAGGCCTATGCGCGGCGGGCGTTGGAGGTGGCGAAGCCGGACCGCAGGCTCGACACCAATGTCGAATTCTACACTGCGATCCTGCTCGATGCGCTGAAGATCCCCCGGCGCGCCTTCACGCCGATTTTCGCCGTGGGTCGCACCGCCGGCTGGACGGCGCATGCGCTGGAACAGCAGCGGACGGGGCGGCTCCTGAGGCCGTCGTCGATCTATACGGGCGCGATGCCGGGCTGACGGTGAAGGTGGAGACGCGTCGGCGGCAGGCCGCGGCGCGTCACACCGCCATCGAGTTCTCGGCGCTGCGGGCCGCCTGCTCGTAGAGGCCGGACAGGACGCGCAGCATCTCGGCGAGCTGTTCAAGCTCGAGCTCTCCGCTGGAGAACTTGGCGAGCGCGCGGATCAGGAAGCGCTTTCGCATCGCCTTGTAGTCGTCGATGAACTTCTGCCCTTCTTCCGTCGGCTGGAAGAAGGTGTCCTTGCCGATGCGCGCGCTCTCGACGAGCCTGGCGCGCTGCAGCTTCTTGAGCGCGTAGGACACGATGTGGGTGTCCTCGATATTGAGGCTGAAGCAGATGTCCGCGAGCCGCTTCGGCCCGTAGCCGACCATGTGCAGGACGAGCAAGTCGGTCGTCGAATAGCCTTTCATCCCCGCCGCGGCTGCGCAGCGCAGGACCCATTGTTCCTGCGCATTGCGCGCGACGATCATCGCCAGCTCGAACTGGGTCATGAGGGGCGCAAGTCTATCCACGATCTGGCCCGTATCCTTGTCGTCGAGCGGTTTGTTCACGGCGTCTTCTCCGCAGCACTTTCTGATTCCCATCTAGCCTGTCCCGGAAAATGGGGCAATGCCATGCCTAATTTGTCGGCATTTTATCATTTACACGGCAGAAAAAGACCGTTGAAGTGGCGATAAAATGATGACAATCTGTCGTCAAGTTGAGGGGAAATGAACAGCGAGGCCATGATGGCCGTGCCGCCTCTCGGCTGACATGCGATTGTGGAGAGGTGGTTCCGAAATGCAGTTCACGCCCAATACGGAGGCTATCAAGGCGCTTCCGGCCAAAGAGGGTCTCGATGCGGTGATCGCGATGAGCCCGGAGAATTTCGCCTACGCATCCGGCGCCTATATCTCGACGGTTCGGCTGATCCGGCCCCGTCACGCCTATGCCGTGTTCCCGGCCAAGGGCGAGCCTTTCAACATCGTCTGCTCGATCGAGGAAAGCCTGACGCGCTCGGAGAGCTGGATTCCGGATGTGCGTACCTACACCGAGTTTGCCGAGATCCCCGTGGAGGTGCTGGCGCGCGAACTGAAGAAGGAAGGCCTGGGCAGCGGCAAGCTCGGCATCGACCTCGATTACCTGCCGGTCTCGGCCTATGAAGCGCTGACCGCCGCATTGCCGGACGCCGAGTTCGTCAACACGACCGAGACTGTCACAGGGGTTCGGGTGATCAAGGGCGAGAGCGAGATCGCATTGATCGAAGCCGCCACCCGGCAGACGCACAAGGCCGTTCTCGACGCGATGGAGGCCAGCAACCAGGGCGATTCCGAGGCGGACATGGCCCAGAAGATCGCCAACAACATCATCAATTACGGCGCCGACGGCACGCTGTTCATGGCGTTCGCGTCCGGCGAGCGAACCAAACATCCGCACACGACCGCGCAGTCGGACGTCCTGCCGAGGCCGGGCGACATCATCCGCTTCGACGTCGGCGGAACCTACGGCGCCTTTGCCAGCGACTTTGCGCGCACCTATTCCGCGGGCCGGCCGAGCGAGGAGCAGAAGGACGTCTACGCGAAACTCATCCGCATCCAGCGCGAGACGATCGCCGCGGTGAAGCCGGGCGTGCTGGCCGAAGACCTCTTCTTCCTCTGCAAGGATCTCTACGCCAAGCACGGCCTGCCGTTTACGATGCCGCATATCGGGCACAGCTTCGGGGTCGAGCTGCACGAGAACCCGATGCTGAGGCCCGGCGACAAGACGCCGCTCATGGCCGGCATGGTGATCAACATCGAGCCGATGGTGAAGCATGCAACCGGGACCTACCACACGGAGGATCTCGTGCTCGTCACCGAGACGGGCTACCGGTTGCTGACACTCGGGCTGGCTCCCGAGGAGCTGCCGGTGATCGGGCAGACGATCAATTACTGACGCGACCTTGGGAGGGGTCACAACAACAAGGGAACACTAGGAGCTACGTCATGAAACTGCCTTCAATCTTAGTTGCCGCAACACTCGCGGTTGTCGGTTCAATCTCGCTGCCCGGCAGCGCGGCACTTGCCGAGACCCTCCGGCTTGCCCACCACCACGCGGTGGGCGGGCAGGTCGACATCGCGGCGAAGAAGTTCGCCGAACTTGCGAAAGAGTATTCCAAAGGCGAGATCACGGTTCAGGTCTTCCCGGCCGCGCAGCTCGGCCAGGAGCGTGAGGCGCTCGATCTCGCGAACCAGGGTGCGATCGACATCTCGATCACCTCGACCCCAATCCTCGACAAGCTCTATCCGCCGATGGCGGCGACCTCGACGCCGCTGATCTTCAAGGGCTGGGAGCAAGCGCGCAAGCTCTACAAGGGCGAGTTCGGGCAAGGGCTGATCGCCGGGGTTCGCGACAACAGCGACGTCGAAGTGCTCGGCTTCATCCATCTCGGCTTCCGCGACCTGATGTTCAAGGGAGACGCGCCGACGACGCTGGCCGGCATGCAGGGCAAGCGGATGCGTTCGCCGGAGAACTTCGTCTGGATCCGCATGTTCGAGCTGATGGGAGCCAAGCCCACACCCGTCACATGGGGCGAGGTCTACACCGCCATGCAGACCGGCGTGGCGGAAGGCCTCGACACGTCGGCGGCGGCCGGGCTCGACATGAAGTTCAACGAGGTGACGAGCTCGCTGCTGAAGACGCAGCATATGTTCGGCTCGATGCTGTTTGCGATGAACAAGGCCAAGCTCGCCGCGCTGTCGCCTGAGAAGCAGGAGATCATCAAGAAGGCCGCGGTCGATACCGGCGACTATGTCGATCTCGAGGTCAACATCCCGGCCGAGAACGCCGCCTATGGCAAGCTGGAGGCGGCCGGAATCAAGGTGGTCGAGCCTGCAAATCCGCAGGAATGGCGCGACGCGATGGCGCCGCTCCAGGCCGAGATCGCCGAGCGCAATCCCGGTGCCGACAAGTTCATCGAGATGGCCAAGTCGGCCGAATGACCGGACACCAGCCGGGGCAGGGGAGCGGGCCGGGGCGCGAAAGCCTCGACCTGCGGCTCCTGACGCTGATCGCGTCGCTGCTGGTCGCGGCTACCGTCGGCCTCACCTTCGCGCAGGTCGTGCTGCGCTATGTCTTCAACATCCCCCAGACCTGGGTCGAGGAAGTCGGCCGCTATCTTTTCATCTGGATCACGTTCCTCGGCGCGGCGGCGGCGTTTTCGCGCGATACGCATATTCGCGTCGACGCGGTCATGGCGCTGTTCGGCGAGGGCGTAGCGCGCGGCGCAGACCTCATCCGCAGGCTGATCGAACTCGCGGGCGTAGCGGCGCTGCTCTACTCGGGCATGCTCGTCGCCTGGAAGCATCGCAACGCGAAATTCTACACGATGCCTGACGTGCCGCAGGTCATCTTCTACCTGGCAGTGCCGGTCGGGTCGGCATTCGCGCTCTTCTACGTGCTGCGCGGCGTCGCGCGCTGGAAACGCAGGCGGGGAGCATAACGGCCGTGGAACTGTTCGTCCTCCTCGCTTCATTCATCCTGTTCCTGGTCCTCGGCGCGTCCGTCGCGTCGGCGATGATCGTCTCGGCGGTTCTCTCGCTGCTGGTCAACGGCCTGCCCATGACCATCATGGCGGAGCGCGTACTCTCCGGCATCAATTCCTACACGCTGCTCGCGGTGCCCTTCTTCATCTTCGCAGCGGTGATCATGAACCGTGGCGGGCTGACTGACCGGCTTCTTGAGGTCGCTCGCTGCTTTGTCGGACATTTCCGCGGCGGTACCGCGCAGGTGGACGTGCTGGCTTCGATCTTCTTCGCTGGAATGTCCGGATCCGCGACGGCGGATGCCGCCTCGCAGGGGCGCATCCTCATCCCGCACATGAAGAAGGAAGGCTATGACGCCAGCTTCGCCGCGGGCGTGAACTCGGCCTCCGCCACGATCGGCGCGATCATTCCACCGTCGATCACGATGGTGATCTACGGTTCTGTCACCAACATCTCGGTTGGCGCGCTGTTCCTGGCGGGCATCATCCCAGGACTGTTGGTGGGGCTCGCCCTGATGGCGATGGTGACGTTCCTGTCGGCGCGCCGCGGCTATCCGCGCCAGCCTTACATGCCCTGGAAGGATCGCTGGCGTCCGATCTGGACCGCGTTCCCGGCCCTGCTTGCGCCCGTCATCATCCTCGGAGGCATCTTCACCGGCGCCACCACGCCAACCGAGGCAGGCGTGATCGCCTGTGTCTATGGACTGTTGCTCGGCTTCTTCGTCTATCGCGAGCTGAAGGTGAAGGACATCATGCCGCTGCTGGCCGAGACGGTCGAGGCGACGGCGGTTCCGGTCTACATCATCGGCGCAGGTTCGGTCTTCGGCTTCGCCCTCACCATGTCGGGCTTCGGCTTCATGGTGCAGGACATGATGACGGGACTGGTGGAAGGGCCGACCGCCTTCCTGCTGGTGGTGATCATCATCTTCATGCTCGTCGGGCTGTTCGTCGAAGGCACAGCGGCCATGCTGATCTTCGTGCCGGTGTTCATGCCGCTTGTGCAGCAGTTCGGTATCGACCAGCTGCAGTTCGCTATCATCGTGATCATCACGCTCCTGATCGGCACGATCACGCCGCCGGTCGGGCTGCAGCTGTTCATCGCGGCGGACATCGCGAAGCTCTCTGTGTTCAAGGTCGACATCTGGCCGTTCGTGGCGATCATGCTCGTCGTCGTGCTGGCGATCGTGTTCCTGCCCGGTCTCGTGACCTGGCTACCCGGCGTCATCATGTAGGGAGATGGCGACCTGACCGCCGGCCCAGGGGCATGGGCCGGCGGTCGCTATCCTCTCCGTGCTTGTCGGCGCATCGGCCGCGTGGCAGTACAGGCCGCGACGTTGCGCGGTGAAGCGGATGGCCGACAAGATCGATTTCAAGAAGAGCATGAAGGCGCTCTATGCGCCGCCGGCCGGGCGCTTCGTCGAGGTGGACGTGCCGCCGCTCTCCTATCTGATGGTCGACGGCGCGGGCGATCCGAACACGGCGGCCTCCTATAAATCGGCGGTCGAATGGCTCTATTCGGTCAGCTATCCGCTCAAGTTCGCCTCGAAGAGGGAACTCGGGCGCGACTACGCGGTGATGCCGCTGGAAGGGTTGTGGTGGGCCGACGACATGTCGACCTTCCTGTCGCGGGCGAAGGACAAGTGGTCCTGGACCATGATGATCCTGCAGCCGGACTGGATCACGGCGGAGATGGTCGACGCGGCGGCCGCCAAGGCCAGCGCCAAGCTTGGCCCGCGGCCGGCAAGCCTGCGGCTGGAACGGCTTGAGGAAGGCCTGTGCGTGCAAACCATGCATATAGGCTCCTATGATGACGAGGGGCCGGTGCTGGCGAGGCTGCACGACGAATACCTGCCGCAGCAGGGCCTGAAGGAGACAGGGCACCACCACGAGATCTATCTCGGCGATCCGCGCAAGACGGCGCCGGAAAAGTTGCGCACTGTCTTGCGGCAGCCTGTGCGGCGGCTGTCATGAGGCAGCGGACGATTTCCATCGCGACAAGCGGGCAGGGGCTCTACGAGTTTACTCGCGAGGCCGCGGGCTTCGTGCGCGAGGCAGGCGTCGAGACCGGACTGCTGACGCTGTTCGTGCGGCATACCTCCTGCTCGCTGCTGATCCAGGAAAACGCCGATCCGGACGTGCGGCGCGACCTCGACGCGTTCTTCCGCCGTCTCGTGCCGCCGTCGAACGATCCGTCGATGCGCTGGATCGTGCATACGACGGAAGGTCCGGACGACATGCCGGCGCACATCAAGGCGGCGCTGACGGCGGTGTCGATCTCCGTCCCGGTTGCGGACGGGCGGCTGGCGCTCGGCACCTGGCAGGGCATCTACCTGTTCGAGCATCGCGACCGGCCGCATCGCCGCGAGATCGTGCTGCACCTGTCGGCCTGAGCATCAGGGGGCTTTTCATGCCGGCCGCCTTGTGTCTCACTGGGCTGACACCGCAGGAGGCAGGATGATGCTCACCGGACCCTTGTCGCGCGCCGCGCGCGCCCTCGTCGAACTGACCCGCGAGCAGCTTGCCACGCAGTGCGGGCTCGACGTGGAGGCGATCCGCGCCTTCGAGCGGGGCTTGGGAGAGCTGGATGCTCGCCAGAAGGCGGGGCTGCAAGCCGCGCTCGAAGCGGCGGGCGCGGTGTTCATTCCCGAGAATGGCGGCGGCGCCGGCGTGCGGTTGAAATTCACCCGTTCCGAGACGAGGCGATTGTCGGTTCTCGAAAGCGAGGGCGGGATCGCGGCGGACGACGACGTGCCGTAACCCCGGGATCAGGCGACGAGTCCGGCGAACAGCGCCTCGACGACCTGTCTTGCTTCCTGCTCGCCGACGCCGTTCTCGCAATCGAGCGCGGCGCGGTCGAGCATGGCCCCCAGCATCGAGGTGAGGGGACCGAGCGGAAGCCGGCGGATAGCGCCTGCGCGCATGGCGGCCGCAAGGCCTTCGCGGAGTGTGCGGTTGCCGTGGCGGGCATCGATCTCGTCCATCGCGCCACGACCGAGCACCGCCGGTCCATCGAGCAAAAGCAAGCGGGTGCGGCCGGGCGTACGCATGGCGCGCAGATATGCCATGGAGCCTTCGACCAATGCGTCGGCGGGCTTGAGGGACGCGGGCGCAGCCGTTTCGATCTCGGTGGCCACGGCTGCGCTCTCGGCCTCGGCGACGGCGGCGAACAGGGCCTGCTTGTCGGCGAAGTGGTGGTAGAGCGCCCCGCGCGTCACCCCCGCCGCCTCAACCAGTTCCGGCGTTCCGGTAGCGGCATAGCCTTTTTCCGTGAAGAGCCTGCGGGCCGCTTCGATCAGCGTCGCACGCATCATTTCGCTGCGTTCGGCATTGGAGCGGCGCGTGTTCTCTTGTTGCATACATACAGCCTGTATGTTAATTGAATTCGACATACAGATTGTATGTATGTTGATTGGGAAAGGGAAGAGCGATGAAGACGACCAGCTATTATCCGGTGCTGATGACGGACGACGTGGCCGGCACGGCCGCATTTTACGTCGAGCATTTCGAGTTCCGGCCGCTGTTCGAGAGCGACTGGTACGTGCACCTGCAATCGGCCCGCGACAGGCGCGTGAACCTCGGCATCGTCGCGGGCGACCACGAGACCGTGCCGCCGGAGGGCAGGGGCAAGGCGTCGGGCCTCCTGATCAATTTTGAGGTCAAGGACCCGGATGCGGTCTATGAACGCGTGGTCGCGGCGGGGTTGCCGATCCTGCGCACGCTGCGCGACGAGCCGTTCGGACAGCGCCATTTCATCACCCGCGATCCGAACGGCGTGCTGATCGACGTGATCAAGCCGATCCCGCCGAGCGCGGAGTTCGCGGCGCAATACGCCGGCGAGGCGTTGCCGGATCGTTGACAGACGGCGATGCGACTGGCCTTTATGGCGAATGAGCATCGAGTTCCTGCTGACCACGCTGATCATCGTCGCTTCGCCGGGAACGGGCGCGGTCTATACGATCGCGGCGGGCCTGACGCGGGGCGCGCGGACGAGTGTGTGGGCGGCGTTCGCCTGCACGCTGGGCATCGTGCCGCACCTTGTCGCGGCGCTGTCCGGCGTCGCGGCGCTGTTGCACACCTCGGCGCTGTTGTTCGAACTCGTCAAATATGCGGGCGTCGCCTATCTGCTCTACATGGCCTGGGCGACCCTGAAGGAACGCGGTGCGATGCGCATCGATCCGGAGGCGGATGCGCGCAGCGCAGGTCAGATCATCGTCGACGGCATCCTGCTCAACCTGCTCAATCCGAAGCTGTCGATCTTCTTCGTGGCCTTCCTGCCGCAATTCATTGCGGCGGACGAACCGCACGTGCTGGCCCGGATGCTCGAACTGTCCGGCGTGTTCATGGCCGCGACCTTCGTCATCTTCGCGATCTATGGCCTGTTCGCTGCGGCCATGCGCGACAAGGTACTGGGCAGTGCGACGGCGATGGCCTGGATGCGGCGGACATTCGCCGCCGCCTTCGTCGCGCTCGGCGCAAGGCTGGCGCTGACGGAACGATAGACGCTCGCATAGACGCGGCAAAGCCCCCGGGCGCGTGCGCCTCGGGGGCTTGGCGGCAGTCCTGCCCGACGACTACCGCCAGCGCATCACTGCCAGTACTTCACCGGGCAATTGGGTGCGCTGCCGAAGGCGACGATCTTCTTCTGGCCGAACTTCTTGCCTTTCACGGTCACGCCCTTCCAGTTTGCCTTGGAGACGTAGGCCTTCTTCAGGCCCATGGACTTGGCCTTGTAGAGGGCTTTGCCGGGGCTGCAGTGCTTGTAGCCATATCCATAGCCCGGGCCGTAGCCGAACCCGGAACCGAAGCCTGTGCCGAAATGGACGTCGATCTTGATGTCGCCCGCACTGGCCGCGGACGGAGCGGCCGCGATAGCCGAGAACGCGATGAGAGCGGAGAGGGCGAGGGTCTTGGTCTTGTTGAACATGTAGTCCTCCTTTGGTCGGCTGCCGTGCGAACCATTCGCCGGCAGTGAGGACGGTATGAAGCAGCGAGCCTGAACCGGTTTCGAACCAGGCATTCATCTGAAGTTCACCTAACGTCAACACCGGAGGAACCTGCGAACTGCCAGGACGTTTCGTTTGTCCGAAGGAGGCCAGGACATGATGACCGCCGACATGAAGAAGACCGAAAAATCGCCCGCGGTGAAATCGCTGCGGAAGGAGCAGGCCGAACAGCGCCATGAGGGCAAGAAGACCGCCGAGGAGAAGTTGGAGCGCGGCCTCGAAGACAGCTTTCCTGCCAGCGACCCCGTCGCAGTGGCGAGCCCGACAATCAAGAGCGGCGAGCCCGATAAGGTCAGAAAGAAGTCTGTCGCAGCCAAATAGACGGTGAATCCCGCTCCGGCACTCGCGCCTGCCGGCGATCGGCCCTATGCTCGCGCCAAAGCAAATGTGCGAAGGACAGGGCATGTCGTTTCTGAAGAGATTGTTCGGCGGTGGAGGCGGCACGGCCGCGCCCGCGGCGCCTGCGAAGGAAGTGGAGCACGCGGGATACCTGATCCGCGCCACGCCGTTCCAGGAGAACGGGCAATGGCAGACGAGCGGCGTCGTCACCCGCGAGATCGACGGCACCGTGCGCGAGCACCGCTTCATCCGCGCCGACCGCTTTCCCTCGCAGGACATGGCGGCCGAGCACGCGATCGTCAAAGGCCGGCAGATCATCGACCAGCAGGGCGACCGGATGTTCGACTGAGAGGCGGGACGGAATCATGAAGATCACACCTTGTGGCGCATCCGCATCCAAGAAGCCGCCGGCGGACTATTTTACCGGCACGGTATGGCAGGAGCCGATCGTCGAGGCTCCCGACCCGGCGCGCGTGCGGGCGGCGATGGTGACGTTCGAGCCTGGCGCGCGGACCAACTGGCACACGCATCCGCTTGGGCAGACGCTGCATGTCGTGTCGGGCGCGGGGCTTGCACAGGTTTGGGGACAGGCGATCCACGAGATCAAGGCTGGCGACACGGTGTGGATCCCGCCGGGGGAGAAGCACTGGCACGGGGCGACACCCACGACCCGGATGGCGCATATCGCGATTCACGAGGCGCTTGACGGAGTGCATGTCGACTGGCTGGAGCCGGTGACGGACGCGCAATATGGTGGTTGAGCCGGCTTGATGCGTTGAATCACGTCGTTCGCGGACAGAATCGGGGGAGGGCGGCATGTCGCTGAAAGGCAAGACGATTTTCATCTCGGGCGGATCGCGCGGGATCGGGCTCGCGATCGCGCTGCGGGCAGCGCAGGACGGCGCCAACGTGACGATCGCGGCCAAGACCGCGGAGCCGCATCCGAAGCTGCCCGGCACGATCTACACGGCGGCTGAGGAGATCGAGGCCGCGGGCGGCAAGGCGCTGCCGGTGCTGTGCGACATTCGCGAGGAGGCGCAGGTGGCCGCGGCGGTGGAGAAAACGGTCGAGCGGTTCGGCGGCATCGACATTTGCATCAACAATGCGAGCGCGATCCAGCTGACCGGCACGCTCGAGACCGACATGAAGCGCTACGACCTGATGAACGGGATCAATGCGCGGGGCACGTTCCTCGTCTCCAAGACCTGCATTCCGCACCTGAAAAAAGCGCAGAACCCGCATATCCTGAACCTGTCGCCGCCGCTCGACATGGCTGCGAAATGGTTCAAGAACCACGTCGCCTACACCATGGCGAAGTTCGGCATGTCCATGTGCACGCTCGGCATGAGCGCGGAATTCGCGAAGGACGGCATCGCGGTCAACTCGCTGTGGCCGCTGACCGCGATCGACACCGCCGCGGTGCGCAACCTGCTCGGCGGCGAGGCGGTGGCCTCGATGAGCCGCCTGCCGGCCATCATGGCGGACGCCGCGCATGCGATCCTGACCAGGCCGTCCCGCGACTGCACCGGCAACTTCTTCATCGACGAGCTTGTGCTGCGCGAGGAGGGCGTGAGCGATTTCTCGGCCTATGCGCCGGGCGCAAAAGGGCCTTTGGCGGGCGATTTCTTCGTGCCGGACGAGGCGTTCGCAAAAAGCCCCACCAAGGTGGCGAAGGCGCTGCCGGGGTAGGTCAGAGGTGGAGTTTCGGATCCATGCTGCCATGCAGGATGCGAACCACGTCGATGCTCTCCGGCTCGATGTGAAAATACAGCACGTGCGATCCGGCGACGAACTTGCGCAGGCCCGCTTCGCCGATGCCGGCCGGTCGCGCCAGACCGGGATTGACGTCGACAACGTTCAATGAGCCGGTGAGCATCCTCACATATTCATTCGCCTTGGCGCGGCTCCATGTTCTGGACGTGTAGTCCCAGATTTCGCGAATATCCTTCCTGGCTGCTGGCCGGAGGCGTAACGCCCGCTTCATTCGGCGTTCATTTCAGTGAGGAAATCCTCGACGTCGAACGGCTCGGGCGCGCCGGAGCTATATCCCTCATCAATCGCCGCGCGCAATTTTTCCAGTGCGATCTCCTGTTCTTCCAGCAAACGCAGGCCGGCGCGCACGGCTTCGCTGGCGGTGGCAAAGCGGCCCTTCGCAATCTGGCGGTCGATGAATTCGAGATAGGGCGCGCCGAGGGAGATGGAGGTGTTCTTGGTCATGGCATGCTCCTGAATTACCAATAGATGGTAATTTAGGGCTGCCTGTTGTCAAGCATCGCCGAACATCAGGTCGCGCACCATCGTGGGGACGGATTGGACGCGCTTCAGCGCCGCCTTCAGGGCCGAGACGTCGCCGCGCGAGAGGCGGGCAAGTTCCACCTTGTTGGACACGGGTATGCCGGCGTGCAGGTCGCTGCTCTGCTGGGCAAGCATCAGGCGCAGGATGAGGCCGTGGGCATCGCAGAGCGCGCGGAGATCTGCCTCGGCGCCGACGCGTTTCGCGATCAGTCCCTCCAGCCGGTCGCGCGTGCCACGGGCGCGAATGTCGTGGCGGATGGCAAGCGTGCGTGCGGCCGAGACGATCGGGAACAGGCCGGCCTTCTTCAGGTCGATGCGGCCGTCTTCCGTCTGCAGGTTGCCGAGAAAGCCGAAGGGCGAGCCGAGCGCGTCGAGCTGCCCGGCCAGAAGCTTCGCGAAGGCGGTCGCGCGATGCCCTTCGGAATAGGCGAAATCATGCAGGCTGTTGGCGAGGTCGATGTCGCCGGCGACGGCGTACAGGTCAAAGAAGATATCGACATTGAGCAGGTCCTCGGGGCGCGAGCGAGACATCCACTCGCCGACGCGGTCGCGCCAAGTTGCCACCGAGCCCCGCCACTCTGGATTCTTCGCCATCACGCCGCCCTTGCAGAACGGAATCCCCGCCTGATCAAGGATCGCGGCCATGCGGTGGCCGAGTTCGGCGAACCAGAGGTCCTCCGGTCCGCCGGGTGCGCCCTGCGCAAAGACGATGGCGTTGTCCTGGTCCGCCGCGAGCAGGCTTTCGCCGCGCCCGCCGGAACCGAGCACGAGGATGGCGTAAGGGCAGGGCGGGAAGCCGAGACCCTCGCTGATCATCGTTTCTTCGCCGAGCGCAGCCGCCCGGCGGGTCATGGCCCTCAGCTCCTCGCTGACCACTCCGGCAATCTGGCGCGCGTCGATCTGCTCGGCGATCAGCGCCTCCGCGACCGAAGGAAGCGTTGCCCAGGCGGCAGCCAGGTGCCGAGCCGTATCGGCCTCCTCGATCGCATCATCGAGGCTGACGGCCGCTCCGCCGCGCAGCCTGAGCAGATCGCGGGCGGAGACAATGCCGCTGAGGCGCCCTTCCTCGGTGCGCACGGCAAGATGGCGAATCTTCAGCCGCGCCATGCGGCCGATGGCGCGGTAGACAAAGGCGCTCTCGCGAACGGAGACCAGCGGTCGCGTCGCGGTTTTACCCGCTTGTCGTTCGAGCGCGGCCGCACCGCCGCGGGCGATGTGGCGCATCACGTCACGCTCGGTCAGAATGCCGTAGTCGGCGAGCGGCGCAGCGGGGGCGGCGTGATCGGAAACGAAGACAGAGCTGATGCGCCGTTCCGACATCGTCGCCACCGCGTCAGCAAGCGTTGCCGAGGACGGCAGAATGACGGGCGGCGAGGACATGATGTCGGCCACGCGATGGTTGTAGGCATAGGGATCGACCGCGCGCAGAAGGGCCGGCGCCTCAGCGGGGCTGCGGACCGGCTCGGCCCAGCCGGCGCGATGATGCGTCTCCAGTTCCGCGGTCAGCGACAGGCAGGCGCGCTCGGCCTCGGCAAGCGTGCGCACACCGCGTTCGGACAGGCGCGGCAGGAGCGCGGCGAAGATGGCGGCCGCGGCCCTCGCATCGCCGAGCGCGCGGTGGCGGCTCTCGATCGGCACGCCGAGCCATGCCGCGATCATGTCCAGCGAATAGTCGGGAAGGGCCGGGCTGGCGAGGGTGGCGAGCAGGCGCACGCAGAGCGAGCGCGGCTTGGCCCAGCGCATCCCGGCGCGCGCGGCCTCGCGTTCGAAAATGGCGAGGTCATAGCCGATCGAATGGCCGATCAGGACGCGCGGTCCGGCAAAGGCGGCAAAGGCGGCATAGGCTTCCGGGAAAGGCGGCGCGCCGGCGACCGTCTCGGCGCTGATGCCGTGGATCGCGGAAGAGGCCGGCGGTATCGTCATTGCCGGGTCCACCAGCGTCGCGAATTCCTCACCGCCGGCGAGCCTCACGGCGCCGATCTCGATCACGCGCGCCACCGACGTGTCGAGGCTCGTCGTCTCGGTGTCGATCGCCACCGCGTCGAGCGCGGCCAGCGGCGTGGCGCCCGTTGTGGGCCTCATCTCCATTCTCCTCCGCGCCAAAGCTAGCCGATGACGCGGAAAGACAGAAGGGCGCCGACACCAGACCTTCGTCTGCGGTCATCGTTCCTCAGGCAGGAGATCGATAAAAAGCCCGGCCGGTGGGTGCCGGCCGGGCAGGTGTCCTGTCCACCCTATCGGGGGACGGGGCAGGGATCTGCTACTGCGCGCTCGCCACGGGGGCGACGAGCGGGGTGATGCGGCGGATCGCAACGCGACGGTTCTCGCGCTCGGCCGCCGGCGTATCGATCTTCAGATACTGTTCGCCATAGCCCTGGGTGGTGAGGTTCTCTGCCGGGACCTGGAACACCTCGGTGAGGGCCGAGGCAACTGCCTCGGCGCGCTCGTCGGAGAGCGTCAGGTTCGACAGATCGGAGCCGACCGCGTCGGTGTGGCCTTCGATGAGGAAGGTCTCCGCCGGGTTCTTTTCCAGGAGGCGCAGCATCGCGTTCGCCACGCCGTCCAACTTTTCCACCTGGCTGTCGTCGATGTTAGCCGAGCCGGTGTCGAAGGTGATCGTGTCGAGGTCGATGCGCCGCACGCTGTCGCGCACGCGGGCCGACCGCTTCACCTCGTCCACCGAATAGAGGCGCTCGACCTTCTCGACCGGAGGCTGTTCGAGGAACTCGTAATAGGCCTCGTCGTCGTTGTAGTCGACCCGCTCGGCGTCGAAGACATACTGCTCGTAGGGCATGGTGATGACCAGCGGCGGCAGGTCGTCGCCCGGATCGCGCCATTCGCCGCGGCCGCCACGATCAAGCCGGTCCTCGTCGACATAGACCAGCACATATTCGCGGCCATCCGGCATGATGCGCGAACGACGGATCACCTCGCCGTAGCGGTCGCGGATGGTCACGATGGTCACGCCGTTCGGGCGCACGATCGTCTCGCGGGTGCGGCCGCGCGGCAGCTCCTCATAGTAGACGTCGCGCGAGTCGCGGGTGAGACGGGAACGATCGTTGTTCTCGATCAGGAGCTGGTTACCGAGCTCGAAGATGACGCGGCTGCCGATCTCCTTCAGCACGTCCGCGCCTTCCGGCCGCTCGTAGCGGCGTGGACGACCTTCGACGCGGCGGCCCTGTTCGTCGCGGACGGACGGAAGGTCGTCCACACGCGGCGCATTGGCCTGCGCATCCTCGTCATTGGCCGGCGGCGGGGTCGGCGAACGCGCGATCGGCGGCGCAACCGGTTCGTTGCCCTGACCGACATCGCGACGGCCGTCGCCGCGGCGACGCGGCTTCTGGCTGTCGAGGATCGGAGCCGCATTCTCGGGCGCGCCCTCAATGGCGCCGGGCTGGCCCGCCTGCTGGGGCGGGGGCTCCGTTGCGCCCGGCTGGCGCGCGGGACCGCCTTCCACCGTGCCGCCCTCAGCCGCCGGCTGTTCGCCCTGCAGCTTGCGCAGCGCCTCGCGGCGTTCGCGCAGGCGGCGCTCGCGATCGGTCTCGTTGGGCTTGGCCTGCTCCGCCTCACCGGCGCCGGCGGCCGGCGGCTCGGCCGGTTGCGCCTGGCGGGGAGGCTGTGCCGGTTCGGCCGGCTGCGCAGGCTGGGCCTGACGCGGAGGCTCAGCCTCCTGAGAAGGTTGGGCAGGCTGCGCGGGCTGGGCAGGTTCGGCGCGCTGGGGCGGCTTCTGTTCGGAGCTTCCCGTATCGGCGCCGTTGTCCTGACCTTGTTGAAGCTTCTTGAGCGCCTCGCGGCGCTGACGCAGGCGCTCCTCGCGCGAGGCCTGACCTTCGCCCTTGCTCGCAGCCGGCTGTTCCGGCTGAGCGCGCTGCTCGGGCTTGGCAGGACGGGCTGCAGGCTCTTCCGCCTGTTCGGCCGGCTGCTGCGCCTTGCGGTTATTGCGCGGCTGTGTCTCTTCCGCGGGCTGCGCCTCCCGGCGTGGCGGCGCCTCGGCAGGCTTTTCAGGCTCGGCACGGCGGATCACCGGTTTTTCCTGCTGTTCGGCAGGCTGCTGGGCGCGACGATTGTTGCGCGGCTGGGCCTCTTCCGCCGGCTGTTCAGCATCCTGCCGCTGACCCTTGCGGCGTGGCGCGGGTTCCTCCGCCGCCTGTTCGGGCTGGGCCTGCCGGGCTTTCTGGTTCTGGCGTTCCTGGCGCTGGCGGGGCAGAAGTTGCTCGCTCTCTTCGGAGCTTCCCGCTGCACCCTGCGCCAGAAGTATTGTGTCCTGGGGAACCGGGCCGGTGACGATGCGGTCGATGGACGAGTTCTCCCCGCCGGCCTGCGCGGCGTAGGCCACGGGTGCTGCTTCGGCCATCAAGAGGCCAAGCGCGGTCGCCGCGGCGATCTTTGTTTTGAGCTTGTTCAAGGCAGACTCCTTATTCCGTATTGGACGGCCCTTCGGCACGCAAACCCTCTGCTGGGGCTTTGGTTCCTTCCACCATCCAACCGGGGCGAATTGTGGGAGAGGATGTGGCGCGGCGCGCCGGAATTGCGGCGCCGGCCTTGACCCGGACGATGGCAGGGGACACATGCGCGCCATGTCGCAACCGTTCTGGAAGACCGTTCCCCTCGAGGAGATGACCGCCGCGCAGTGGGAATCGCTGTGCGACGGCTGCGGCAAGTGCTGCCTGTCCAAGCTCGAGGACGAGGACACCGGCGACATCTACTTCACCTCCGTCGGCTGCCGCTTGTTTGATGCCGGCACGTGCCGCTGCACCGACTACGCCAACCGGCAGAAGAAAGTGGAAGACTGCGTGCAGCTGACGCCGCAGAACGTGCGCACGATCCCCTGGCTACCGTCGACCTGTGCCTACCGGCTGGTGGCGACCGGGCAGGACCTTGCCTGGTGGCATCCGCTCGTCTCGGGCCGCGCCGACACGGTGCACAAAGCGGGCATCTCCGTGCGGGGCAAAGTCACCGCCAACGAGAGCGATCTGGCCGAGCCGGAGGACTATTTCGACCACATGCTTGCCGACGAGCCGTGACCTTCCGGCGCGTCTTTCCGGAAAAAATCCATAAGAATCATGGCGGTAATCCATGAATGACAGATGAACGGCAGGTTCCGCTGTCGTTCAGGCCGGCCGGCGCATCTTCGTGCAATCGCTTCGGCGATCGAAATTCAGCGAAGCCCCAGCAAACGGAGAATTTCCATGGCCAACCTCCTCAAGACCGCATTCCTTTCCGCTCTCATCGGCCTCGGCGCGCTCGGCGCGGCACCGGCTTCCGCCCAGTCGGGCGTCTATCTTGGTCTCGGTGGCGGCCATCACGGGCCGAGCGTCGGCGTCTGGTTTGGCGACAGCGGCCATTCCTACCGCCGCTATGATCGCCGCCACGACCGGCGCTGGGAGCACCGCCGCGGCTGCTCGGCCGGCCAAGCCCTGAACAAGGCCGAGCGCATGGGTATCCGCCACGCCCGCGTGGTCGACATCGACCGCCGCTCGGTCGACGTGCGCGGCCGCAAGTATGGCGAGCGCGTGCGCGTGTCCTTCGCCCGCGCCCCGGGCTGCCCGCTGATCTACTGATCCGCAGGCTGAAATCAAAAAGGCCGGAGGGTCACCCCTCCGGCCTTTTTTCGTGCGCGGTGTCCGGCGCTTACTGGCCGAGTTCGAAGGTGACGTTGACGTCGACCCGGTAAGCGTTCTCGCCGGCCTCGACCGGAACGCTCGCTGCCGCGGCGTCGCGGACCTTCATCGCATAGGGAACGGCCTGGGGCATGTAGCTCTGTTCCGAGATCTCGATCACCTTGCCGAGCCCGACGCCTGCCGCTTCGGCAAGGGTCTTGGCCTTGGCCGTCGCATTCTTGATCGCCTTGATGCGGGCCTCGGTGAGGGCCGCGGACGGATCGTCATTGGTGAAGGAGATGCCGCCGCCCTGGTTGACGCCGAGCGTCACCGCCTTGTCGAGCACGGTGCCGACCTTGGCGATCTCGCGCAGGCGCACCGTGAGCGTGTTGTTGACCTCGTAGCCGGTGATTTTCGGCGGCTGGCCCTGCTGGTCGGAGGTCGGGTAGGCGTAGACCGGCGAAATGGAGAAGTTGGAGGTCTGCAGGTCGCGATCGGCTACCCCTTCCGCCTTCATCGCCGCCGTAACCTCGGCCATCGCCGCGTTCGCTGCGTCGAGAGCCGCGCGCGCGGTGTCGGCCTGGCGCATTACGCCCAGCGTCAGCACCGCCATGTCGGGAGCGATCGCCGCCTCGCCCTGGCCGGTGACGACGATTCGCGGCGCGGGTCGCGGCGCCTCCTGGGCGAAAGCGGCCGAATGCGCGAATGCCGGCAACGCAAGCGCCGCAAGCGCGGCCTTGAGAGTGGATTTCTTCATGATGGCTCCGTGGTCGTTTCTGCCCCTATGCGGAAGGGTGTTCGCGCGGTTCTAAGGCAAATCTGCGGCGTGAGCCCAGGCCTGCTTGTGCGAAGCGGCAAAAGTCACTAATCCAGCCGCCGTGGGGCCTGTAGCTCAATGGTTAGAGCCGGCGGCTCATAACCGCTTGGTTGGGGGTTCGAGTCCCTCCGGGCCCACCAGAATCAAACCAATTGGCCGACGATTTGTCGGACTGCCCGACTTCAGGCGTTGTCGCTCGCGTGCATCGCGAGGCGGCCGAGTCGTGACGTTCTCCCTCTACATGGCGCGGGCCGCGGCTCCGGCAAATGACGCCGCCGTGCGGGGCATTTCATCTTTCAAGGCGACTGACCGGTTGTGCGACCGACGAACTGCCGGATGTCGATTCCTCGCAATTCGTTAACAAGCGTTAATATTAACCGAAGTTAATAATATTCAAATCTAACTGTTCTCTCGCGCAACTCTGTACTAGATGATAATATAATTGCGTTGTGGGAGTCGTCGGAGGGAGTCAAAGCAAGATTGCTCTTGGAGGAGCGGTGAAATGAGAATGTTTGCATACATACGAAATGCGGTCGGTCTTGGAATTCTTGTTGGTGTCATCTACGCCTCCCCCGCGGCGGCTGAGATTACCGAGTGTACCAACATTACGTCGGTTCCGGCGACCATCAGCACCCAAGGCGTGTATTGCATGAAGCAGCACCTGCCCACGAACCTCGCGTCGGGCGCCGGCATCACCGTCACCGTCAACAACGTCACCATCGACTGCAACAACTTCAAGCTCGGCAATCTCGCGGCCGGCGCGAGCAACACCGCGGTCGGGATAAGTGCGACCGGACGGAACAATGTCATAGTTCGCAACTGTGGTATCCGCGGCTGGCGCACCGGCGTGCAGCTTTCGGACGGCGCCTACCGGGTCGAAAGCAACGTGCTGGACTTCAACAGGCAGACCGGCATCTTCGTCAGCGGCGACGGCTCGTCCGTCCGCAATAACGAGGTCATCTCGACGGGCGGCAGCACGATTCCTGCCCTGACGGATTTCCACGGCATCAATGTCAGCGGCGACGTCGACATCAACGGCAATCTGGTCGACGGCGTCACCGCTACCGCGACCACCAACGGCAACGCTTATGGCATTCGCACCGAGAATTCGAGCGCGAGCACGGTCGGCAGCAACATCGTGCGCAACCTCGCAAAGGCCGGAAGCGGCGCCCGGCGCGGCATCTGGAACCAGAACGGTGCCCACAATACCATCTTTGGAAACACCATCGTGATGGACGGCAACCTGATCGCGGGTGAGGCGGGGCTTCGCTGCGGCGACGGTCTCATCCTCAACGGGGCGTCGCGTGACAACACCATCCTGGGAACCGGCCTGCTGGGCACGGCGCTCGGCCTGTTGAATTGCACGTCCGTCTCGGGCGACTACGTGAACCCGCTGTAAGCGGATAGAGCAAGCACTCTGCTTGCCTGATCGACAGGCGCCGCGCCCACAGCGCGGCGCCTGAAGTTACGTGCCAAGCGTGCGCAGGAGCTTTGTTACCTGCCGTGCGGCCTCGTCCTTCATCCCAGTTCATGCAAATGACACGAAGCAAATAACGGAAAATCAATTTTTCCGGGCTTGTTTATAAAGTCAGTAGAATTTATTCGTTATTGTCTTAGGTGCCTGCTGGGATTCGCCGTGCGAAGGCGCCAGTCAGACCGCAGCACGTCAGGCGGCGAGCCAGAAAAGCATCGGAAATGCTCACCAGAAAAGGCAAATACGGCCTCAAGGCGCTCGTGTATCTCGCGAAGCTGCCGGTCGGGGATTTGGCATTCGTCAACGAGATCGCCCGCGACCAGAATATTCCGAAGAAGTTCCTGGACGCCATTCTGAGCGAACTGCGCAATGCCGGTTTCGTCCAGAGCCGGAAGGGCAAGGATGGCGGCTACCGCCTCGCGCGTCCTGCGACCGAGATCAAGGTCGGTCATGTGGTGCGTGTCCTCGACGGTCCGTTGGCGCCGATCCCTTGCGCCAGCCGCACGCAATACCAGGCCTGCGACGACTGCGACGAGGCCACATGCCAGGTCCGTCACATCATGCTCGACGTTCGCCAGGCAATCGCCGAAGTGCTGGACAAACGCAGCCTCGCCGAGATGCGGGATGCAGCCAACGACGACCTGCCCCCGGCGCATCAGATCCTCGCCTGATCCTGGGGACGTCTGTCCGGCTTGGACATCGTTTCACCTGCCGGCGCGCGAGCGGTTTGAGCCTGCGCGATCCAACGGTGAACCGTTCTCATCTCGGGCATCGCAGATTCAGAAGAGACCCAGGATAATGCCGGTCGCGAAGCCGATCGACACAAAGAACATGAGATAAGGCAGGGTGCCGACCGCAGCGGGCAGGGCGCGCTCGGCAATGGTCCGCTGGGCGGCGCGGCCGCGGGGCGGACTGTTGGATCGATCAATTGCCGACATGACTGCTCTTTCCGTCAATTCGACATCGCAAGGCGCAGAGGCACGCCGCCCTTGAGCCGCTCAACGCAGATCGCGCGCATGGCGACCGCCGCCTCGGCGTAGGTGGGGCTGGAGCCCGTGACACAGCCGGGGCCGAGAAGCTCGCTCACGCGGTCGACCACCCGGCCGGGCAGGATGTCGGTGCAGGAGCGCATCCGGCCGAACAGCGAGCTGATCGGGACCTGTAGGCCCTCGAATTCCACGGTGGGCTCAGGCTGGGCAAGGCCCCATTCGTCATAGGCTTCGAGAGCCTCGTCGAAGGCGAGGTGCAGGAAAATCGGTGCATGGCCTTCGTGCAGCGGGGGAAGCAAACGCGTCATGACGATCTCCTCAGGTCGTGGCCGTTCTCATGGAAAGCGGCAGCTCGATCATTTCCGTCGTCTACCAGTGGCCATGCATGCACCAGGTCCAATAGAAGCCGTCGAGCCGCTCCGGCCCGCGCTCGCCAGATGCCCGGTCACCACGGTCCGACCTGGTTTGCGAAAACTCAGTCGGTCCCTCGAAGCGAGGGAGCAGGGCTGACATCAGCGCCCGAAACGGGGGCAAGGACAAAATCCTCATTTCGACCTCCTGACTCGTGCAGAGGCAGTATGTGCCGAACACCGATAATGTCAATAATGTCTACTAATTTTGTGGAATATGAAGTGGGCAGCCGAATTCCGTGGCGGTCGCGGCCCCTTGATCCGCATCAAGGCGGAACCGCGGGCGAGCGGAGATTCTTGCATCGTTTTCATTGGGTCGGCGAGGGAAGAGATGAGGCATCCATGCGACCGGATCTGCGCGCCGCTCCGGCGTCGGGCAGTGCACTGATCCGATGTTCCGGGACCGCAAAGAAGCCGGCGAAATGCTCGCTGCCGAAGTCGTGGCGCTCGCGCCGCGAGAGCCGGTGGTGCTCGCGCTGCCGCGGGGCGGGGTGCCGGTCGCCGACGAGGTGGCGCGGGCGCTTGGGGCGCGGCTCGATCTCGTTATCGTGCGCAAGGTGGGCGCGCCCGGCAATCGCGAACTGGCGGTGGCGGCGATCGTAGACGGCAACCCGCCGGACGTGGTGCTCAACCGCGAGATCGTCGAGGCCTACAACCTGCAAGAGGAGGAACTGGCCGGGCTGATCGCGCAGGAGAGGCCGGAGCTCGAACGCCGCCGCGCCGCCTATCTCGGCACGCGGCAGCCGGTTTCCGTGCGCGGCAAGACTGTGATCCTGGTGGATGACGGCGCGGCGACGGGAACGACCATGAAGGTGGCGGTGCGTGCGCTGCGGCGGCGTTCGCCGGCCGAAATCATCGTCGCTTTGCCGGTGGCCTCGCAAGAGGCCGTGATGGAGCTGTCGCACGAGGCCGACCGCGTCGTGTGCCTGTCGCAGCCACCACACTTCAGGGCGCTCGGCTACCACTACCGCGAGTTCCATCAGCTGGATGACGCCGAGGTGCTCGACCTGCTCGCAAAGGCCGCTTCCCGCCACAGGAAGGGGCGGGGCGCCGCGCCGGGCCAGACATAGTGATCTGATGCGCGTCAAGGCATCGGCTGCTTCATCCGGCAGGGAGGATGTCGCATCGATGCTCGAAAGCTTCGCCAAGCCGCAGGCCATGAAGCCGAGCGACCGGTTCTCGACCATCATGGACGGCAGCAAGCACGACCCTGTCGATCACCGCGATCGTCGTGTCGCCGAAACTCGTCTACGCCATCGGGCCGGGCGACATGGCGCACCGGTTCGGCGCTGTCGGTATGCTCCATCCGTGCTTCGCAAAGCGCGGAGTGTGGTGTATTGGTCACACCTTAACCAAGCACGACCAACGGCCCTCGCCAGAGTCCATAGATGAAACCGATGCCCGTCGCCTCCCGAAGCGGGAGGTTGTTGGCGGATTTGTTCGCACGGGAGAATCGCCCGCTTGCGCGCTATGTGATCGCGATCGTCGCGGTCCTGGTGACATTCGTGCTGCAGGTCTTCGTTCAGGAGGTCTGGAACGGCCCGCTTCTGCTGATCGTGTTCGCGCCGGCGATCGTGCTCGCCTCGATCCTGGGCGGACTGGGTCCGGGTCTGTTCAGCGTGGCTGCGTCGCTGGTGAGTGCCTATGTGCTCATCAGCCTCTCGAGCCAGTTCACCGAGGGCCCTTGGCTCGGGCTGGGTATCTTCGCCGTGGCCGGCGGCATCATCGCCTGGCTGGGCGAGGTGCTGCGCGCCGCCTATGCGGAAATGGCGGAGACGGAGAGGCAGCTCAGGCTGCGTGAGGCGCATCTGAGTTCCGTCCTCGACACGGTGCCCGACGCGACGGTGGTGATCGACCGCAAGGGAACCATCATGTCGTTCAACGCCGCCGCCGTGCGGCAGTTCGGCTACAGCGAGAGCGAGGTGGTGGGCCGCAACGTGCGCATGCTGATGCCAGAGCCCTATCAGCGGGAGCATGACGGCTACATCAACCGCTATCTGGACACGGGCGAACGACGCATCATCGGCATCGATCGCGTGGTGGTGGGATCCCGCAAGGATGGCTCGACCTTTCCGATGAAGCTCGCAGTCGGCGAGATGCGGTCGGGCGACAGCCTCTTCTTCACCGGCTTCATCCGGGATCTGACGGAACGCGAGGAGTCCGAGGCGCGGCTGCGCGAAGTGCAGTCGGAACTGGCGCGGCTCGCCCGCCTGAACGAGCTCGGCGAGATGGCGTCCACGCTTGCGCACGAACTGAACCAGCCGCTCTCAACGATCGCGAACTATTCGCAAGGCTGCGTGCGGATGCTGCGCGACGCGCCCGAGGCGATCGCGTCACGCCTGCGCGAGGCGCTGGAGGAAGTCGCCGCCCAATCGCTGCGCGCAGGCCAGATCATCAGACACCTGCGCGAGTTCGTCATGCGCGGCGAGACCGAGCAGACGCGCGAGGATATCCGCAAGCTGGTGGAAGAGGCCGGCGCGCTGGCGCTGGTGGGATCGCGCGAGCAGGGGGTCCGGGTCGTATTTCAGTTCGACACCGGCGCGGATTTCGTCCTTGCCGACCGGGTACAGATCCAGCAGGTGCTGACCAACCTGATGCGCAATGCCACCGAGGCGATGCGCGGGAGCGAGCGCAAGGAACTGACCGTGCGCACCTATCCGGACGACCGTTTCGCGGTCGTTGAGGTGACCGATACCGGGCCCGGCATTTCGGAGGAGATCGCCGAGCGGCTGTTCAAGCCGTTCGTGACGACCAAATCGGGCGGGATGGGCATAGGCCTTTCCATCTCGCGACGCATCATAGAGGCGCATGGCGGCGAGATCTCCGTTACGCGTAACGAAACGGGCGGCGCCACGTTCCGCTTCACGCTGCCCGCTGACACGGAGACGCAGAGCAATGACGATAGGTGACTACGTCGTTCACATCGTGGACGACGAGGAGCCGGTGCGGAAGTCGCTGGCGTTCCTGCTGACGATCGAGGGCTTCACCGTGCGGCTGCACGAATCAGCCACCGCCTTTCTCAGGGCCGCGCCCGATATACGCAATGCCTGCCTGGTCACGGACCTGCGCATGCCTGACATCGACGGCGTCGAACTGCTGCGCCGCCTGCGCGAGCAGGGGCGCAGGATCCCGGCGATCGTCATCACCGGCCACGGCGATGTGCCGATGGCGGTCGCGGCGATGAAGGCGGGGGCGCTCGACTTCATCGAGAAGCCGTTCGAGGACCAGATCCTGATCGACAGCATCAAGCGCGCGGCCGAGGAGATCGAGAAGGTCGCGTTCAACGATGTCCATTCGATCGCCAGCAGGCTGGCCATGCTGACCGAGCGCGAGCGCGAGGTCTTGTCAGGCATCGTCGCGGGTCTGCCGAACAAGACCATCGGCTATGACCTCGACATCTCGCCGCGCACCGTCGAGGTGCACCGTGCCAACATCATGTCGAAAATGGAGGCGAGGAGCCTCGCCGAGCTGGTTCGGATGGCGATCGCCGCCGGGGTCCTCGACCAATAATCTTCCATTCTGACGAAGTCGAATTGATTTCCCGCAAGGAGTCGAACGCCCGGCGGAGATAGCGTCGTTCGCTGTCCCATCGCTGCCATTTCGCATGGCGCCGGGAAAACGAACCTGGGAATCGATAAGAAAGTGCTCGTCATCGCACGCGACAAGGAACTCCGGCGTTCGATCGCCTTCCTCCTCGAAGCAGAAGGCTTTGATGTGAGCGCCTATGAGTCGGTGCCCAGCGTTGGCGGGATAGAGCGGCGACGCTGCGCGGTTGTCGACGAAGACGCGACGGTCGGCGATTCGCAGGCGTGGGACCGCCTCAAGGAGATTTCGGAAACGATCGTCCTGCTGCTCGACCGAACCGGGGCATTGCCCTCGGATCCCGTCGTTCGAGCGGTCGAAAAGCCGTTCCTTGGCCAGAATCTTGTACAGGCCGTGCGCGATGCCCTTCTTCAGCATCCGGGCCTCTCTACGTAGAATTCCGTAGGGAGGTAACCGGATTCTGCGGCGTCGCGATTTGAGCGATTGATGTTCCCGTCACTCCAAGAGGGAACCGCGATGACCACTGCTCCGATCTTCCTGATTTCACCCGATCGCGGCTCCGTTGCCGAGAGATCGATCGCCACCACACCTGCGCCGATGCTCTTCACCAACGGCGAGGAGATCTACGCCCAGGGCGACAGGGCGGATCGGCTCTATCGCGTGGAGTTCGGCGCTGTACGCGTCTACAGGCTGCTGGCTGATGGGCGCAGGCAGATTTCGGCCTTCCACCTGCCGGGCGAAGTGTTCGGGTTCCAGGCTGACGGCGTGCATCATTTCTTCGCCGACGCGGTCGGTGCGACCGGCCTGCGCGTCATGCCGCGGGCCAGCGCCGGCGGCGTCACGCCGGAGGTGATGGAGTTCGCGCTGCGCTGCCTCGTGCGCACCCAGGAGCATCTGCTGGTCGTCGGACGCCAGAACGCAGTGGAGCGGATCGCCGCGTTCCTGCTGGACATGGCCGAACGGCAAGGCGGGTTGGAACAGTTCGACCTGCCGATGTCGCGCACCGACATCGGCGACTATCTCGGGCTTACGATCGAAACCGTCTCCCGCGTCTTCTCGAAGCTGCGCGCGCAGGGCGTGATCAGACTGGTCAGCCTGCGCACCGTCGAAATGAAAAAGCCGGGGGTGCTGCGCGCCCTCTGCGAATAGGCTGTCGTCAGCCCGGTTGCCCGCCTTCCCGCAGGGCCTCGAGGAAGGCGCCACACCAGGCGCCGATATCGTGACGCCGCAGGTGATCGAGCATCGCGGCGTGTCGCTCGCGACGGGCCTCCAACGGCAGCGTCAGCGCCTGGGCGATCGCCTGCGAGACCGCCTCGGTGTCGTAGGGGTTGACCAGGATGGCGCCGTCCATCTCGCGCGCCGCCCCCGCGAAGCGCGACAGCACGAGCACGCCCGGATCGACGGGCCGCTGCGCCGCCACATATTCCTTCGCCACCAGGTTCATGCCGTCGCGCATCGGCGTCACGAGGCCGACGCGGGCAATGCGGTAGAGGCCGGCCAGGATGGAATGGCCGATCGAGGAATTGACGTAACGGATCGGGGTCCAGTCGAGCGTGGCGAGTTCGCCGTTGACCCGGCCGGCAAGCTCGGCCACCTCGCGCTGCATCTCCAGATAATGCGGCACGTCGGAGCGCGATTTAGGCGTCACCTGCAGCAGCGTCGCGCGGCCCTTGTGGGCGGGATTGTCCCTCAGGAAGCGGTCGAAGGCCTGGAAGCGCTGAGGGATGCCTTTCGAGTAGTCGAGGCGGTCCACGCCGATGACGACGTCGCGGTCGACCAGCGATCGTGCGATCTTGCGCACCGCCGGGTTATGCTCGGCGTCCTGCGCCGCCCTCTCGAAGCCGGCGGTGTCGATGCCGATCGGAAAAACACCCACCCGGAAATGACCGCTGCTGGTCTTGATCCAGTCGTCGGAAACGCGGCGGCCGATGCCCTCGCGCTCGAGGCAGGAGCAGAAATTGTCGGCGTCGTAGCGGGTCTGGAAGCCGACGATGTCATAGGCGGAGAGCCCGGCGAGGATGGTGGCGTGCACGGGAAGCGCGAAAAACACGTCCGGCGGCGGGAAGGGGATGTGCAGGAAGAACCCGATGCGGTTCTTCACCCCCATCTGTCTCAACTCGGCGGCGAGAGGAATGAGGTGATAGTCGTGGATCCAGATCAGGTCGTCGAGCAGGAGATTGGGCGCGAGCTGCCGGGCGAAGAAGCGGTTGACGCGGAAATAGCCGGCCATGTCCTTGCGCGCGTAGTCGGTGATGTCGAGGCGGTAGTGGCAGAGCGGCCAGAGCGTCGAATTGGCGAAGCCGGCATAATATTCGTCGATGTCCTTGCGACTCAGATCCGTCAGCGCATAGGTGATCGGCCCATCTTCGCGGAAGGTCATGGCTCCGGGATCGCGCGCGCCGCTCGACGCGCCGGACCAGCCCATCCACAGCCCGCCCTTGGCGGCGAGTGCCGCCTGCAAAGCCACGGCCAGCCCGCCGGCCTGGGCCTTGCCCTTGCCAGGCGCAGGGACACGGTTCGAGACGACGACGAGCCGGCTCACAGCATGTCCTCCCAGCGCCGCGACAGGCGCATGGCGGCATTGATGAGACCGACCATCGAATAGGTCTGGGGGTAGTTCCCCCATAGCTCGCCGGTATCGACATGGATGCCTTCCGACAGCAGGCCGAGATGGTTGCGATGTGCCAGGACGTCCTCGAAAATGGCGCGTGCGTCATCTGCGCGGCCGACGCGGGCGAGCGCGTCGATCAGCCAGAAGGTGCAGGCGGTGAAGGCCGTCTCAGGCTCGCCGAAATCGTCCGGCGCGCGGTAGCGGTAGAGATGATGCCCGAAGCGCAGGTGCTTCTCGATGGCGGCAAGCGTCGACAGGAAGCGAGGGTCGTCGGCCGGCAGCAGGCCGATCTCGGGGATGAGCAGCAGGCTCGCATCGAGGTCGCTTCCCTCGAAGGTCGAGACGAAGGCTTTCTGTTCCTCGTTCCAGGCTCGGGCAAGGATGCCGTCGCGGATCGTGTCGGCCCGGCCGCGCCAGAAGTCGACGCGATCGGCGAGCCCGAGCTTGGCGGCGATGCGCGCAAGCCGGTCGCAGGCGGCCCAGCACATCAGGCTGGAATGGGTGTGCACCGAATTGCGGGTGCGGAACTCCCACAGGCCGGCATCCGGCACGTCCCAGCGGGCGAATGCCTGCTCGCCCAGCGGCTCCAGCCGGCGGAACAGCGATTCCTCGCCCATGCCCGGAAGGCGTTCGTCGAAGAAATACTGGATGACCGACAGGATGACCGAACCGTAGCCGTCGTTCTGCACCTGGCTGTAGGCCGCATTGCCGCGGCGTACGGGGCCGAGGCCGCGGTAACCATCGAGAGACCCGGCAATCTCCTCGTCGATCCGCCGCTCCAGGCCGATGCCGAAGAGGGGCTGCAGATAGCCCTGCGGCGAGGCGGCGGCGATGTTCGAGACATAGCCGAGATAATCCTCCATCGTCCGCGTGGCGCCCAGCGCGTTGAGCGCCTTCACGGTGAAGAAGGAATCGCGCAGCCAGCAGAATCGGTAGTCCCAGGTGCGGCCGGTCGCGCCGTATTCGGGGATGGAGGTGGTGAGTGCCGCGACGATGCCCCCCGTTTCCTCGTGCGAACACAGCTTGAGGGTGATCGCAGAGCGGATGACGACGTCCTGCCAATCTGCGGGCAGGTGCAGGCTGCGGACCCAGTCGATCCAGTAGTCGCGCGTCTCCCGCAGGAGGGAGTGCGCCGTGTCCAGCGGATGCGCGGCGAGCCGCTCGTCAGGGCCGAAGACGAAGGCGTAGGGACGGTCGACGAGAAAGGGCGTGCCGCGCTGGACGAACTCGACCGGCGCGTTCGTCGTCAGCCGCAGCACCTGCTCGCCCAGGATGAAGCGGATGTGGTTCGAGCCGCGCGTCGTTTCGGGCGCATGCGCGCCGTAGTTCCACCTCGGCCGCATGAGGACCGACACGCGGGGTGCGCCTTTCAGCGGCTCGATGATGCGGATGAGGGTGAGAGGCCGGAACATGCGCCCAGCCGCCTTGAAGCGGGGCGCGAAATCGGTGATGCGCAGGCCATTGCCGTCCTCGTCCTCCAGCACGGTCTCGAGGATCGCCGTGTTGCGCACATAAGACTGGCGGCTCGACGCCATACGCTCGATGCGGATCGACCAGTCGCCGGTTTCGCCGGCCGTCGTTCCGTCCTCGCCGCCGAGGAGCCGGCAGAAGACCGGATCACCGTCCATGCGCGGCGCGCACATCCAGACGATCGAGCCGGCGCGGTCGACGAGCGCCGCGGCGGCGGCATTGCCGATCACGCCGAGGTCGAGAGAGATCGGGCTCATCGGGCGACGTTCCCGATCCAGGCCCTAACGTCATCGGGAGAGGAAACGATGCCGCGGGCGAGGGTGCCGCCCGGCGCACCAACCTTCACAGACAGGCCGCCCAGTTCGTTGGCGACCCGGAACATTGCCTCGTCGGTCAGGTCGTCGCCCACCGCGACGGGCGTGCGGCCCGCGAAAGGCGCCTGCGACATGAATCCCAGCAGCGCCGTCCCCTTGTCGTGCCCCGCCGGCCTGATCTCGATCACGCACTTCCCTTTCTGCACTACCACCTGATCCCCGAGCTGGCGTGCCAGCCGTTCCATTTCGATCTCGACCGCCGACGCGAATCGCGGTGCGAGGCGATAATGGGCGGCAAAGGCGCCGCCCTTGTCCTCGATCTCGACGCCGGGCCAAGCCGCCGAGATGCGCGACAGAGCCTCGATCGCGCCTTGCAGCTCAGGCGAACGCTGCACTGCAGCATGGGTTCCGTTCGGATAGGCGATTTCCGCGCCATGCAGGCCGGCGAGACCGCAGGGAAGATCGGGGAAGAACTGCCTGAGACGGGCGAGGCTGCGGCCTGAAACCAGCGCCAGCGCCCCCTCGATGCGAACCGAAAGCCGCATAAGATCGTCCAGCAGACGAGGCGGAACCAGGACATCTTCGGGCCGGTCGGCGATGTCGAGCAGCGTGCCGTCCACGTCGAGAAAGAGGGCCCGGCCTTCGACGCTTGCCGGAAGGTCGCCGTGCCTGGAGGGCTGGGCATGGGTGGCGGGTGCCGCTGGCGTTGCCTGCAAGTCCGTCATGGGACCGAACATAGTCAGTGACGGCCTCATGGCAACCGCTGAAACGCTTCGGAATAGGATTTCATATCGGGGTCGATTGCAGGATCGCTTTTTCGCCAATATGCAGGAATCGCCCTCTTCCGCGGCCGCCAATGTCGAGACATTGAGTCCGGCCCAAATCAGGACCCGCCATGCACAGCACCGCCAAACCCGATGTCGCAGCCTTCTTCGACAAACGGACCTTCTCGATCCAGTATGTCGTGTCGGACCCGACGACGAAGCACTGCGCGATCATCGATCCCGTGTTCGACTATGACGAGAAGTCGGGCCAGACCGCGACCTGGAACGCGGACAAGATCCTCGACTACGTCGCCGAGAAGGGGCTGACGGTGGAGTGGATCCTCGACACGCATCCGCATGCCGATCATTTTTCCGCCGCGCAGTATCTGAAGGCCAAGACGGGCGCGCCGACGGCCATCGGCGATCACATTGTCGAGGTGCAGAAGCTCTGGAAGGACTTCTACAACTGGCCGGACTTCCCGGCGGACGGGTCGCAGTGGGACAAGCTGTTCGCGGAGGGCGAGGCATTCTCGATCGGCGAGCTGAAGGGCCGCGTGATGTTTTCGCCGGGCCACACGCTGGCCTCGATCACCTATGTGGTCGGCGACTCGGCCTTCGTGCACGACACGCTGTTCATGCCGGATTCCGGCACGGCGCGCGCGGATTTTCCGGGCGGCAGCTCGAAGCGGCTGTGGCGCTCGATCCAGGACATCCTGGCCCTGCCGGATGAGACGCGGTTGTTCACAGGACACGATTACCAGCCCGGGGGCCGCGAACCGCAATGGGAATCCACGGTTGCCGAACAAAAAGCAACGAACTCCCATATCTCCAGGGCGAAGTCCGAGGCAGACTATTGCGAGGTGCGCGATGCGCGCGACCGGACGCTGCCGATGCCGAAGCTCATCCTTCATGCGTTGCAGGTGAACATCAATGGCGGGCGGCTGCCGGAGCCGGAGGCGAACGGGAAGCGCTATCTCAAGATCCCGCTCGACCTTTTGACCGGCGGTCCCTGGGGCTGATGCTTCCAGAGGCCGGCCGGGCTTGAAAGGAGACGGAACGTGACGGAATTCACCCCACTCACCTCCCTGATTGGCGGGGCGCTGATCGGGCTCTCGGCGGTTCTGCTGATGGCCTATGAGGGCCGGGTCGCAGGCATCAGCACCATAGCGAGCCGGCTGTTGCCGCCCTATCGCGACGGCGCGTTCCTGTCGCGCTTCGGGTTCGTGATCGGCCTCGTCGCGGCGCCTTTCGTCATGCAGGCGGTGACGGGCGAGCCTGTGACGCAGACCGTGTCCGGCAACCTGCCGCTGATGGCCGCTGCAGGTCTGATCATCGGGTTCGGCTCGGTCTGGGGCTATGGCTGCACCAGCGGCCACGGCGTGTGCGGCCTGTCGCGGCTGTCTCTGCGCTCCGCCGTGGCGACGGGCGTGTTCATGGCCGTGGCGTTCGTCACGGTCTTCGTCACCCGCCACCTGCTCGGAGGCTGATGATGACCTTCGTCGTCAATCTGCTCCTTGGCCTGCTCTTCGGCGTCGGACTGGTGATTTCGGGCATGTCCGATCCCGCCAAGGTGCTGAACTTTCTCGATCTGGCCGGACCATGGGATCCGTCGCTCGCCTTCGTGATGGGTGGCGCGGTGATCGTGGCGTTCTTCGGCTACAGGCTGGTGCTGAAGCGCGATAGGCCGGTGATCGGGTCGAAGTTTCACATACCCAGCCGGACGGACCTGGAGCCGAGAATCTTCGTTGGTCCGGCAATCTTCGGCTTCGGTTGGGGCCTGTCCGGTTTCTGCCCCGGACCGGCGCTGACGGCGATCGGGCTCGCGGCGCCCGGCACGCTGGTCTTCGTGCCGGCCATGTTCGTCGGCATGTGGGCCGCGCGGCTGGCCGGCACGCGGCCGGCGAGCCTGATCGCGACGTAAGGCGGGCGGCTTCGCGGAGAAGGGCTACTTGCCGGCGTTCTTCTCAAGCCAGCCTTTGAGGAAAGCGATCTCTTTCTCCTGGGCGGCGATGATGTCTCGCGACAGCTTGGTGAGCTCCGGATCGTTCTCGCCGCTTTCCAGATAGGCCTTGGCCATGTCAATGGCGCTCTGGTGGTGCGGGATCATCATCAGGGCGAAGTCGGCGCCGGGCTTGCCGGTCATCTGCATCGCCTTCATGTCGGTATCCATCTTCGTCATCGCCTGCATATAGGCGGTGGATGCCGGGCTCATTTCGCCCATCTTCGAATGGTCCATCTGTGCGAATGCCGGCGAGTGGAACAGCGCGAAGGAGGTGACGAGCGCCAAAACGGCGGCGCGGGTCTTTGCAGTGGACATGGTTGGTCTCCTCTATTGGACGAGAGCCGCGTAGTCCTTCCAGCTAGTGGAAGGTCAACAGGCAATCGACACATCGTGGACGGGCCAGAGGCGCGGATGCGCCAGAGGGTGACGCACCCGCCGCTGGCGGGCGGGCAATCAAGAGCGCTAGGCTGGCGCAAAGCCTGGGAGGTTGCCATGGACGTGCTCGAGCACACGGCACAGCCGAAACGGGAGCGGGCAGGGCGAGGCGCGCGGCGCGAGCAGCGCTCGCACGGGCCGCGCGGCCTTGGCCGACCCTACATCGTCCGCAACATCCCGACCTACGACATTCTCGGCGAAGAGAGCCTAATCCGCATCGAGGAGACGGCCGACCGGATTCTTGCCGAGATCGGCATCGAGTTCCGAGACGACCCGGTCGCGCTCGACCATTGGAGGCGGGCGGGCGCGATGGTCGACGGGGTGCTGGTGAGATTCGAGCCCGGCATGCTGCGCGAGATCCTGAGGAGCGCGCCGGCGAGCTTCATCCAGCATGCGCGCAACCCGGCGCGATCGGTCGAAATCGGCGGCAAGTCGGTGGTGTTCTCGCCCGCTTATGGCTCGCCCTTCGTGATGGATCTCGACAAGGGGCGCCGCTACGGAACGATCGAGGATTTCCGCAATTTCGTGAAGCTGGCACAGGCCTCGCCCTGGCTGCATCACTCGGGCGGGACGATCTGCGAGCCGGTCGACGTGCCGGTGAACAAGCGCCACCTCGACATGGTCTACAGCCATATTAAGTATTCCGACCGTGCCTTCATGGGCTCGGTGACCGCGGAGAGCCGGGCGGAGGATTCGATCGACATGGCGCGGCTGGTGTTCGGCCGTGACTTCGTGGACCAGAACTGCGTTATCCTCGGCAATGTCAACGTCAACTCGCCGCTGGTATGGGACGCGACGATGACGGCGGCGCTGCGCGCCTATGCCCGCGCGAACCAGGCAGCGGTGATCGTGCCGTTCATCCTTGGCGGGGCGATGGGGCCGGTGACCAATGCCGGCGCGATCGCGCAGGCGCATGCCGAGACGATGGCGGGCTGCGCGCTGACACAGCTCGAACGCAAGGGTGCGCCGGTGATCTACGGCAACTTCCTGTCGTCGATGTCGCTGCGCTCCGGCTCGCCGACCTTCGGGACGCCGGAGCCCGCGATCGGCTCGATGGTGGTGGGGCAGCTCGCGCGGCGCCTGAACCTCCCGCTGCGCTGTTCGGGCAATTTCACGACATCAAAACTGCCCGACGCGCATGCGATGAACGAGGGAACGATGTCGATGCTGGCCGCCGTGCACTGCGGCGCCAACTTTATCCTGCATTCGGCCGGCTTCCTCGATGGGCTTTTGTCGATGTCTTACGAGAAGTTCGTCATGGACGCCGACTTCTGCGGCGCGCTGCACACTTATCTCGACGGGGTGACGATCGACGACAACCAGCTCGCGCTCGACGCCTTCCGGGAGGTCGGGCCGGGCAGCCATTTCTTCGGTTCGCAGCACACGCTGGCGAATTACGAGACGGCGTTCTGGGATTCGGAGATGGCTGACAACGAGCCGTTTGAGAAATGGGAGGCGGCGGGCAGCGTCGACGCTGCGACGCGCGCCAATGGCAAATGGAAGAAGATGCTGGCCGAGTACGAGGCGCCGCCGCTGGACGAGGGGATAGACGAAGCGCTGAAGGATTTCATCGCGCGCAGGAAGGCATCTATGGACGATGCGTGGTATTGAGGGCCGAAACGGAGGATTCGCCATGTTCCGCAAGACCGCTCTCGCTGCCGTCCTGGCTTTCCATGCTCTGCCCGCCATCGCAGGGCCGGCGTCGGACGCGGTGCGCTTCTTCTACGTGCCGGTGAAGTGGGAAGCCGACCCGGACTTCCGCGACCGTTTCACCGGGCCGGCGAAGAAGCTGTTCGACCTCAACGACAAGATGCCCGAGGGCGAGATCGGCTGCATCGACTTCGGCCCGGGCATCGACGCGCAGGACTATGACGACGACACGATCAAGAAGACGCTGAAGCTGTCTGAGGACGTGCAGGGCGACACCGCGACGGTGACGGCGACGTTTACTCTGTTCCCCGACCACTCGGACGAGGCAAAGCGCGAGATGCAGTGGCTGCTGGTCAACGAGGGTGGCACATGGAAGATCACCGACATCGTGTCGGTGTCGAGCGGTTGGAAGCTCTCGGGGCTGGAGTGTTTGCCGGAGGGGTAGGCAGCGATGCATGCGGGACGCGAACGTGCTATGGTATATCCATGACCAAAGCTCTGAACGAGGCAATTGCCAAGGCGAAGCTTCTTTCGCCGAGTGAGCAAGACGAACTTGCGCAGACGATTAGCGCGATCGTCGACAAGAGCGTCTACGTCTTGTCGAAGGAGGAAGAGGCGGACATCGACGAAGGCATCGCTGAGATCGAACGAGGCGAGTTCTTCACGCTTGAGGAGGTGCGGGAGCGCCTCGCGAAACATCGAGCATGAAAGTGCGGATCGCGCCGCGGGCTTCTCGCGAGATCGACGCGATCCTTGATTATCTCGCAGTTGAATCTCCCTCGGCGGAGGTTGGATTCGCAACCCGGCTGGACGAAGTGCTGATGACAATCGCCAGCTATCCGCTGGCAGGCAGAGCTACCAACCGTCGGCATACTCGGCTCATGAATACGGAGCCTTATCCTTATCTCGTTTACTACCGTGCTCTGCGGGCAGAGATCGAAATCGTCGCCATCCGCCACGGCGCCCGCGATCCACGCTCAATGCCCGCCCGACCGCGCTGAGATGACGCTCTGATCCAATCATTTGCCGCTGCGGGCGCTTGCGCGCCTTCGCAGCGAAGGCGAGGCTGGTGCATCATCCGGGGCCAGCCATGACCGCCAGCAACGACCCGCTTCTCCAGCCGTTCCGGCTCAAGCACCTGACGCTCAAGAATCGCGTCATGTCGACCAGTCACGAGCCGGCCTATTCGGAGGACGGCATGCCGAAGGCGCGCTACCGGCTCTACCATGCCGAGAAGGCAAGGGGCGGCATGGCGCTGACGATGACGGCGGGCTCCGCGATCGTATCGCGCGACAGCCCGGCGGCGTTCGGCAACCTGCAGGCCTATCGCGACGAGATCGTGCGCTGGATGCGGGAGCTGGTCGACGCCTGCCACGAGCACGACTGCAAGGTGATGATCCAGCTCACCCATCTCGGGCGGCGCACGGGCTGGAACAAGGCCGACTGGCTGCCGGTGCTGGCGCCGTCGCCGGTGCGGGAGCCGGCGCACCGGGCCTTTCCGAAGACGGCGGAGGACTGGGACATCGACCGGATCGTCGCGGACTATGCAAGCGCGGCACAACGCATGCAGCAGGCGGGGCTCGACGGGATCGAGTTCGAGGCCTACGGCCATCTGCTCGACCAATTCTGGTCACCGGCGACCAACGCGCGCGACGACGAATATGGCGGCTCGCTGGACAACCGGCTGCGGTTCTCCAACCGCGTGCTGGACGCAGTGCGCAAGGCGGTCGGACCGGACTTCATCGTCGGCATCCGTATGGTGGCGGACGAAGACCTTGCGTCGGGGCTCGGGCGGGACGAGGGCGTCGAGATCGCGCGGCGGCTGGCGGCCGGCGGCAAGGTCGACTTTTTGAACATCATCCGCGGTTCGATCGAGACGGATGCGGCGCTGACCAAGGTGATCCCGATCACCGGCATGCGCTCGGCGCCGCATCTCGACTTCGCGGGCGAGGTCAGGGCGGCGACCAAATTCCCGGTGTTCCACGCGGCGCGTATCCAGGACGTGGCGACGGCAAGACATGCCATCGCCGAAGGTAAGCTCGACATGGTCGGCATGACGCGGGCGCATATCGCCGAGCCGCATATCGTGCGCAAGGTGATGGCCGGCGAGGAGCACCGAATCCGCCCCTGCGTCGGAGCGACTTATTGCCTTGACCGGATCTACGAGGGCGGCGAGGCGCTGTGCATCCATAATGCGGCGACCGGGCGCGAGGCAACGATCCCTCACGTGATTGCACGAACCGACGGACCGCTGAAGCATGTCGTGGTGGTCGGCGCGGGGCCAGCGGGGCTGGAAGCGGCGCGGGTGACGGCGGAACGCGGGCATCGCGTCACCGTGCTTGAGGCGGCGAGCCAAGCGGGCGGGCAGGTGAGGCTCGCGGCGCAGAACCCGCGGCGCAAGGAACTGATCGGCATCATCGACTGGCGGGTGGCGGAGCTGGAGCGGCTGGGCGTCGAGGTGCGCTACGACACCTGGGCGGAGGCGGGCGACGTGACGGGGCTCGGTCCCGACATGGTGATCGTCGCCACCGGCGGCCTGCCGCAGAACCCGCCGCTGGAGGCGGGCAGCGATCTCGTGACATCGAGCTGGGACATCGTTTCGGGCGCGGTGAAACCGGACGAGAGCGTGCTGCTCTATGACGACAATGGCAGTCATGCCGGGATGACTGCGGCGGAAATGGCGGGGCGGGCAGGGGCTGCGGTGGAGCTCGTCACGCCGGAGCGTTTCTTCGCGCCGGAAATGGGCGGCATGAACCATGTGCCCTACATGAAAGCGTTCCACGAGACGGGCGTGCGCATCACCATCAACACCCGGCTCAAGGCCGTGCGGCGCGAGGGCAACAAGCTGGTGGCTGTGCTCGGCTCAGATTTCGCTGAAGGTTTTGCCGAGGAGCGGCGGGTCGACCAGGTGGTGGTCGAGCACGGGACGCTGCCGCTGGACGAGCTCTATTTCAGGCTCAAGCCGCTGTCGCGGAACCGGGGCGAGGTGGACTACGAGCGGCTCGTCGCGGGTGGTGAGGTGTTTCCCGAAAGGGAGGCTGATGCGGCTTTCATGCTGCTGAGGATCGGCGATGCTGTGGCGAGCCGCAACATCCATGCGGCGGTGTATGACGGAATCCGCTTCGGGATCAGGATCTAAGGGCTTTCATCCCACCGCCGCGAGCGCCGGCGCAAGGTCGCCGGCGCCGGCAATCTCGACACGTTCCAGGCCGAGCCACTCCGCCATGAGCTTCAACTCGGCCATCAGTTCCGCGGGCGTCTCCGGTGGGGCGAGCGGTTCGGCGTGGGCCGACTGGACGCGCAGGACAGAGCCTGCTCGGTCGGCCTTGAGGTCAACGCGGGCGACGATGCGCTCGCCGAGCAGGAAGGGCAGGACATAGTAGCCGTAGATGCGCTTCTCCGCCGGCGTGTAGATCTCGATGCGATAGCGGAAGTCGAACAGGCGTTCGGCGCGGGAGCGTTCCCACACCAGCGGATCGAAGGGCGAGAGCAGGGCGCGGGCTTCGACACGGCGAGGGAAGCGGGCGTCGAGCGAGAGATAGGTCGGCTGCGACCAGCCCTCGACCTTGACGGGAAGGAGATGGCCGGCCTCGACCAGTTCGGCGAGGCGATCCTTGTAGTTCGGGGCAGGGAGGCGGAAATAGTCGCGCAGGTCGCCAGCGGTTGCGACCCCTAACGCCGAGGCGGCCATACGGGTCAGTTGCCGGTGCGCCTCTTCCTCATCGGGCACGGGCAGGTCCCGAACCGCTTGCGGGATAACGCGGTCGGGCAGGTCGTAGATGCGCTCGAAACTCGGCTTGCGCTCGCGGGCGGTTATGCGGCCGGCCCAGAACAGCCATTCGAGTGCGGTCTTGGCATCGCTCCAGCCCCACCAGCCGCCCTGGCCGCGTTGACCTTCGATGTCGGAGGCGGCGAGCGGGCCATCGGTTGCGACGCGGCGCTGCATTTCGGCGATCAGATCGCCCCGCTCGCGGCCGAATTTCGCGAGGCCCGTGTAGATGCTCTCGCCTCGTTCGGCCCGGCGCATCTGCCATTGCCAGAGCGGCCATGCGTCGATCGGCAGAAAAGACGCTTCGTGCGCCCAGTATTCGAAGAGCAGTCGCTGCTTCGGCGTCGCCGCGCTCTCCAGCAGCGCCATCGGATAAGGGCCGAGACGGGAGAACAGCGGCATATAGTGGGCGCGCACCGCAACCGAGACGGAATCGATCTGGAACTGGCCGAGGCGATGGAGAACCTTGTTGAAATGGCGACGGGTGAGGCTGCTGCCGGGGCGGGGCTCGGCAAAGCCCTGGGCAGCGAGCGCGACACGGCGGGCGGTGGCAAGGGACAGTTTTTCGCGCAACGGAATCTCCTGAAGGCAGAGATTTTCAGGAAAGCGCGACGGGCGGCAACCCGAAAAGCGCCGGACCGAACATACTGCTGACAGGCTGCAGGTTCACACCTTCGCGAGTTTCTTGCGCACCTTCGCCAGAAAATTGCGCCGCGTCGTGTCGGTGGATGAATCCATCAGGTAGTGCGCCATGAAGAAGGTGCGGCAGCGGCGGGCGCACAGCGCGCGGATGCCGCGGGTGATGGTGCGGCGGCCGGGATGTCCAACGACATAGGACCACCACATCGGCGCGCCGCAAGTGGTGATGACGCCGAGAAGTCGGATGTGGGTCATCAGCGGGCCGATCTTGGCGTTCGGCTCCGGCATGGAGAAAGCGACGCCAGGCGCCCAGACGCGATCGAGCCAGCCCTTGAGCATGGCAGGCAGACCATACCACCAGGTCGGGTAGACGAAGACGAGCCCTTCCGCCCAGCGCAGATGTGCGATGTGCTCGGGCAGAGGATGCTGATCGGCAGGGAGATGGTTGTAGCGGCGGCGCTCTTCGGCGCCCATCACCGGGTCGAAGCCGATGGCGTAGAGGTCGAGCAGGCGGACCTCATGGCCGCGCGCCTCAAGCGACGCGATGGTCTCGTCGCGGATCGAGGCTGCGTAGCTCTCGGGGACCGGGTGGCAGTAGACGAGCAGAATGCGCATGCGTCTGTCAGAAGCGGTCCATCGCGGACGAGACCTTGCGCATGAAGGTGGCGCGGGTCGCGTCCGTCGAGCGGTTCATGTCGTAATGGGCGAGGTAGGTGAAGGGCGCGCCGGGCTTTACCGTGGCACGCAGGAGCCGGGTCACGAGCTTGCGCGGCGGGTCGCCCATGACGAAGGCGCGCCAGCGCGGCCCACCATAGGTGGTGACGGTGGCGACCTTGCGGATCGTGTCGAGACAGGTCTCGACCTTGCCGTCGACCATGCGGAACGACACGCCCGGGACGAAGACACGGTCGAAGAAGCCCTTCAGGATCGCCGGGTAGCCGAAGTTCCAGACGGGGAAGGAGAGTATGAGCGCCTCGGCACGTCGTACGCGTTCGACATAATCCGATACGCCGGCGAGGTTGGGCCCGATGTCGTGATAGGCAAGCCGCTCCTCGCGAGTGAGCCGCGGGTCAAAGCCCTCCGCGTAAAGGTCGCAGTCGTCGATCTCGTAGCCGCGCGCCGAGAGGCGTTCGACGATCAGCCGGTGGAGGGCGGCGTTGTAGCTCGTCTCGACAGGATGGGCGTGAAGGACGAGGGCTCTCATGTTCCGATTCAACCTGCCTGCTGCAAGCCCTTGAAGAGAAACAGCTTACCGGACTTGTAGTCGTAGGCCGGGTTCTCCCAGGCAATCATCTTTCCGGGGTTGAGCAGGCCCTTCGGGTCGGCCTCGCGCTTGAAGGCGAGCTGGATTTCGTCGGTCTGCTTCATGCCGCCTTCTTCCAGCGTGTAGCGGTGCGGGTTGAAGATCGGGCAGCCATTTTCTTCGTGCAGGCGGATGATCTCCTCCAGCCGCTCCTCGGTGGTGTAGCGGATCATCGGCAGGCCGAAGCAGGTGACGTTGCCGTCGAAGCGGACGAATTCGAGATGGCCGATCATCTCGTCGCCGATCAGTGCATGGATCTTCTCGATCCGTTCGATCTGGTGCGGGAAGGGATATAACACCTGCAGATAAGTGATCGCCGGATCGACACGGAGCGCCCGCAGCGTCGTGTGGTTCCAGGACAGCTCGAAGTTTGGCGGCAGGCCCTTGAGGTCGGTCTCGGTGACCGCATTGAAGACGATCTCGGCGCCCCAGCGGCGGGTAAAGGCAAGGAAAGCGTCGAGCGAGTGCGGCGCGACGGTGACGAGGCAGATGCTCTGGCCGTCGCGGAAGAATTTCTGGTGCCGCTTGAAATAGGTGAAGGGGGCGGGAGCGGCGATCGGCGAGATCAGCTTGGTCAGCAGCCCATCCTGCAGGCCGAGTGCGTTGCCGTAGCGGGCGGCGTCCATGAATGTGTCGAAGCCAACGATGACGTCGACCCAGTCGTACGCAGCCGTCAGCGGCATCTCGACTTCGGAGATGATGCCGTTGGTGCCGTAGGCATGTGTCACCTTGTGCAGATCTTCCCCCGTCAGCTCAAGGATTCGTGGCTCCTCTTCCATCGTCACCACACGTAACCGGATGATGTTGCCGAAGTCGCGCAGGCCGCCCCAGTTGATCGAGCCGACGCCGCCGGAGCCGCCGGCGATGAAGCCGCCGATCGAGGCGGTGTGGTAGGTGGAGGGATGGATGCGGAGTTCCTGCGCGGAATGAGCCCGCGCGGCCTTGTCGATCTCCGAAATGACGGCGCCGGGACCGGTGACGACGCGGCCAGGGGCGATTACCCTGATCTCGTTCATGTCCGCGAGCGACAGCACAACGCCGCCGGAGAGCGGCATGGCCTGGCCGTAGTTGCCGGTGCCGGTGCCGCGCGGCGTGACCGGAATGCCGAGGCGATAGCAGGCCTTCAGCACGCTGATTAGCTCGCTCTCGGTCTTCGGCGAGACGACGAGGTCAGCGGTGACGTGTTCGAGCTGGGCTTTCAGGACAGGGCTGTACCAGTAGAAGTCGCGGCTCTTCTGCTGGACGATGGCCGGGTTGTCCTCGACCTTGATGCCTGCGAGATCGGCCTTCAGCGCAGCGATGTCCATCAGGGTCGTCCCACCACGTCGTCGAGTTCGGAATAATCGGGAATGATGCGCTCGATGGCAGCGCCGGCGCGCACGACTGTGCGGTCGCTTTCCGGACGCGAGAGCAGTTCTGTCCAGGAGCGGCCGCGGAAGATGACGAGGTCCGCGCCGGCACCTGCCTTGAGCGTGCCGGCATCGTCCAGCCCCATCGCCTTCGCCGGGAAGGCGCCGACGGCGCGCGGCCAGTCGGCCACGGGATGGTCGAACTGAAGAATGCGCGTCGCCATGCGGTAGACCTCCAGCATGTCGAGGTCGCCATACGCATAGAACGGATCGCGGGTGTTGTCGGAGGCGACGGCGACGTTGATGCCGCGCGCCTTCATCTCGTGCAACAGCGTGACGCCGCGCCAGCGCGGCGTGGTCTGGTCGTGGCGGCGGTCCTGCAGATACATGTTGCACATCGGCAGCGACACGACGGACAGGCCGGCCTTCGCCACGAGGTCGAGCGTGCGCAGCACGTCGGCATCCGGCTGGCGGGCAAGCGAGCAGCAATGGCCGACGAGGATTTTTCCGGTGAAGCCGTGGCGGATCGCCGCCTCCGCGATCAGGCGCAGCGAAACGGCTTCGACATCGTCGGTCTCGTCGGCATGGAAGTCGAGCTCGAGGCCGCGCTCCATCGCCGTCGAAAAGACGCGGTCGATCATTTCGACCACGTCGGGGACCATGTAGGTGACCGCGCCCAGCACCCCACCCGAACGAGCGACGCGCTCGGCGAGGCGGGAAAACCATGCGCCGTCGCGGATCGTCTCGACGCCGGTGAGCGAGGCGGCCTGGAGGTCGATCCGGCCCTTCCAGCGCTCGCGCATCGCGGTGAACACGTCCCAGGAGATCGTCTCCTGCGGCGAGATGGAATCAAGATGGGTGCGGATCGCTCGGGTGCCGTGGGCATAGGCGGTGCGCAAGGCGAAATCCATGCGCCGTTCGACGTCCTTCGCGTTCCAGAACGCCATGCGGTCGGTTCCGACGGCGGTGAGCGCGCCCATGAAGGAGCCGTCCGGATTGGGCATGCGCGGCCAGATGTGGCCCTTGTCGAGATGGGTGTGGCAGTCGACGAAAGCGGGCAGGACGATACGACCCTTGAGGTCGACTGCGCGGGGCGGCACGGGGCGGTCGTTGCGCGGGGCGATCGCCTTGATCCTGCCGTCGGCGATCGAGATGTCGCAGCGGATGAAGCCGTCGCGGTCGGGCTGGGCGGAGAGGGGCTCGACCGTCGAGACGTGCAGGCGGGCGTCGGCAAGCACGTACCAGCCGCTCGTAGGGATAGGGAGGGCAGTCATGCCGATCTCACTGTTCCTGCTTCAGCGCGCTTTCGTGCCAGCGGCGCAGCATCATGTGGGAAATCCAGGTGAGCGTCATGAAGATGACGATGCCCGTCAGCGAAATGAGGATCAAAGCGGCGAAGAGCCGCGCCGTGCGCAGCCGGTAGCCGCTCTCGATGATGCGTGAGGCAAGCCCCGAGGACTGGCCGGCGGAACCGGCGACGAACTCGGCCACCACCGCGCCGATCAGCGCCAGGCCACCGGCGATCTTCAGGCCGCCGAGGAAATAGGGCATCGCGGCGGGTAGCCTCAGGTGCCAGAGCTCCTGCCAGCGCGTCGCGCCGTTCAGCTTGAACAGGTCGCGCAGGTTGCGGTCGACCGAGTTGAGGCCGAGCGTCGTGTTCGACAGGATCGGGAAGAAGGCGACGATCCAGGCGCAGAGCAGCAACTTTGCCGTCTGGTTGTCGACATAGATGTTGATCAGCGGGAAGATCGCCACGATGGGCGTGACCTGAAGCACGATCGCGAAGGGGAAGAACGACATCTCCACCCATTTCGACTGAGCGAAGAGCACGGCGAGGCCAACGCCGCCGACGACGGCAAGAAGCAGGCCGAGGCCGGTGATGCGCAGCGTCGTCAGAAGCGAGGAGAACAGCAGCGCCCGGTCATCGATCAGCGCCTGGAGCACGTCGATCGGGCGCGGCAGGATGTAGTGCGGGATCTCGTTCCAGACGACGATGCGGTCCCACAGGAAGATCGCCACGCACATGATGGCGATCGGGAGCACCCATTTGCCGATCCTCTCCAGCCGCGCGACGCGCAGGCGGCGCATTTCCTCCGCGTCGAGCGGCACGGGGGCGGACTCTTCAAAGGACGCCATCAAGCACGCCTTTCGATGCCGCCGTACTATTGATCGCGCCAACCAGGACGTCGGACGTCTTCCGGCACAGTGCCGCGTATTCCGGCGAGGTGCGGAACGTCTCGTTGCGCGGGTAGGGAACGTCGACATCGACCTCCTCGAAGACGCGGCCCGGCCGCGCCGCCATGACGACAATGCGGTTCGACAGGAAGACGCTCTCGAATACGCTGTGGGTGACGAAGACGACGGTGAAGCGCTGGTCCTGCCACAGTTCAAGCAGGTCGTTGTTGAGCTTGAAGCGGGTGATCTCGTCCAGCGCGGCGAAGGGCTCGTCCATGAGGAGTACGCGCGGGCGCGTGACGAGGCCGCGGGCGATCGAGACGCGCATCTTCATGCCGCCGGAGAGCTCGCGCGGCACGGCGTTTTCGAAGCCGGTCAGATGGACGCGCTCCAGAAGTTCGGCGATGGCGGGCGTCGCCTCACGGCGCGACACCCCCTTGAGGCGTAGCGGCAGCCAGACATTGTCGAAGACGCTGGCCCAGGGCATCAGCGTCGGCTCCTGGAAGACGAAGCCGATGTCGGTCTTGCCCATCGGCGCGCCGCGCCAGTCGAGCACGCCGGTCGTGGGCGACGACAGGCCGGCGACGATGCGCAGCGCCGTCGACTTGCCGCAGCCGGACGGCCCGAGCAAGCTCAGGAAATCGCCCTCGCGAAGGGTCAGGTCGACGCGGTCGAGAGCCGTCACGCCGTTGGAAAAGGTCTTTCCGACGGCGCGCATGATGAGGAGCGGCGCGCCGCCGGCAGGTTTCATTTCAGGCAAGATGGTTCACTTCTTGAGGTCGAGGCCTACGCCCTTGTTGACGAAGTCCAGCGTGTAGGCCTTCTTGATGTCGATGCCTTCCGGCAGGACCTTGGCCGCGACCATCTTGTCGTAGAAGCTCTTCATCCGCTCGTCGGTCATGGCGCCGATGCCGAGCTTCTCGGTGTCGCCGGAATCGACGATGCCGTATTCCTTCATCTTGTCGATCGAGAACGCGATCTGCTCCGCCGTGATATCCGGATTGTCCTTCATGATCATCTCGTTGGCAGCTTTGTTGTCGCCGTAGAGATAGTTGTACCAGCCCTTGGCCGAGCCATCGACGAAACATTTAACAACTTCGGGACGCTTGGCGATCGTGTCCGCCATGGTCTCGATCGTCGTCGCATAGGTGTCGAAGCCATAGTCGGCGAGAAGGAACAGGTTTGGCTTGAAACCGCCTTCCTTTTCAACTGCGTACGGCTCGGAAGTGACGTAGCCCTGCTGGACAGACATCTTGTTGGCGATGAAGGGGGCAGGGTTGAAGGTGTAGGGGATACGCTTGGCGGCGTCGAAGCCGAATTCCGTCACCATCCACTGGAAGTAGGACTGGAAGCCCTCATCACCAAGTATGTACTGTTCCGCCTTCTTAAGATCTTCCCATGTGTCGAGGCCCTGGCCAGGATGGCTCATCAACACCTGGGGTTCCTTCTGGAAGGAGGCCGCTACGATGACCACAGGAATGTTCTCCTGGACTGCCGAAAAGGCCTGGAGCATGTTGCCACCCATGTAGAAGTCGATCTTGCCGGCCAGCATCAACGGCCTGCCCGAGACCTGCGGGCCGCCCTGGGCGATTGTCACTTCAAGGCCGCAGGCCTTGTAGGTGCCATCTGCGACGGCCTGATAGTAGCCGCCATGCTCGGCCTGGGCGAGCCAATTGGTCTGGAAGGTGACCTTTTCCTGGGCCGCGGCGAGGCCGGCGGAACCCGCCAGGACCGTCAGCGCAGCGACCGACATGAACAGTTTCGTCTTCATGACACCACCCTTTGTTGAGCCCGTCCGCGATATGCGCCGGCCTGAATCAAGAGAATCAAAATGCAAAGCCCATGCCAAGGTCCGCTGACGACCAATGCGGTCGCGGATCGGTGAATTGCCGCCGGCGTACGGCCCAGGCTGGTGCTGTGGCGGGCACGGTGCCCAAATATTGGGCCGCTGTCCATCGCCGTTGCGGGTCGCCAACAGTTGATTGTTGAAAGCGCGTCGGACGCGGGGCATAGCTGGCCGCAACAACAGGACACGCAGATGCACAGACCGCTCAATCCGCCAACGATCAGGGCTCCCTTCGCCCGCTACAGCCATGGCGTCGAGGTGGCGGCCGGCAAGCGGATCGTCGCAGTGTCGGGGCAACTCGGCGCACGTGCGGACGACACGGTGCCGGAGAGCGTCGAGGAACAGGCGGAAATCTGCTTCGCCAATATCGAGGCTATCCTCGGCGAGGCCGGCATGGGGCTGGAAGACATCGTGCGCATCAACGCCTATGTCACACACCGGGCCTATATGAGGCCTTACATGACGGTGAGGGACCGGGTGGTCGCCGATCCGCCGCCAGCGTCGACGCTGATGATCGTCGGCGGCTTCACGCGGCCTGAGTTCAAGGTCGAGATCGAGGTGATCGCGGCGGCCTGAAGCCTGCGCGAGACCCGCAAAGAAGGAGAACGAGATGGCGCGCCGCGTCTGGTGGGGCGATTTCCCCACGACGGAATATGCCTCGATCGACCCGGAGGACACGATCGCGGTGCTGCCGGTGGCGGCGATCGAACAGCACGGACCGCACCTGCCGGTGTCGACCGACACGGCGATCATGAACGGCATGCTGGCCACCGTCATCGACCGGCTGCCGGCCGCGCTCGACGTGCGCATCCTGCCGGTGCAGGCGGTCGGCAAGTCGAACGAACACCTGCACGCGCCGGGCACGCTGACGCTGCCGGCGACGACGCTGATCGAGGCGTGGACGGAACTGGGCGCCTCGGTGGCGCGCGCGGGCGTGCGCAAGATCGTCATCGTCAACTCGCATGGCGGCAACGAGGAGATCATGGGGATCGTCAGCCGCGAACTGCGCGTGCGGTTCGGCATGATGTCGGTGAAGACGAGCTGGATGCGTTTCGGCAAGCCGGACGGGCTCTATTCGGACATCGAAGGCCGCTACGGGATCCACGGCGGCGATGTCGAGACGTCGCTGATGCTGCATTTCCGGCCGGACCTGGTCGACATGCGCAAGGCGCAGGATTTCGTCTCGCGCGTGCAGGCGGCCGAGGAAAGCTTCTCGTTGCTGCGCCACACCGGCACGCACGCCTTCGCCTGGATCGCCAGCGACCTCAATCCGAACGGCGTGGTGGGCGAAGCCTCGAAGGCGACGGCGGAGAAAGGCCGGCTGACGGCGGAACATCAGGCGGACGGGTTTGTGCGGCTGCTGGAGGATGTCAGGCAGGCGGCGCTGGGGGAGTGGATCAGCGATCCGCACCGCGAGTAGCACCGCGCGTTATCAGGATATGTCAGGAGGTTTGTGAGGCCAGCTTTTCATTGCCTGATATGTTGATATCAACCGAATGCGTAAATCTGCCTTGTGGTTTGAGGAGGGGTGTATTGGAATTCCTATTCATCATCAGCCATGACAGTGCGTTCCGGCCCGACGCCAAGCTTCTATCCGACATCAGGGCGTGGAATGAAGTCGCCGAGGCCAAAGGGGTTCGCGTCGACGGCAAGCCGTTGGAGCCGGCCAGCGCGGCGGTGACAGTGAGGCTGCGCGACGGCAAGGAGAAGATCGACCTCGCGCCGTTCTCCTCCTCTGAGGAACAGATGTGCGCCTACGAACTGGTGCGCTGTGGCGGCATGGAGGAGGCGGTCGCCCTTGCGAAGACCCATCCGATGGCACGCGCCGCGACCATCGAGGTGCGGCCCGTGTGGAGCGCCATGGAGATCTGAAGACTTTACTCCACGAACACCCGCACACTTGCCGCGCGTCCTGCCGCGTCGATCACGGTCAGCGTCTGCTGGCCCGCCCCGTCAGGGAGCCAGCGGGCTGTGCGGCGGCGTTCGGCCTCGGGCCACGGTTTGCCGTTCGACAACCAGCGGAACGGGGCGCGGCCGCCCTGGAGTTTCAGTACCAGCGGCGAGAAGCCGTCGCTGCCGTCGGCGAGCGAGACGCGTGCGCCCTGCGGCGGGAAGACGATCTGGGGCGCGGCCTCGGCGACGCCTCGGGGTTTGGTCTCCGATGCCGTGCTCTCGAAACGGCGCAGCGTGACGGGCAGTTCGGAGAAAGCCTGGCGCAGCGCGCCGGCCGGCGCGCGCGGCAGCGGCGTGATCGGCAGGCCGGATTTCACGAAGGCGTCGAAAAGAAGCGGGGCGGCGGTGCCGAAGCCGGAGATGCCGGGCACGGCGGACCCGTCCGCCCGCCCGACCCAGACGCCCAGCACATGCCTGCCGTCGAAGCCGATCGCCCAGGCGTCGCGGTAGCCGTAACTGGTGCCGGTCTTGTAGGCGATGCCGCGCTGGGTGGCGCCCTTGGGCGGATTGACGCCAGAGAGGATGTCGGCGATCTGCCACGCGGCGATGGCGGGCAGGACCTGTGCCCGGCGCGGCGTTTCGCCCTCCTTGCGCGGACGGTTGGAGAGCGTCGTTGCCTGGCCGCGATTGGAGAGGCCGGTGTAGAGCTGGACGAGATCGCGCAGGGTGAGCCCGATGCCGCCGAGGCCGATGGCAAGACCCGCAGCCTTGCCGCTCGGCATCTTCGCGCTGATGCCGGCGTCGCGGAAGCGCGCCATCAGGCGGTGGGGCCCGACTGCGTCGAGCAAGCGGATCGCCGGCACGTTGAGCGACATCTGCAGGGCCGCGCGGATCGATACGTCACCCTGGTATTCCATATCGAAATTGCGCGGCCGGTAGCCGGCGAAATTGGCCGGCCGGTCTTCGATGATCGTCTGCTGGGCGATGCGGCCGTCCTCGAAGGCGAGGCCGTAGATGAAGGGCTTCAGCGTCGAGCCGGGCGAGCGTACGGCGCGCGTCATGTCGACATAACCCTGGCGGGCGCGGTCGAGATAGGAGGCGGAGCCGACCTCGCCGAGGATCTCGCCCGTCTGCGCATCCGCCATCACCATCGCGACCGAGAGTTTCGGGCCGAGCGTGCGGGCGGCATTGTTCGCGGCGGTCTCCAGTCCCTGCTGCACGGGGCGAGACAGGGTCACGACGTGGCGGCGCTCGTTCAGTTCGGTCCGTTTCACGGTCTCGGCGAGATGCGGCGCGAGCGAAGGCAGTGCCTGGCGGACGGAGGGCAGGGGTTCGAGCCCTGCCAGCCGCGCCTCGCCTTCGCCGACGATGCCGGATTCGACGGCACGGGCGAGCACACGGGCACGGGCGGCTCTCGCCGCCTCGAGGTTGCGGTCGGGGCGGCGCAGTTCGGGGAGCTGCGGGATCGCGACCAGCAGGGCGGATTCTGCGAGCGTCAGCCGGCGCGGCTCCTTGCCGAACCAGGCGAGCGAGGCGGCGCGGATGCCTTCGAGATTGCCGCCATAGGGCGCGAGCGTCAGGTAGAGGCGCAGGATCTCGTCCTTGGACAGCCTTCGCTCGATCTGGACCGCGCGCGCGATCTGCATGATCTTTGCAGTGATCGAGCGCCGCTCGCGCGGCTCGATCAGGCGGGCGAGCTGCATGGAGAGAGTCGAGCCGCCGGAAATGATGCGGCCATTGGCGACGAACTGGATCGCGGCACGCGCGAGCGCCTTGAGATCGACGCCGGAATGCTCGCGGAAGCGCCGATCCTCGAATGTGGTGAGCATGTCGACGAAGCGCCGGTCGACATCGGCCATGTCGGGTTCGAGCCGCCAACGGCCTTCCCTGGTGGCGAAGGCGCGCAGCAGGAGGCCGTCGCGGTCGACCACTTCCGCAGAACGCTCCATCGCCGCTTCCAGCGGTGGCGGGTAGGCTTTGTCGAGGCGGTCGAGGCCGAACGCGCAGGCCACCGCCAGGGCGCAGGCCCCGGCGGCGGCATAGAGCGTTCGGCGCAGCCAGCGCGTCATTGTGCGGCCAGCACCTGCATGCGGCCGGTCGCAGTGCGGGCCGAGAACTGCGGCCGGTACATGTCCTCCACTGTCGCCGCCGGGTGCGCATAGTCGCCCGGGGTCACGGCGCGCACGACGTAGGCGAGGTTGAACTCGCGGTTGGAAGAGCCGTCGCGGTTGAACGCGGCGATGAAACGATCGTTGCGGAACTCGACATGGGCCGGCTCCACGCCGCCCAGCCAGTCAAAGTTCGAGAGGTCCGCGCTGCCGACGATCGACGGATTATCGATCTGGAAGCCTGCCGGCAGCAGGTCGCTGACGAGCACGCGCGACGGCCAGGAGTTCCGCTCCGTGACCTTCAGCACCACGACGTAGCGCTCGTTCTGCGCCGCCTCGGTGATGTTCGCCTCCTCGCCGTCGAGCGTGTAGTAGGTGCGCTCGATGGCGAAGCCGTCGCCACCCGCCGGTAGTGGGTCGAGAGGTGCTGCGACCGTCGTCAAAACCGCTTCCAGCGGCTCGTTCGAGGTGTTTGAGATCACCACGGGGGCGGCGTCCAGGTCGTCGGCGGTCTTGCGCACCGAGAAGTTGCCGGTGTGCGGCTGGCCGTTGACGTTGAGCTTGATGTCGTTGCTGCCGGCCTTGATGGCACGCGCAGCGAGCAGCATCCAGGCTTCCTCCTGCGTGGATGTCCAGCGCGACTGGTTGCGCTCCTGCGAGACGAGCTGGACCATGGACGGGATCAGCGCGGGCGCCGGGCGGGATTCGGCGGCGAGCGCCAGCATCGCGGCGCCGTCACGAAGGGCGGAACCGTAGTCGGAGCGGTCGAGCGATTTGCCTTCTGTCGCCTGTGCCAGCTGGAACGCCGAGTCGAAGGCGGCTTCCGAGCGAACGTTGTCGCCGTAGAGCGCCAGGCCCGCCGCCAGGTGGGCGCGCGCCAGCGGCGTGCGGAACTGGCCGATCTGCGTGTCGGAATAGTACCGCAGGTCGCCGACCGAGGCCTTCTTGTTGCGGGCGAGCACGTAGAGCGCATAGGCAATCTCATTGCCCTTCTCCTCGATGTTGACGTCGTAGGAGAGCGCGTTCTGGAGGTTGCGCAGCGCCTGGTCGATGCCTTCGGACGGCACGTCGTATTTCTGCTCCCGCGCGCGGGTCAGGAAGTCGGTGACGTAGGAATCGAGCCAGAGGTCGCCATATCCCGGGCCCCAGAGGCCGAAGGAGCCGGAGGACGACTGGTAGGAGAGAACGCGCACGATGGCGTCCTGCACACGCTTGCGCACGTCCGGGTCGTCCTCCATGCCGGCCTCCGCCGACAGTTCGGACAGGTAGAGCAGCGGCAGGGCGCGGCTGGTGGTCTGCTCGGCGCAGCCATAGGGATAGCGGTCGAGCGTCATCAGCATGGCCGGGATGTCGAGCGCGGCCGAGCGGGAGACGCCGACCGAGACGGTGGCACCCTGCCGAACGCTCTCGGCGAGCAGGCCGCCGTCGACGGTAACGCTGCCGGTGTTCGGAGCGAGCGTGACGACGTGGCGCGTCGTGACCGGCAGCACGGCCGGACGGATCGGAGCCGACAAAGCCTGTTCGACCGTCAGGCCGCTCGCATGGGTGAGCGACACATTGATCGTGGCGAACTCCGCATCGCCGGCGACGAGCGGCACCGTGACGGTCTGGCTCTTGCCGGCGGCAAGGTTCAGCGTCTCGTCGCCGCCGTCGAGGATCAGGCCGGCGCCGTTGAGGGCCAGCTTGTAGTCGCCGGCCGGGCCGTCCGTGTTGGCAATATCGAGCCTGAGTTCCGCCCGATCGCCGGGCGTGAGGAACTTCGGCATCGAGGCCGTCACCACGACGGGATCGCGGATGATGACGTCGGCCTGGGCGCGGCCGAGTGCCGAGCCCGACCAGGCGACCGCCATGACACGGGCCGTGCCGTTGAACTGCGGGATGTCGAACGAGACCGAGGCGCGGCCGTCGGGTCCGACCTCGACGATGCCGGAGAAGAAGGCGACCAGCTCTTCCGTTGGCGGCCTGCCGGTGGTCTGCATGCCGCCGTCGCCGCCGGTGCGCAGCCGGCCCGCGGCACCCAGCGAACCGTCGATCAGCCGGCCGTAGATGTCGCGCATCTCGATGCCGAGCTTGCGCTGGCCGTAATACCACTTGCCGGCATCCGGCGGGGTGTAGGAGGTGAGGTTGAGGATGCCGACGTCGACGGCTGCGACCGTGACATAGGCCTTTTCGCCGGCGGGCACGTTGGAGAGCGCGACCGGGATGACCAGCGGACCGCGGGGCTCCATTTTCTGCGGCGTTTCGAGGGACACAGCGATGGTGCGCGAGGCCGGGTCGACCTGCAGCCATTTCAGGCCGATGGCGCGCATCGGCATACGCGATTCCTGCGCATCGCCCGGCCGATAGAGCGCGGCCGTGACATAGGCCCCGGCGCCCCAGTCGGCGCTGACGGGGATGTCGACGATCGTGCCGCCCTCAGGCACGGTCGCGGTGTAGGTGGCGAGCAGGCGGTCGGCGCCGACCGTCACCAGCACCTCGCCCGCGAAGCGCGAGGAGATGTTGAGGCGCGCGGTCTCGCCCGGCGCGTAGGCCGGCTTGTCGAGCGCGACCTCGAGTCCATCAGGCGTCTCGGTGGAGGTGGCCGAGACATACCAGCCGGCGTCGAACTCGACGCTCGTGGCAGGTCCCGACGCGTCGGGCGCGGTGATCTCGAGGCGGTAGCGGCCCCAGTTGACGGGCAGCGACAGCGAGGCTTCCTCGCCCGCCTTTGCATCCAGCTTGCCGTCGGCGACCTTGGTGGTGAAGGTCACCGGCTCGTAGGCCCAGGCGTCGTTCGAGCGATACCACTGATAGTTCCGCTCGACCTTGACCAGGGACCAGTCCATGCCGGCGAGATCCTGGCGCTCGCCTTCCGGGTCGACGGCGATGACCTTGAAATTGGCGGTCGAGCCTTCGGGCACGGAATCGCCTTCGAATTCGGGCTTGATGCCGATGACGGGTCCGTCGCCGCGGATGCCAAGGTCGAGCGTCCGCTCGACGGCGCGGCCGCCGCCTTCGCGCATCCGCACGACGACTTCGCCGACGAGCAGACGGGTGGTGGAAGGCACCTCGTCCACCGTCACCTCGAAGGAGGCCTTGCCGTTCTCGTCGGTGAGGGGCAGTTCGTCGAGATCGACGCGGGTCGACTGCTCGTCGTCACCTTCCTCGTCGGCGAGGCCGAACTGGTAGCCATCGAAGCCGTCCCATTCGCGGGTCGTCGAGACGTTGACCTCGCCTTCCATCGACAGGCCGGCGGCGGGCGCGCCGTAGAGATAGCGGCCGTCGATGTCGATCGTGGCGGGCTCGCCGACCGCGACCTCTTCCTGTTCGCTCGACATGTCGAACTCGATCCGGTCCGGCGTGAAGTCCTCGACCAGGAAGGAGATTTCCGACAGCGGCGAGGCCTTGGGATCGGTGTAGACGCGCGCGGTCCAGGTGCCGCGCATCGCGTTGTCGGTGAGCGCGAGTGCTGCGTGATGGCCGCCAAGCTCGGCGCCGGTCGTGACCTCGCGGCTGTTCTCGACGCCGTCGGGACGCGAGAAGATCACCGTCAGCGGCAGGTCCGCGATCGCCTTGGCGCGGTCGTCGCGGGCGAGCGCCTGGAGATGCACCGTCTCGCCGGCGCGGTAGATGCCGCGCTCGGTCCAGGCGTAGATGTCGATGGCGCCGGGCGTCTCGCGACCCTCGACGCCGCGGTCGGACAGGTCGAAGCCGGCGCGGGTCATGTCGAGGAAGACGAAATCTTCTGCGGCATGCGCTGCGACGAGGGCAGGGGTGAGGCCGCCTTCACCGCGCACGAGGCCCGGCGTAAAGGTGGCGCGACCTTCCGCATCCGTGGTCGCTTTGCCGAGAACCTCATTGTTGCGGGCGAGCAGCTGCAGCTCGACGTTCGCCAGCGGCTTGGCGGTGGAGAGCGAGCGGGCAAAGACGGTCAGCCCGTCCTCGCCGGTATAGGTGGCGAGGCCGATGTCGGAGACGACGAACCACTGCGTCGCCTTGGTCGACCAGTCGTCCTCGTCCACGCCCTTCACCGGCTCGGCGACGAGCACGTAGACGCCGGGTTTGCGCTCGGGCAGCGCCTCGTCGACCGGGAAGGAGGTGGTGACTTCCTCGTTCAGCTTCGACTGTATGTCGATCGTGCCAGACCAGATCGGCTCGCCGGTCTCGTTGGCAATGCGCTGGGCGTCATAGCCGTCCATCTGGCGCAGGAAGCGCTCGTTGGAGATCGCGTCCGCCAGGCCGCGGTCGCCGATACGGTAGAGCGACAGCTTGGCCGACTGGGTATTGACGGTGACGAGCGGGATTCCGCGGCGCGCGGTGGACGGCAGGACGAAGTTCTCGCCGGTGAAGCGGGCCGACGGCGCGCGGTCGCGGATGTAGACGTTGAGGGTGACGGGACGTTCGATCACCTCGCCGATCGCGGCCGGCAGGCCCTGGCGCACGCTGATCGTATAGTTCTTGCCGTGCTCCAGTCCCTCGGCGCAGATCTCGCGGTCGCCGGGCACGATAGCCGGCTTGTCCTGGCCGTCGACGGTGACGAAATTGGCATAGTCGACGCCGGACTTCACCAGCGCCTCGGAGAACTGGACGCAGACGCGCGGGGTGCGGTTGTCGGAATCGATGGTGTGGTCGACGACGCGGAAGCCATACTTCTCGTAGAGGCTGTCGAAGGCGGACTGAACGCCCGCATCGGCCACGAGCACGAGGCTCGCCTTGTAGGCTTCGAGCGCGGGACGCGGGTTGCTGCGGACCTCCAGCGCCCTTGCCAGCGTGGCAAGCGCCTGGGCGCGGCTCGCGGTGGTGCGGGTCAGCTGGTAAGCGACTACGCCCGCCGAGGTAGCGTTCTGGCGCCAGGTCCAGGAATCGTTCTGATTGAGCGCGACGACGCCCATGGCGGCATCGGTCAGGCCGAGCCAGAGCGCCGGATCGGTCTTGGAAATGGAAATCGCGGCCGCCCATGCGGCGGCGGCTCCGCGCGGATCGCCGAGCCTGGCCATGTTCTGCGCGCTCTCCACAAGACCGGCCAGGCCGCGCTCCGGCGGCTGGGTGGCGCTTTCGATGCCGGCGCGGTAACGCACCGCCTCATCAAGCATGTAGGCCGGCACGAAGGAAAGTGCTTCGGGCGCGCCGATGTCGGGATCGGAGGAGCGGGTCACGACCTTGCCGGCGACAGCGCCCGCGAAGGCGTTTAGCTTGTTGTAGTCGGACTTGAGGAAGCACCACTTCACCCGCGTGTTGTAGGTGAAGGCGCGGCACTGCGAATCGCCGAGGCAGGCTGCCTCGCACTGGTCGAGCGTGACGTTCTGGACCGTGCGCAGGTCGAAGCCGAAATAGTCGGAGTTCTGGCTCCTTTCGATCGACCGGGTGTCCATCTGCGCCGCTGCGGCGCCCGCAAGACCTGCGACAAGACCGATCGCCGCGAAGGCGCGCGCCAGAAATCTCTTCGCCATGTGATACTCCCCCAATGTGGAATGCGGTCGGTGCGTCCGGTGCATCAAGCTGCTTCCGGGCCGATCCATGGGCCATCAGTTCCAGTTACGTAAGCTTTTCCAGAATCGTGGCGGGATTCTGTTGGGAATAACAAAATCTTAATGAACGTGTCCAAGGCGTGAGCTTCCGGGGGCGCATTCAGTTTGCCGCTGCTTCCGACCGCGTGTTAAGCACCCTTTGTATCCGCCCCGTGCCGTCCCGGCGAGCATGGATAACAAAAGCTCTCGGCGTACACCGCAATTTTAACGATTGGAGCTAGGGTCCCGGCCATGTTGTGTTGCGTAGCGAGAGTGCGGAGGGCCGGCGCATTGGCGCGCGATGGCCTGCGCCTGTCGCTGGCGGCGAGCATTCTGGCGCTCGCGGCCGCCGCACCCGCGCCGGCACAGGCCTTCGAGCTCTTCGGCATGAAGCTGTTCGGCGGCAAGGACGAGGACGCCGACATCGTCGATCCCGTCCGCTACACGGTCAGCCTCGACCTCAGCCAGTCCGACGAATCCATCCGCAGCCGGCTCGAAAAGGCCTCGACGCTGGTGGCCGACGAGGACCGGCCGGTGTCGGGTTCGCTCGGTATCCTCGCCAAAGCGCGCAACGAACGCGAGCTGCTGGTGGCCGCGCTCTATCAGGAAGCGCGTTACGACGGCACGGTCGAGATCACCATAGACGGCCGCTCGCTCGATTCGCTGGAACCGGACGCGGTGTTCGACACGTCGCGGCCGGTGCCGATCAAGGTGGCGGTCCGTTCCGGGGACAAGTTCACGCTCGGCGACGTCGTCGTGCGCGGCGATGTCGGCGGCATCTCGCCCGAGAGCTTTGGGTTGGTCACCGGCGGCGACGCCAGTTCGACCGCGATCCTGCGGGCCGAGACCCAGATCATCCGTGCGCTGAAGGAAGAGGGCAGGCCGCTCGCGGCTGTGGCGGACCGCGAGGTGATCGCCGACCACGCGACCAAGACGCTCGACGTGATGATGGCCTTCGCGTCGGGGCCGATCGCACCGTTCGGCGACACGCTTGTCGAAGGCACCGAGGCGGTCGATGCGGAGTTCACCGCCTACATGGCCGACATCGAGCGCGGCAAGACCTATTCGCCGAAGGATGTCGAGGAGGCGCGGGAGCGGCTCCTGGCGCTCGGTGTGTTCGATTCCGTGACGGTGAGGGAGCAGGATAAGCTGGCTGCCGACGGCTCGATCCCGGTCGACGTGAGGGTCAGCGAGCGCAAGTTCCGTTACTTCGGCATCGGCGCGACGGTGTCCAGTACGGACGGCGCGGGTATCGAGGGCTATTGGGGGCACCGCAACCTGTTCGGGCGCGCCGAGAAGCTGAGGCTGGAAGGCTCAATCAGCCGGATCGGCGAGACGGCCGACTACAAGGACCTCGACTACAAGGCGGCGCTGTTGTTCGAGAAGCCAGGGCTGGTCGGGCCTGCATCGAAATTCACATACGACATCAAGCTCGTGTCGGAGCATCCTGAAGCCTACGACCGCTTCTCGTTCTCGACAGGCGCCGGCATTTCCTACGAGATCACGAAGAAGCAGACGCTGTCGGGCCAGTTTCGCGTCGAGTACACCGACATCAGCTACGAGCCGCTGCATCCGGACGGCAAGAAATACCTGCTGGTCTCGACGCCGATCGAATATGTCTACGACGCGCGCGACGACAAGCTGAACCCGAAGAAGGGCTGGCGCGCGCTCGCCTATGTCGAGCCGACCTACGACGCGCTCTCGGGCGCGACCTTCGTCAAGCTCAAGGGCGAGGGGTCCGTCTACCAGGCACTGGACGGCAACGGGCGCATCGTGGCGGCCGGCCGTGCCGCACTCGGCTCGATCGTTGGCGCTTCGCTGAGCGACGTCCCGGCCGACCGGCGGTTCTATTCGGGCGGCGGCGGCTCCGTGCGCGGCTATGCCTACCAGGCGATCGGCCCGCGCGTGCCGGATCCGGCGAATCCAGGCAAGTTCCTGCCGACCGGCGGGCGCTCTTATGCCGAAGCGTCGGCGGAGCTGCGCGTGCAGGTCACCGAGAGCTTCGGCGTGGTGCCGTTCATCGACGCCGGCACGGTGTCGGAAGACCAGTTCCCCGACTTCAGCGACGTGCGTGTCGGCGCGGGCGTCGGCGTGCGCTACATCACGCCGTTCGGACCGCTGCGCGTCGACGCGGCCGTGCCGCTCAACAGGCGTCCCGGTGACGCCTCATTCGGTATATATGCGGGAATCGGTCAGGCATTCTGATCCGAGAGCCGATTCCCGGAGGGGTCAATTGCCGCGCAGCCTGCGGATCATTCGAAATGTCGTCCTGACGCTTCTTGCCATCGTGCTCGTCGCGGTCGGCCTGCTGACGCTGACGCCGCCCGGCCGCGGCATGCTGGCATCCATCGCGTCGAGCCTCGCTTCGGGCGAGGGACGCACGGTGACGATCTCGGGCATCCGGGGCATCTGGACCGGGCCGCTGTCGGTCGAAACCGTGACCGTGGAAGATGCCGACGGTCCCTGGCTCGCGCTGCAAGATATCAGCACGGACATCTCCTATCTCGACCTGATCTCGATGAAGGTCAGCGCCGACACGTTGCGCGTCGGCCGCGTCGAGGTCGCGCGGCAGCCGCTGCCAGCACCTGCGTCCGCCGACAGCTCGACCGGCTCCTTCCAGCTTCCTGTCGACATCGACATTCGCAAGATCGACCTGCCGCAGATCGCGCTGGGTCCCGACCTCGCGGGGGAGGCTGCGACGCTGAGCGCGACGTCCAAGGTCGCCGCGACGGCCTCGCCGCTCAGGATCGAGACGCAGGCACAGGTCGCGCGCACCGACCAGCGGCAAGGCGAGCTTGACCTGTCGCTGGTGTTTGCGCCGGACGAGAACCGGCTGGACGTGAAGGTCGAGGGGCACGAGCCGCAGGGCGGCGTGGTGGCCAACCTGCTCAAGCTGCCGGGCGCCCCGCCCGTGTCGATCGCGATCGAGGGCAGCGGGCCGGCCTCCGACTGGCGCGGGCAGGGGGCGGTGGCCGTCAACGAGGCGGTCGCGGCCAAGTTCACCGGACGGCACCAGTTCGTCGAGGGCGGCAGCCGCATCGAGCTCAACGCGGATGGAGAGTTCGCGCAGTTCCTGCCGGAAATCGTCCGTACCCTAGGAGAAGGCCAGTCGAGCATCAGCTTCGCGGGCACGCTGAAGACCGACGGAGCCATCGCCATCGAGCAGGCCTCGATCGCCTCGTCGGCCCTCACCGGCAACGCGTCTGGCAGCCTGGATCCCCAAGGCGTCAGCGATCTCACCTTCAATCTGCAGGCGAGGGGCGAGCCTGTGGCGCTGTCCTTCAGCGAGGGGGAGAACCTCGTCTCCGTGGCGATCCGCAGCGCGGAAGGCAGCATCGCGGGAACTGGCGCAAAGCCGAGCCTCGATGCCGCCGTGTCGCTCGCCTCGCTGGTCCATCCGCAGGCGACCCTGCGCGACATCGGGGTCGACCTGTCGTCGCCCGGATTTGACGTGGCCACCCGCACCGGACCCGTGATGGTGCGCGGGCGGGTTGGAGCGGCCGAAACCCTCATCGCTCCGCTCGTGCCGTTCCTTGTGGGCCAGATCGCACTGGCGGCCGACACCGAGATCGGGGCCGACTCAATCGACGTGCGCGCGGCGTCGATCGAAAATGACGTTCTCAAGGCTTCCGCCGCCGGAACGCTTTCCCGTGTCGACGGCCAGGCGAGATTTGACCTGAATGCCGATGTCGCGCGCTCAGCGCTGCCACAGGGCGCGCATGCGGTGCTGGGCGAACGCGTTACGCTCGCCGGCCGTATCACCCGCGATGCCGACCGGGCGATCGATGCCTCGGGCCTGAAGGTGGCGTCAGGCCCTCTGACGACTGAGGGATCGATCCGCATCGCCGACGGCAAGGTGACCGCCGATCTCGATGGCGCACTTTCCGACCTGTCGCGGCTCGCGGCCGACGTTGCCGGAGCAGCCTCCTTTGAATTGTCGGCCAATGGGCCGCTGTTCGGACCCGACCTCTCCGTGACGCTGTCCAGCGAGCGGATCGAGAGCGGCGGCCGCGCCATCACAGGGCTGGAATTGAAGGCATCGGGCAAGGCCGATCTCGTCAATCCCGCGGCCGACGTCAGCCTGTCGGGCAAGGTTGGTGACGAGACGCTCACGGGCAGCGCGAAGCTGTCGAGCACGGACGGTCGGCGCACCCTGTCCGGCCTGAACATCTCGCTGGGCGCCAACCGCATCAGCGGCGATCTCGACCTCGACGAGGCCTTTCTGCCCAAGGGCAGCATCGCCTTCGAACTGCCGGACATCGCGCCGCTGGCTGCCCTTGCGCTGCAGCAGGTGTCGGGCAGCGCCTCGGGCAATGTCACGTTCGACACGGTCGCCGCAGGCCCGTCGGCGCGTGTCGATGCCAGGGTGCCTTCCTTCTCCCGCGACACTGTGAGCGGCAAGGACATCTCGATCGAGGCGCAGATTACCAACTATGTCGCGGCGCCTGCCGTGTCCGGCCGCATCCGCGCCGGCGCGGTCAATGCGGGTGCCGAGATCACCGCGGTCGACGTAACGCTGTCGCGCGATGGGGTGTGGACGGCCTTCGACGGGGGCGCCACGGTTAACGGCATTCCAGTCAAGGCCACCGGCCGCGCCAAATACGAGAACGGCGAGGCGACGGTCGAGCTGACGCGCGGCGGTGCGACGGTGCAGGGCGTGGCGGCGACGATCGCGAAGCCGTCGACCATCGTGAACGCCGGTGGCGTGACGCGGATCACCAACCTGGCGCTGGGACTTTCCGGCGGCACGGCGACGATCAACGGGACGGCGGGCGGTGCGCTCGATCTCAACGTGCAACTCGCCGGCGTTCCCGCGTCGATCGCGAACGGCTTCGCACCGGGGCTGGGTGCTGCCGGAACCGTGTCCGGCACCGTGCGCGTGACCGGTGCCCCGGCCGCCCCGTCGATCGGCTACGACCTGCGGCTGGCGGGGGCGGAGACGAGCCAGACCCGCTCGGCCGGGTTCGGCGCGATGACGATCGCCTCGACCGGCACCTTCGCCGGCGGCACGCTGCGGTTCCAGGCCGATGTGGGCGAGGGCGGCGGCTTGTCGATGAAGGGCGGCGGCACGGTGCAGACCGGCGGCTCGCGCGCGCTCAACGTGAACTTTGCCGGCAGGGTGCCGTTCGGCTTCCTCACCCGGCGGCTCGCCGCGCAGGGGCTGGCGCTCGACGGCGCGGCGGACATCTCGCTCGCCGTGACGGGCTCGACCAATTCGCCGGTGATCGGCGGCACGGTGCGGACGTCCGGCGCACGCTTCGTCGACGCGGGCTCGGGCATCGCGATCAACGGCATCAACGCCGACATCGCGCTCGGCGCGGGCAGCGCGACCTTGCGTAGCTTTACCGGGACGATCTCGACCGGCGGCTCGGTCTCGGCCAGCGGCACGGTCGGCCTCGACGCGGCGGCCGGTTTCCCGGCTGACCTGTCGGTGAAAGTGACGGATGGCCGCTACACCGACGGCCGCGTGGTGACGGCCAATTTCGGCGGCGACATCGCGGTCAAGGGGCCGCTCACTTCCGCACCGACGCTGGGCGGGACGATCAATCTCGGGCGCACCGTGATCACCATTCCGGAGAAGCTCTCTCCCTCGCTGTCGCGCCTCAACGTCCAGCACCGCAATGCGAGCGGCGAGGTGAAGGCGCAGGCCGAGGCGCTGAAGCCGGCGACCTCCTCCGGCGGAGGCGGCGGGTTGATGCTCGACCTGTCGGTCAATGCGCCGAACCAGCTGTTCGTACAGGGCAGGGGCCTCAATGCGGAACTCGGCGGGACGATCAAGCTGACCGGTCCGGCCTCGTCGCCGTCGGCGACCGGCCTGTTCACACTGAGGCGCGGCCGACTCGCCATCCTCGGCCGGCGGCTGGATTTCTCGGAAGGCTCGATCGGCTTTTCGGGCTCGCTGGTGCCGACCCTGGACTTCACGGCGACGTCCGCGGTCAACAGCGCGACCACCACGGTCACTGTCAGCGGCGAAGCGACCAACCCGAAGTTCAGCTTCTCGTCGTCCAGCTCGATGCCGGAAGACGAGGTGCTGGCGCAGCTCGTCTTCGGCCGAGCCATGGGCAGCCTCTCGGCGGTCCAGATCGCGCAGCTCGCCCAGGCGGCGGCCGTGCTCGCCGGCGTCGGCGGCTCGACCTCGCTGCTCGACAACCTGCAGAGTCAGCTCGGGGTCGACGACATCGACGTGAAGACCGACGAGGAGACGGGCGACACGTCGGTATCCGTCGGCAAGTATCTCAACGACCGCACCTATCTCTCGATCGAGAAGGGCTCGCAACCGGGATCGGGCAAGGCGGCGATCGATCTCAATGTCGGCCGCGGCGTGAAGCTGCGCGGCGAGGCGACGGACAGCGGCGAGACGAAGGGCGGCATCTTCTTCGAGCGCGAGTACTGAGCGCTCGCCGCTCCCGTCCCCCGATTGCTAAAAAAGTCTGATTTTCGCCATCACTGCGAAAATAGCGTCAATATTGTCGCAATCGCGCCTTCTCTCCCTCACGCACCGTTGCAGACTGTCATCCAACTTTCGCACGGGCCTCCCTTTTTTGACAAAGGTGGCCGGATGCGAAATGCTTAACGGCACAACGCCACTCAAATGCTCAATGGGAGAGTCAAGATGACAATGTACAGGAGCAATGGTGACCGGGTTCCCGATCACATTGTAAAGATGGCGAAATCGGTTCGGGAAAGCGGCGTCGACCGTCGCGAATTCCTGGCGCTCGCCAGCGCGTTCGGCGCATCGACCGCAATGGCCTACAGCATGATCGGGCTGGCAGCGCCCACCCCCGCAGTCGCGCAGGAGCCCAAGAAGGGCGGCGTGCTGAAGGTTGCGATGTGGATCAAGGATCCGAAGGATCCCCGCACGGCCGACTGGTCGGAGATCGCCAATGCCGAGCGCCAGACGCTCGAGCCGCTGGTGAAATATACCAAGGACTACACGTTCGAGCCCTACCTGCTGGAGAGCTGGGAAGTTAACGACGACGCCACCGAATACACGCTCAAGGTGCGCCCGGGCGTGACCTGGACCAATGGCGACACGTTCAACGCCGATGACGTGATCTACAATTTCACGCGCTGGGCCGACAAGTCGGCAGAGGGCAACTCGATGCCGGGACGCCTGGGCACGATCGTCGACGAGGCGACGGGCAAGCTGCGTGAGGGCTCGCTGACCAAGGTCGACGACATGACCGTGAAGATCAGCCTGACCAAGGCCGACATCGCGCTCATCCCGAGCCTGTGCGACTATCCCGCGTTGATCGTGCACCGCTCCTTCGACGAGACGGGCGCCAACTTCGCCAAGGACCCGATCGGCACCGGCCCGTTCCAGCTCGTCTCCTACGACGTCGGCCAGAAGGTGGTCTACAAGCGCCGCGAGGACGGCAAGTGGTGGGGCGGCGAGGCTTATCTCGACGGCGTCGAGTTCATCGACTACGGCACCGATCCGTCGGCGATGGTCTCGGCCTTCGAGGCCGGCGAGGTGCACACCAACCACGAGACTTCGGCTGACTACGTGTCGATCCTCGAGGGTGTCGGCTGCGTGACCTCGGAGGTCGTCACGGCCTCCACGATCGTGGCGCGCACCAACGTCGCCAACAAGCCCTATGACGACCAGAAGGTACGCCATGCGCTCCAGCTCGCGGTCGACAACGCCATCGTGCTGCAGCTCGGCTACGGCAATGCCGGCACGCCGGCGGAAAACCACCACGTCTGCCCGATCCATCCCGAATATGTCGAGCTGCCAAAGGTGGCGCGCGACGTCGAGAAGGCAAAGGCACTGATGGCCGAGGCCGGCCAGGCCGACTACGAGCACGACCTGATCACCGTCGACGAGGACTGGCACAAGAACACCGGCGACGCGATCGCCGCGCAGCTGCGCGAGGCCGGCATCAAGGTCAAGCGCACGGTTCTGCCGGGCTCGACCTTCTGGAACGACTGGACGAAGTATCCCTATTCGATGACGAACTGGAACATGCGCCCGCTGGGCATCCAGGTCGTCGCCATCGCCTACCGCACCGGCGAGGCGTGGAACGAGGCGGCCTACTCGAATCCCGATCTCGATGCCAAGATCGGCGAGGCGCTTGGCATCGCGGATGCCGAGAAGCGCAAGGGCGCCATGAAGGATATCGAGCAGATCATCCAGGACTCCGGCATCCTGATCCAGCCCTACTGGCGCAAGCTCTACAATTCTTCGGTGCCGGCCGTGAAGAACCACGGCATGCATCCGACCTTCGAGCACGACTACGGCAAGGTCTGGCTGGAGGAAGCCTGATCATAGCAGGAAAACCGGGAGGGGCGCCGAGCGCGCCCCTCATGTTTCGACGGGTGACTTCGTGACCCCAACCTAGATGGCAGGGGCTTACATGCTTGCATTCATCATCAGGCGACTCGGCACCATGGTCATCACCATGCTCTGCCTGACCATGGTCGTCTTCTACATGGTCAATCTCGAGCCGAACCTGAGAAAGCTGTCCATCAGCCAGCTCGACATGCGCTCGTCTGACGAACACATCGAGCAGTGGCTGGTGAAGAACGGGTTCCGCGAGAACTTTTTCGTCCGCTACGGCCAGTGGCTTGGCGTGGTGAAGCGTGTGCCGGAGATCGACGCCGCGACCGGCAAGCCGACGCTGCGCTACAAGGCCTGCCAGCAGCCGGCCGAGCCTTACTACGGCGGAATCCTGCAGGGCGATTTCGGCTGTTCGACCAAGTTCAAGACCACTGTCGCGGCAAAGCTGTGGCCGGCGCTCGGCGCCACCGGGATTTTGATGTTCTGGGTCATGGTGACGATGGTGCCGATCTCGCTGCTGATCGGCATCCTCGCCGGCATGCGGGAAGGGTCGAGGACGGATCGGACGCTGTCGGTGCTCTCGATAGCAACAACCGCCACGCCCGAATATGTCTCGGGCGTCATCTTCACCGTCATCTTCGCATCCTGGCTAGGCTGGCTCAACGGCTCCGCCGCGTCCGCGACCTCGCAGGGGGTCAATTTCTACAATTTCACGCTGCCGGTAATGACGATGTCGGTCTACGGCATCGGCTACATTGCGAGAATGACCCGCGCCTCCATGGTCGAGGTGATGACGCAGCAATATATCCGCACGGCGCGGTTGAAGGGACTTAGCTTCAGGTCGGTCATTATCAAGCATGCGCTGCGCAATGCGCTGATCGCGCCGTTCACCGTGATCATGCTGCAGTTCCCGTGGCTGCTCACCGGCGTGGTCATTGTCGAGACGATGTTCCGCTACCAGGGCTTCGGCTTCACGCTGGTCGAGGCCGCCGGCAACAACGACATCGACCTGCTGCTCGGCTGTTCGCTCGTCTCCGTGTTCGTCGTGCTGTTCACGCAGCTCATCTCGGACATCGGCTACGCCTATCTCAATCCGCGCATCCGCGTGCAGTAAGGGGGGACGCAGGATGCAGTTGGACAACATCGGCTGGTTTCAGGTTCTCATCGGGGTGATCGGCCGCTTCTGGCCGGTCTGGCTGGCCCTGGCGATCGTGATGGGAGCGAGTTTCGCCTATCGCAAGCGGCTCGGCCTCTACGGCGAGCTGTTCTCGAACTCCGTCGGTATCGCCGGGGTGTTCATCTGCCTGTTCTGGCTGTTCACGGCGATTTTCGCGCCGGTCATCGCGCCGTTCGATCCGCTGACGCAGCTTGCGGTGATGAAGGACGCGATGCCGGGCACCGTCGTGCCGGACACGGGCGATGTCTACTATTTCGGCGGCGACAAGCTCGCACGGGATGTGTTCTCGCGCATGGTCTACGGCAGCCAGATCGTGCTGGTGATCGCGCCCTTCGCGACGATGTTCGCGCTGATGGTCGGGATCACGCTGGGCCTGCCCGCCGGCTACTACGGAGGCAGGATAGACTCGGTCCTGTCCTTCCTCGCCAACCTTGTCCTGGCCTTCCCGGTGATCCTGCTGTTCTACCTGCTGGTGACGCCGGAGATCCGCAACCTCACCTTCGACAGCTGGTTCAGCCAGGCAACTGGCATCGGCGTCTCGATCCCGCGCGGGATGGCCGCGTTCTTCTTCCTGTTCCCGGTCGTGTTCTTCTGCACGCTGTTCTGGACGCGGTTCAAGAACCGGCCCGACCGGCTGTGGATCCAGCTGGCGCTGACCCTCCTGATCGGCGGCTGGGTCTATCTCGGCCTGGTGTTCAGCGCCGATCCGCTCGGCCTGATCTCGATCGAGCCGTCGACGCTCAACATCTTCGTCGCTGTTGTCTTCGCCTCGTCGCCGGGCGTGTTCCGCATCGTGCGCGGCCTGGTGATGGACATCAAGACGCGCGACTACGTGGCGGCGGCGCAGACGCGCGGTGAGAGCCCCTGGTACATCATGATCTGGGAAATCCTGCCCAATGCGCGCGGACCGCTGATCGTCGATGCCTGCCTGCGCATCGGCTACACCACGATCCTGCTCGGCACGCTCGGCTATTTCGGCCTGGGGCTGGCGCCCGAAAGCCCGGACTGGGGCACCGCGATCAAGGACGCCTCGCGGCTCCTGCGCTCCTTCATCCATCCCGCGCTGCCGCCGACGATCGCGCTGATGAGTTTTGTGCTGGGGCTCAACCTGCTCGCGGATGCGCTGCGCGAACAATCGCTGAAGGATTGAGAGGCCGACGATGAACGAAGCCGTGAAAGCCACGACCATCGCAGACGCCAAGCCGATCATCGAGATCGAGAACCTGTCGATCTCCTTTTTCACCAAGCGCGGCGAGATCCCCGCCGTGATGGACTTCTCCTGCACCGTAATGCCCGGAGAGGCGATGGGCATCGTCGGCGAGAGCGGCTGCGGCAAGTCGACCGTGTCGCTCGGCATCATGCGCGACCTGTCCAATGTCGGGAAGATCGTCGGCGGACGGATAAAATTCCAGGGCAGGGACATGGGCGACATGTCCGAGGCGGAGCTGCGCTCGATCCGCGGCAACAAGATCGCGATGATCTACCAGGAGCCGATGGCCTCGCTGAATCCGGCGATGAAGATCGGCCAGCAGCTGATGGAAGTGCCGATCATCCACGAGAAGGTGTCGAAGGAAGAAGCCTATGAGCGCTCGCTGGCGATGCTGAAGGCGGTGCGCCTGCCGGACCCGCCTCGGATGATGAACTCCTATCCGCACCAGCTCTCGGGCGGACAGCAGCAGCGCATCGTTATCGCCATGGCGCTCTTGTCGAAGCCGGCGCTGTTGCTTCTGGACGAGCCGACGACGGCGCTGGACGTGACGGTCGAGGCAGGCATCGTCGAGCTGGTGAAAGGGCTCGGCGAGGAGTTCGGCACGTCTATGATCTTCGTGTCGCACAATCTCGGTCTTATCCTCGAGACCTGCGACCGGATCACGGTGATGTATTCCGGCGAGGCGGTGGAGACCGGCAAGATCAGGGATGTGTTCGACCGGATGCGGCATCCTTATACCCAGGGACTGTTCCGCTCGATCCCGCTGCCGGGCGCCGACAAGAATTCGCGCCCGCTGGTGGCGATCCCGGGGCAACTGCCGCTGCCGCATGAGCGGCCGAAGGGCTGCAATTTCGGACCGCGCTGCCACCATTTCGTCGAAGGGCTCTGTAACGCCGCCGAGATCCCGATGATCGAGGTGGCGGGCCACGACGGCCACTACAGCCGCTGCGTGCGCTTCAACGAGATCGACTGGGAGGCGCTGCCTCCCAACGCAACCGCGGCGAAAGAGCCGGTGAAGCCGGGCGCCCCGATGCTCAACATCGAGGACCTGAAGAAATACTACAAGGTCGCGGCCAACGAGATCTTCGGCGGAGCGGAGGCGAAGACGGTCAAGGCCAACGAGACGATCTCCTTCGTGGCGCGCGAGAGCGAGACGGTCGCGATCGTCGGCGAAAGCGGCTGCGGCAAGTCCACCCTCGCGAAGATCCTGCTCGGGCTGGAGACCGCGACCGAGGGCGGCGTGACGCTCGGCAACCGCCAGATCGCCGGGACGCCGATCGAGAAGCGAGACGTCGAGACGATCTCCTCGATCCAGATGGTGTTCCAGAACCCGTTCGATACGCTCAATCCCAGCCATTCGGTCGGCTCGCAGATCATCCGCACGCTGGAGAAATTCGGCGTCGGCAAGACGGTGGCCGAGCGGCGGCAGCGGATGCTGGAACTGCTCGACCTGGTGAAGCTGCCGCGAGCGTTCGAAACCCGCATGCCGCGCCAGCTCTCCGGCGGGCAGAAGCAGCGCATCGGCGTGGCGCGCGCCTTTGCCGGCATGGCGAAGGTGGTGGTGGCCGACGAGCCGGTGTCAGCGCTCGACGTGTCGGTGCAGGCGGCGGTGACCGAACTGCTGATGGACATCCAGCGCAAGAACAAGACGACGATGCTGTTCATCAGCCACGACCTGTCGGTGGTGCGCTACATCGCCGACCGCGTCGTGGTGATGTATCTCGGCCATATCGTGGAGCAGGGGACCACCGACCAGATCTTCCAGCCGCCCTACCACCCCTATACCGAGGCGCTGCTGTCGGCGATCCCGATCGCAGACACGAGTGTGGTGAAGAAGCTCGTCGTGCTGGAAGGCGACATCCCGTCGGCGATGAACCCGCCCTCCGGCTGCCCGTTCCAGACGCGGTGCAACTACAAGAAGCTGGTTCCGGGCGACCTGTGCGAGCGCGAGGTGCCGCCAGTGCGCGATCTCGGCGGCGGGCACCAGGTGAAGTGCCATCTGTCGGCCGAGGTGTTCGCCGGCATGGAGAACGTCATCTCCTTCGCGCCGGAAGGCGAGGCCGCCTGACCGCTATCGGCAGTTCGACATCTGCCGTTCGTAGCTCTGCGCCATGAGGGCAGTGTCGCGGGCGGTGCGTTTGAGCGAGGCGTTGGAGCGCCAGCTTCCTTTTCCGAAGGCCGACCAGCCGGAATAATAGGCGAGATAGAGGCTGTAGGCGTCGTTCGGGGCGACACCGTAGGTCGACACGGTCTTGCCGTGGTACCAGCCGACGAAATCGACCGCGTCTGCGAATTTGGAGCGGCTGGCGGAGAAGCCGCCGCGCTCGCGCTTGTACTGCTCCCATGTGCCGTCCAGCGCCTGTGCGTAGCCGTAGGCGCTGGACTGACGCTTCCACGGGATAAAGCCGAGCAGTTTCGTGCGCGGCGGGCGCGCATTGGACTGGAAGCCGGATTCCTTGCGGATCGTGGCCATGAGGATGGGCACCGGAATGCCATGCCGACGCTCGGCGGCCTTGGCCGAACGCTGCCAGTTGGTGATCCAGCCGTCCTGCTGCTCGAAGACGGCGCAGACATTGTTGATGCTGTGCGGACGCGTGGCGCAACCCGACAGGCCGAGCGCCAGGGCGACAAGGACCATTTTAGTCAAATGCCCGCGAACCATGCCGCAGTTCTCGCCGCTAAAGGTGAAGGCCGCGTTTGCAAGGATCGTTAATGGATCGCTAATGACGATTCCTAGCTAAATATGAGCGGATTTATCAAGTTTTTAGGATGAAAATTCAACGGCTTATCTGATTTTTTGACCGATTGATAAAATTATAGCCTGTGCTAGCATCTTCCCAACGAACAACAATGGGGAACTGCTGAAATGGCCACTGGCCAGCTTAAGGACGGCATCGTCGCGGGCCGTCTGTCGCCAGCCGAATACGCCGACAACTTCTCGGACCTGCATCCGCCGCTCGACCATCACGAGGCGCTGGTCGAGGCCGATCGCTGCTACTTCTGCTACGACGCGCCCTGCATGCAGGCGTGTCCGACCTCCATCGACATCCCGCTCTTCATCCGCCAGATCGCGACGGGCAATCCGATCGGATCTGCGAAGACCATCTTCGACCAGAACATCCTCGGCGGCATGTGCGCCCGGGTCTGCCCGACCGAGACGCTGTGCGAGGAAGCCTGTGTGCGTGAGACCGCCGAAGGCAAGCCGGTGCAGATCGGCCGGCTGCAGCGTTATGCGACTGATGTCGCGATGGGGCAGGGCAAGCAGTTCTATACGCGCGCCGAGCCGACGGGCAGGAGGATCGCTGTCGTTGGCGCGGGCCCGGCGGGCTTGGCCGCCGCACATCGTCTGGCGGTCAAGGGACACGATGTCACCATCCTCGAGGCAAAGCCGAAGGCGGGCGGGCTCAATGAATACGGCATCGCCGCCTACAAGAGCGTCGACGGCTTCGCGCAGGCGGAGGTCGACTATGTGACGGCCATCGGCGGCATCACCATCCAGAATGGCATGGTGCTGGGGCGCGACTACCACCTTGCCGACCTCACGGCGTCCTATGACGCGGTGTTCCTCGGCATGGGTCTCGGCGGCGTCAACGCGCTGCGGGCGGAAGGCGAGGCGGCCGCCGGCGTCGACAACGCTGTCGATTTCATCGCCGAACTGCGCCAGGCCTCCGACCTCGGCGGGCTGCCGGTGGGGCGCCGCGTGGTGGTGATCGGCGGCGGCATGACGGCAATCGACGCGGCCGTGCAGTCGAAGCTGCTGGGCGCGGAAGAAGTGACGGTCGCCTATCGCCGCGGCAAGGAGCAAATGAACGCTTCCGAGTTCGAACAGGATCTGGCCGCTGCCAACGGGGTGACGATCCGGCACTGGCTGCAGCCCAAGCGCGTGATCGCCGCGAACGGCAAGGTCGCCGGCATCGAGCTGGAATACACCGCGGAGACGGATGGCAGGCTGTCGGGCACCGGCGAGACCGTGGTGCTTCCTGCCGACCAGGTGTTCAAGGCCATCGGCCAGTCCTTCGATGCCGCGCCGCTGAACGGTTCGGGCACGACGATCGCGATGGAGAAAGGCCGCATCAAGGTGGACGCCGAGGGGCGGACCTCCAATCCCAAGGTCTGGGCCGGCGGCGACTGCGTCGCCGATGCGCGCGAGGATCTGACGGTCGCGGCCGTCGCGGCCGGCCGCGACGCGGCGGAGAGCATTCATCGTACTCTCACCTCGAACGGGAGGGCATGAGCCATGGCTGACATTCGCAACAATTTCGTCGGCATCAAGTCGCCGAACCCGTTCTGGCTGGCCTCGGCGCCGCCGACCGACAAGGCCTACAATGTCGAGCGCGCGTTCAAGGCGGGCTGGGGCGGCGTGGTCTGGAAGACGCTGGGCGAGGAAGGTCCTCCGGTCGTCAACGTCAACGGCCCGCGCTACGGCGCGATCTGGGGCGCGGACAGGCGGCTGCTTGGCCTCAACAATATCGAGCTCATCACCGACCGCGCGCTGCAGATCAACCTGCAGGAGATGAAGCAGGTGAAGAGGAACTGGCCGGACCGGGCGCTGGTCGCCTCGATCATGGTGCCGTGTGTCGAAGAATCCTGGAAGGCGATCCTGCCGCTGGTCGAGGAGACGGGCGCTGACGGCATCGAGCTGAATTTTGGCTGCCCGCACGGCATGTCTGAGCGCGGCATGGGCGCCGCTGTCGGCCAGGTGCCGGAATATATCGAAATGGTCGTGCGCTGGTGCAAGCAGTATACGCGTATGCCGGTGATCACAAAGCTGACGCCCAACATCACCGACATCCGCAAGCCGGCGCGGGCGGCGCATCAGGGCGGCACGGACGCGGTGTCGCTGATCAACACGATCAACTCGATTACCGGTGTCAATCTCGATAATTTCTCGCCGGAACCCTCGATCGACGGCAAGGGCAGCCATGGCGGCTATTGCGGTCCGGCGGTGAAGCCGATCGCCATGAACATGGTGGCCGAGATCGCGCGCGACCCGGAAACGCGCGGCCTGCCCATTTCGGGCATCGGCGGCATCACCACCTGGCGCGATGCGGCCGAGTTCATGGCACTCGGCGCCGGCAACGTGCAGGTCTGCACCGCGGCGATGACCTACGGTTTCAAGATCGTGCAGGAGATGATCGCCGGTCTGGAAAACTGGATGGATGAGAAGGGCCATCGCTCGCTCGACGACATCATTGGCCGCGCGACGCCCAACGTCACCGACTGGCAGTTCCTCAACCTCAACTACATCGCCAAGGCGCGCATCGACCAGGACCTTTGCATCAAGTGCGGCCGCTGCCACATCGCCTGCGAAGACACCTCGCACCAGGCGATCACCTCGATGGTCGACGGAAAGCGGCATTTCGAGGTGATGGAGGACGAGTGCGTCGGCTGCAATCTCTGCGTCAACGTCTGCCCGGTGGAGGGCTGCATCGACATGGTGCCGCTCGCGGCGGGCGTGCTCGACCAGCGCACCGGCAAGACCGTCCAGCCGACCTATGCCAACTGGACCACGCATCCGAACAATCCCATGGCGAAGGTCGCGGCGGAGTGAGATAGGCTCCGGCCGCGGCAGGAGGAGCGCCATGGCCGAAGCGTTTGACATCGTCTCGCCGGGGTTCCACGCGGATCCCTTTCCGATGCTGACGCGAATGCGGCAGGCCGGCCCCGTGGTGGGGATGCGACTGCCGATCCTCGGCCGCATCTGGCTGACGACGACGCACGCTGCCTCGGCTGAACTTCTGAAGGACAGCGAGCGCTTCGCCCGCGATCCCGGCAATGCCGGCAGCCGGACGCAGGAGCGGGTGCTGAAGGTGCTGCCGGCGACGCTCGGCCTGCTCGCGAAGAACATGCTCGGCCTCGACGATCCCGAACATCGACGCCTGCGCTCCCTTGTAGATCAGGCCTTCGCGCGCCGGGGCATCGACGGGATGAAGCCGATGATCGAGCAGGTCGCCGAGCGGCTGCTGGACCGGCTCGACGGCAAGCCTGAAGCCGAACTGATGCAGGCCTATTGCCGTGACCTGCCGCTGTCGGTCATCTGCGCGATGCTCGGGCTCCCGGAGAAGGATCACGACTGGTTCAAAGCCTGGTTGGGCAACCTGACCGACACCGCCAACATCTGGGCCGTTTTGCGTGCCGTGCCGGGGGTCTGGCGCATGGTCACTTATCTGAGGACGGTCTCGCGGCCGGACGGAGGGGCGCATCCCGACGGGCTGATCACGGCGCTGCGAGAGGCTCAGACCGAGCATGGCGATTTGTCCGAAGACGAGCTCGTGGCGATGGTCTTCCTCCTGTTCGGGGCAGGGCAGGAAATGACGACGCATCTCATCGCGGGTGGCATCTGGGCTTTGCTCACCCATCACGACGAAAGGGAGCGGCTGACCGCCGATGTTTCGCTGATGCCCGGCGCAGTGGAGGAATGCCTGCGCTGGGTCTGCCCGGTGCAGATGACCAAGCCGCGCTTCGCCCGCTCCGACGTGGAATGGCAGGGCAGGCGGTTCCGTCGCGGTGACATGTTTGCTGCCTTTCTCAGCGGGGCGAATACAGACCCGGACAAGTTCGAGGTGCCTGAGCGCTTCGACATCGGCCGGCATCCGAATCCGCACCTGTCGTTCGGAACCGGCGTTCATTTCTGTCTCGGTTTCCAGCTCGCGCGTGCCGAAATGCGGATTGCGATCGAGAGGCTTTTTGCGCGTTTTCCGGATATCCACCTGGCCGTGGCGCCGCAGGAGATCGCCTGGCGCAAGCGCGTCGGCATTCGCGCCCTCGCGCGATTGCCGGTGCGGTTGACCCATTGAACGCGCCCGCGCTCCATTCCACCTTCGCCACCGGCCGCGACAAGCTTCTCGGCCATCTCGCAATGGTGGGCTTTGCGGCGTTCGTCGCCGGTTCGTTCTCGTTCGGTGCGATCGCGGCTCCTTACCTCTCGCCTGCGGCGCTCAACGCCGCGCGCTTTGCCATTGGGACGGGCATCATGGCAGGCGTCGCGCTGGCGTTGGCGGGTGGCCGGATCGAGCGTCCACGCGCCGTCTGGCGCTACGGCGTTCTTGGCGCGCTGATGGCAGTGTTCTTCATCACCATGTTCGTGGCGTTGCGACTGACCGACCCGGTGTCGACGGGTGCCGTCTTCACCCTGATGCCCATCGCCAGCGCCGGCTTCGGCTGGCTGTTCCTCGGCCAGAAGCCGCGCGGGGTCGTGGTCGCGAGCCTGGTGCTCGCGGCGTTCGGTTCGCTCTGGGTGATCTTCCGTGGTGATCTCTCGGCGGCGGCCAATCTTCAGGTCGGCAGGGGCGAACTCATTTTCTTCGTCGGCGTGCTCTGCCATGCCGCCTATGGCCCATTGCTGCGCCGCTTCAATCGGGGAGAGACGGGCGTCGTCTTCACGCTCTGGACGGTGGCGGCGACAGGCCTGTGCATTGCCCTCTGGGGCTGGCGGGACATCGTCTCGACCGACTGGGCGAGCCTTTCGCCGGCGGCATGGCTGTCGATCTTCTATCTCGGCATATTCACCACGGGTGGCACGTTCTTTCTCACCCAATATGCCTCGATGAGGCTGCCCGCGGCGAAAGTGCTCGCCTACACCTATCTGACGTCCGGCTTCATCATCCTCTACGAGGGATTGCTCGGACATGGCTGGGCGAGCGCCGGCGTCGCTGCCGGCGCCGGGATCACCGTGCTCGGCCTACTCGTCATGGCGCTGGCACGGGACTGACTTTCAGTCACACTGGCGCTGCAATCCGGGAGGATGTTGGCTGCGACTAAACGCATGGAGATCGACATGTCACGGACAGCCTGGATGCTCGCGGGACTTCTTTTCGTTGTCCCGGCAGCTGCCGTTGCCGATGAACCGGAGAGCCCAGCCATGACGAGTTCCGCTGCAACATCGAGCTTCGACTGGGCCGGCAACTGGACGCGGATGGAACTGGCCGGCAAGGACGGCGCGCTGCAGCCCCTTCCGGCGGCGGCGAAGCTCACCTTAGAAGTGGATAAGGATCTGCGCGTCTCGCTCTCGGTCGGCTGCAACCGCATCGGCACCCAGATCATGCCGGGCGAGGGCAGTGCCGTCACCTTCGCGCCGGGCATGGCGACGCGGATGGCATGCCCCGGCGAGATCGGCGACGCCGAGCAGACGCTCACCGATGCGATCGACAAGGTCGCAGGATATGAGATGCGCGGCGATGACGTCGTCTTCGTCGATGCCGCCGGAAAGCCGCTGATGTTGATCGGGCGCTAGGCTTTTTCGGCGAGCGTCAGGGCGAGGACGTCCGGAAGGCCGTGAACTGCCGCACCAGGACCGGCAGGACCAGGAGCACCCCGATCGCGGTGGAATACCCCTCGGGCGCGATCATCAGCACTGCTGCGACCACCAGCAGGAAGTTCTCCCAAGCCTTGGTGGGAACGAGCATGAAGCGTGAAAGCGCCGCGCTGAGGCAGAGAATTCCGAATGCGCAGCCGCCGAAGGCGAGGATGAAACTGGACCAGGTGAAATCCTTCGTCACGAGCAGCAGCGAGGGCGAGAAGACGAAGACGAACGGCACCAGCACCTTGCCGAGCCCGAGGCGGAAGGCGAGGTTGCCGGTCTTGAACGGATCGGCGCCGGCCATGCCCGCTGCGGCATAGGCGGCGAGCGCCACCGGAGGCGTGATGTCGGCCAGGACGCCGTAGTAGAAGACGAAGAAGTGGGCGACGATCGGCTCGACGCCCAGCATGACCAGCGATGGGGCGGCGATCGTGACCATGATGATGTAGTTGGCGGTCGTCGGGATGCCGCATCCCATCAGGATGCAAACCACGCCCGTCATAAGCAGCGTGAAGAGAAGCGTCAGGGTGGTCGGCGCGAACCAGTCGACCGGCAGGATCGCGCCGACGAAGCTCGCCATCTCGGCGGCCGTCGAGGTGACGATGTAGGACACCTTGAAGCCGACGCCGGTGAGTGTGACGACGCCGACGACGATGCCTACAGTGGCGGCCGCGGCTCCGACTGCGAGCGCGTATTTGGCTCCGTCGCGCAAGCCTTCGAACACCTCAAGGAACGTCATTCGGCGGCGTGGATTGAGCAGGCCGACGGCTATGCACAGCGTGATGCCCCAGAAGGCGGCGAGATAAGGGGTATAGCCGGCGAGCAGGACGCCGATGAGCGCGATGAGCGGGATGATGGTCGGCCAGTCGCGCTTCAACGCAGCCGACAGGTCCGGCATTTCGTCAGGCCGCATGCCGCGCAGTCCGCTGCGCTTGGCCTCGAAATGGACCTGCATGAGCACGCCAAAGAAATGCATGAAGGCCGGCACGATCGCGGCCAGGATAATCGTCGTGTAGGGCAGTTCGAGGAACTCGATCATCAAGAAGGCGGCCGCCCCCATGATTGGCGGGGTGATCTGCCCGCCCGTCGACGACGCCGCTTCGACGGCGGCGGCGAAGGGCCGTCTGTAGCCGAGGCGGATCATCGCCGGGATGGTTAGAGAACCGACTGTGACTGTGTTGGCAACCGAGGATCCCGAGATCATGCCGAACAGCGCCGAGCCGAAGATCGACACTTTCGCAGGGCCGCCGGCATAGCGTCCGGCCACCCAGGCGGCGCAGTCGAGAAAGAGCTGGCCGAGGCCGATGCGGGTCGCGAACACGCCGAACAGGACGAAGTGGAAGACGTAGGTCGCCACGACACCCAGCGCGATGCCGTAGATGCCCTGCGTGGTCAGGTAGAGATGGTCGACGAGCTGCGCGACCGTGTTGCCCGGATGGACCAGGATGCTCGGCATCCAGGGGCCGAAAAGGGCATAGGCCATGAACAGCAGCGCGATGATCGGAAGCGGCCAGCCGACCGACCTGCGCGTGGCTTCGAGCAGAACGACGATCAGCGTCAGGCCGAGCGCGACATCGGTCCGGGTGGGGTTGCCGACGCGGAACGCGAGTTCATCCAGCGGGATGAGCGGTACATGCGCGACCGCGACGACCGCGGCGATGGCGAGGATCCAGTCGTAGAAGGGGATTCCGAGCGGCGTCAGAAGCGTCGATTTGGCGGGACGGTCGTAGCCGCTCTTCCAGAAGGGGAAGACCAGGAAGACGAGCGCGAGGACGAAGGAGAGATGGATGCCGCGATGGACCATCTCGTGCAGCAGGCCGAAGCCGGCGGTGTAGTAGTGGAACAGCGACAGCGTCACTAGCGCCGAGCCGACCAGCCAGGCGGTTGCGGGCGACAGCTTGCGGAAACGCATCTCGGAATCGAACTTTTCCTCAAGTTCACGCGCTTCCTGCTCGTTCAGCTCCATCGGCGCGAGCCGAACGTCCTCGAGTTTGCCGTCGGTGCCGTCTGGTCGCGTCATGTGTCCCGTCCGATCGCAGCGCCGTTCTCACGGTCCATGGATATGAACAGAGGCGGGAAGCATGCTTCCCGCCTCCGCAATGTTCTGATGAGCATGGCCCTACTTCAGGACGCCTGCTTCCTTGTAGAACTTCTCGGCGCCGGGATGGAACGGGATACCGGCGCTGCTCACGGCGTTCTCCAGCGTAATCAGCTTGCCCTTGGCGTGGCCGGCGTCGAGCGCCTTGCGGGTGCCGTCGCTCCACAGAGCCTTGGTGATGTTGTAGACTAGGTCATCAGACTGCTTGGCGCTGGTGACCCATTGCGCGGCGACCGAGATCGTCTGCATTTCGCCGACACCCTTGTAGGTCTCGGCCGGCACGGTGTTGACGGCGAAGAACTGGTTGTCGGCGATCAGCTTCTCGGCCTCTGGACCTGATACCGGGACGAGGGTGATCGCGGTCGAGGCGGCGAGTTCGGTGATCGCACCAGCCGGGAAGCCGCCGACGAAGAAGAATGCGTCAAGCGCGCCGTCCCGCATCTTCTCGCCGGAGGGGCCGGGCTTCAGGTACTCAGGCGTGATGTCCTTTTCCGAGAGCCCGTATGCGGCGAGGACGAGGCGGGCATCGACGATCGTTCCCGAACCGGGCTCGTCGATCGAGACGCGCTTGCCCTTGAGATCGGCCACCGACTTGATGCCGGCATCGGCCCGGGCGACGATGTGCAGCGTCTCCGGATAGAGCGTCGCGATCAAGCGTAGATCCTCCACCTTCGGCTTGCCCTCGTAGAGGCCGGTGCCCGAATGCGCCCAATATGCAACGTCCGATTGGCTGAAGCCCGACTCACTGGCGCCGCTCTGGATCGCGTTGATGTTGGCGACAGAGCCGTTCGACGAGACGGCAGTCGCGACGAGGCCCTCGACGCCGTTCTCACCTGTGGCCGAGATCGCGTTGGCGATCAGGCCGCCGATCGGATAATAGGTGCCCGACGTTCCGCCGGTCCCGATCCGAAAGAAAGCCTGCTGTGCGAAGGCGGCTCCCCCAGCGATGAGCAGAGCGACGCCAACGGCGAGGCTGCGACGGGTCACGTTGAAGGTCATTTGTTATCTCCCAGTTAAACGGGGAGATTGGGAACCAGGGCTGGTCTTGTCAACAGCGTTGCAGGTGCACTGTACGTCACGCCTTCGGTTTCAGCCCTTCGACGAAAAGCTGCTCCAGAAAGCGGGCGGCGTCCTCGAAGCGGCCGTCACCGCCGCGATCGGGCCCAAGCACGGCGCGGACCTGGACGTCGAAATCGGCATAATGCTGGGTCGTCGCCCAGATCGAGAAGATCAGGTGATAGGGATCGGTGCGCGCGATGCGGCCGGAGCGCATCCAGCCGCGGATGATCACCGCCTTCTCGTCGACGAGCTGTTTCAGCTCGCCCTCCAGCATCGGCAGGATGCGCGGCGCGCCCTGCAGGATCTCATTGGCGAAGATGCGGCTTTCGCGCGGGAAGTCTCGCGCCATCTCGATCTTGCGGCGGATGTAGCTGCGCAGCTCCGTCATCGGGTCGCCTTCCTCGTCCAGTTCGCGCAACGGCGCGAGCCAGGTGTCGAGAAGGCGCTGGATCAGCGTCGTGAAGATGTCTTCCTTGCGCCGGAAATAGTAGAGCAGGTTGGGCTTCGACATGCCGGCGGCGGCTGCGATCTGGTCGATCGTGGAGCCCCGGAATCCATGGGTGGAGAAGACCTCCAGCGCGGCTTCGAGGATCGTTTCGCGCTTCTCCGCCTGGATGCGGGTGCGGGGACGGGCGGCCGAGCCTTCCATGTCAGCGAAGCGCCCGGAGCGCCGCGGGCTGCGGAGCGATCTGGACCAACGGACTGGACCAGTTACTTTGACGCCGTGGAGCGCGCATCGGGCCTGCCATATCGTCTATCAAGCGCTTGACCGCCCGTCAGGCGGTGCTAACCTTTGTCCGTTCGGTCAAAAACTGCGTAGCACGACTGCGCCCGAATAACCAAGCGTTGGCACGTCTGCCCGGGCAGCAGAACAAGGGGAAAGCTTGGTCATGTATCACTCGCGCGTCGTTCCGAACGACCTCAACGCCTTTTGGATGCCGTTCACGGCGAACCGGCAGTTCAAGCAGTCGCCACGCATGTTCGTGTCGGCGAAGGACATGCACTTCACCACGACGGACGGCCGCAAGGTGCTCGACGGCACGGCGGGTCTTTGGTGCGTCAATGCCGGCCATTGCCGGCCGAAGATCACCGAAGCGATCCGCGAGCAGGCAGGCGAACTGGACTACGCGCCGGCCTTCCAGATGGGCCATCCGTTGGCTTTCGAATTCGCCAACCGGCTGGTCGAGATCGCCCCGAAGGGCATGGAACATGTGTTCTTCACCAATTCCGGCTCCGAATCGGTCGACACGGCGCTCAAGATCGCCATCGCCTATCACCGCGCCCGCGGCGACGGCTCGCGCTTCCGCCTGATCGGTCGCGAGCGCGGCTATCACGGTGTCAATTTCGGCGGCATCTCCGTCGGCGGCATCGTCACCAACCGCAAGATGTTCGGCACGCTGCTCACCGGCGTCGACCACATGCCGCACACCCACCTGCCGGGTCAGAACAGCTTCACCAAGGGCGAGCCGGAGCATGGCGCCGACATCGCGACCGAGCTCGAGCGTATCGTCGCGCTGCACGATGCCTCGACCGTCGCTGCGGTGATCGTCGAGCCGGTAGCGGGCTCGACCGGTGTGCTGATCCCGCCGAAGGGCTACCTGCAGAAGCTGCGCGCGATCTGCGACAAGCACGGCATCCTGTTGATCTTCGACGAGGTCATCACCGGTTTCGGCCGTCTCGGCGCGCCGTTTGCGGCGGATTATTTTGGCGTCACGCCCGACATCATCACCACGGCCAAGGGCATCACCAACGGCGTCATCCCGATGGGCGCGGTGTTCGTGAAGAAGGAGATCCACGACGCCTTCATGAACGGGCCGGAGCATGTGATCGAGTTCTTCCATGGCTACACCTATTCGGGCAATCCGATCGCCTGCGCGGCCGGCATCGCCACGCTCGACACCTACAAGGAAGAGGGCCTGCTCACCCGCGGGGAGGAACTTGCGCCGTATTGGGAGGAGGCACTCCATTCGCTCAAGGGCGAGCCGCATGTGATCGACATCCGCAACATCGGCCTTGTCGGCGCGATCGAGCTGGAGCCGATCGCCGGCCAGCCGACCAAGCGGGCTTTCCAGGCCTTTGTGAAGGCGTTCGAGCGTGGGGCGCTGATCCGCACGACCGGCGATATCATCGCGCTGTCGCCGCCGCTGATCATCACCAAGGGACAGATCAACGAGCTGATCGACCACGTCCGCGAAGTGCTGAGGGCGGTGGATTGACGTTCCGGGCACGCGAGGTCGCAACCTCGACCGTCCTGATCGACGACGACAAGGTGCGCGTCACGCGCTGGGACTTCGCGCCCGGCGCGGAGACCGGATGGCACCGTCACGGCATGGACTATGTCGTGACGACGATCACGCGCTGCGAGTTCCTGCTGGAGGAACCCGGCGGCGGCTCGCGGCGCGTCGAGATGGAGGCAGGTATTGCCTACCGGCGAGACGAGGGCATCGAGCACAACGTCGTCAATGGCGGGTCCGAACCGATGGCCTTCGTCGAAGTCGAACTGAAATAGGAGCATTGCATGGCGGCACCCGGCGAAAATCTGCGCATCAATCCGGACAGGCTGTGGGACAGCCTGATGGAGATGGCGAAGATCGGGCCGGGAGTGGCCGGCGGCAACAATCGCCAGACGCTGACCGACGAGGACGGCGAGGGGCGCCATCTCTTCAAGCGCTGGTGCGACGACGCCGGGCTGACCATGGGCGTCGACAAGATGGGCACGATGTTCATGACGCTGCCGGGCACGGATCCGGCCGCGCTGCCGGTCTATGTCGGCTCGCATCTCGACACCCAGCCTACCGGCGGGAAGTATGACGGTGTGCTGGGCGTTCTAGCCGCGCTCGAGGTCGTGCGGTCGATGAACGACCTCGGCATCAAGACGAAGCATCCGATCGTCGTCGTGAACTGGGCGAATGAGGAGGGCGCTCGGTTTGCGCCGGCCATGCTGGCCTCGGGCGTGTTCGCCGGCGTGCACACGCTCGACTACGCCTACGGCCGCAAGGACCTCGACGGCAAGACCTATGGTGAGGAACTGAAGCGGATCGGCTGGCTGGGCGACGAGCAGGTCGGCGCGCGCAAGATGCACGCCTATTTCGAATACCATATCGAGCAGGGGCCGATCCTCGAGGCTGAGAACAAGCAGATCGGCGTCGTCACTCATTGCCAGGGCCTGTGGTGGCTGGAGTTCACGCTGACCGGCAGGGAGGCTCATACGGGCTCGACGCCGATGGCGATGCGCGTCAATGCCGGGCTCGCGATGGCGCGCATCTTCGAGATGGTGCAGGAAGTCGCGATGGCGAACCAGCCTGGTGCTGTGGGCGGCGTCGGCCAGGTGAAGTTCTCGCCGAACTCGCGAAATGTGCTGCCGGGCAAGGTCGTCTTCACCGTCGACATCCGCACGCCGGACCAAGGCAAGCTCGACCGCATGCGCGCGACGATCGAGGAAAGGGCGGCGGCGATCGCGGCCGATCTCGGCGTCGGCTGCTCGGTCGAGGCAGTCGGCCATTTCGATCCGGTCACCTTCGACCCGACGCTGGTCGGCCGCGTCCGCTCGGCTGCCGAGAAGCTTGGCTATTCGCACATGAACATCATCTCCGGCGCCGGCCACGACGCCTGCTGGGCCGCCAAGGTCGCGCCGGCGACGATGGTGATGTGTCCCTGCGTCGGTGGCCTGTCGCACAACGAGGCCGAGGACATCAGCAAGGAATGGGCCGGCGCCGGCGCCGACGTGCTGCTGCATGCCGTGCTGGAGACGGCGGAGATCGTGGGGTGAGTGAAAGATACTCCCTCTCATCGCGGGTCGATGCCAGTCGGCGGAAAGTCTATGACAAATCCTGCGATACTGAGTTGCGACAGCTCGCTAAGGGCAGCGGTTGGACGAAGTACCAGTCTTCTTTAGTGAGGCGTTACAAGGAATGGTTTGTCGCTGCAAACCTATCACTTTGGTGGCCGACGCGGCGCGTTTCATTTGATGTATCTGTGAAACCGATGGCGCTAGATTCTCAGCTCTGGCGGATCATGAAAATTGAGGGTTTCGAAAAATTTGCTTTGTCACATCGGGAATCGGGGGCATTTGTTTGCCGCGTGCCGACGCTCGCGACATGCTCCATTCCGCTACAGAATCCTCAAGCCGATGTTCGAAACTTCATCGAATTTGCGGACGAACAATATCCTCACGTGATCTCACTTCTAGAGGACACCAGCTTCACTGACCTAGTCGGATATATCAACTCCTCCTTGGAGTTCGGGAAGTACACCACTTCCTATCTGATCGCGCTTCTGAACGACGGTCGTTATCGGGAAGTCTTACAATACGAAGTTGGGCAAGATCAGACCGGCGTCACCTTCCATAATGTTGTCCTTGAGGAGGATGAACATCGGGATGAAAGCGTGATCGATCTGATCAAAGCTGAGGCCTTCAGACTATCCAAAACGAGGCATTAGGAGGAAGGTCGAAGGCCTTCTCCAGAGCGTTATTCTCTTTTTGTAGTTTATGACGCCGCGCCTGCTGGTGTCGGGTTCTAGGTCGCATTATTGCAATTATATCGGCTCGACTAGCGAATGTCCGTTGTCGAATGCTAACCTTTGTACCGCGTTGCCCCGGCGGCAGGCGGCGACATACGGCGGAAACACTGACGATGATGATCGGCCGGATGATCAATCCGGTCGATATCACGGGATTTCCGGGCTTCTCTTCTTTGGACGCGGCCACGGCTCTCGTTACGGGAGCCTGAAACATGGACGTCGAAGGCCTTCTCCAAAGCGTTATCCGCTTCTCGAACTTCATGACCTCGCGCCTGCTGGTGGCGGGCGTTGTGTTTTACATCCTGTCCGGCTTCACCGACATTGGCTCCTCGACCGAGGGCTTTCTTCCCAATGCCGACATTCTCAACGAGGTGGTGCAGAACTACCAGAACATCTTCGACGTGCTGGGCGTGTCGGACTTCGCGCTGCTGCTGATCCTCTTCGTCTTCCTGACGACGATCCATATCGTCTATGTCGTCTTCAACCGCCTCGGCACCTACATCCCGCCAGCGATCATCCCGCTCTCGGGCTGGGAGGCAAATGACGACGTGACGCTGGCCGCTTTCGACATCCTGCGCGAGGCGCGCGGCGAGGAGCATACGGACGAGGAGAACCAGCGGCTCTACGAGTTCAAGAAGAAGCTGCGCGAGATCGAGCAGACGACGGAAGCCGCGTACCACGACGAGATCGCCGGCGTGTCCACCGCCTACAACATCTCGAAAACCTTTGTCGTCTTCACCGCGCTGGCCGGCATCTATGCGCTGGTGCCGGGCAAATATTCGGGCGACATGGGCCTGCTTGCCGGCATATTGGGCATCTCGGTCGCAACCGCCGTCTACACCGCATTCGCGATCTTCAGGGCCAACTACGAGCGCATCGGCACGCTGCGCGAGGCGCTCATTGTGCAGTTCCTCGAATTCTCGCGCATCTGGGCGCCGCAGGAATACCAGGCGCGCATTGCGACCGCATGCACCCCTTCGCGCGAATTGAAGCCGGCGCATTTCGCCGTGCTGGTGCCGGTCTTCGGCACGCTCGACGAACTGGTGGTCGAGGTGAGGCGCTGGCGCGAGCGGCGCAGCCGCAAACGGATGCGCAGCGCGTGACGGTCGCAGTTGAAACGCGCGGAGCAGGGGACAATAATGGTCTGGACGAAACGAGGAGGCCGCGATGGGGCGTCCACGAGAACTGACAGATGCCGAAAGGGCCCGACTGCTCGCCAGGGGGTACCGGCCTGTGGAGATCTGGGTGCCGGATCTTTCGAAGAGTGAGATACGAGAGCGCCTGGGCAACGAGCTTGGCGCGATCCGCGCGTCGGATCGGCGTTCGGGTGAGCTGGATCGACTGAGCGAGACGGTTGACGATCTCGCGGACGACTTCGAAAAATGAAGCGGGGCGACGTGGTTCTCGTATCCGGCAAGGGGGATTACGGGAAGTCGCGGCCCGCAATCGTGGTTCAGGCGGATTATCTTGTCGACGGCCTGGACAGTCTCACTGTGTGTCCATTGACGAGCGACATCCTGAACAGGGAGTTCATCCGGGTCGCCGTGGAACCGACCCCGGAAAACGGATTGAAGTTGCCTTCCGACATGATGGTCGACAAGATCCAGACCTACCCGAAAAGCAAGGTTTTCGGTCCGATCGGACGATTGATCGAGGTGGATATGCTTCGCCTCGATGCGGCTCTCGTCTTTTTTTTCCAGCTCAGTCCCGGCACACTGGCGACACTGGCAGACAACTGAAAATAAGTGGGGAACTAGCATGTCCAAAGTCATCAAGAACGGCACCATCGTCACCGCCGACCGCACGTGGAAGGCGGACGTGCTGATCCGGCACGGTAAGATCGAGGCGATCGGTCCCGACCTGCATGGCGACCACGAATACGACGCCACCGGCTGCTACGTGATGCCGGGCGGCATCGATCCGCATACCCATCTCGAAATGCCGTTCATGGGCACCTATTCGGCCGACGACTTCGAAAGCGGCACAAGGGCTGCGCTCGCCGGCGGCACGACGATGGTGGTGGACTTCTGCCTGCCGTCGCCCAACCAGTCGCTGCTTGAGGCGCTGCAGATGTGGGACAACAAGACCTCGAAGGCGGCCTGCGACTATTCCTTCCATATGGCGATCACTTGGTGGGGCAAGCAGGTGTTCGACGAGATGCAGACCGTCGTCGACAAGGGCATCACCTCGTTCAAGCACTTCATGGCCTACAAGGGGTCGCTGATGGTGAACGACGACGAGATGCTGGCCTCCTTCCAGCGCTGCGCCGAGCTTGGCGCGCTGCCGCTGGTACATGCCGAGAACGGCGACGTGGTGGCGGCGCTGTCGCAGAAGCTGCTCGCCGAGGGCAACAACGGTCCCGAGGCGCACGCCTATTCGCGTCCGCCCGAGGTCGAGGGCGAGGCGACCAACCGCGCCATCATGATCGCCGACATGGCGGGCGTGCCGCTCTACGTCGTTCACACCTCCTGCGAGCAGAGCCACGAGGCGATCCGCCGCGCGCGCCAGAAGGGCATGCGCGTCTATGGCGAGCCGCTGATCCAGCATCTCGTTCTCGACGAGAGCGAGTATTTCGACAAGGACTGGGACCATGCCGCGCGGCGCGTGATGAGCCCGCCCTTCCGCAACAAGACCCACCAGGATTCGCTCTGGGCGGGGCTGCAGGCCGGCTCGCTGCAGACGGTGGCGACGGACCACTGCGCCTTCACCACCGACCAGAAGCGCTACGGCGTCGGCGACTTCACCAAGATACCGAACGGCACGGGTGGGCTGGAAGACCGGTTGCCGGTGCTGTGGACGGCCGGCGTCAACACCGGCCGGCTGACGCCGAACGAATTCGTGGCGGTCACCTCCACCAACATCGCCAAGATCCTCAACATGTATCCGCAGAAGGGCGCGATCCTCGAAGGGGCCGATGCCGACGTGATCGTCTGGGATCCGAAGAAGAAGAAGACCATCGCGGCCAAGAGCCAGCAGTCGGTGATCGACTACAACGTGTTCGAGGGCTACGAGGTGACCGGCCTGCCGCGCTACGTCTTTACGCGCGGGGAACTGGCGGTGAACGACGGCAAGGTGGAGGCGAAGCCGGGCCACGGCCAATTCGTCGGCCGCGAGCCGAAGGGCGCCGTCAACCGCGCGCTGTCGACCTGGAAGGAACTGGTCGCGCCGCGCAAGGTCGAGCGGTCGGGTATCCCCGCGAGCGGCGTGTGATGCGAGTTGCACGCGCGGCTCTGCTGCTGGCTGTGACCTGCCTGCCCACCGGCCTGTTTGCCCAGCCGCTCCAGCTCGAAGGCACCTGGGGCAATCCGAATGGCTGCAAATATGCCAAGGACGGCAACTACGAGAACGACGACATGGTGGTGCTCAAGCCGGACGGCATCGAGACCTATGTCACGCTGTGCGAGTGGGTCCAGGCGTTGCCGTCGACCAGCGGGGCGCAGATCGTGACCGGGCTCTGCGGGCACGAGGGCGAGGACTACCAGACGGTGGAGATGTACATCATCGAGAAGGACCACACCGACCCGGGGCTGATGCGTGTGCGTCAGTCGACCGGCGAAGTACTGTCCGAGGTGCGCAAGTGCCCGTGACGATCACTTCGTCAAGGCGTCGAGTTCGGGCAGCAGGACCACGCTTTCCTGTTCGTTCGGGTCGGTGCGGGCAATGATCGCGGTGCAGGGTTCGGTGCCCAGATTGGCGGGCAGGTGAGGGACGCCGGCGGGGATATACATCATTTCGCCCGGCCCCATGTCGGCATAATCCTCCAGCCGCTCGCCATACCAGGTGCGCGCCGTGCCGGAGAGCACGTAGACGGCCGATTCATGCGCTTCATGCAGATGCGCCCTGGCGCGGGCGCCGGGCGGGATGGTGACGACATGCATGCACAGGCCCTTCGAGCCGACGGTCTCCGCGGCGATGCCAGCGAAATAGTTCAGCCCCTGCTTGCCGCCATAGGCATCGGCGGGACGAACCACACGGCAGGTCGGTCTGGGTTCATCGGTCATGGACGAGCCTTCCGGAAGGCCAGGCGGCGAATCCCGGCGGCGCGGATTGAACACTGCGTCCGCTCGTTGCGCAAGGCCGCGGGACTGCGGCGTCTGGGCCGGGGAAAGCGGCTGCGAATCCGCTTGTGTTTGCAGTGCGGCAATCTATCGTCGGGCCTTCGGCACCTCGCAATCCGGCCCGGCACCTGAATGCAATCAATCATTTCCGCCCGCAATCTCGATCTGGTCTTTCAGACCGCCGACGGACCTGTGCATGCGCTGAACGACGTCAATCTCGAGATCGGCAAAGGCGAATTCGTTTCCTTCATCGGCCCGTCCGGCTGCGGCAAGACGACGTTCCTGCGCGTCATCGCCGACCTCGAAAAGCCGACCGGCGGCACGATCACGGTCAATGGCATGACGCCCGAGAAAGCTCGTGAGGCGCGGGCCTACGGCTACGTCTTCCAGGCCGCGGCGCTCTATCCGTGGCGCACGATCGAAAAGAACATAGCTCTGCCGCTGGAGATCATGGGGATTTCGAAGGCCGAGCAGGCGGAACGGATCAGGCGGACGCTGGCGCTGGTGAATTTGACGGGCTTCGAGAAGAAGTTCCCGTGGCAATTGTCCGGCGGCATGCAGCAGCGCGCCTCGATCGCGCGCGCGCTCGCCTTCGACGCCGACCTGCTGTTGATGGACGAGCCGTTCGGCGCGCTGGACGAGATCGTGCGCGACCATCTGAACGAGCAATTGCTGGAACTGTGGGCGCGGACCAACAAGACGATCTGCTTCGTGACGCATTCGATCCCTGAGGCCGTCTACCTCTCGACCAAGATCGTGGTGATGAGTCCGCGGCCGGGGCGCGTGACGGATATCATCGAGTCGACGCTGCCGAAGGAGCGGCCACTCGACATCCGCGAAACGCCGGAATTCCTCGCCATCGCCGCGCGGGTGCGGGAGGGGTTGAGGGCAGGGCACAGCTATGAGGATTGATAGATGAGGACTCTGCGTTCCATCTTCCCCGTCCTCGTCATCCTCGCGCTGATCGTGGCAGCCTGGTACATCGGCTCGTATGCGCTGAACGCCCCGTTCCAGCGCGATCTCGACCGGCGGGCGGGCATTACATCGACGCCCTGGGAGTTTGTCGTCAAGACGATGACGCAGCCGAAGCCGACACTGCCGGCGCCGCATCAGGTGGCGCAGAATTTCTTCGAGAACACCTTCCTCAGGAAGGTCACGTCCAACCGCAGCCTCGTTTACCACGCCTGGGTGACGCTGTCGGCGACGCTCTTGGGCTTCGCCTTCGGCACGGTGCTCGGCATCCTGATCGCCGTCGGCATCGTGCACGTGACGACGCTGGACCGCTCGCTGATGCCCTGGATCATCGCCTCGCAGACCATTCCCATCCTGGCGCTGGCGCCGATGATCATCGTGGTGCTGGCGGCGGTCGGTGTTACCGGGCTGATCCCCAAGTCGCTGATTTCGACCTATCTGTCGTTCTTCCCGGTCGCGGTCGGGATGGTGAAGGGTCTGCGCTCGCCCGAGATCATGCATCTCGACCTGATGCACACCTACAACGCCTCGAAATCGCAGGTGTTCTGGAAACTGCGCGTGCCGGCTTCGGTGCCTTACCTGTTCACCTCGATGAAGGTCGCGGTGGCGGCGTCTCTCGTCGGCGCGATCGTCGGCGAGCTGCCGACGGGCGCAGTTGCCGGCATCGGCGCCAAGCTGCTCAGCGGCTCCTATTACAGCCAGACGATCGACATGTTCGCCGCCCTCGTCGCCGGCTCTGTTGTGGCGATGCTGCTGGTCACATTGGTAGGCCTTGCCGGGAGGATCACCGAGCGCCTGATGGGGGCGCGGCCGGCATGATGGCGAGGCTTCCCTGGCAATCCTGGCTTGCGCTTGTCGCCACGGTGCTCGCGGCGCTGCTTCTGCCCATCGCCGTCTCCGAACCGGGGTACGGTGCCGTCACCACAACGGCGATATTCGCGCTGCTGCTTGCCGGTGTGTTCGTGCCGGCCTTGCGTCTCGGAGCAGCGGGGGAAGCGGTCATTCTCTTCCTCGGGGCTCATGGCGCGGCATGGCTGCTCCTGAGCGGGATTGCCGGCCACGAGGGCGAAGCGACGCGCGCGTTCTTCCTGCTGATCGCGGCGGCGTGGCTGCTCGCATGGCGGCTTGCCACGGTGCTCTCAGGCATCAGGACGCGGGAGCTGGGCTGGGCGCTCAAGCTGATCATTCCCGCCATCTTCGGCGCATGGCTGCTGATCATCTGGGAGGCCGTGACGCGCGGCGCGGGAATCCCATTCATCCTCCTGCCGCCGCCCTCCGCCATCGGTGCGAGGTTCGCGTCGTCGCTGCCGATCTTGTTTGCAGACGTCCGTCAGACGATCTTCAAGTCGGTGCTGATCGGCTATGCGATCGGCTGCGGCGCAGGCTTTGCCGTCGCGATCCTTGCCGACCGGTTCCTGTTCCTGCGGCGCGGCCTCATGCCGATCGGCAACATGGTCTCGGCGCTGCCGATCATCGGCGTGGCGCCGATCATGGTGATGTGGTTCGGCTTTGACTGGCATTCCAAGGCGGCGGTCGTGGTGATCATGACCTTCTTCCCGATGCTGGTGAACACGGTGGCAGGTCTGGCGGCCGCGGGCCATATGGAGCGCGACCTGATGCGCACCTATGCCGCCGACTATTGGCAGACACTTCTCAAGCTGCGGCTTCCGGCCGCCGCGCCCTTCATCTTCAACGCCTTGAAAATCAACTCAACACTGGCTTTGATTGGCGCTATCGTCGCGGAATTCTTCGGCACTCCGGTGGTCGGCATGGGGTTCCGCATCTCGACCGAGGTTGGCAGGATGAATGTCGACATGGTTTGGGCGGAGATCGCGGTGGCGGCGCTGGCTGGGTCGATCTTCTACGGCTTGCTGGCCCTTATCGAGAGGGCCGTGACGTTCTGGCATCCGTCTGTCCGTGGTGGATAGACTTAACTTCAGAGGGAACAAGAATGAAAAAGCTGATCTTCGCAATGCTGGCCGGCGGCGTGTCGCTGGCCGCCGTTCAGGCCCAGGCGGCCGACGCGGTGACGCTGCAGCTCAAATGGGTGACGCAGGCCCAATTCGCCGGCTACTACGTGGCCAAGGACAAGGGCTTCTATGACGAGGAAGGTCTCGACGTCACGATCAAGCCGGGCGGCCCCGACATCGCGCCCGAGCAGGTGATCGCCGGCGGCGGCGCCGACGTGATCGTCGACTGGATGGGCGGCGCGCTGGCGGCCCGCGAGAAGGGCGTCGGCCTCGTCAACATCGCCCAGCCGTTCAAGAAGGCGGGTATGGAACTCGTCTGCCCGAAGGATGGCCCGATCAAGACCGAAGCCGACTTCAAGGGCCATACGCTGGGCGTCTGGTTCTTCGGCAACGAGTATCCGTTCTACGCCTGGATGAACAAGCTCGGCATCCCGACCGAAGGCGGAGCCGACGGCGTTACGGTGCTGAAGCAGTCGTTCGACGTGCAGCCGCTGATCCAGAAGCAGGCGGACTGCATCTCGGTGATGACCTACAATGAATACTGGCAACTCATCGACGCCGGCTACAAGCCGGACGACCTGATCGTGTTCAACTACACGGCCATGGGCGTCGACCTGCTTGAGGACGGGCTCTACACGCTCGAGGACAAGCTGAAGGACCCGGCCTTCAAGGAGAAGATGGTCAAGTTCGTCCGCGCCTCGATGAAGGGCTGGGACTACGCGGTGAAGAACCCCGACGAGGCGGCCGACATCGTGGTCGAGAACGGCGGCCAGGACGAGAACCACCAGAAGCGCATGATGGGCGAGGTGGCGAAGCTGATCGACAATGCCGACGGCAAGCTGATCGAGGCGGCGTACGACCGCACCGCCAAGGCGCTGCTCGACCAGAAGATCCTGACCAAGGAGCCGTCGGGCGCCTGGACGAAGGAAATCACCGACGCGGCGATCAAGTAACGGTCCGCTGCGGGTCCGAACTGCGAAAGGGGCGGGCAACCGCCCCTTTTTCGTTTGGCGGGAGCGGAGCGAAACACTCGCGCAAGGAAAGGTTCATAGGCTCCACGCTACAATCCGGAGAACCCCGCCCATGCGCATCGTCATCGCCGTCGTCGTCGTGACGTTCTACATTCTCTACGAGCAGCTGTACAACAACTGGCACATGACAAATGCGGTCATCGCCGAAGTGAGCCGACTGCTCAGGATGGCAGGGCTCTAAGGGCGGTCAGCCCTTTCGGACGAAGGTCAGGCCATCGATCAACGTCGCCGCCGTCCGCAGGGCGACGCCCGTCGCAAGGATCATCTGCGGCAGCAGCATCCATTCCAGTGTCCAGGCCGCGCCCGAGCGCTCGTTCTCGTGCACCAGCGCCTGATGCATGCCCGACAGAAGCGTGGCGTTGAAGCGGGCAAGCGTGACGAGCACTTCCGCGCCGACCGGATTGGCTTTGTGCGGCATGGCCGACGATCCACCGCCGCCCGCGAGCTTCACCTCCGCGACCTCGTTCTGCGCCAGCAGCGCCACGTCCTGCCCCATCTTGCCAAGGCTGCCGGTGACCAGGGACAGCCAGGAGGCCAGCGCCGCGATGCCGTCTCGCTCGGTGTGGCGGGGGCGGGGGATGTAAGCCAGACCGAGCGAGGCTGCGAGGCGGCGGCCGACGGCTTCTCCCTTGTCGCCGAGCTTTTCGAGCGTGCCGGCCGCGCCGCCGAAATGCAGGATCTCGACGTCGGCGCACACGGCGGCAAGGCGCTCGCGATGGCGCGCTAACGGGTCGCGCCAGCTCAGGATCTTGCGCGAGGCGGGAACGGGGATCGCGGCCTGCATCCGCGTGTGCCCCATCGTCTTGATTTTGCCGTCGCGGGTGTCGAGCGCGTCGAGCGTCGCGACAACCGCCGCAAGCCTTGTGTCAAGGATCGGAAGAACCTCGGCGAGCCGCAGAGCAAGGCCGGTGTCGATCACGTCCTGGCTGGTCGCTCCGACATGCACATGCCTGCCAAGCTCCTCGCCGACCGCGGCGCGCAGCTGGCGCACCAGTTCGGGAACGATCACGCCGTCCCGCCGCGTCGCCTCGCGGAGCGCAGCGTGATGAAGCGCTGCCCGTGGCAGGACCGCGGCAACAGCTTTCGCGGCGTCCAGCGGGATGACGCCCTCCGCGCCCTCGGCCTCGGCGAGGGCCGCCTCAAAGCGCAGCATCGCGTCGAGTTCGGCTTCGGTCGAGAAGAAGCCGGCAAGCTCGGCATCGCCGAGCAGGCCGGACAGGATCGGATGGTCGAAGGGCGAGACGGTCATGCGGCCTTATCGCACGGGCTCAGATGTCGAAGAAGATGGTTTCCTTCTCGCCCTGCAGCCGGATGTCGAAAGTGTAGGTGTCGCCGTCGCGCGGCGCGATCAGCGTGGGGATGCGATTCTTGTGCTCGATGCGCTGGAAAATCGGGTCCTCGGCATTGGCCTTCTCCTCGTCGGCAAAATACATCCGTGTATGCAAGCCGATGTTGATGCCGCGCGCGACAATCCAGAACGTGATGTGAGGGGCCTGCGGGCGACCGTCGCGGAACGGCACGCGACCGGGCTTGATCGTCTCGAAGACGCATTCGCCGGTGGTCATGTCGGTCGCCTTGCGGCCCCAGCCCTGGAAGTTCGGGTCGGCCGCGCCGCGCATCTCGGAAGGCGAGTTGTAGAGCCCGTCCGCATCCGCCTGCCAGATCTCGACCAGCGCGTCCTTCAGCGGCGTGTCGGCGCCGTCGATCACGCGCACCTTCACCGTGATTCGCTCGCCCCTGGTCTTGTCGTTGACCATGGAGATGCCGAGATCCTCGGGATAGACGCCGGGAATGTCGGCGAAGTTGGGCGTGAGGCCGATATGCACGTAGGGGCCTGCCGTCTGCGAGGCGGATTCCTTGAGGCGATTGAGCGACTGGGCCATATCAATTCCCCTCCAGGCGGTTCTCGAACATGGTCGAGCGGCGGCCGCGCAGCACGATGTCGAACTTGTAGGCGCGGGCGTCCATCGGGATCGTCGCTTCCATGTCGAGCGCAGCGACGAGCTGTTCGATCGCCGCCTTGTCGGGAATGGTGCGCACGATCGGGCATTTCCAGATCAGCGGGTCGCCTTCGAAATACATCTGGGTGATCAGCCGCTGCGCGAAGCCGTGGCCGAAGATCGAGAAGTGGATGTGGGCGGGACGCCAGTCGTTCGGGCCGTTCGGCCAGGGGTAAGGGCCGGGCTTGATGGTGCGGAAGGCGTAGGCACCGTCCTCGTCGGTGATGGTGCGGCCGCAGCCGCCGAAGTTCGGGTCGAGGGGGGCCATGTAGCCCTCCTTCTTGTGGCGGTAACGCCCACCGGCATTAGCCTGCCAGAACTCCAGCAGCGCGCCCGGCACGCCGCGGCCGCGCTCGTCGAGCACACGGCCGTAGACGATGATGCGCTGGCCGATGGCGCTCTCGCCGGGCCTGGCGAAATTGTGGATCAGGTCGTCATCGAGCTCGCCCAGCATGTTGTGGCCGAAGACGGGCCCGGTGATCTCGGAAATCGTGTTGTCGAGCGAGATCATCGCCTTTTGCGGCGAACGCAGAACGGAGGTCTTGTACCAGGGCGTGAATGCTGGCGGATGCCATTCGCGGTCGCGGGCGAAGAAGGATCCGGTCTCGGGCCGGTTGTTGGACATGGCTTCCTCCTCAGGGTTTTGCGTCGATCTCGGCGAAGACCTGCTTCATCACCTTGATGGCGTGGTTTGCAGCCGGAACGCCGGCATAGACGGCGACATGGAACATCACCTCGCGCAGGTCGTCGCGGCTGGCGCCGGTGTTGAGCGTCGCGCGGGTGTGCATGGCAACCTCGTCCCACTGGCCAAGGCCGGCCAGCAGCGCGATGGTGATCATCGAGCGCTCGCGCTTCGTCAGGCCGGGACGCGACCAGACATCGTTCCAGGCCATGCCGGTGATGTAGTCCTGGAAGTCGGAATCGAACTCGGTGCGGCGCGCATTCGCGGCGTCGACCCAGGCGTCGCCCAGAACGCTGCGCCGGGTCTTCATGCCTGTCGCCAGCCGCTCGTTCTTCTCCTTGTCGCTCATCGCTTTTCTCCGGATAGGTCGTCCTTCAATAGGGCAGACCCACATAGTTCTCGGCAAGAGCGGTCGACGCCGCACGCGAGCCGACGAGATATTCGAGTTCCGCCTCCTGGATGCGCTGGCCGAAATCGCCATTGTCGGGGAAGAGGTGCATGAGCGAGGTCATCCACCAGGAGAAACGCTCCGCCTTCCAAACGCGTGACAGGGCGCGGGCCGAATAGACATCGACGCCGGCAGACGACCCCTCGGAGTAGAATTCACGAAGGCCTTCAAACAGATAGTGGACGTCGCTCGCAGCGAGATTCAGGCCCTTGGCACCGGTCGGGGGGACGATGTGGGCCGCGTCGCCGACGAGGAACATCCTGCCGAAACGCATGGGCTCGGCGACGAAGGAGCGCAGCGGCGCGATCGACTTTTCGATCGACGGACCCGTGGTCATCGCCTCCGCCGTGCCCTGCGGCAGCCGTCGCCGTATCTCGTCCCAGAAGCGCTCGTCCGACCAGTCCTCGACCTTCTCGTCAAGCGCCACCTGCACATAGTAGCGCGAGCGGGTGTGCGAGCGCATGGAGCATAGCGCGAAGCCGCGCGGATGGTTGGAATAGATCAGTTCGTGATTCACCGGCGGCACGTCGGCGATGACGCCGAGCCAGCCGAAGGGGTAGACGCGCTCGAACAGCCGGATCGCATCCTTCGGCACGGCCTTGCGCGAGGCACCGTGATAGCCGTCGCAGCCGGCGATGAAATCGCAGTCGAGACGGTGCTCGACGCCGCCGTGGCGGAACGTCAGACAGGGGCGCTCGCCGGCGAAGTCGTGCGGCTCGACATCGGCCGCTTCGTAAAAGGTCTTGCCTCCGGTCGCCTCGCGGCGGTCCATCAGGTCTTTCGTCACCTCGGTCTGGCCATAGACCATGACCCGTCTGCCGCCCGTCAGGTCGCGCAGGTCGATGCGATGGCGCTTACCGTCGAAGGTCAGGTCGAAGCCGTCATGCGGCAGCCCCTCACGGTGCATCCGTTCGCCTGCGCCGGCCTGGTCCAGCAGGCGGCAAGTGCCTTCCTCCAGCACGCCGGCGCGGATGCGTTCGAGCACATGCGCCTTGGAGGAACGCTCCAGGATGATATTGTCGACGCCGGCGTCGGACAGCAACTGGCCGAGCAGCAGCCCTGACGGGCCAGAGCCGATGATGGCGACCTGGGTTCGCAAGCGTTCCTCCCTTGATGCTTGCACGTTGAACGCATGCGAAGGGCCCAGCAATGGACATTTCGGGCATCTGACTGCACAATCCGCGCATGGATGCCAGGAAAGCTCCCAACGACGTTCCCGAATACCGACTCTATCGCGAGGCACGCGAGGAGGCGGCCGATTTCTGGATCCACTGCGAGCCGCTGCCGGAACGCTCGCGGCTGCACCGCTTCGAGATCGCCACGCACCGCCACCCCTCGCTGTTCCAAATGTTCCTGGTGACCGGGGGCGAAGGCGAGGTTCTCGACGGCCGCTCGGTGACGCGGCTGGCGGCGCCTTGCGTCCTCTTCATTCCCGCGGGAGCGGTGCACGGATTCCGCTTCTCGCCCTCGGTTGGCGGCATCGTCGTGACGGCGCTCGCGGACCGGCTGGTCTCGGTGGGGTCGGCGGACAGGCACGTCGCGGCCTTTGCCGATGCTGTGCGTGTTCTTCCCGTCGCGGACGGTGTTGACGAGATCCTGCTGCGCATCGATGCGGAAATGCGCGATCGGCCGGTCGGGCGCGGGGCGGCGCTGGAGGCGCTGACGGCGCTCGCGGTGATCGGCCTCGCGCGGATCTGGACTGCCGGACGCTCCGACGACGCGGCGAAGCCGGACCCCCAGAACTCTAGGGCGCAGATGTTGGAGACGCTGGTGGCGACGCACTACCGGCATGGCCTGCCAGCGGCGTTCTATGCCGAACGGATAGGGGTCTCCGTCTCCCAACTCAACCGCATCGCGCGCGCGGTCACGGGACAGACGCTGCAGGGGTTGATCGCGCGGCGCATCACCGAGGCCGCCTGCCGCGATCTCGTCTTCACGCCGACGCCGGTGAACCGTATTGCGGAATCGCTTGGATTTGCAGATCCGGCCTACTTCAACCGTTTCTTCCGGCGACAGACAGGGGTGACACCGGGGGAATATCGCTCGGCGGAAAAGGGACGGCTTGCGCCGCCTGAGCTGGCCTGAGCCGGCGCGGCGCGTACCGAAGGCAGAAGACGCGTCCCCTACTTTCCTTCGCGGATCTGCGTCAGCGTGCGCGTCGGTGTGATCGCTTCAGGATCGAGCTTGACCTCGATGATCGAGGGCTTGCCGCTGGCGCGGGCCCGCTCGAAGGCGGGGGCGAATTCGTCGGTCGTGGCCACTGTCTCGCCGTGGCCGCCATAGGCGCGGGCGAGGGCCGCGAAGTCGGGGTTCTGGAGCGTGGTGCCTGAGACGCGGCCGGGATATTCGCGCTCCTGATGCATGCGGATCGTGCCGTAGATGCCGTTGTTGAGGATCACGACGATGACCGGTGCGCCATACTGGATCGCCGTCGCGAACTCCTGGCCGTTCATCAGGAAGTCGCCGTCGCCGGCCCAGACGATGACCTCTCGCTCGGGAAACGCCAGCTTGGCGGCGACGCCGCCCGGCACGCCGTAGCCCATGGAGCCAGAGGTGGGCGCGGCCTGCGAGTTGAAGCGACGGAAGCGGTGGAACCTGTGTATCCAGGTGGCGAAGTTGCCGGCGCCGTTGGCGATGATCGCGTCCTCCGGCAGGTGTTCCTCCAGCCAGGCCATGATCGGACCCATCTTGACCGGACCCGGTCCGTCGGCGGGTGGCGTCGACCAGGCGAGGTAGTCTTCGTGCATCTCGGCAGTTCGGTTCGCCCAGACCGGCGTGGCCCGTGGTGCGGTCCTGGCCAGGGCATGGGCAAACGCAGCCGGTGTCGCGTTGATCGCGACGGTCGGGCGATAGACGCGGCCGAGCTCGTGCGGGTCGGGATAGATGTGGACCAGCTTCTGGTCGGGATAGGGGCTCTTCATCAATGTGTAGTCGGCGGACGGCATTTCACCGAAGCGACAGCCGACGAGCAGGATCAGGTCCGACTTCTTGATATAGTCGCCGAGCTTCGGGTTGATGCCGATGCCGATGTCGCCCGCGTAGGAGACGTGAAGCTGATCGCAGAGCGCCTGGCGGCGGAAGGAGCAGCCGGCGGGAAGGTTCCATCGCTCCAGCGCGCCGCACATGGCCTTGACTGCGTCAGCCGTCCAGCGCGTGCCGCCGAGGATGACGAAGGGCCGCTCGGCCTTTTCCAGCAGGGCGATGGTGGCAGCCATCTCCGCCTCGCCGGGCGCGCTGTCGACCGGCACGAAGGGCAGGGGCACCGGCGCCTCCACCTGCTCGGTCAGCATGTCTTCCGGCAGGGCGACGATCACCGGGCCCGGGCGTCCGGAGGTGGCCACGGCGAAGGCGCGGGTAACGAGTTCGGGGATGCGGGAGGCGTCGTCGATCTCGACCACCCACTTGGCCATCGAGCCGAAGAAGGCCCGGTAGTCGACCTCCTGGAACGCCTCGCGCTCGAGATTGCCGCGCGCGACCTGGCCGACGAACATGACGACTGGATTGGAATCCTGCCGCGAGATGTGGATGCCGGCCGACGCGTTGGTGGCTCCAGGGCCGCGGGTGACGAAGCAGACGCCCGGTTTCCCGGTCAGGCGGCCTTCGCAATCCGCCATCATCGCGGCCCCGCCTTCCTGGCGGCAGACGATGTTCCTGATCTTCGAATCATGCAGCGCGTCGAGCACGGCGAGATAGCTTTCGCCCGGCACCGAATAGATGCGCTCGACCCCGTTGGCCTCCAGGCAGTCGACGATGAGCTGTCCGCCGGTCTTCATGCGATGTCCTCTAGGTCGGTTCGGATATCAGGCCGCCTTGCGATAAAAGGCGAGGGAGCCCGCAAGCGCCAGAAGCGCACCGCCACAGGCGCGGTCGAGCCAGACCAGGCCGCCTCGCGTCAGCACGCGCACTGCCTGGGCGCCGAAGGCCGCGTACATCGCCATCACCGCCACGTCGATCGCCGCGAACAGAATAGCCAGGATCGCATATTGGGGAAGCTGAGGGCCAGAGGCTGACACGAATTGCGGCAGGAAGGCCGAGACGAAGAGGTATCCCTTTGGGTTCGTCACCGCGACGAAGAAGCTCTTTCCGAACAGCGCGCGCGGAGATCCGCGAAGCTGGTCTGTCGTGGCGAGAGCAGCGGGGTCGAGGCTGCCGTGCGACCGCAAAAGCTGGATGCCGAGCCAGGCGAGGTAGGCAACACCGACCCATTTGACGACCCCGAACCAGAACTCGGATGCGGCGAGCAGCGCGCCGAGTCCGATTGCCGCGGCGCCGACGAGAACGAAGTCCGACGTCGCGGCCCCCGCCATGCCCCACGCGGCGCGGCGGAAGCCGAAGCGTGACCCGTTGGCAAGCGCCAGCAGCACCGTCGGGCCGGGCGTGGCGATGGCGATGAAGGCAACGGCCGAGAAAGCCAAGAGGGTCCAGACGCTCATCTATCGTGTTCCTTGCTTTGATCGAGCTTAGCCAGGATTTCCGCCGTATGCTCTCCGAGCCTCGGCGAGGGGCGAGAGTATTCGATCGGGGTCGCCGAGAACAGCATCGGCGCGCGCACGCCGGGCAGCGTCTCGCCGTGCCCGTCGGGGAGGTCGATCCGCATACCGCGCGCGACCGCCTGCGGGTCGGCGAAGCTCTCGGCAATGTTGTTGATCGGGCTCGCCGGCACCGCCGCCGCATCGAGCTTCGGCAGCAGGTCGGCGCGGGTCCAGGAGGCGAGCGCGGCGATGAGTTTTTCGCGCAGGCGGGCGCGGTTGACCACGCGCGCCGGATTGGTCGCGAAGTCGGGATCGGCGGGCAGGTTCTCGAGCCCCACCACCTTGCAGAAGCGCTGGAACTGGCCGTCGTTACCCGCCGCGAGGATGAAGTGTCCGTCGGCCAGCGGCAGCACCTCGTAGGGCGCGATGTTCATATGGGCGTTGCCCATCTGGATCGGCGCGTTGCCGGAGACGAGATAATTGAGGTTCTGGTTGCCGAGTACCGAGATCTGCGTGTCGTAGAGCGCCATGTCGATGTGCTGGCCCTCGCCAGTTGCCTCCGCATGGCGCAGGGCAGCCTGGATGGCAATGACGGAATAGAGGCCAGTGAAAATGTCCGAGATGGCCACGCCGGCCTTCTGCGGCTCGCGGCCGGCCTCGCCGGTGATCGACATCATGCCGGACATGCCCTGGATGATGAAGTCGTAGCCGGCGCGCGGCGCATAGGGACCGGTCTGGCCGAAGCCGGTGATCGAGCAGTAGACGAGGCGCGGGTTGAGCGCCTTCACACTGTCGTAGTCGAAGCCGTATTTCTTCAGGCCGCCGACCTTGAAGTTCTCGATCAGCACGTCGGCATCGGCGATCAGCTTCCTGAGCGTCTCGGCGCCCTCGGGCGTGGTGAAATCGATCTCGATCGAGCGCTTGCCGCGGTTGGTCGAGTGATAGTAGGCGGCCGACAGGTTGGTGCCGTCCGCAGCCATGACGAAGGGAGGTCCCCATTTGCGGGTGTCGTCGCCGCCGTCCGGGTTTTCCACCTTGATCACGTCGGCGCCGAGGTCGGTGAGCACCTGTCCGGCCCAGGGGCCGGCGAGGATGCGGGCCAGTTCGATGACGCGGACGCCGGAGAGCGGTGGCTTGGACATGCGTGAGAAACTCCGATTGCCGGCTGACTAGCAGCGGCCGCGAATGATGTCACGGGCTTGCCTTGTGCCACGCGGCGCACACCTTCTGGCGGAGCAGGGAACGTCGCGTGGCGGAAGCCGATCAGCTTCGCCAGGCTCGGCGCGCAGGTGCGACTGATCTATGGCTGTGACCGGACGGTTCAATGCTCAGGACGCCGCCTTTCGCGGCCGTCCGCCCCTTGCGCCGTTCGCCCTGGCGGCGGCCGCCTTCGCCTCCGATGTCGTACGGCCGGCATTCGCAGCCATCCATCTGCTCGTTCCGAAGATGCCATCGAGCAGGCCTGGCACGCTCAGATCGACATCAAGCGCTTCCCAGCGCAGCCCGAAGCCTGCCCCGAGTATTTCGACCTTCGCCAGTTGTTCGTCGGTTGCCGTTTCCAGACCTTGGGCAAGGTGTGGCGGGAATGCGAAAGCGCAGCCGTTCAAGAGTTTGACAATGACCCTTTTCAGCTTCGGGTCATATCGGGCCGATATGGCGCGAGGTTCAGTGTGTTGTGCCTCAGCGCCACGCCTTTGCGCCGCTATCATTTCAGCATCGGTGATTTCAACCATGCAACTCCCTCCAGCGAAGGATGAGATCATCGCGGTGCGCATTGACGATCGACACTGCGCGGCGAACGTCGCTCCGTTTCATTCCCAACGACCATACGACTTTCGCGCCGCCAGCCTCTCCGCCCAGATCGATCCTGGCCTCTCCATCGCCATACACGTGGACATGCTCGGGCAGATGGTCGTTCAGGAAAATGACGATGCGAAAGCCGCTTTCTCTCAGAACGGTGATCATATCCAATAACCCATCCAGTTGGGTTTTTCAACGTGGGGGTACCACTCGCTCCAGCCACGCCGCGAAATCCGCCATCACCTGGTCGCGGTTCACCTCGTTCAGGCTTTCGTGGCGGGTCTGCGGGTAAATCGTTGAAACCAGACTCGAAAAGCCCATTCGCTTCAGCCGTTCGGCGTGATGTCGGACGGCCTTGCCGCCGTCGGTCGCGGGGTCGCGCTCCCCGCCGACGAGATAGAGCGGCAGGTCGCGGCGGACGCCGGCATAGTTGTGGTCGTCGGCGCCAATGAAGATCAGGTCGAAGACATCCTTCCACATCGACACAGAGGCGTCCCAGCCGCAGAGCGGGTCGGCGACGTATTTGTCGACCTCGGCCGGGTCACGCGACAGCCAGTCGAATTCGGTGCGGCGGTCCTTGATCTGCTTCGCCCAGGCCTGGAAGGTCAGCTTCGGCAGAATGCGCGAGGGCACGTCGGAGCCGAGGCGGAAGCGCTCGAAGGCGAGCACCGCCAGGGCGAGGCGGCCGGGCAGGCCGGCGGAGAAGTTGGCGTTGCAGATCGCTGCCGCATGCAGGCGGCCCGAGTGCTTCAGCGCATGGTTCATGCCCGACAGGCCGCCCATCGAATGGCCGTACAGGATGACCGGCAGGCCGGGGTGGTCGGCGGCGATGCGGTCGTGCATCGCGTCGATGTCGGCAACGACCTTCGCCGCGCCATCCTGTTTCGCAAAGATGCGGGGCGGGGCATCCGGGGCGGTGGTCGCGCCGTGGCCGCGATGGTCGTGCGCATAGACATGAAAGCCGCGGGCGGCGAGGAAATCGGCGAAGCGGGCATAGCGCGCGGCGTGTTCCGCGAGGCCATGGTTGATCTGAACCACGCCGTGTGGCGTGCCCTCGGCATTGCGGACATAGGCGTTGAGCGTGGCGCCTGTCGGCGAGGCGACGCTGATCGTTCTATCGAAAGCCATGTTCCCCTCCCGCGCGACGGCAAGGGACTTGGCCCATTGCCGACAAATTCGTCAAGCCACGCCCGTTGGGGCGTCAGCCGGGAGTTGAATGCTCATGAAATAACCATGGGAGGCGGGTGATCAATGTCTGTGCAGAATTTGCCTTGCCAAGCTCGTGCGACCCCTGTTTGATGCCGTTCTGACAAACGTTGGGGAGTGTCGAAGCATGATTAATCGCAGGGCGTTCTCGCTCGCTGCCGCCGCATTGGCCGGAGCCGTGGCTTTTGCCGCGCCGGCTGCGGCCGAGACGGACATCAAATTCACGCTGGACTGGAAGTTCGAGGGCCCGGCGGCCGGCTTCTTCCTGGCGATGGACAAGGGCTATTTCAAGGAAGCAGGGCTGAACGTCACCATCGACACCGGCAACGGCTCGGTGGAAGCGATCCCGCGCGTAGCGACGGGCGCCTACCAGATGGGCTTCGGCGACATCAATTCGCTGATCAAGTTCCTCGACACGGATCCGACCCAGAAGATCAAGGCGGTGATGGTCGTCTATGAGCGACCGCCGTTCTCGATCATCGGCCGCAAGAGCCTTGGCATCACCGACGATCCGAAGTCGGTCGAAGGCCACAAACTGGGCGCTCCGCCGCCGGACGGCGCTTTCGCGCAGTGGCCGGCCTTCGTGCAAGCCGCGGGCATCGACGCTTCCAAGGTGACGATCGAGAGCGTCGGCTTCCCGGTGCGCGAGCCGATGCTGGCGCAGGGCCAGGTCGACGGCATCTTCGGCTTCGCCTTCTCCTCGGTGCTGAACCTGAAGGCGCAAGGCGTCGCCGCCGACGATATCTCGATGATCCTGATGGCCGAACACGGGCTCGACCTCTACGGCAATTCGATCCTGGTCAACACCGACTTCGCGGCGGCGAATCCCGATGCGGTGAAGGGCTTCCTCAAGGCGCTGGCCAAGGGCTTCGCCGATGCGGTCGCAGACCCCGAGGCCGGTGTCGCCGCCGTGATGGCGCGCAACGAGGTATTGAAGAAGGACATCGAGCTCGAACGGCTCAAGATGGCGAACGATCTCAACATCAAGACGCCATACGTGGTCGAGAACGGCTTCGGTGGGCTGGACATGGCCAAGCTCACCAAGTCGATCGAATACCTGACCGTCTCGATGAAGCTCGCGGGCAACGTCAAGGCCGACCAGATCTTCGACGCCTCGTTCCTGCCGCCGAAGGAAGAGCGGATGCTGCCCTGAGGGCACGCTGCCTTCTCCCCCTGTGGGAGAAGGTGGATTGGCGCGCAGCGCCAAGATGGATGAGGGGTGTTGGCCGAAATGCCGGCGCCCCGCTCGGTCCAGCACCCCTCATCCGACCTCCCCCGGATCAAATCCGGGGTCCGCCACCTTCTCTCACAAGGGGAGAAGGTAGGCTCCATCCAACGACGACCGGCACAACACCATGACCCCTCTCGTCACCATCGCCAATGTCGACATGCGCTACGGCGGGACCGGTGGCACGCTGGCCGTCAAGGACCTGACGCTCGATGTCGGCAAGGGTGAGTTCGCCGCCGTCGTCGGGCCGTCCGGCTGCGGCAAGTCCACGCTGATGAAGCTGGTGACCGGTCTGCACATGCCGCAGGCCGGCACGGTCACCGTCAATGGCGAGCGGGTGACCAAGCCGGTGTCGATCGTCGGCATGGCGTTCCAGAACCCGACCATGCTGCCGTGGCGCACGACGCTCGACAACATTCTGTTGCCGCTGGAGATCGTCGAGAAGCATCGCAAGCGACTGCGCGCCAACAAGGCCGAATATGTCGCCAAGGCCGAGAAACTGCTGGAGACGGTCGGCTTGAAAGGCTTCGGCCAGAAATTCCCCTGGCAGCTCTCCGGCGGCATGCAGCAGCGCGCCAATCTCTGCCGCGCGCTGATCCACGAGCCGGAGCTGCTGATGCTGGACGAGCCGTTCGGCGCGCTCGACAGCTTCACCCGCGAGGAGCTGTGGTGCGTCATTCGCGACCTGCACGCGGCGCAGGGCGTGACCATCATCCTCGTCACGCACGATCTGCGCGAGGCGACTTTCCTCGCCGACAAGATCTTCGTCATGAGTTCGCGGCCGGGCCGCATCCTGCAGGAGAGGCGGGTGCCTTTCCCGCGCCCGCGGGAGTTGGATCTCCTCTACGAGCCGGCCTTCAACGACATGGTGCACGAACTGCGCGGCGCGATCGCGGAAGCAAGGAGCGCGGCATGAGCACCGAGACAAAATCTGCCATCGACTGGCAGGCCGCTGCTCCCTGGCTCTATACGATCGGTCTGTTCCTGGTGTGGGAGCTGGCGGTCCGCGTCTTCGGCATTGCGCCTTATGTGCTGCCCGCACCGACGGCCATCCTCTCCTCCATCATCGAGTTCTGGCCGGCGATCTGGAAGAACTCGCTGCAGACGCTCTACACGACCAGCGTGGGCTTCCTGCTCGCTGTCGTCGGCGGGCTGGCGCTCGGACTGCTCGTCGGCTGGTCGAAGACGATCTATGCCGGCCTCTATCCGATCATGGTCGGCTTCAACGCCATCCCGAAGGTCGCGATCGTGCCGATCCTCGTCATCTGGTTCGGAATCGGCACGATCCCGGCGGTGCTCACCGCCTTCCTGATCTCGTTCTTCCCGATCGTGGTGAATGTCGCCACCGGCCTCGCCACCATCGAGCCGGAAACCGAGGACGTGCTGCGCGCTCTGGGCGCGAAGAAGATGGACATCATGCTGAAGGTCGGCATCCCGCGCTCGATGCCGTATTTCTTCGGCTCGCTGAAGGTGGCGATCACGCTCGCCTTCGTCGGCTCCGTCGTCTCGGAAACAGTCGCATCGAACTCCGGGCTTGGCCAGATGATGTCGGCGGCGCAGTCGCAGTTCAACGTGCCGCTGGTGTTCGCCGGCCTGATCATGCTCGCGGTCGAGGGCATCGCGATGTATGCGCTGATGGCCTGGATCGAGCGGCGCACCACCGGCTGGGCCCATCGCGGCCAGATGGCGCAGTAAAGCGAACTCAGAAAGAGATCGCGGTGGAGCCCGTCCAGCCTTCAGCCGGGCCCTCTCCGACAACGCGGTTGCGGCCGCCGTCCTTGGCCATGTAGAGGCGCCGGTCCGCCAGCGCAAAGAGCTCTTCTAGGCTCTGCACCGATGGCCCGGTGGTCGCGACGCCGACGCTCACCGTGCAGCGCGGCGCGCTGCCGTCGTCGAGGCAGATCACCTGCCGGATCGTCTCGCCCAGAAGCCGCCCCAGCGCATGCGGGTACGGACACAGGACCGCGAATTCCTCTCCGCCGATGCGAAAGACGGTATCCTTGGGACCGACCTGGTTGACCAGTGTGGCGGCGATGGTCTGCAACACGCGGTCGCCCTCGGCGTGGCCATGATGGTCGTTGATCGACTTGAAATGGTCGACGTCGATGATCAGCAGCGTCAGCGGCCGCCCGGTCGCCTGGCTCGTGGCGACGGCCTGCGCTCCCAGTTCATTGAAGCGGCCGCGATGCATCAGGCCGGTCAGCGCGTCGCGCCCGGCGTGCTCGACCAGCGCGTTGTAGCGCTCGCGGTAGGTCAGCGCCTCGAAGACGTCGGAGACACCACGCGGCACCGGCAGCTCGCCGCGCTCGAACCAGCGCAGATAGGCGAGCGTCAGCATGCTGTAGACCAGCGCCGCGGCCATCTTGCCGGCCCAGCCGCCGAAGAAGGCGGACCACGGAGCATCGGTCAGGAGGTGCAGAACGGTGAAGAAGCCGATCTGGTCGAAGGTGAGTATTATGGCGACCGAGACGAAGATCCTGAGGAAGAGGTTGGTGCGAAGGACGCGTCCGAGCGCCTCGTAGAGCAGGATGATGAGGATGGCGTCGATGAACAGCAGGGCGGTGCCCCAGGCCATCAGCCAACCCATGTCGTCGATGAACGACATGTCCGGCATAGCGCCGCCGGGAAGCGGCTCGACGCTGTGGAAGCGGAGCACGCCGACCAATCCGAGCGTCAGCAGGTTGCCGACGAGCAGGCCGTAGATCGGCTGGCGCACGGTGGCGGCGTCTTCCTTCATGTAGAGAAGCAGCAGCATCACCAGCTTGCCGGAAAACAGAACGGTCGAACCGGGCGAGAGGATGCCGAGAGGAGCCGCGACGTAGAAGACGCTGGCGAGGTAGGTCTCCAGGAAATGCATGCCCGCGAGCGCCGTCATGAAGACGCCGAGGCCGATACGGCCGCGCAGGGCGAACAGCACCGCCATCAGGCCGAAATAACCGAGCGCTTCGACAAGGAGCAGGAATGCGTTCGTCACGCTACGACAACCCGATTGTGCGGCGAACCCGTCGCCGCCTTCCGAATCCCGTTATAGTGGCGCAACCGTTAAGCGCATGTTTCGAAAGGGCGCCCCGCCGGAATGCACGCTCTTGAGAATGGCCGCCGGTGACGGTTGCGGCGCGGGCGCCGCGCAGCCAGCTTTGATTGCATTTGCGACGGTGCTGATTGCATTCCATTAGTACTTTCAGCCTAGAATTGCCGTCGCAGGGTGGGGTGACATGAGCGGTCTGGCTGAACGCGCGCAGATTTATGACGAGACCGGCAGCCTGGAGGACTTGATGCTCCAGCTTTCGATGGCGCGCGGCATCGACGAGATCATGGCGGTCGTGCGCACTGGTGTCAGGCCGCTGATCGGCGCCGACGGCGTGACCTTCGTGCTGCGTGACCATGGCATGTGCCACTATGCCGAGGAAGACGCCATCGCCCCGCTCTGGAAAGGCCAGCGCTTTCCGATGAATACCTGCATCTCGGGTTGGGCGATGCTCCACCGCGAGGCCGCGATCATCGAAGACATTTACGCCGATCCGCGCATTCCCCATGCCGCCTACCGGCCGACCTTCGTGCGCAGCCTGGTCATGGTGCCGGTGCGCAAGGAAGATCCCGTCGCGGCGATGGGGATCTACTGGGCCCAGCGGCGGCGGCCGCAGGATCATGAGGTGCGAATCGCGCAGCGGATCGCAAACAGCGCAGCCGTCGCGATGACCAATGTGGCGCTGCTGGAGTCGCTTGCAGCCGCGCGCGATGAGGCGGTGAAGGCGCAGGAGGCAATTATCCTGGCGCTGGGCTCGCTGGCAGAGACGCGCGACGTCGAGACGGGCAACCACGTCTACCGCACGCAACACTATGTCCGGGTGATGGCCGAGGCGGCGCGGGCGCGCGGCGTCTATGCCGGGCAGCTCGACGATCGGACCATTGAGCTCATCGTCAAAGCGGCGCCGCTGCACGACATCGGCAAGGTGGGAGTCCCGGACCGCATCCTGCGCAAGGCGGGACCGCTCACGGCACGGGAGACCGCAATCATGCGCACGCATGCCGCGATCGGCCGCGATGCGATAGCCAAGGCCGAAACCCATTTTGGCGCCGGCACGCGCTTCTTCCGCATCGCGCAGGATATTGCGTACACCCATCACGAGAAATGGGACGGAAGCGGCTATCCGTGCGGTCTCGCAGGGGAGGAGATCCCGCTGTCGGGACGGCTGATGGCGATCGCGGACGTCTACGACGCGCTGGTCTCGCCCCGCGTCTACAAGGCCGCATTCCCGCACAAGCGCGCCGTGCGGATCATCCTGGACGAAAGAGGCCGTCACTTCGATCCGCTGCTGGTCGACGTGTTCTCCGAGGTCGAAGAGGATTTCCAGTGGATCCTCCACGAGTTCGGCGACGACACTTCCCGTTGAGAAGGGCAGGGCGCCGAAGCTAGGGGTAGATCCGTCCCGGCCGCAGATCCTCAGGCGATCAGAGGCAACAGGCGCCGGACGTCGTCGAGCATCTGCGGGATGGCATCCGCTTCGCCCGCCAGGTGGCGCAGCAGGTGCTTCTGGAACAGCCCGTCGAACACCGCGTAGAGCGGCCCGCGGGGCATGGAGGGCGACTTCCCGCCGAGCTCCGCGTAACGCGAGGCGATCCGCCAGATCATGTCCTCGAGGCTCTTGTCGATGGCGATGACGTCGTCGCGGAAGACGTCCTCGAACAGCGCCTGTGAGCGCAGGTCGTACCAGAGGCGATGCATCGGCGCCTCGGTGCTCATGGTCTCGCCGAGCTTGGCGAGGAACCCCTCCAGCAGCGCTTCGCGGGTCGGCGCCGTCGCGGTCACCTGGTCGTAGCGCGTGACGCACTTCGCCTTGTAGTGCCGCACGCAGCAGCAGATCAGGTCGACCTTGTCGGTGAAATAGTAGTGCAGCACGCCATGCGTGAACTCCGACTTCTGGGCGATCTCGCGCAGGCTGGTTCGGGCGTAGCCAAGCTCTCCGAGCGCCTCCAGCGCGGCCTCGGCAAGTTCCACGCGGCGCGCGGCGAACTTGTCCACGCGCAGGCGGTCCACCCGTCCGGTGCCCGCCTTACCGGTGGCCGTTTGTCTCGCTTCGATTTCCTGCAGCGCCATGTCGCCTCGTTCCGCCTTCCGATCCGGCCGGATGCCGGTCGGCACCGCACAATGCCATCCCATACAGCCGAAAGCAATTTCCTGGACAATCGTCAAGATTTGTCGCTTGACAAGTGTCAAGATTTTGTTTGACGCTTGTCATGATATTCTTGGCCATCTGTCAAAAGTATCGCACTCGCACCGACGGTCGGGGCGGGCGCAGGGAGGAATGCCGAACCTGGACAGTGTTTCGCGCGCTTGGCGCCACCGGACCATTTTGGCCCGGAGGGCGGAGCCTTGTCCGGCGTCGAGCGAAACAGGGAGGAAGACATGGTTGAGAAGAGCTTGGCGGGCCGGACGGCCCTGGTGACGGGTGGGGCGAGGGGCATCGGCGCGGCGATCGCGCAGGCACTCGCGGCCCTGGGTGCGTCTGTGATGATCGGCGACATTCTCGCCGACGTCGGGCGAGAGACGGCTTCGACGCTGGCAAAGTCGGGCGTGAAGAGCGGCTTCGCGCAACTCGACGTCACCGACGAGGCGCAGTGGGAAAAGGCGGTCGCCGCGACCGTGTCCGAACTGGGCGGCTTCGACATCCTGGTCAACAATGCCGGCATCGAGATCACCTCGCTGGTGATCGACGTGAAGCCGGAGGACTTGCGGCGCATGTGCGACGTCAACATCGTCGGCGTGGCGCTCGGCATGAAGCATGCCTTCCGCGCGATGCGGCCGGGCGGTGCGGCGGGCAAGGGCGGCTCGGTCCTCAACATCGCCTCGGTCGCCGCGACGATCGCCTTCCCGGCCATCGTCGGTTACTCGGGCACCAAGTCGGCCGTAGACCGAATGACCCGCGTCGCGGCCATGGAGGCGGGCAAGCTCGGCTATGGGGTGCGCGTGAACTGCCTCTATCCGGGCCTCGCGCCGACCGAGATGGGCATGAAGCTCGCCGCCGACATGGTTTCGGTCGGCCTTGCCGCCGACATCAACGCCGCCGTGGCGCTGGTGGTCGAGCAGACACCGCTAGCGCGGCTGGCCGAGGTCTCGGACATCGCGGATGCAGCGGCGTTCCTGTGCTCCGACGCCTCGCGCTTTGTTACCGGCGCCGGTCTGCCGGTCGACGGCGGCATGGGCATGTGACGGCAATCATCCAAGAAAACAGGGAGGATTTCAGATGAGCGACAAGCGACCCGTCGTGGTCTACGGCGTCTCCGGCTACACCGGACGCCTGGTTTGCGAATATCTCAGGGAATACAACATCCCCTTCATCGCCGCCGGGCGCGACAAGGCCAAGGTCCAGGCCGTGGTCGACAAGATCCCAGGCATCGAGACCGCCGACTACGAAGTGGTCGAGGTGGAGCATACCGTCGAGGCGCTGACCAAGCTGTTCAAGGGCAGCCGGGTCGTGTCCAACATGGTCGGCCCTTTCATTAAATACGGTTCGGAAGTGGTCGAGGCCGCGCTCGCGGCGGGCTGCCACTACACCGATACCACCGGCGAGCAGGACTGGGTGCTGCATTGCCAGAAGACCTGGGGCGACGCGTTCGCCAGGAAGGGCCTGCTTCTCGCGCCCAACAATGCCCAGATGTACACGACGGGAGAGATCGCGGCGAATATCTGCCTGGAGACCCCCGGCCTCGACACGCTCGACATCCTGGTGTTCTGGAAGGGTTTCCCGACCTACGCCTCGACCCAGACGATCTTCACCATCCTCAAGGCGAACTGGTATTATCTGGAGCAGAACAAGTTCGTCGAATGGGACGTGACCGCCCGTGCCGACGTCGCGGTGCCGGGCCAGCACGAGACCGCTATCGCGGTGCCGTGGGGCGGCACAGCACATCCGGTCTGGTTCAAGAACGATCCGCGCGTCTCCAACTGCCGCGTCATGGGCGGTGTGCTCGCGAGGCCGGTGATGGAGGGCGTCGTCCAGACCACGCAGATGGTCAAGGAACAGATCAAGCCGCTGCCGCCCGACCAGCAGGAGAAGGCGCTCGGCGACATCGCCGCGAGCCTGCAGGCGACGATGCCGCCGCGCGAGAACCCGCGCATCAACACCTCGATCGATTCCGTCTACGCCTCGGGGCCGCTCGGGCGGGCGCACTGCGTCATCCACGGCAACTGCAACTACAAGCAGACCGGCATGCTGCAGGCCTATGCCGCCTTCTCGCTGCTGCAGCAGCCGCCGAAGCGTGTCGGCTTCGCCTCGGCCTGTCAGGCCTTCGGTCATCGCGAACTGCTCGGGCAGTTGCGCAGCTTCGGCCTGGTGATGAACCCGATCCTGACGGTCCATACCTGACTCGAGCGGGCGGCGGCTTGCCGCCGCCCGGCCACCTCACGGGAGCAATGCGATGCGACTGGTCGATTACCTTGACAAGGGCGCTTCCCTTGGCGCCGGCCGTCCATGCCTGACGATGGACGATGTGGATCTCAGCTATGCCGACGTGCAGACGCTGAGCTACAGGATCGCGGCTGGCCTCTCTCGTTCCGGCATCGCGCCCGGCGACAAGGTCGCGATCCTGTCCGGCAATGACCCGGTCGCCTTCTCCTGCGTCTTCGGCATCTCGCGCGCGGGCGCCGTCTGGTGCCCGATCAATCCGCGCAACGAGGCGGCCGAGAACCAGTTCATCCTCGACAATTTCGATTGCGGCCTGTTGCTGTTCAACTCCAGCTTCGCCGGGATGGTCGAGCGCATCCGGCCTAACCTGCCCAAGCTCAGGGTGCTGGTCTGCCTCGACAGCGAACTGCCTTTCGCGCAGTCCTTCGACGCGTGGCTGGACGGCATCGACGGTCGCGTCTTCGAGCGCGCGCCGCCGGACGATCTCGCCATGATCCCGGGAACCGGCGGCACGACGGGCAAGCCGAAGGGCGTGATGCTGACCGGGCGCAACATCGAGACGATGACCGCGCTGACCTTGATGGGGTATCCGTTCGAGGGGCGGCCGACCTATCTCGCGCTTGCGCCGCTGACCCATGCCGCCGGCGTGCTGTGCTTTCCGATCATGGCGCTCGGAGGTCGCATCGTCATCATGCACCACCCCGACATCGGCGAGTTCCTGCGGCTGATCGAACATCACCGGGTCACGCATACATTCCTGCCGCCGACCGTGATCTACATGCTGCTCGACCATGCAAGGCTGGACGCGGCGGACCTCAGTTCGCTGCAATGCTTCTGGTATGGCGCCGCGCCGATCTCCGCCGTGCGGCTGGAAGAGGCGCTGAGGCGCATCAGGCCGATGGCGCAGCTCTTCGGCCAGACCGAGGCGCCGATGATGATCTCGATGATGCGGCCGGCCGACCATTACGCGCCGGACGGTTCGGTCGCGACCGCGCGCCTGTCGTCGGCCGGCCGGGTCGCCCCGCTGGTCAGCGTCGGCATCATGAACTCCGACGGCGAGCTGGTGCCGCAGGGCGAGCGCGGCGAGATCGTCGTGAGGGGATCGCTCGTCATGGCGGGCTACTACAAGAACCCGGAGGCGACCGCGGAAGCGTCGGCGCATGGCTGGCACCACACCGGCGACATCGGCTACCTGGACGAGGACAACTTCCTCTATATCGTCGACCGCGCCAAGGACATGATCATCACCGGCGGCTTCAACGTCTACTCGGTCGAGGTCGAGCAGGCGTTGCAGGCGCATGAGGCGGTGCAGGACTGCGCGGTGATCGGCCTGCCCGACGAGAAGTGGGGCGAGCGGATCGTCGCCGTGCTGCAGGCACGCGCCGGCAAGGCGATCGACGTCGCCGAGGTCACCGATTTCGTCAAGCGCCGGATCGGCAGCGTCAAGACGCCCAAGCAGGTCGAGGTCTGGCCCGACCTGCCGCGCTCCAAGGTCGGCAAGGTGCTGAAGGCCGACATCCGCGCCAAGCTGGTCGAGGATGCGGGCGGCTGACAGCCGAAGGAATCAGCCCGAGCGGGACCGCCGCGCGTCAGCCAACGTCACGAGCCACATGATGAGGCCGAGGATGGCCAGGCCGCAGCCGACGAAACCAGACGATGGGAAGCCATAGCCGGCGGAGATCGCCAGGCCCGCCAGCCACGGCCCGAGCGCGTTGGCGGCGTTGAAGGCGCTGTGGTTGGCGGCGGCCGCGAGCGTCTGGGCGTCCTTGGCGACGTCCATGAGATAGGTCTGGATCACGACACCAAGGCTCGACGCACAGCCAATGAGGAAGACCACCAGCGAGATCGTCCAGACATTGCCGACCGAGAACGGGAAGGCGAACAGCGTCAGCGCGCTGGCGATGATGATGCCGGTGGCCGTGGCGCGCAGCGCCTTGTCCGCCGCCCAGGCTGCGAAGATGGTGCCGAGCGTCATGCCGACGCCGAACAGGCCGATCACGATCGGTACCACCCAGGGCTCGACCTTCGTCACCTCCAGCAGGGTCGAGGCCGTGTAGGAATAGACGGCGAACAGTCCGCCGAAGCCGACGACCGCGGTGGCGAGCGTCAAAAGCACCTGTCGGTTGGCGAAGGCGCCGAGCTCGCGCAGCGGACTCGCATCGGCATCGGGCCGGTCCTTCGGCGCGAAGGCCGCGACCATGACGAAGGTCATCAGTGCGAGCAGGCCCGTGACGGCAAAGCCCCAGCGCCATCCGAAGGTCTGGCCGAGCCAGGTCGCCACCGGCACGCCGATGATGGTCGCGACGGTGAGGCCGAGCATCACTTTCGCGACCGCCGATGCGCGCCTGTTCTGCGGCACGAGCGAGGCGGCGACGAGGGCGGCCACGCCGAAATAGGCGCCGTGCGGCAGGCCGCTCATGAAGCGGAACGCCAGCAGCCAGTTGTAGGAAGGCGACATGGCGCTGAGGCAGTTGGCGACGCCGAACACCGCCATCAGCACCATCAGCAGGGTGCGCCGCGGAACCCGCGCGGACAGGACCGCGATGATCGGCGCGCCGACGACGACACCGAGCGCATAGGCGCTGATGGCATGCGCGGCAGTCGGCTCGTCGACGCCGAGGCCAGCGGAGAAGTAGGGAAGCAGGCTCATGGCCGCGAATTCGGTCGTGCCAATGGCGAAGCCGCCCATGGCGAGCGCCAGCATGACCAGGCCCGGATTGACCGCAGGCGCGCTTTCGAGGGGGAGGGAGGACGGCCGAATGGGGTCGTCGAGCGCGCTGGTCATGTCCGGTTCTCCTGGTCGCGTCACCTCCCGAGTCGCGAAATCAAGTCTGGTGCAGTTAAGGTTTTCCCGGGTGAGGCGCAACCGCGCCAGCGCCAGCACAGGGAAGTGTCTGCGCCACATTGCCCTTTGCGGCCCGTTCGCCTACATAGCGCGCAACTTCCAACACTCGTTGATCAGGGATCGCGCGCGTGGCACGCCAGTTCATCTATCACATGTCGGGCCTCTCCAAGGCCTACGGCGCCAAGAAGGTGCTCGATAACGTCCATCTGTCCTTCTACCCGGACGCCAAGATCGGCATCCTGGGCCCGAACGGCTCGGGCAAGTCGACGATCCTGCGCATCATGGCGGGCCTCGACAAGGAGTACCAGGGCGAGGCCTGGCTGGCGGAAGGCGCCACCGTCGGTTACCTGGCGCAGGAGCCGCAACTCGACCCTGCCAAGACCGTGCGCGAGAACGTCATGGACGGCGTCGCCAAGAAGACGGCGATCATCGAGCGCTACAACGAGCTGATGATGAACTACTCGGACGAGACGGCGGACGAGGGTGCCCGCCTGCAGGACGAGATGGACCGCTTGAACCTGTGGGACCTCGAGCAACAGGTCGAGATGGCGATGGACGCGTTGCAGTGCCCGCCGCCGGACGCCGACGTCAACAACCTCTCGGGCGGCGAGCGTCGCCGCGTTGCCTTGTGCCGCCTGCTTCTCGAACAGCCGGACCTGCTGCTGCTCGACGAGCCGACCAACCATCTCGACGCGGAGACGACCGGCTGGCTGGAAAAGCACCTGCGTGACTATCCGGGCTCGGTGCTGATCATCACCCACGATCGCTACTTCCTCGACAACGTCACCGGCTGGATCCTCGAGCTCGACCGCGGCCGCGGCATTCCCTACGAGGGCAACTACACCAAGTATCTCGACGCCAAGGCCAAGCGCCTGATCCAGGAAGGCCGTGAGGACGACGCCCGCCAGAAGTCGATCTGGCGCGAGCGCGAGTGGATCGCATCCTCGCCCAAGGCGCGCCAGACCAAGTCGAAGGCGCGCATCAAGGCCTATGAGGAACTGCTCGAGCAGGCACAGAACCGCAAGCCGACCGACACGCAGATCGTCATTCCGTCGAGCGAGCGTCTCGGCAACGTCGTCATCGAGGTCGAGAATCTCAGCAAGGCCTATACCGACGAGGTGCTCATCGAGGACCTGTCGTTCCGCCTGCCTCCCGGCGGCATCGTCGGCGTCATCGGCCCCAACGGCGCCGGCAAGACGACGCTGTTCCGCATGATCACCGGCCAGGAGCAGCCGACCGCCGGCACGATCCGTCTCGGCGAGACGGTGCGGCTTGGCTATGTCGACCAGAGCCGCGACGCACTCGACCCGAACAAGACCGTCTGGGAGGAGATTTCCGGCGGCGCCGAGGTGATCAAGCTCGGCAAGCACGAGGTGAACTCCCGCGCCTACTGCTCATCGTTCAACTTCCGCGGCGGCGACCAGCAGCAGAAGGTCGGCAACCTCTCCGGCGGCCAGCGCAACCGCGTCCACCTGGCCAAGATGCTGAAGAACGGCGGCAACGTGCTGCTGCTCGACGAACCGACCAACGACCTCGACACCGAGACGCTCGGCGCGCTGGAAGATGCGCTTGAAGCCTATGCCGGCTGCGCCGTCATCATCTCGCACGATCGTATGTTCCTCGACCGCATGGCTACCCACATGCTCGCCTTCGAGGGCGACGCCCATGTCGAGTGGTTCGAGGGCAATTTCGAGGAATACGAAAAGGACAAGGCCCGCCGCCTCGGCCCCGAGGCTCTGGTACCGCACCGCATGGCACACAAGCGGCTGACGCGGTAGACAACCTGCGGAATTGCACACATCCAGCCTTTGCTATACATGTATAGCAAAGGCTGGATGTCATGCTCGCGCTGCGATTGCCCAAAGAGATTGAAGACCGGCTCGACGATCTGGCCCGTAAGACGGGCCGGACGAAGAGCTACTATGCGCGCGAGGCGATTCTCGAACATCTTGACGACTTGGAGGATCTGTATCTCGCTGAGCAGCGGATGCAGGAAAACCCGCAGTTCGTCAGCTTTGATGAGGTAGTGCAGCGGCTCGATATCGACCTGGGCAAACCTGACGAGGCTTAGCAATGCCTTGGCAGGTGCGCTTTGAGCGGCGTGCGGAAAAGGATCTTGAGCGTCTCGGCTCCGCTGATCGAAATCGAGTAGCCCGTTTCATCAATGACCGGATTGCCGCTCGGGAGGATCCGCGAGAAATTGGAGAAGCTTTGCATGGGCCGCTTGGTCAATATTGGAAGTATCGCGTCGGCGATTTCCGGGTGAT